>CAYOCG010000021.1:0-39951 GCA_964402435.1 uncultured Halothiobacillus sp. | reverse complement strand
CCCGGGCTCACTGGCAAGCAGGCTGGCGAGGGTCGAACCGACCTGTCCGGCACCGAGGATGACGATTTTCATGGCTTAGTCGAGCAGCTCGTGCGTGTCGTCACGTGAGCCACCATCCTTCACCCCAAGCATCTTCAGCTTGCGGTAGAGGTTGGTGCGTTCCATGCCTGTACGCCGTGCCAGCTCGGTCATGCTGCCACGGCTGTGGCGCAGTTGCGCCTCCAGATAGGCGCGTTCGAAGTCATCACGCGCCTCGCGCAAGGGCAGACTAATATCGACCTCAAGCGTCAACCAGCCGTCGCGTTCACTGACACGCATATCGCGGCTTTCACGTCCGCCAAGCACGCGCTGCACCTCGGCCACGCCGATGCTGCCGCCTTGCGCCAGCATCAAAAGGCGCTGCACCACGTTTTTCAGCTCGCCGACATGACCGGGCCATGCATAGGCACAGAGCTGCGCCAATGCATCCGCCTCAAGTGTGCACAGCGGCGCACCCTCATGCTCATGCGCACGACGGAGGTAGTGGTTGAGCAGCAGCGGTACATCCTCGCTGTGCGCGCACAGCGGCGGCACCACCAAGCCCTGTGCGCTGAGTTTCTGGAACAGGTCGTCGCGGAAACGACCCGCTGCCACTTCCTCACGCAGATCCAGCGCGCTGGCGGCGATGACACGCACATCGACGTGTACTGGATCGACACCGCCGGGGCGGGTGAATCGACCCTCTTGCAGCACGTGCAGCAGTTGCGTCTGCTCGTTTTTGTTCAGATCGGCCACCTCGGCGATGAACAGCGTGCCGCCGTGCGCCTGCTCTAAAAGACCATAGCGCACGCGACGACGCTCGACGCCCTCGCTTGGCGGGATACCGTCCTTGGGCGGCACGATTTCTTCGCTACCAAGCAGCGAGGTGCTTTGCAACGGTCGCTGTGCAGCTTGCGCATTGAGCACGACGAATGGCTGATGCCGCCGCGTGCTGTGATGATGGATGTAGCGGGCAAAGGTCTGACGTCCTGAGCCGGGTTCGCCACGCAGCAGCAGCCAGTCATCATGTTCGGCCAGTTTGCGCGCTTGCGTCTTGAGCGCCTGCATCAGCGCACTGTCGCCGACCGGGTCGGAGGGATGCGCCTGCTCACGGCGTAAACGTGAGTTCTCCTGCAGCAAACGCTGCGTTTGCAGGGCGTTTTCCACAGTGAGCAGCAGCTTATCGAGAGAAAGCGGCTTTTCGATGAAATCATAAGCCCCCAGGCGAATCGCCTCGACGGCGGTTTCCAGCGTGCCGTGACCGGACATCATCACCACCGGTGCGGGCAAGCCTGCGGCCAGTGCGTGCCAATGCCGCAACAGCGCCAAACCGTCCATATTGGGCATCCACACATCCAGCAGGATCAGATCGGCGCGTCGCGCTTGCAACTGCTTCTGTGCCACCGCCGCATCCTCTGCCACGGCGATGCTGTAGCCTTCATCTTCAAGAATGTCGCTGACCGCAGCGCGAATATCGGGCTCGTCATCGACGATCAGAATGTGTGCATTGGGCATAGTCTTTCCGTTGTATTGATCGATGCAGTGCGCGGCATTGGCTTATGCTCCGCCCAGTTTATCCACCCTCGCCGCGTGCTCCAAGCCGGCGCGTGCAGGGAAGTAGAGTTGAACGCGCGCCCCGCCCTCGGGGGCGTTGCCCACTTTGATCTTGCCGGCGTGCTCTTCGATGATTTTTTTCACGATGGCGAGGCCCAATCCGGTGCCCTTGCTGCGCGTGGTGACGTAGGGCTCGAAGATTTGCGCCAGTAGCTCGTTGGGAAACCCGGGGCCGTTGTCATGAATGACTAGCTCGATTTGATGGGCGTCTTCATGCAAGCGCAAACACAGATCGATGCGCGGATGCGTCACGGCAGGTGAGGCTTCCTGCATGGCTTCGCTGGCGTTTTTCAGCAGATTGTGCAAAAGCTGGCGCAAGCGCAGCGGGTCGCCTTCGATCCATGCGTGCGCCACCTCGGCATGCAGACGCATGCGCACCGTGCCGCCGCGGTAGAGATCGATCACCTCGTGCGTCAGGCTGCACAGATCGACGGGCTGCATGCGTGCGGATGGCATGCGTGCATATTCGGCAAAGTCGTTGACCATGTGTTTCATCGCTTCCACTTGCTGCACGATGGTGTGTGTGGCGCGCTCCAGAACCTGGGCATCGGCTTCGTTGAGCAAGGGGCCGAGTTTGCGCCGCAGGCGCTCGGCGGAAAGCTGGATGGGGGTGAGCGGGTTCTTGATTTCGTGCGCCAGCCGACGTGCCACCTCGCTCCACGCCGCATCGCGCTGGCCTTGGATGATGGCAGTGATGTCGTCGAGTACCAGTACCAGGCCGCTTTCTTCGTCGTCGCTGTCCGTGACTTCATGCGCCAGCGGCGCACCACGCAGCATGAGGATGCTGCGCTCGCCTTCATTCACCAGACGTACCTCACGCAGCAGTTCATGGCTACCCTCCGGGCTGAGCCAGTCGTGCAGCGCCTCACCGAGGGGGGCGAGATGCTCGACGCTTGCGCACAGCGTGAGCAGGTGCTCGTGCTGCAGCTCGCCCAGAGGTACACCCAACAGGCTTGCTGCGGCTGCGTTGGCATGTTGTACCCGACCGTCGTCGCTCAGGGTGAGTACGCCGGAGGAGAGGTGTTGCAGCACGGTTTCCAGATAATCGCGCTGCGCATCGGCCTCTTCCTTGAGGCGGCGGGTTTCTTCGGCGCTTTCCGCAATGCGCGCGGTCATGGTGTTGAACGAACGCATCAGCAAGCCAAGGTCGTCCATGCGCTTGACCGGCAAGCGCCGACTGTAATCGCCCTCGGCCACGGCACGCGTGCCAAGCACCAAATCACGGATGGGCTCCGACAGGCGCGTGGCCGCGACAAACGCCAGCCAGATGGCGGTGAGCACCGAGAGCAGCAAGGCCAGCCCGAGCGCCATGACGAAATTTTGCTTGAGGCTATGCCGCAGGTAAATCAGCTCGCGGTATTGATGAAAAGCGCTCTGCACGCTGTCAGCCAAGGACGCCAGACGACCGTCCAGCAGAAAAATCGCTTGCAGCAGGCGGTGGTCCTGCGCCTGTGCATAGCGATCCAGCGGCACGACCACGCGCACCGCCAATGCATCACTGGGTGCGTCGGCGTCATCGATGCTGGCGCTGCGCGCATCGCCCATGGGTTCCAGAGCGAGGTAGTGTCGTCCTTGGCGAACATGGCTTAGGATGGCTTCATTGGGGCGGCCGGGCACTAGGGCGCGCGAGTTATCGGACGCCGAGGCGATGATGCGGCCGCCGGCGCCGAACAGGCTCATTTCCAATGCATCGGTTTCGCGCCGTAGGCGATCAAGCACCAGCACATCGGTTTCGTCCTGTGCCCGCTCCGGCGGGGCGAGGCGCTGCTCCAGCGTGCTTTGCAGCGCATGCTCCAGGGCGTTGTCGCTGAGGTTCAACCCGCCTTCCTGGGTGTTGCCGGCCAGTTCGCTCAAGCCTTGTTGCAGACTGGGCATGGGCTTGAGGCGCGTGCCGGACTCACGCCCCTCACCTTGCTCCAGTTGCTCGGCGGCGCGGGTGGTCAGGCGTAAGGCTTCTCGCATACGCACTTCCAGCGAGGCGCGCGAAAGCTCCAAGGCATCGTTGAGTGCTTGTTCAATGCGCACGTCGAACCAGCTGTCGATGCCGCGTTGGATGAAATTCATGGAGAAGAAGAACACGATGGCCGCGGGCGCCAACCCCAACAGGGCATAAGCGCGCAGCAGGCGCATGGTCAGCCTTGATCCAGGCACATGCGCACGCACCCCTTGCCATAGTCGCCAGATGTTGGCCAAGACCACCACCAGCAGGAACATGACCCCGGCAACATTGATGGCAATCAGCCAGATGTACAGCGAGGCATAGCGGGTGGAGTTTTGTAAGGCGTCGGTCAAAAGGTAGAGCGAGCCCATCAGCACCACCACCACCAGCGCGCTTACCCAGGGTACGAGCGGGCGGATGCGCTTGCGGTACAGGGTGCGCAGACGATGGGGGCGTGCTGCGGCTGTGTCAGGCATTAAAACACCCATAGGTACCACTCGCTGGTAAGCTGCCAATGGCTGGCAAACAAGGCGCGCGGGCGCATGGGTAGGGGCAGGCTTTCATGCGACAGGCGCAGACGGGCGCGCCCACGGTACACGCCTGGCATGGGCGCGCTGCTTGCCGGTGCCAGCCACAGACCACGTGGGTGACAGATGGCGTCCACCGCGCCATCCAGGCTGGCATGGGTGGTCGAGTCCAGGCTCTCTCCCATCGTCGACGTCCATATGACGCGGTACAACTGACTCAGCGCGTGATATTCAAGGCGGGCGCGCCACTGGTCCAGCGTGAGTTCCCGCGCGCCCCACCAGCTGCGGTCTTGCTCGATGATCACGTCCCAGGCGAAAACCAGCGCGACACCGCTTTTCAGCGCTTCAAGCTGATCCTTGTACAGCGACATGCGTGCATCCGCATCAAACCACAGCGCACCATCGCGCAGTTCAGTCATCACCCGGGTGACGGCAACCTCACCCTCTTGAGCACGCGCCGAATGCGCGAGGCCGAATGCCAGCAGAGGCAGGTTGACGAGAAAACGCCGCCGCCCGGGTCGATTCATGTCTGCTTTTCCAACAGGGCGTAATAGAAGCCATCCATGTCATCTTCACCGGGAAGGATCTGGCGTCCATGCATGCAGTCACGCCCCCAGGGTACGGACATCGGCACTTCGCGGGCATCCATACCGCCGCGCTCACTGAGAAATGCAGCAATGCGCGCTTCGTTTTCCTCGCGCAGCAGGGAGCAGGTCATGTAGAGCATCTGTCCTCCGGGAGCAAGCAGGGGCCAAAGGGCACGTAACAAACGATCCTGCTGCCGGGCGAGCTGGGCGATGTCCCCCGCACGGCGCAGCCGCTTGATGTCGGGGTGCCGACGAATCACGCCCGTGGCTGAGCAGGGGGCGTCCAGCAAAATCAAATCGAACGGCACACCACCCCACCACGTCGACGGTGCCGCGGCATCCGCAACCTGTGTGACGGCATGCAGCCCGGCACGTTGCAGGTTATCCACCACTCGCGGCAAGCGCTTGGCATCGCTGTCGATGGCCAGCATGGAAAGCGCCGGCTGGCGCTCCAGCAGCGCCAGGGTTTTGCCGCCGGGCGCGGCGCAGGCATCCAGCACGCGCGTGCCCGGGCGCAGTGTGACGCATTGCGCGCACAATTGCGCGGCCTCATCCTGCACCGAAACCGCGCCTTGCGCAAAGCCAGGCAGTCGTTCCACGGCCACAGCATGGTGCAGGCGTAGGCCGTAGGCCGCATGCCGCGTCATTTCAGCCGCAATATCTGCCTCCGCCAGATGTTGTAGGTAGCTTGCGCGCGAGCTTTGCACCGCGTTGACACGCAGCGTCATCGGTGCGTGTTGGCGTAGTGCCTGTGCTACCGGTTCGCCGGGCCAGTCGTGGGTGATGCGCTGGTACAGCCATGCGGGTAAAGCCTGCTGCACGGCCATATCAGCACGTTCCAGTGCAGCAAGACGCTCCATCTTCTCGCGCATGAAGCTGCGTAAGACGCCGTTGATCAGGCCACCGAGGCGCGGCGCTTTGAGCAAGGATGCGGCTTCCACTGTGGCATGCACCGCAGCATGCTCGGGGACGCGGGTATGCAGCAACTGGTAAAGGCCAATCAGCAGCAATGCATAGATTTCACGCGACTTTGGGCGTGTTTTGAGCAGGCCATCGACGAGAAAAGCCAGGGGCTCAAACTCACGCAAGCTGCCATAAGCCAGCTCCTGAGCCAATGCACGATCACGCATGGCAAGCGGCTGCAACAGCGGGGGCAGCGCGTCACTCAGCGACTGTCCGCTCAACACCGCGGCAACGGCACGCGCTGCTTGCGCCCGCGTCTTGGCCATCAGTCGAAAACCTCGCCCAGCAGCGGGTGCGCATTGAGGAAGTCCGCAGCGGCCAAAGGCTTACCGCCCGGGCGTTGCAATTGTTCGATGCGCAGCACGCCCTGAGCCGTGGCGACATCAATGCCTGCGCGACTGGCAGCGATGACCTGGCCAGGGCGAGCTTGGCTGCGTGTGTTCAGCGCCTGTGCCTTCCACACACGCAAGCTCTCGCCCTGCCAGCGCGTCTCCGCCACAGGCCAAGGATTGAACGCCATGATGCGTCGCGCGAGCACATGCGCCGGCTGCGACCAGTCAATACGAGCCTCGGCTTTGTCGAGTTTTTTGGCATAGGTCACCTGCGTCTCGTCTTGGACTTCACCCTGTAATGTGCCGGCCAGCAGGGCGGGGAGGTGTTGCAGCAAAAGCGTCGCGCCCATCGTCGCCAGGCGGTCGTGCAGGCTTTGCGCCGTGTCATCGACTGTAATTGCGCAGGCGGATTTGGCGAGCATCTTGCCCGTATCCAGGCCAATATCCATCTGCATCAGGGTGATGCCGGTGTGCTCATCGCCGCTTTCAATCGCCCGCTGAATGGGCGCCGCGCCGCGCCAACGCGGCAGCAGGCTGGCGTGCAAATTGACACAACCGCGCGTGGGTAAATCCAGCACGGCCTTGGGCAGCAGCAGGCCATAAGCCGCCACCACCATCAGGTCGGGCGCGAGCTTTGACAGCTCGGCCTGCGCATCTTCATGACGCAGACTTTGTGGTTGAAACACGGTAAGACCCGCCTCCAGCGCGGCCTGCTTCACCGGACTTGGGGTGAGTTTGCGCCCGCGTCCGGCGGGGCGATCCGGCTGAGTGTACACACCGACGATGTCGCAACCCGCCGCGATCAAGGCGCGCAGCGCCGGTACGGCAAACTCGGGCGTTCCGGCGTAAACGATGCGTTGCCCGCTCATGCGTTCTGCCCCCGTTTTTGCAATTTTTCGTATTTTTTCAGCGCACGTTCACGCTTGAGGGGGGAGAGATGATCGATGAACAACCGCCCATGCAAATGATCCAGTTCATGCTGAATGCACACGGCGAGCAGGCCTTCGGCATGCAGTTCGTGGGTGTTGCCGTCCAGATCCTGGTAGCGCACATGCACCTTCTCCTTGCGCGTCACCTTTTCATGAATGCCCGGAATGGACAGGCAGCCCTCCTCCATGTCCTCCAACCCCTCGGTGGCGAGGATTTCGGTATTGATCAGTACCAGGGGTTGATTTTTTTCCTCGGAGACATCCACCACCGCGATGTGGCGGTGCACATCCACCTGCGTGGCAGCAAGCCCAATGCCGGGGGCAGTGTACATGGTTTCGAACATGTCTTGCGCCAACTGGTGTAAATCTTCATCGAAGGTTTCGATACGCTGGGCGACCTTGCGCAGATTGGGGTGGGGGTAAAGGAGAATGGGCAAACAGGGCATACGAGGCTCAAAATCCGTGATGAATCGATCATGGCGCATTGTGCGCAGTAAACGCGCGTTGTTTCAATGTCAACGCATTGTCCCCCAAATGCATGAGGATGTATTAAAGTGAACTTGCCGCGTGGTTTGCATCCTCTTCCAAGGACACAAAAATGGCTTCAATGTGCTATGAATCGACAAAGTCATTTCTGTTGACCATGGAATCACTATGCACCTCCCCTTTTTTTGCCAGACGAGTGACTCGATGAATCGCCTCACCAACGCCAAGTTCAAGCCCCTGCACTGGAGCCTTCTGCTGCTGCCCCTGATGCTTTCGGCCTGCGCCAGCACGCCCAACGAAACGACCGAGCCTGTGAGCAAAGACGTAGTCACGCCGGAAGCCAAGCCGGTGCCAGCGCCCAAGCCGGTTGCCGCCGAGCCCGCCTTCCGCGAACAGGCACCGCTGATTTACACCGTGCAGAAGGGCGACACGCTGTGGGGCTTGGCACAAAAATTCCTCAACAATCCCGCAGACTGGCGTAAGATCTGGCATGCCAATCCGCAGGTGCGCAATCCCAATCTGATTTTCCCGGGTGATCAGCTTGAAATCATAACCATCAACGGCCAGAAGCGTCTGACCAAGCGCCTGAGTCCGCAGGTGCGTATTTCGCCGTTGGATAAGGCGATTCCGACGCTGCCGTACGACATGCTCAAAGGCTTCCTCGCCTACCCGCAGATCATCGAGGTGCCGGTGCTCAATGATTCGCCGCGCCTGCTTGCCTCGGTCTCGGATCGCTTGGTCATGGGTGCTGGGGACAAGGTTTACGCCACGGGCAATCTGCAAAAAGACGAGCTATTGGCCGTGGTGCGCCCGCACAAAACGCTGTTCGACCCCATCAATGGTGAAGCGCTGGGCTATGAGGTCGAAGGTTTGGGGCTTGCCAAAGTATTGATCAACGATGATCCGGCCACCCTCAGCCTGCTCAAAGCGAACAAGGAGGTTCGTCCCAATGATCGGCTGGCTGCTCTGCCGCCGGTGGTGACGAGCAACCTTGAATTGTCTCCAGTGCGTGCCGATCTGGGCGCGGAAGTCATTTCCCTGCCAGAGAAGCTTACCAGCGCGGTGCAGTGGCAAATCGTCGCGATCAACGTCGGCAAGCGCGAGGGTATGGCACCTGGGCAGGTGTTGCGCATCTTCACGCCGAGCAAAGATACCAGCGTGGATACCACGCCAGTCATCGACTGGCGTGCGGTGCAGGCATCCTCACCCTTCCCGCCCAACGAGGGTAAGCCGCCGGTGGTGGATTGGTCGCGCAGCGAAACCTTTGCCCTGCCACCCAAGCCGATTGGTGATGCTGTGGTGTTCCTGACCTATGAGCGGGTGAGCTATGTGCTGGTGACACAAAACACCCGTCCGGTGCGCATCGGCGACTGCATGGCAGCCACGGCTGATCGTTGCTGGCTGGAACGCAAGGCTGCTGCCTTGGCCAGTGAGCCGAGCCGAGATCAGACCAAGGACTGAGTCGGGGGCGTCTGCGTGCAATCCTTGCGCGCCTGGTTGACGCTGCTGCATGCGCCGGGACTGGGTTCCCGGCGTTTTTTGCGTTTGTGGACGGCGCTGCCTGATGCTGAGGGCATTCTTCATGCCAAGGAAGGTCTATGGCGGGAGGCTGGACTGGGCGCAGCAACCATGGCCGCTCTGCGCGCGCCGGATGCGGCGCGCATTGACCAGACCTTGAATTGGTTGCAGTGCGCGGGGCATGCCTGCATCCCGCTGGATGATGGGCGTTATCCGTCGCGCCTGCGCGAACTGAGCGATCCGCCCCTGCTGCTGTTTGCCATGGGCAATCTGGATCTGTTGCATCATCCCGGGTTGGCCATGGTGGGCAGCCGCAACCCCACGCCCGGCGGGGCGCAGAATGCACGCAGCTTTGCGCGGGATCTGGCGCGAAGAGGTTTATGCATCATCAGCGGACTGGCGCAAGGCATCGATGCCGAGGCGCACCAGGGCGCACTGGATGCCGAAGGTTATACCTTGGCCGTGGTGGGCACCGGGCTGGATCGGGTGTATCCGCGGCAAAATCGCGCCTTGGCGCACGCCATTGTTGAGCAGGGTGGGTTGATGCTCAGTGAGTTTGCGCTGGGCGCGCCGGCGCAGTCGGCCAACTTCCCACGCCGTAACCGCATCATCGCCGCATTGGGTTTGGGGACGCTGGTGGTCGAGGCCGCGCTGCAAAGTGGCTCACTGATTACCGCGCGGCTTGCAGGGGAGTTGGGGCGCGAGGTGTTCGCCCTGCCAGGCTCGATCCATAACCCCATGGCGCGTGGCTGTCACCGCTTGATACGCGAGGGTGCCAAGCTGGTTGAATCCAGCGCAGACATCCTCGAGGAGCTCGCGATACATCTGACATCCTTCGAGGTGCAGGTGCCCGCCACGGTGGAGGTGGTGCAAAAAAATGGGAGCGCTGCGCCACTTGAAGCGTTATCCAGCGAGCACGCCCGCGTGCTGGAGGCGATGGGTTATGACCCGGTGAGTATCGATGTGCTGGTCGAGCGTTGCGGATTGACCGCGGCGGAGGTTTCCTCCATCCTCCTGATACGGCAACTGCACGGTGATGTCAGCCCGCTCTCCGGCGGGCAGTACGTTCGCCTCGCCGTTGCTTCGTCCTCCGCCTCACCCAATGATTGACCGCTGCATGAAAGAAAACGTCCTTGATGTCCTCTTGTACCTGTTTGAGTACTACATGGCGGATAACCCGGGTCAGCCACTGGATTCGGATCGTGAAACCCTGGAAACCCGTCTGGTCGAAGCCGGGTTTACCACGGCCGAGATTCGCAAGGCGTTTGGCTGGATGGATACCCTTTGGCAGCGCCGCACGCAAAATCCCCCCACGCCGGCTTTGCCCGCCATGCGCAATGAATTTGTCGCCGCCGTACCGCAGTACGATGCACTGCCGGCGCAGACCAGCCGAGCGCCCGGCATGCGCATCTATGTCGGCGAAGAGCTGGCACGTCTGGATGCCGACTGCCGTGGGTTTCTGCTGTTTCTGGAAAATGTCGGCATTCTCAGCCCGCAGAATCGTGAGCTGGTGATCGAGCGCGTGCTCGCCTTGCCGGAAGAAGAACTGGATGTCGAACGCCTGAAGTGGCTGGTGTTGCTGGTGCTGTTCAGCCAGCCCGGCGAAGAAGAGGCGTATGCCTGGATGGAAGAGCTGATTTACGACAACCTCACCGGTCAGATGCACTAAGCGCGAACATCGAGGAATCCAAGTTGAGCAAGCATCTGGTGGTGGTCGAATCGCCTGCCAAGGCCAAAACGATCAAAAAATACCTCGGCGCGGACTTTGATGTCGTGGCCTCCTACGGTCATGTGCGTGATCTGGTACCCAAGGAGGGGGCGGTCGATCCGGTGCATGATTTTGCCATGCGCTACGAAGTCATCGAGCGCAATGCCAAGCATGTCGAAGCCATCAAAAAACTACTGCTCAAAGCGGATGACATCTATCTCGCGCCTGACCCGGATCGTGAAGGCGAAGCGATTGCTTGGCATTTGGCTGAGATTTTGCGTGAGGACCCACGCCTGGCGAGCAAGCCCCTCCATCGGGTGACGTTCAACGAAATCACCCAGCGCGCCGTGCGTGAGGCGATCGCTGCGCCGCGTGATGTGTCCATGGATCTGGTCAACGCCCAGCAGGCGCGTCGTGCCCTCGACTACCTGGTCGGCTTCAATCTCTCGCCATTGTTGTGGCGCAAAGTCCAACCCGGTCTTTCGGCTGGACGGGTACAAAGCCCCGCGCTGCGCCTGATCGTCGAGCGCGAGGAAGAGATCGAAGCCTTCGTGGCGCGTGAATATTGGACGCTGGATGCGCGTCTTGCCCACGGCGGTGTAGCCTTTGCTGCCAAGCTCACCCAGCTTGAGGGCGACAAGGTCGAGCAATTCTCCATCACCGACCAAACCGCGGCAGAACGCGCGCGCAGCAAGCTGCTCAAAGCCGCGCAAGGTCAATTGCTCGTCAAGCAGGTGGAACGCAAGCAGCGCAAGCGTTACCCCTCGCCGCCGTTTACCACCTCCACCCTGCAACAGGAGGCGGTGCGCAAGCTCGGTTTTTCTGCCAAACGCGCCATGACCACCGCGCAGCAGCTTTACGAGGGCATCGCGCTGGGCGAGCAAGGCAGCGTGGGTTTGATCACTTACATGCGCACCGACTCAGTGAACCTCTCCGACGATGCGCTGCGCGATCTGCGCAAGTTGATTGCTGAGCGCTTTGGTGATGATCACCTGCCGGACGCGCCGATCCGCTACAAAACCAAGTCAAAAAATGCGCAGGAAGCGCATGAGGCTATTCGCCCAACCGTGGTGGCCAACACCCCAGAGAGTGTGCGCGCCTTTTTGACCAACGAGCAATTCCGCCTCTATGAAATGATTTGGAAGCGCAGCGTGGCCTGCCAGATGATTCATGCCACGCTGGATACGGTCAGTGTCGATCTGGCGGCGGGGGATGTAGGCGTGTTTCGCGCCACCGGCTCCACCGTGCGCGATCCTGGCTTCATGCGGGTGTATCGCGAGGATCTGGATGAGCCCAATGGTGACGACGACGAACGTCGCCTGCCTCCTTTGGAGCAGGGCGAGGTCATTCCGCTGGCCGACATCGCTGCCGAGCAGCATTTCACCGAGCCGCCGCCGCGCTATTCCGAAGCCAGTCTGGTGAAGACTCTGGAGGAGTACGGCATCGGTCGTCCCTCGACCTACGCCAGCATCATCTCCACACTACAAGATCGTGAATACGTCGTGCTCGATCAGCGGCGCTTCCGACCGACCGATACCGGGCGCATCGTTAGCCACTTTCTGGCCGATCACTTCACCCAGTATGTCGATCTAGGCTTCACTGCCGCGCTGGAAGATCAGCTCGATGCGATCTCCCGCGGCGAGGAGGACTGGATTCCAGCATTGCGTGCTTTTTGGGAACCGTTCAAGGGGCGGGTGGCCGATGTGGCAGAAAACGTCAGCCGTCAAGACGTGGCGCAGGCGCGTGAGCTGGGGTTGGATCCTGCCACAGGCAAGCCCGTGTCCGTGCGCCTGGGGCGTTTTGGCCCCTTTGCGCAGATTGGCGCCAAGGAGGATGAGGACAAACCGCGTTTTGCCTCGCTGCGCCCGGGGCAGAGCATTGCCACCATCACCCTGGATGAAGCGCTGGCCTTGTTTACCCTGCCGCGCGATCTTGGCACCTTGCCCAGCGGCGAAGCGGTGCAGGTGAGCATCGGTCGTTTTGGCCCCTATGTGAAATACGGCAAGAGTTATGTTTCATTGGCCAAAACCGATGATCCCTACACCGTGACCTTGGAGCGTGCGCAGGAGTTAATTCAGGCCAAATTGCTCGCTGAGGCCAACCGCGTGATTCAGGTCTTTGCCTCGGGTATTCAAGTGCTCAACGGTCGCTATGGGCCGTATGTCACGGATGGCGAGAAAAACGCGCGCATTCCCAAGGATCAAGACCCGAAAAACCTGAGTGAACTCGATTGCATCGAGCTTTTGGCCAAAGCCAAGGCACCGGCGACGAAAAAAAGTGCAGCAACTGCGAGTAAGGCTGCGCCGAAGTCCAGCAGCAAGAAAAAAGCGGCGACCGGCAGCGATGCATCCACCGAGGCCAAACCGCGCGCCACTCGCGCCAAAGCGTCCAGCAAGGCGGATGCGGTAAGCAAACCGGCGACACGGCGCAAAAAGACGGAAACTTGAGCGGATGTCTGACACCCCGTCCCGCGCTGCATGCCCTGTCGCCGGACTCACCGCCTGGCGCCTGCGTTGCGCCGTGCGCTGGCTGCGCCAAGGCGGGGTGATCGCCTACCCCACCGAGGCGGTGTTCGGCCTCGGCTGCCACCCGCGTCAAGAGCCTGCCTTGCGCCTGCTGTTGCAGATCAAGCGACGTGACTGGCGCAAGGGTTTGATCCTGATTGGCGATGATGTTGCGCGTCTGCGCCCGTATTTGCGTCCTGTTGCCGCAGAATTGGAAGCGCGTGCCCAGGCCAGCTGGCCGGGAGCCGTTACCTGGGTCTGGCCGGTGCGTGAGGAGGTTTCGCCGCTCCTGCGCGGCATGCACACGACCTTGGCGGTGCGCGTGCCTGCTCACCCCGTGGCGCGGGCGCTCTGTCAGGCCAGTGGTGAGGCACTGGTCTCCACCAGCGCCAATCGTGCGGCGCAGCCTCCGGCGCGCAGCGCGCTGGAGGTGCGGCGCCGCTTGGGGGCGCGTGCGCCGGTATTCATTCTTGCCGGCGAGGTCAACCGTGCGGCGCGCCCCAGCCGCATCATTGATCTCATCAGCCAACGCACATTGCGTGCTTGAGGTGGCGTGCATGCTGGGTCGAATTGACGCATTACCCTTGAAGCGCAAGGTTGGCCAGATGTTATTCGGGTTGATCTTTGCGCTGGGCGCAAGTTCGGCTGCGCTCGCCGTGCCAGGACTCACCCCGAGTGTCACACCCAATGTGGCGGCACCGGCGCCCGCTGCAGTGCAGACGGATCCCACGGCTAGCCGATTGCAGGCGGCGAAGCAGCGTATCCAGACGGCCAAACAACTTTTGCAGAGCGGTGCGGCTGAACTGGCCAGCCTGCAAAAGCAAGCTGATGCGCCGACGCCCCAGGTCGCACTGGATGCGCTTGATCTCCCCGCGCTGGAGTCATTGCGTCAATCGATGGTGTTGCAAGAGCAGGAAGCAAGCGACGCGGTGCAAAAGCAAACCGCAAGCCTGAACGCGCTGGAAACTCAAAAACCATTTGAGCCAGCGGTGATGCCGCCCAAACCACCCGCCACGGCGAGCGCAGAGCAATTGGCACAAGCCGAAGCGCTGGCGCAGGCGATTAACGCAGAAAACGAGGCGGCGGCACTGGAGATCAATAGTCGCCCACTGGCGATTCAGCTTGCCCGTGCGCGCTTGCAACTGGCAGAAAAACAGGCGAGCGATGCACGTGCCCGCCTGCAGGCGATCGATCGCCAACTCGATGCCTTGCGTCTGCAAGATGCGCGCTCGGCGTTACAGGATGCACCACCTGCCGGGCGTTTCGATGCCTACCCGCCTTTGCAGCAGTACGCGCAAGGCAATGAGCGGCTGGCGCAAACTCTGCTCAAACTGACCGAGGCATTGGCGGAGCTGATGCGTACACGCGAGGCGTTGAATCAGCGCACGCTTGAATTACGCGAGGAGATGGACACCTTGCAGCGTCAGCTCGACCAGTTTGGCTTTGGCCCACTGATGGGGCGGCTGCTCCTCGAAAAGCGTGCCACCCTACCGGTGCCGGACACGCTGCAAAACCAGCGTAGTGAAAATCGCGACCTGCTGGAGATGCTGCAAACCGTTGAGCTGCACATCGTGCAGGAAAGGCAGCAGGCGCATGATCCAGCGACCTTTCTGGCCGAGTTGAAGTCGAGCCATGCGCAGGAGGCAGAACGCTTGCGTAGTGATGTCGAACAGCTGATCGCTGCACGACAAACCATTTTTTCTCGTCTGGAGGCCATCAAGTCGCCGACGCTGCAGGCGATTGCAGGCATGGAATTTGCCGTGCAGGAGCAACAGCGTGTTGTGGCGCAATACCGGCTGTTCATTGCGCGCAACCTGCTGTGGTTACCCAATGAGCAGCCGGTATGGCAGCACAGCTTGCCCGTTCATCTGAACGGCATGGGCATGACCCTGAGTATGCTCGATCTGCAGGGCATGGCAGCTGCATTGCTCGATGGCGTACGCAGCCACCTCATGCCGAGTGTGTTGTTCGCGCTGGCCGTGCTTTTGCTGTTGCTATGGCGCAAGCGGTTTCATCGTCGGTTGCAGCAGATGATCGAACAGGCACGCGACCCCGGCGCATCATCACTTGCGCTCGGCGCGGCACATAGCCTGCTGCTCGTCCTGCTCCTTGCCTTGCCGGCGCCGTTATTTTTCGCTGGCGTGGGGTTTTTATTGCACAACGCTGATTTGCCGGCGCAGCGGGTTTTGGCGAGCAATCTGTTGCAGTTGGTGCCAGTGATGCTCAACATGACCTTGCTGTTGGTGATTTTGCGCCCAGCGGGGTTGGTCGAGCGCATGTTTGCCTGGAATGCGAAAATCCTCAGTACGCTGCGCCAAGTTTTCCGTACCTTGCTTTATATCGGTTTACCGCTGGAGTTGCTGGCTGCCACCCACCTTGATCTCAGCAGTTTGCAACGCGGCGAGAGTGGCGGTGGACAAACCTTCCTCATCCTCTTCCTGCTGCTGTTGAGCTATGTGCTGTGGCGTCTGTTGCGACCTTCTGGCGTGTTCATCCGCACCTGGCGCGCCATTCATCCTGCACATTGGCTCAGTCGGCATGCCATGGTGTTGTTTCTCGCTGCCTTGGCGATTCCACTGTCCCTGGCGTTGCTTGCGGCATTTGGTTACACCTACAGCGCAGGTGTACTGACGCATACGTTCAGCAATGTTCTGTGGGTCATGCTGGCCCTGGTGTTGTTCAACGGCTTTGCCAGCATGGGGCTGCAACGTGCCTACCAGCGCATTGCCCAACAGCGGCAGGCGCGTGAGGTGGTGCAGGTGATGGATGCCGAGGGTGAGCAGGGTCTTCACGAGCCCATGAACATGGACGCCATCGCCATGCAGAGCCGCAAATTGCTCGATTTCAGCCTGCTGCTGGTATTTCTTGTGGCGATGTATTTTGTCTGGGCGCCGGTGCTGCCTGCCTTCAGCCTGCTTGATCAGATCAATCTGTGGAACGTCAACGAAAATGTGGGCGGCAGCGTGATCCAGAGCGCAGTCAGCCTGGGCGATGTGCTGTTTACGGCGCTGATACTGTTGGCGCTGTGGGTGGCGGGGCGCAACCTGCCCGGAGTGATGGAGATTGTGCTCGAACAATGGACGCATCACAGCCCGGGAACGCGCTATGCCATCACCAGCATCCTGCGCTACATCATCATCAGCGCGGGGATTGTCATCTTGCTTGGCGGGCTGGGCGTGCAGTGGTCACAGCTGCAATGGCTGGTGGCGGCGCTGGGTGTGGGATTGGGTTTTGGTTTGCAGGAGATTTTTGCCAACTTCATTTCCGGCATCATCATCCTGCTCGAACGCCCGGTGCGTGTGGGCGATCTGATCACCATTGGCAATCAGACCGGCACCATTCGCCGCATCCACATGCGCGCCACCGTGCTGGAAGATTTTGACCGCAAGGAAATCATCCTGCCCAACAAGCAGCTCATTACCCAGGCGGTGACCAACTGGACGTTGTCGGATAGCAGCACACGCATTCTGGTGGATGTGGGCGTGGCTTATGGCGCCGACACGCGGCAGGTGGAAAAACTCCTGCTGGCCGCAGCCGCCGAGGTGCCACGGCTGCAAACTGACCCCGCGCCGATGGTTTGGTTCATGGGCTTTGGTGATAGCGCGCTCAACTTCCGCCTGCGTGCCTTTGTGGATGATGCGGATATCAAGCAAAGCGTGACCAGCGAACTCAACTATGCCGTGGAGCGCATCTTGCGCGAAAACGGCATTGCCATTCCTTTTCCGCAGCGTGACGTGCATATTCCCGGCCTTGAGGAATTGACCGCTGCGCTGAAAAACAATCTTGGAGCAGCAACATGACCATGACCCAACGTGTACGTGCGTACCTGCTGGAATTGCAGCAACGCATCTGTGATGCCATCGAGCAGGCGGATGGTCAGGCGCGTTTTTTGCACGATGACTGGGTGCGTCCCGACGGCGGACACCTCAGCGGCGATGGCCGCACGCGCGTGCTCAGCGATGGCGCGGTATTCGAGCAGGCGGGGATTAATTTCTCGCATGTCAAAGGTGCCAGCCTGCCGCCCTCGGCCACCGCGCATCGCCCAGAGCTTGCTGGGCGCGCCTTCGAGGCACTGGGGGTGTCGCTGGTGATTCATCCGCGCAATCCATATGTGCCCACATCGCACGCCAATGTGCGTTTTTTCATTGCCGAAAAAGAGGGCGAAGAACCCGTGTGGTGGTTTGGTGGCGGGTTTGACCTCACCCCGTACTACGGCTTTGATGAAGACTGCGTGCACTGGCATCACACGGCGCATGCCGCCTGTGCACCTTGGGGCGAGGACACCTACGCACGTTACAAGACATGGTGTGATGAATACTTCTTCCTCAAGCACCGTAATGAACCCCGCGGCATCGGCGGTCTGTTCTTCGATGACCTGAATGCCGGCGGCTTCGAGACCTGCTTTGCCTTCATGCAGAGCGTCGGCGACCATTACCTGCCGGCTTATCTGCCGATTGTCGCGCGGCGCAAAGACACGCCCTTTGGCGAGCGCGAACGCGATTTCCAGCTTTACCGCCGTGGGCGTTATGTGGAATTCAACCTGGTGTATGACCGCGGCACGCTGTTTGGCCTGCAATCCGGCGGGCGTACCGAGTCCATCCTCATGTCGCTGCCGCCGCTGGTGAAGTGGCGTTACAGCTGGCAGCCGGAACCCGGCAGTGAGGAAGCGCGCTTGTACGAGCATTACCTCAAGCCGCGTGATTGGTTGCACGCGGATGTTTGATGCGGTGCTGCTGAAAACGCTCAAGCGCGGTTATACTCCCAGTTGATTTTTTATCAGCGCCCACGCCTTCATGAAACTTTGCACGCTTCGCCGCTCGCTTCTCCTGCCGCCCCTGCTGTTGCTGCTCACCTTGAGCTCGGGCTGTTCCTGGTTTCAAGGCAAAGACGAGGATGCTGCGGCCAAGGCGGCCGCGAATATGCCGGCGGAGGATATTTATGCCAAGGCCAGTCGGGCGCTGAAAATTGGTGACTATGAGGGGGCGATCAAGGAGTTCGAGACCCTGGAGGCGCGCTATCCGTTTGGCAGTTATTCCGAGCAGGCCAAGCTGGAAGCGGCCTACGCCTACTACAAATACGGTGAGCAGGAATCGGCGATTGCCACGCTCGATCGCTATCTGCAATTGCATCCGCGCGGTGAAAACGTCGATTACGCCCTATACCTCAAAGGCTTGGCCAGTCTGAAGCGCGGCGATAACAAAGTTGACGAATTTGTACGTGAACGTGATCTGTCCAAGCGCGATCAAGGCGCTCTGCAACTGGCCTATGCCAGCTTCAGCGAGCTGGTGCGTCGCTATCCGCAAAGCCGTTATGTTGAAGACGCCGAAAAGCGCCTGCTAGAGATTCGCAACCTCATGGCCGAGCACGAGCTTTATGTCGCGCAGTATTACGTCAAGCGCGGCGCGTGGCTGGCGGCGGCGAATCGTGCACAGGGTATCTTGGAGCGCTTCAACGGTGCACCGGTGATGCCCGAAGCATTGAACATCATGATCGAGTCGTACACCCGCCTTGGGCTGAACGATCTGGCTGCGGATGCGCGCAAGGTGCGCGACCTGAACTATCCCGAGATGGCGCGCAAGGCGAACTAAGCGTTGGCTGCTTCGGTCAACGCTGGACGCTTGCACGATGTGCTTCAAGCAACGCTTACCAGGATGATGCCGCGATGACCCAAGACATTCGCTTGACCGAATACAGCCACGGCGCCGGTTGTGGATGCAAAATTGCACCGAATGTGCTGGATGGCCTGCTGCATAGCCAGTTGCAGATGTTCCACGATCCTCGCCTGCTGGTGGGTAATGCCTCGCGCGATGATGCTGCCGTCTATGACATCGGCGATGGTCGCGGTGTCATTTCCACCACGGATTTTTTCATGCCGATTGTCGATGATCCGTTCGACTTTGGCCGCATCGCCGCCACCAATGCGATTTCCGATGTCTATGCCATGGGGGGGCGCCCGCTGATGGCGATTGCCATTTTTGGCTGGCCGCTGGATAAGCTGCCCGCTGAAGTCGGACAGCAGGTCATCGAGGGTGGGCGTGCTGCCTGCCATGCGGTGGGCATTCCCCTGGCCGGTGGTCACAGCATCGATGCCCCCGAGCCGATCTTCGGCCTCGCGGTGACCGGCATGGTGGATTTACCGCGCCTCAAACGTAACGACACTGCCCTGCCTGGGGCGAGGCTGTATCTGACCAAACCGCTCGGCATCGGCCTTTTGACCACCGCGCAGAAAGCGAAGAAGCTGCGCGCCGAGGATGCGTATCTGGCGCGTGACTGGATGGTCACGCCCAACCGTTTCGGTGCCGAGATCAGCGATATGCCGGAGGTGGTGGCCATGACCGATGTCACCGGCTTCGGTTTGCTTGGTCATTTGCTGGAAATGTGCCAAGGCAGCGGGGTGAATGCACGCATCAATGTTCACGCCGTGCCGGTGATTGCCGCGGCGCGTGATTATGCAGAGATGGGCTGCTATCCCGGTGGCACGGGGCGTAACTTTGCAAGTTATGGACACAAGGTGGCGGCGCTGTCCGAGCTGGACAAACTCATCCTGTGTGACCCACAAACCTCCGGTGGCCTGCTGATTGCGGTGTTGCCGCAAGGCGAGGCCGAGTTCCAGCGCCGTGCGCGTGACGCAGGTCTTGCATTGGCGCCCTTGGGTGAATTGGTCGCGCGTGCGCCGGATGCAGCACCCGATGCGCCTTACGTGAGCTTGGTGTGAGTGTCGAACTGCCGCTGATCACCGATCTTGCTGCGCTGTTCATCGAGCAGCGCCCCTTGCTGGATGTGCGCGCGCCGATCGAATTTGCTGAAGGCGCGTTTCCATATGCCACCAACCTACCGCTACTCACCGATGAGGAGCGGCATAAAGTCGGCTTGCGTTACAAGCAACACGGTCAAGATGCGGCGATTGCCTTGGGCTATCAACTGGTGAGCGCCGAGCAGAAAGCCGCTCGCATTGCGGCGTGGGCAGCTTGGGCGCGGCAGCATCCCGCAGGCGTGCTCTATTGTTTTCGTGGCGGATTGCGTTCCCGTCTGACGCAGCAGATGCTGGCCGAGGAGGCCGGCCTCATCGTTCCTCGGGTCAAAGGCGGCTACAAGGCCATGCGTCGTTTTTTGCTCGACACGCTGGCACATGAGGCGACACGCAAGCCGTTATGGGTGATGGGCGGGCGCACCGGTGTGGGCAAAACCGCCTTGTTGCAGGCGTTGCCAAATAGCGTAGACCTGGAGGCGCTGGCGCATCACCGCGGCTCGTCGTTTGGGCGCCATGCCAATGAACAGCCGACGCAGATCGACATCGAAAACCGCTTGGCTATACGTTTTTTGCAGCTTGAGGCCATGCCGAGCGTAGTCTTGGAAGACGAAAGCCGCGCCATGGGCAGCCGTGAAATTCCGCACACACTGTTCACTGCGATGAGCCAGGCACCGCTGATTGTGCTCGAAGCACCTCTGGAGGCGCGTGTGGCGCAATCGTTCAAGGATTACGTGCACGATGCCCTGGCGGAGTTTCAGAGTCTTTATTGTGCGGATGAGGCGTTTGCGCGCTACGCATCGCATGTACATGCCAGTCTGGATCGGATTCAGAAGCGCCTGGGCGGCGAGCGCTATCAAGCGATGAAAGCGCTGTTGAGCAGTGGGCTGCATGCCTTGAGCGACGGTGATGAGCAGCCCTTGCACGAGTTTGTGCGCCGCTTGCTGGTCGAGTATTACGACCCGATGTATGACTACCAGATCGCGCGCAAGCAGGCGCGCATCGTCTTTCGCGGTGAACGCGAGGCGGTGCTTAAGTATTTGGCGCGCCACGCGCCGGGTGTGGCATGAGCGAGCAGGATACGTTGTACGCCACGCCGCAACCTGCGGCGCCGTTTTGTTTTGATGCGCGTGTAGCGGCGGTGTTTCCCGACATGATCCGCCGCTCGGTGCCGGGCTATGATCTGATCCTGCAAGCCTTGCCGTGGTTGGCGGCGCGCGTGGTGCAGCCGGCATCGCGGGTGTATGACCTGGGCTGCTCGCTGGGCGCGGCGGCGCACGCCGTGCAGCAAGGGTTGGAGCAGGTGCCGGGCGTGCGCATGATCGCGGTGGATAATTCGCCGGCCATGTTGGCACGTGCACGCGACTGGCTGGAGGGCTTTTGCAGTCGCACCCCTATCGAGCTGGTTGAGGCCGATGTGCTGGATGTGCCCATCGCCGATGCTTCGCTGGTCATGCTCAATTTCACCCTGCAATTCATCCCACTGGAGCAGCGCCTCAAGTTGTTGACGCGCATCCGCCAGGGCATGCGTCCGGGGGGTATCCTGCTCTTGTCGGAAAAAATTGCCTTGGACGATGCACCGCTTGCGGCCGTGGTCACCGAACTGCACCACGACTTCAAGCGCGCCCAAGGCTACTCCGAGCTGGAGATCGCGCAGAAACGCCAGGCACTGGACAACGTGCTGATTGCCGAAACGCTGGATACGCATCGTCAGCGCTTGATGGACGCCGGCTTTGCCGCCTGTGAAGTGTGGATGCAGCACACGCGCTTTGTTTCCCTGCTGGCGAGGGTGACATGAGGCTGGTGGATCGCGCTGCGCTGCACGCCGAGCTTGAAGGTACGCCGCTGTCACCTTGGCTGTCGTGGCTGTCCGCACGGCTGGATGAGGCAGAAGATGAAACGCGCCATGGCAATCTGACTTGGATTCGCGCTGCACTTGAACAGCTTCCGCAGGTGAATGCCCGTGAGGTGCTATTGGCTGCGGAGTGCATTCGTATCGGCGCCGCCGATGAGGTGGATGTAACGACACGCGGCACCCTCGAAGGCGCATTGCGCGGGCTGATGCCTTGGCGCAAGGGGCCATTTGAGGTGTTCGGCCTGCACATCGATACCGAATGGCGCTCGGACTGGAAATGGCAACGCGTGTCGCCGCACCTTGCCCCTTTGCCGGGGCGCACGGTGCTGGATGTGGGCTGTGGCAGCGGTTATCACCTGTTGCGCATGCGCGGTGCGGGTGCCCGCTTGGCCATCGGGATCGATCCGTCCGTGCTGTTCACTGCGCAGTTCGCCGCCCTGCGCCGCTTAGGCGGCATCACGCATGCCCATGTGCTGCCTCTGCCGCTGGAAGCCGTGCCGGATGTAGCGCAGGGTGGGCGTCTGCCAGTGTTCGACACGGTGTTCTCCATGGGGGTGATTTACCACCGACGTGATCCGTTGGAGCATCTCAGCCAGCTGCACGATTGTCTGCGCCCCGGCGGACAGGTGGTGCTGGAAAGTCTGGTCATTCCGCAGGATGCGGGTGATTGTCTGCATCCGGCGGATACCCACCTCAACCCCAGCGGGCGTTATGCCATGATGCGCAATGTCTGGCATGTACCCTCGGCAGCGACCTTGCAGGCGTGGATGCAGGCGGTCGGTTTCCGCGATGTACGCATTGTGGATGAATGCCAAACCACGCTGCAGGAGCAGCGGCGCACCGACTGGATGCAGTTCGCCTCGCTGGCGGATTTTCTCGACCCGGCCGATGCCAGCCGTACGGTGGAGGGCTTTCCCGCGCCGCGCCGTGCCGTGCTGGTGGCCGAGAAATGAGCGCGACCATGCCTGCCCGCGGCTTCACCCTGATCGAAGTCATGGTGGTCATGGTGATCATCGCCATCCTCATTACTGCGGCCAGTTTGTCGTTGAAGGGCGATCGCGCCGGCGACGCCCTGCATGATGAAGCGCGACGTCTTGCCGCCCTGCTCAATCTGGCGCGTGACGAAGCAGTGATGCGTGATGTCGATCTCGGGCTGGTGTTCACCCCACAGGGCTATGCCTTTGTGCAGCGCAACGAAGGTGATGATGCGGACACCAAGTCCTTCGTGCCGCTATTGGACGATAGCCTGTTTGTGCCGCGCTCGCTGCCCGAAGGGACGGAGCTGAGTTTTGAGGCTGCCGCGCAGCGCGACCCACGGCCATTGAGCAAGGCCGGTAATACAGCGTTGACCCCGCAACTGCTGGCGCGTGCCAATGACATGCTCTGGCCGGCAGGCATATTGATCCTGCGCCATCCCGCCACGCCACGGGTGCAGCGCGTGCTCATCGACATGGATGGCGCGCGTCTGATGGATGAGGTGAGCACGCCATGAGGTCAGCAGGATTCACGCTGATGGAAGTGCTGGTCGCGCTCGTCATCCTTGCGCTCGCCTTGGGCGCGCTGGTGAAAACCGCCGGCGATCACGCCCTGCTGCTGAGTGATCTTGAAACGCGCACGCAGGCGTTTCTGGTGGCGGAAAACCAGATCCACCTGATGCAGGCCAAGAAGCTCTGGCCCGAGGGCAGCGAGGCCAAGGATGTTGTCGAGCAGGCCGGGCGTAAGTGGCAATGGCAGGCGCGTTTTGAAACCACGCCGGATCCCGAGCTCAAGCGCGTGATCATCGATGTGCGCAGTGTGGGTGCGCAGGGCGTGGAGCCTGCGCTGCAGGCGCGGGTGATCGGCTTTTTGGCGCGTAAATTATGACCGCACGCGGCTTCACCCTGCTGGAACTGATCGTGGCCATGGCGATTTTCGCCCTGATTGGCGTCATGGCCTATGGCGGCCTGGCGGCAATGATGAAAAACGCCGAGGGCACGCGACTGGCGGAGGCGCAGCTCGCCGAAATGCAACGTGGGCTGCGTGTGCTGGATGATGATATGAGTCTGGTGATCAACCGTCCGGTACGCGATGGACTGGGCAGCGTGCGTCTGGCGCTGCAAAGCGGGCAGGATGGGCGCAGCGTGCTGGAATTTACGCGCACAGCGCGCGTGCGCGAGGCGGGCATGCTTTCGCCCTACAGTCGCGTGCGTTACCGCCTGGAGAACGACACCCTGTGGCGCGATGAATGGAATCCACCGGATGCCACGCGCCTGGAGCCGGATCAAAGTGTGCGTCTGTGGCAGAACGTGCGCCAAATGCGTCTCACGTTTTTGGAAGATGGCAAGGAGAGCAACGTCTGGCCGCCGCCCAATGCCGAGCGCATGAGCCTGCCGCAAGCCATCAGTGTGCAACTGCTTCTTGCCGATGGGCGTGAGCTGCGTCAGGTCGTGCTGCTGCCGGATGCAGGGCTGGGCGATCCGATGGGCGAGCCAGGGAATGCGCCCAACACGGGTGACGCGCCGCCGGGCGGTTCCGTGAAGCCTGCGGCAAAAAAAGAGGCACCCACGCCATGAAACGGCAGCAACAAGGCGTTGCATTGATCACTGCGCTGCTGGTGCTGGCGATTGCCGTGGTGCTCGCTGCGTCGCTGGCGCAGGATAGCGCCATGAGTTTGCGCCGCACGGAAAACCTGCTGCACCATGCGCAGGCCAAGCTCTACTTGCAGGGTGCGGAAGACTGGGCACGTGTGGTGCTGGCGCGCGACAAGCGCGAGGTGGATCACTTGGGTGAGGCTTGGGCGATGCCCCTGCCGGCGGTGCCGGTGGAGGGCGGGCAGATCGGCGGGCGGCTGATCGACATGCAAAGCCGCATGAATCTGCGCGCCCTGCTGCGCACCGACAACAGTATGGATCCGGTGATGCAGCAGCGTCTTGCATGCCTGTTGAAAAAAGCCGGTGTGGATAGCCCCGAAGCAGTGTTGGAGGCGCTCACCGACTGGCAGGACATGGATGGCGAGGTACGCCCGCAGGGCGCGGAGGACGGCGCGTATCTGCGCATGGAGCCGCCCTACCGCGTGGGTAATCAACCACTGCAATCGTCACGTGAACTGGCCTTGATTCGCGGCATCTCCCCCGAGGCTGCCACCAGGCTGCGTCAATGGGTCGCCGGCCTGCCGCCGGGCGCCACGCTCAATCTCAACACCGCCCCGCTGGAGGTGCTGGCCTGTGTGGACATCTCCGGCGACCCCGCGCTGTGGCAGGACTTCGTGCGCGAGCGTGAAACTCGGCCATTGAACAACGTCAACGATTTACTCAGCCGGCCGCCGTTTGAGGGGCGCATTGACCCCAAATGGCTAGGCGTCAATTCCAAAGCCTTCCTGCTTGAGGCGGAAGCCATCGTTGGCAGAACCCGTCTGCGTCGTTACAGTATGTTGCTTGTCGACGAGCAGGGTTTGGTGCGCGTGTGGAGTCGCTTTCAGGAGGCGTTTTAGAGTGGAACTTTTAACCCTGCGGCCTGCTGTGGAGGATGGGTCGGTCACGCGCTGGTACTGGGTGCAGCATCATGGTGACGAGCTGCGCGTTGGCGAGGGCGCAATCAGCGATGTGCCGCGCCCCACGCCGCGCACCCGTATCCGCGTGTTGCTGCCGGGGGTATGGGTGACGCACGTGCAGGTGAACATCAGTGCCAAAAGCCCGCGTCTGGTTGCCCAGGCACTGCCCTATGCGCTGGAAGAGCAGCTTGCTGAAGACATCGACCAGGTGCAGATTGCCCACGGCGCGCGTCAGGTGGACGGCAGCGTGGCTGCGCGGGCCATCCAGCGTGAACGCTTGGCCGCCTTGCTCGCCGAGCTCAAGGCGCATGATTTGACGCCGGATGCGGTGTACAGCGAGCTGGATGCGATTCCTGCGCCCGTCGAAGGATGGGTGCTGCTGCCGTTGTCGCCCGATGAGATCCTCGTGCGCCATGGCGCACGTGAAGCCATGAGTTTGCCGGCGGATTGGTTGTCTGCCCTCATCCAGCCACAGGATGCGGTGCATTGGGTGGATGTTGCGGGCTTAGAGCATTTGGTCAAACAGGTGGTGCCCGCATCAAGCAGCCTGACGCGTGAGCCGGCGCCGGGTGGCGCTTGGCTTTGGATGCATCAGCATTTGCGCGAGGCGCAAGCGGTCGATTTTCTCGGCGGCAAAGGTCGCGGCACGCCGTGGGGCGAAAAGCTGCGCCCCTGGGCATGGCCGGCGGGGTTGGCGGCCGCCTTGTTTGTCGTGCAGTTGGGTTACATGCTCGCACACACGCAGCAACTCAAGCGGCAAGCGCATGCCATGCGCGGCCAGATCGAACAAGTGGCGCGGGATGCCGCGCCGGAGGTCAAGCGCTGGGTCAATCCGCTGGTGCAGTTGCGCCAGATGGCCAAGACCAGTGGATCGGCGCAGGAGGAGCGCGGGCTTTTGCCTCTGTTGGCCGCGCTCTCGCCCGTTCTGGAAGCGCAATCTGCTGTGAAGCTGGGCGGTGTGCGCTATCAGGCAGGCGTGGCCAAAGGGCAGAGTGGTTACCTGGAGGTGCAACTGTCCGCGCCCAATGCTGCGGCGCTGGAGGCGGTGAGCGCGGCATTGAAAAATTCGCCGGGGCTGCACGCCGAGCTGGCGGGGTTGCGCGCCGAGGGTGAGAGTGCAGAGGCGCGTCTTCGCATCAAGGAGCGTGGTGCATGAGCGAGGTAATGCAACGCCTGCGTCTGTGGTGGCAAAGTCTGGCAGCTCGCGAGCAAGTCACATTGTTGGTCGGCGCGGGGTTGGCGGCGCCGCTGCTGGTTTACCTGCTGCTCTGGCAACCCGTGCGCCAGGCCGAACTTCAAGCGGCGCAAGCAGCCGATGCGCTGCGGCAGGATTTGGCCGAAGCCCAACGACTCGCCGCACAGCTGCGCGCGCAGCCGACCGCATCCCGTGCAGCGGGGCAGCGCATGCCGCCATTACCCGCCATCGAGCAGGCGGCGCGTCAATTTGCCTTGAGTGAGGCGCTCAAGCGTCGTGAGGCGGAAAGCAATAACGCCGTGCGCGTGACCTTGGAGGCGGCTCCGGCCGAGGCGCTGATGCGTATGCTGCAGCACCTGCAAGAACAAGGCTTGCACGTGGTTGCGGCGCAGATCGACCCCATCAGCCCGGGGCGGGTCAACGCGCAAATCACCTTGCAAAGCCATGCGCCTTAACGTGTTGCCGCCGCTCAAGCAAACCCTTGGCTGGTTTGCGCTGGCGCTGGTGTTTTTCGTCCTCGCGCTGGTCGTTACCCTGCCCGCAGCTCAGGTGGCAAACTGGCTCAAATTGCCTTTGGTCAATGTGCAGGGCACGCTATGGCACGGCATGGCGCAGTTGCGCGCGCCCGCGGTGCAGCTTGAGCAGCTGCGTTGGCGTCTAGGGCTGGGCACGCCCTTCACTCAGCCCGTGTTGTTGCGCATCGAAGCAGAAGATGGCAGCTTGCGCGCGCGCGCTCGGCTCGGACTGGCGTGGAATGGCGGGATGACGGCGTATGACCTGTTCGCCGAAATGCGCCTCAATCACCCTCTTCTGGCGCAGCGTGTACCGGTGCCGCTGGATGGCATGGCCAAGCTGGTAAGCAGCGAACTGCACTGGCAGGCGGGGGCGCAAGGCGGCATCACCCGCGCCGAGGATCTGCGGCTGACGCTGAAGGATGTGCGCATCGCGCTCGATCCTTCTGCGCCCATGCTTCTCGGCGCATTTGTGGCTGCAGGCGAGGTCACGGATGGTCGGCTGGAGTTGGCGCTGAGTGATCGTGGCGGGATGCTCGCCTTGCAGGGGCGTCTGAGCGGTGATCGTGCACAAGGCTTGACGCTCGATGCGCGCGCCGAAGCCAAGCCTGAGGCACCGCCGGCGCTACGTGATGTGCTTGCACTCATGCCAGCTCACTCGCAGGGCGGTGTTTTGTTGCAAACCCGCCTGCCGGCTCCCTGGTTAGCCGCGCCGCAACCGGCGCGTCAATAGCTCACGCGCACGCGATAGCTCAACTTGGCCTCGCCTTCGGCGGGCACTTGAACCTGCCATTCCGCAAGCTGGCTGCTCACCTTCTTGTGTGGCTGCGACTCGCTTTGCATGCTCCAATCGCCGGGGATGGGCTCGCGCACCGTCACCGTCACCGCGTCCTTTTTCGCGTTTTTCAGTACGATCTCAAATGCCGACTCGTAGATCGCGTTGTAGCGTCCGCTGCCCGGCAGCTTCTGGAAATCGGTCTGCTTTTTGTCGGCGGTAATGTCAAACGCATCGCCTAATTTCAGGCGCACCGTCTCGTTCACCGGTGTATGGTCGATGCGGTCTTCGCCAATGAATTGCGCGTTGCCAGCGGCATCTTTTTTGTACACGCGCATCACGCCTTTCGGGAGCGGCACGCCGAGTCCCTGCGCCTTGTCGTTTTTGAACTCAACAAAAACGCCCACCTTGAGCTTGCGGCCGATGTCACCCGCCGGACTGTGGTAATAATAATCCGCACCCTGCAAGAGGAATTCCTTGCGCACCGGCACCGCGCTGGCCGAGAGCAGTGCCACTTGTTTGGTCTGGTGATCGGCCAGCGTGGTTGGCCGCGGCAGCGTGTAGAGATGGTACTCAAACAGGCTTTCTTGCTGCATTTCGCTGGCCACGGCCATGTCCTGCATCTTGGCCATGGCGACCCGTGGTGCGGCGGCCGGCAGGTCGCGCACGCGGTTGACGTCGCCCGCCACCAGTTGCAGGCGGGCGTTGTCATAGCGTGCACCGCTCTGATTGGTCAGCGTCACCCAGCCGTTGAGATCAAGCGCGCTGTCGCTGGCATTGAGTTCGGCCACGTAATCTGCGCGCCAGCTCAGTCCGCCCGTGAGGTAAGACAGCTCCAGATCCTGCGCGCCCGCCTGCTTACTTTGTAAGGTGATGATCAAGGTCGGTAGATCACGTAGGTTATCTGGCACGCTGGGGTAAGCCAAACGCCCCGGCAGCCCGGTTTCGATGCGGTCGGCAAATTTAAGCACCACGCCGTTTTGCGTGGAGAGCACGGTGGCAGTTTCGCGCGTTTCCACGCCGCTGGTTGGGTGGGTGCGGATCACGCTCACCTCTTTGCCAAGGTATTTATCCAGCAGTTTTTGTGGGGTGAGCAGGTCGAAGTCGAAGTTTTGTTCGATCAGGCGAAAGCCTTCGGGATGGCTCAGATTCCGCAACAAAGCGGTTTCCGCGCGCATCTTGGCCGAAACCTCGCGCCAGGCGAGGCGGGTTTCATCCTTGGGTAGGTTGACGCTGCGTGTGTCTTTGATCAACGCAAGCTGGTCGTTGTAAATGGTCACCGCCAAGGCTTTTTGTTCGGCGCGTGTGCTGACCAGCTCCTGCGCGAGCGCAGTGTGCATCAAAGATGCGTACAGCAAAGCAGCAACACAGATGAGTTTGTGCATCGACGTTTCCTCGCAATCGCTCGCTCCGAGTCTAGCGCAACATGGCGATTGAAATGGTGTTGGGCTTTGGTGGGCAAGCCACTATACTCGCGCGTTGATTTTACAAGCCGGAAGCATGCCCATGAGTATCGAACTGCCTGCAGGTTACAAGCCCTCGGAAGACGAGGAATACATGAACCCCATGCAGCTTGAGTATTTCCGCCGCAAGTTGCTGGCCTGGAAGCAAGAGCTGCTGGAAGAGTCGAACTCCACCATCGATCAGTTGCGTGAAGAAAATTGGCAAGAGCCGGACATTAACGACCGTGCCACGCTGGAGTCCGATGCCGCGCTGGAGCTGCGTACGCGCGACCGCTACCGCAAGCTGATCAACAAGATCGACAAGACCTTGCAGCGTATTCAGGATGGTGACTACGGTTACTGTGAAGACACCGGCGAAGAGATTGGCTTGAAGCGACTGGAAGCGCGCCCGATTGCCAACCTGACCATCGAAGCGCAAGAGAAGCACGAGCGCCTGGAGCGCGTGCGTCGTGATGACTGAGCCTAAGGAGCGCAGTATGGATCGCACCCTTTCCCGCCGTCAGGCGATTGCAGCTCTGCTGTTCGGTGTTGCCTCTTTTGGCGCATGGGCCGCCGAGTCTGCCGCACCGCGCGTTGAACTGGAAACGTCTATGGGCACTATTGTGGTCGAGCTGGATGCCAAGGCAGCGCCGAAAACCGTGGACAATTTCCTGCAGTACGTGCGCGACAAGCACTACGACGGCACCACGTTTCACCGCGTCATCCCCGGTTTTATGATTCAGGGTGGTGGTTTTACTGCGGATTATGTGCAGAAACCCACGCGTGCGCCGATCGACAATGAAGCGGCTAATGGCTTGAAGAACGCACGTGGCACCATCGCCATGGCGCGTACCGGTGCGCCGCACAGCGCCACCTCGCAATTCTTCATCAACACCGTGGACAACGCCTTTCTCGATTACAAGGCACCCACGCCGCAAGGTTATGGCTACACCGTGTTCGGTAAGGTCATCTCCGGCATGGATGTGGTGGACAAAATTGCCGGCGTGCCCACGGGCAGTGGCGGGCCGTTCCGCTCCGATGTGCCGCGTGAGACGGTGCTGATCAAGCAGGCGCGCGTGCTGCCCTGATGCATTTCCATGACTGAACCCACCGACGGCCTGCTGCAAAGTCAGGCCGATTTTGTTTCTGCGCTGAATGATTTGGCCAGCAGCGAGGTGCTGGCGCTGGACACTGAGTTCATGCGCGAGCAGAGCTATTATCCCAAGCTGTGTTTGGTGCAACTCGCCGATGCCAGGCAGCAGGTGTGTATCGACCCGCTGCAACTTGCTGATCTCAACCCATTGGCCGCCCGCCTGGTTGATGTGCGCCAGATCAAGGTGATCCACTCGGCGGCGCAGGATATTGAGGTGCTGCATCAACGTCTCGGTTGTCTGCCGTCGCCGCTGTTCGACACGCAGTTGGCCGCCACCTTCTGCGGCATGGGCGAGCAACTGGGGTATGCGGCCTTGATCGAGTGCGTGCTGGGCGTGGTGCTGGATAAATCCGCCAGCCGTACCGACTGGGCACAACGACCATTGAGCGCGCAACAACTGCACTATGCGCGCGAGGATGTGCGCTATCTGCCAGCGCTACACAAACATCTCAAGGTGCGCCTGCAAGACTTGGGGCGTGCTGAGTGGCTGGCTGAAGACTGCGCCGCGCTGCTGGCAAGCCGTCATTGGACGATTGAACCCGATGAGGCTTGGCGCAAGGTCAAGGGTTGGCAACGTGCGCCGAAAAGCGGCTTTGCGCGCCTGCGCCAGCTTGCTGCATGGCGCGAACGCCAAGCGCAGCATGATGATCGCCCGCGCCGCTGGATTCTGGATGATGAGACGCTGCTGCATCTGGTGCAGCGCCCGCCGCACAGTGTCAAAGCCTTGCTACATCACTTGCCTGCTCATCTCGCGCCCCACGCGGAAGTTCTTTTGGATGTTCTGACGGAAGCCGTGACGGAGGTCGCCGCGCCCCAGGCATGGCAGCCTTTGCCGGCCACGGCGCGCGATCGCCTCAAGCGGTTGCACGAAGTGTTGGAAAAGCAGGCAAAACACCTGAATCTGCCCGCAAGCCTCCTGCTCAATCGCGCCATGCTGGAACGCATCGCGCGGCGAGCGGAGGCGGTGGAAACACTGCAAGGTTGGCGCGGTGAGGTATTGGGCGCAGCGCTGCGTCAAGCGCTTTAACGTTGAAGCATTCAGGCACAAAAAAACCCCGGACGATGCCGGGGTGAGGTGTGATTCAAGCGCGACGGCGAATTACTTGCCGCGGCTCTCGATCAGGCGGTGAATCATCGGTGCCAGGATCAGCTCCATGGCGAAGCCCATCTTGCCACCGGGCACAACCATGTTGTTCGGGCGGGACATGAATGAATCCGGAATCATGGAGAGCAGGTAGGGGAAATCAGCCTGCTTCGGATCGCGGAAGCGGATGATGACGAAGCTTTCATCCGGGGTGGGGATGTCACGTGCGATGAACGGGTTCGAGGTATCGACCGTCGCCACGCGCTGGAAATTGACGTCCGTATTGGAGAACTGCGGGGTGATGTAGTTCACGTAATCCGGCATGCGGCGCAGGATGGTGTCGACGATGGCCTCGGCAGAGTAACCGCGCTCCTTGTTGTCGCGGTGGATTTTCTGGATCCACTCCAGGTTGACCACGGGCACGACGCCTACGCCCAGATCAACGTGCTTGGCCACGTCCACGCTGTCGGTTTGCACCAGGCCGTGCAGACCCTCGTAGAACAGCAGGTCGGAGCCTTCCGGAATGTCTTCCCACGGGGTGAATTCACCCGCCTTGAGGGTGGTGCCCAGGCGTGCATTGTGCTCGGCGGCTTCTTCGTCGCTGTGCAGGTAGTAGCGCTTTTTACCGGTGCCGGTCTTGCCGTAGCTCTTGAACAGCTCGGCCAGTTTGTCGAAATGGTTGGCCTCCGGGCCGAAATGGCTGAAATGCTTGTTGCCCTCGGCTTCGGCCTTTTTCATCGCTTCACGGAATTCCATGCGATTCAGGCTGTGGAAGCTGTCGCCCTCGATGATCGCCGGGTTGATGTTCTCGCGGCGGAAGATCTGCTCGAATGAGCGCTTGACGGTGGTGGTGCCGGCGCCGGAGGAACCGGTGACCGCAACCACGGGGTGCTTCTTGGACATGGGCAAACTCCCTGTGAGGTAAAAGAAAATGCAAACGGATGGATTCTAAACATCCGTCGGGCGGTTGTCATGTGAATGTCAAATCATTGCGTCGCGTGTAAAGCATGTCCCACACGCCATGTCCCAAGCGTTGGCCACGGCGTTCGAACTTGGTTTCCGGGCGCCAAGCTGGCCGGTCGGGGGCGCAGGCGTTGGGGGCGATGGCATTGTCAAAGGCGGGATGAGACTCCAGCACCTCACGCATGTGCTCAGCATAGTTTTCCCAGTCGGTGGCCAAGTGCCACAAACCACCCGGCCGCAGGCGCGAGGCGACCAGATCGGCAAACCCAGCCTGCACGATACGCCGTTTGTGGTGACGGCTCTTGTGCCAAGGGTCTGGGAAAAACAGCAGCAGGCGATCCAGGCTGGCGGCGGGGATGCGCTGCTTCAACAACTCGACCGCGTCCGTGTTCGCCACGCGCACGTTGGTCAGCCCCTTCTGCTCGATGAGTTGCAGCAGGTGGCCGACGCCGGGGCGGTGCACCTCCACGCCCAGGAAGTTCAGCTCCGGCGCAGCCTCGGCCATGGCGGCCAGCGACTCGCCGTTGCCAAAGCCTATTTCCAGCGTCACGGGATGCGTGTTGCCAAACAGCGCGACCCAATCGAGCTCGCCCTCACCGTGCAGGCCAAAGCGTGGGAAAAGCACATCCAGCGCGCGCTGCTGGCCAGAGGTCAGCCGCCCTTCGCGCAGCACGAAGCTTTTGATGGTGCGCAGGCGCGGCGCGGGGGCTTCCATCAGAAGAACACGCCGTCGGTGGGTGAGGAGGCCGAGGCAAAACGCCGTCGTGGCATGCGCCCGGCCTTGTAAGCCAATCGCCCGGCGATGATGGCGTGCTTCATTGCCTCGGCCATCATCACCGGATTTTTTGCCTCTGCAATCGCCGTGTTCATCAGCACACCATCGCAGCCAAGCTCCATGGCAATCGAGGCATCGGAGGCCGTGCCCACGCCGGCATCGACGATGATTGGTACCTTGGCGTTTTCCACGATGGTGAGGATGTTGTATTTGTTCTGCACGCCCAGACCCGAGCCAATCGGTGCGGCCAGCGGCATGACGGCGACGCAACCGATCTCTTCCAGGCGCTTGGCGATGATCGGGTCGTCCGAGGTGTAGACCATCACCTTGAAGCCGTCCTTGACCAGGGTTTCAGCGGCGTCCAGTGTGGCGATGACATCCGGATAAAGGGTTTTTGGATCACCGAGCACTTCAAGTTTGACCAGGTCATGGCCATCGAGCAGCTCGCGCGCCAAGCGGCAGGTGCGCACGGCATCTTCGGCGGTGTAGCAGCCGGCGGTGTTGGGCAGCAGGGTGTATTTTTCCGGCGGCAGAACATCGAGCAGACTCGGCTCATCCGCGTTCTGGCCCAAATTCACCCGGCGTACGGCGACGGTAATGATCTCCGCGCCCGCGGCCTCGGTGGCCAGACGGGTTTCTTCCATGTCCTTGTATTTGCCCGTGCCGGTGAGCAGACGGGAACTATAGGTTTTGCCAGCGATGATCAATGGGTCGCTTGGTTTCATGCAGATTCATCCTCAAGGGTGTAAGGCAAGGGCAATGGGCTGAGTGTCGCGGCTGTGTCATGGCCCAGTTGCAGTTGTTCGCTACTTGTCAGCGCATTCAGGCGCATCACGCCAAGCAGCACCACGCCACCATCGGGATGGGGTGCGCTGCGCACCACCTCGCCCAGCTCTTGCCCATCGGCTGGGTTGATGATTTTCTCTCCAGGTGCGGCATGTTGCGCCAGTGGGGCATGATACAGAAACATGCGCCGTGCCGGCTTGCCCAGGTAGTGCATGCGCGCCACCACTTCCTGCCCGGGGTAGCAGCCTTTTTTGAAGCTCACGCCGCCAATGCATTCCAGATTGACCATCTGCGGTACGAAGGCTTCTTGCGTGGCGGGGTAAATTTCGGGCAGGCCGCAAAGCGTGTCGAGCAGATCCCACGCCACGCCGCCAACGGGCGTGGCATGCACATCCAGCGCCTGCCACAGCTTTTGCATCGGTTCCAGTTCGCCATAAAGCGCAAAGCGTTGCTGATGAGGCTTGGCAGCAGACTGGCGCACAAGCGTGACGCCCTTGTGGTGCAGCACATCGCTGTCGCTCGCCGGCACGGCACCCAGTAAAGATTCCAAGCGTTCGGCGGCATGGGTGCCGTTCACACCAAAATGCACCAGTGCGTCATTCGCGGACTCCAGCGAGACCTGACTGCGTAGAACGTACATGCGCAGCCGCTTGAGTATGTTCTCCACCAGAGCGCGTGGCAGATCGAGGTAAAACACACCCTCGCGGCGGAACAGGCGCATCAAGGCCAGCATGCGCCCTTTCGGCGTGTTGAGGCTGGTGAGCTGACTGCGCGATTCGCTGACCTGGCGCACATCGTTGGAAAGCATGTTTTGCAAAAAGCTTTCCGCATCGCTACCGCTCACGGCAATCAAGCCGCGCTGCCCTAGATCGACCAATACTTCGCCACTCAACGTCAAGCTCAGTTCCTGGCTTGGATTGCCAAAGTGGCTCAGCGGTGCGTCGGGATCAGCCCACTCACCACCGCGCTGCTGCAAAAACTGTTTCCACTCGGTTTTCATGGCATCACTTTCCTATGCAGAAACTCGAAAAAATCCGCCCCAGTAGATCATCCGCGGTGAATTGGCCGGTAATTTCGTCCAATTGGCGCTGGGCGTAACGCAGTTCTTCGGCTGCCAGTTCGCCGGCGCCCAGATCACACAAACAATGCCGTGCATGCTGCATGTGGACTTCGGCTTTTTCCAGGGCATCGAGATGTCGACGGCGGGCGAGGAGCACGCCGGCCTCGCCCGGATGATAGCCCAAGCAGTCTTTGAGATGCTGGCGCAAAGCGTCCAAGCCGAGGCGAAGCTTGGCGGAGAGCGCAATTTCCGTGACCTCACGCCCCTGCAAGCCAGCCTGCATCGCGGCGGCGGCATCCAGTGTGCGCTGGCCGGGTGCGGTGCCGCTCAGGTCGATTTTATTGCGTACCACGGTCAGGCCGAGTGTGCTCGGTAGGCGTTGCAGGATAGCGGCATCCTCGGCGGCGATACCGTGCTGGTCGTCCACCACCAGCAGGATGTGATCCGCACGTTCGACTTCCTGCCAGGCGCGGCGGATACCCTCTTGCTCCACCGGGTCATGGCTTTCGCGCAACCCGGCGGTGTCCACCAGATGCAGCGGCAGCCCATCAATCGACAGGTGCTGACGCAGCACATCGCGCGTGGTGCCCGGAATGTCGGTGACAATCGCCGCTTCAAAACCACACAGTGCATTGAGCAGGCTGGATTTGCCGGCATTGGGGCGGCCAAGAATGACCACGTGCAGGCCTTCGCGCAGCAGCGCGCCTTGGTGGGCTGCCTGACGCACGCGCGTTGCTCGCGCCAGCAGGTCATCGAGACGTTTCACAAGCTGGGTATCGGCCAGAAAGTCGATTTCTTCCTCGGGGAAATCCAGCGCAGCCTCAATGTAGCAACGCAGGGCGATCAGTTGCTCAGTCAGACGATGCACTTCGTGGGAGAACACGCCTTGCAACGAGGCGAGTGCTGCTTTGGCCGCGGCTTCGGAACCGGCATCAATCAAATCAGCAATGGCTTCGGCCTGCGCCAGATCGAGCTTGTCGTTGAGAAAGGCGCGTTCGGAGAACTCCCCCGGTCGCGCCAGACGTGCGCCTTGCGCGAGCACGGCACGCAGGATGCGATCCAGCACCACCGCGCCACCGTGCCCTTGCAGTTCCAGCACATCTTCACCCGTGAAGGAGTGCGGCGCAGGAAAGAACAGCGCAATGCCGTCGTCCAGTGCCTCGCCTTGCGCATCGCGAAAAATACAGTGCAGCGCGCGGCGCGGTGTGGGCAGGGTGCCGAGCAGAGCGCGGGCGATGTCCGCCGTTTTACTGCCGGAGATGCGCACCACGCCGATGCCGCCGCGCCCGTGGGCGGTGGCGACGGCGGCGATGGTGTCCGAAGCGGACATGGATTACTTTTTCGCCGCGCCTGCTGGGGCGAGGTCGGAGTCCAACGCACCCAAGCGCTTGTTGATCACCCACTGCTGTGCAATCGACAGGATGTTGTTCACCAGCCAGTAGAGCACAAGACCTGCGGGGAAGAAGGCAAAGAACACGGTGAACACCGGTGGCAGGATGGCAAACACCTTGCGCTGCATCTCATCCATCGGCTGCGGGTTGAGCTTGTGTTGCAGCCACATGGTGATGCCCATGAGGATGGGCAACACAAAATACGGATCTCTGGCGGTCAGGTCGTGAATCCACAGAATCCACGGCGCCTGACGCAGTTCCACCGACTCGACCAGCACCCAGTAGAGTGCAATGAACACCGGAATCTGCACCAGCATGGGCAGGCAGCCGCCCAGCGGGTTGATCTTCTCCGTGCGGTAGAGCTTCATCATCTCTTCGGAGAACTTCTGCTTATCGTCGCCATAGCGCTCTTTCAGCGTCTGCAACTTGGGTTGCAGCTTGCGCATGTTCGCCATGGAGCGATAGCTGGACTCGGAGAGCTTGTAGAATACGATCTTGATCAGCACGGTGACTAGCACGATCGCCCAGCCCCAGTTGCCCACCCAGGCATGGAACAGGCTGAGTAGCCAGAAAATCGGCTTGGCGATGAAGTGCAACATGCCGTAGTCCACGGTCAGATCCAGCCCCGTGGCAAGTTTCTCCAGGTCGTCCTGAATCTTCGGTCCAAGATAGAGCGTGGAGCTGAACGCGTGGCTGGCGCCGGGGGCAATGCTTTGTGCCGGCGAGATCATGCCGAGGGTGTACAGCGGCTGGCCGTTGCCCTGTGTGCTGGTCAGGCTGTAAAAACGGTTGAAATCGTCCTTGTCGCCCGGCACCCATGCACTCAAGAAATAATGCTGGATCATCGCCACCCAGCCGTCTTTGAGTGAGGCATCTACCGGCTTTTTCGCCAGCTCATCCAGTGGTGTTTTCTGGTAGGGCAGGCGTTCGCCATTGGACTGGGTGCCAGCATAGACGCCGCCGGTGTAGGTATACACCAGCGCCATGCTGGAATCGATCGGCCCACGCTGCAATTGGCGGTACTGGCTGCCCTGCCAGGGCTTGTCGCTGTGGTTGCTGATGTTCTGTGTCACCTTGACCGCATAGCTACCACGGCTGAGGGTAAAGGTTTTGGTGACTTTGATGCCATCCTGCTCCCACACCAGCGGCACGCTGATCTGATCCTGGCCGTCGGCGAGGCGGAAGACATCGCCCTCGACCTTGAACGCGGCATAGTGATCTGGCGCTGCGCCCTGCGTGGTGCGCAACCCGGACTGGGCGACATTGAACAGACCCGGTGCGTCGTTGAGCAGGCGTACTGGGTGATCGGGCTGTTCGAGGTTCACCGGGTATTTGAGCAGGTCGCCGCGCTGCACCACCCCGCCCTGGGTGTTGATGGTCAAATCCAGCACATCATTGATCAGACGGATGGTGCCGCCGGTTTGCGCGGGGGCATTGGGTAAGCTGCTGGCCTGTGAGGACGGCACATCCTGCTTGCCGGGCGCCTGCAACGCGCCGGGGGGTACATCATTCCGCTGCGCGTTGCCCTCGGTCAGAGCCGGCGCGTTTTGCGCCTTGAGTAATGCGGCGTGGTCTTCATTCCATGCCTGCCACATCAACAGCAGGACAAAACTCAGAGCAATGACCAGAATGAGGCGTTGACTATCCATAATGCAGACGAATCCCGGGAGCAGAAGTTAGTTTGGCGGCGAGGGTTGCTTGGCTGGCGTGTTGACTGATGGGGCGGATTTTTTGTCCAGCGACTCAGGCACAGGATCATACCCGCCAGGGCTGAACGGATGGCAGCGGCAGATCCGCCTGAGTCCTAGCCAGCCACCACGCAGGCTGCCATGGCGACGAATGGCCTCCATAGCATAACAGGAACAGGTGGGTTCAAAGCGGCATTGTCGCCCCATCAGCGGACTTAATACCAACTGATACGCGCGGATCAGAGCGATCAGGAAACGCTGCATTGTTCAACCAGCTTGCGCCAGGCACCGTTTAACGCCTGACGTAACTCCTCGTTGCTGGATTTTTCCACCCCGCTGCGCACCAAAACCACACAGTCCAGCGGGCAATGGCGCACCGGGTGCAGGCGAAAGGTCTCGCGTGCCAGCCTCTTGATACGGTTGCGTTCATGCGCGCGGCGTACATGTTTTTTGGCCACCGCAAGCCCCAGTCGCGCCGTGCCGCCCTGCGTTTTGCGCGACAAAACAATGACCCCGTGCCGAGCGAATCGTACGGGGTCTTCAAAAACACGCTTGAATTCATCAGGTCGCAGCAGGCGTGCACGGCGGGGAAAGGCGAACTCGCTCAAGGGCACTTCTATAAATTCACTGAAGCCGCGCTTGCTGCATCAAAATACAGCTCAAAATGCTCACATAGTGCGTCTATGCTGCGCTTTTTCGCTGTATTTTGCCTTGCCATCATCGGCTTGATCGAATTTATGGAAGTGCCCTCAGCACGCCCTGAATATGCAACCCGCCGGCACGACAGACCGACGAAATCAGCAGGACAGGCGCTTGCGACCTTTGGCGCGACGTGCATTGAGCACAGCGCGGCCGCCGCGGGTGCTCATGCGTGCACGAAAACCGTGGGTGCGCTTGCGGTGCAGATTACTGGGTTGGTAGGTTCTTTTCATGAATTGAACTCCCTGTTCGGGGCGTGGCGGAATAAAGGGCACGCATTAAAGCTGAAAATACGTTGCAGGTCAATGCATTCTTCGTTGTATATCCCTCTAAGCGCGGTAGGTTGTGCGTGGCAATTATGGTAACGTGCGATAACAGAAGCTGGGGGTGCCCTGTGCGTTGTCGTGCATTGGGCTGAGAGACACCCTTTGAACCTGATCCGGCGTAACACCGGCGTAGGGAAGCTGCCGCAGTCTGATGCTGTACGCCGCCCTGCGCCATTTGAATGAGGAGCTGCGTATGGCCGCCGTTGCTGAAGATATTTTCAAGAAATCTGCCGAACTGTCTGCGGAAGTCACCAAGCCTTTCACCGGCTCGCGCAAAATATTTGTTGAGGGTTCGCGTGCGGACATTCGTGTGCCGATGCGCGAGATCAGTCAGACCCCGACGCGCATCAATGGCGGGTTGGAGCCTAACCCGCCAATCTACGTTTACGACACCTCCGGCCCGTACACCGATCCCTCGATCAAGATCGACTTGCTCAAAGGTCTGCCCGAGGTGCGTCGTGGTTGGATTGAAGCCCGCGGCGACACCGAAGTCCTGCAGGGCCCCACCTCGGAGTTCGGCCAGGCGCGCGCCGCCGACCCGAAGACCGCCCATTTGCGCTTCGAGCACATCCGTGCGCCGCGCCGCGCTAAGGCCGGCCACAACGTCAGCCAGATGCACTACGCGAAGCAGGGCATCGTCACCCCGGAGATGGAATACGTCGCCATCCGCGAAAACCTAAAGCTTCAGGAGCTGCGCGCCGACCCGCGCTATGCCGCCCTGCTGCGCCAACATCGCGGACAAGATTTTGGTGCCTCCATTCCGGATATCATCACGCCCGAATTTGTGCGCGAGGAGATCGCGCGTGGTCGCGCCATCATTCCGGCCAACATCAACCACACCGAGC
>CAYOCG010000020.1:0-40004 GCA_964402435.1 uncultured Halothiobacillus sp. | reverse complement strand
GGCGGCCTTTATCATCCACCGCATCAGGGTTGAAATAGCTGCGCGAAATTTCCTTGAACGGCAGGAAACCGTGGCGATCGGAACCGTAATTGATGAATACCGCTTCGAGGCTAGGCTCGATGCGGGTAATCGTCCCTTTGTAGATATTGGATTTTTTCTGCTCGCGGGACGGGGTTTCGATGTCGATATCGTAAAGTGTCTGGCCATCCACCAAGGCAACGCGCAGTTCCTCGGCGTGTGTGGCATTGATCAGCATTCGCTTCATGCGTGTGTTCTCTGAGGCTTGGGCTGGACGCCCACGCAGCCCCGTCCTGCGGCAGGTTGCCACGCGCAGGGGCTTGTTGGTGTGGTCTGAACACGGCGCATGTAAACGCTGCATGCGCGCGCACGCCGCTGATCCATGCAAGGAGCGGCGCGAGCAGGCAAACGATGTTCAGGTGTCCAGCAGTCATATATTTGGGGTTGTTTGCTACGTACAGATGCAATGCGCGCGTCCTTCATGCGTGTTTGCATCGAGCGGGAGACTTGCCGCGTAAAAAGGCAGCGCGTATCACCCGCATGGGTGCTGAAGCATCATGGAGATCCGTCAACAACACCCGGTGAGGGGTTTTGCAGGCATCCTGCCGCAAAACGGGCACAGCCGCAGCTGCACCTGGAAAATTTCAAAACAGATTACGCATACAGGTTGAGTGCTGTGGGTTGGTCACAACCTTTGCAAGGGCACTTCTATAAATCCACTGAAGCCGCGCTTGCGGCGTCAAAACACAGCTCAAAATGCTCACATAGCCTGTTTATGTTGCGCTTTTTCGCTGTATTTTGCCTTGCCATCATCGGCTTGATTGAATTTATAGAAGCGCCCGAAAGGCAACTCACGCTCAACAGCCCCGAATATAGCAATATCGTTACAACGCGGCAATGCGCGCCAGGAGCCATGAATGTTCGGGTGGGGTTGCCGGATGGGCTATCATCCGCAGCAATTTGAAGAGTGATGCAATGAGTACCATGAAAACACAACCCCATGCGGGCGAGCCTGATGCAGCCGTGGCTCATGACGATACCGCCCAGCGAAGCGGGGTGCGTCATGTTCAGGTGACGGCTCAAGAGGCCGGTCAGCGGCTGGACAACTTTTTGCTCAGCCAGCTCAAAGGCATCCCGAAAAGTCGTATTTACCGCATGGTGCGCACAGGCGAAGTGCGGGTGAACAAAGGGAGGATCAAGCCGCTGCACAAACTGGCGCTGGGTGATGTGGTGCGCATTCCTCCCGTGCATAACCGCGAGACGGATTCGGTGGATTTGCCGCCTGGGCGTGTGGCGGCGATGCGCGACACGGTGCTTTATGAAGACGACGACCTGCTGATTGTGCACAAGCCGCCGGGTCTTGCGGTGCATGGGGGCAGCGGTGTGCCTTATGGTTTGATCGAGCTGGCGCGTGCTTCCTGGGGGCATTTGCCCGGGCTTGAGCTGGCGCACCGTCTGGATCGTGACACCAGCGGTGTGCTGGTGCTAGCCAAGAACCGCCCGGCCTTGCTCGGCGTGCAGCGTCAGTTGATCGAGGGTTCGGCGCGTAAGAGCTATCTTGCCCTGATGCGCGGGCAGGTGTTTAAGCATGCGTCGGGCAAAAACCCTGTGCTGCGTGTGGATGTGCCTTTGCATCGTTTTGAATTGCAGGGCGGCGAGCGCGTGGTCAAGGTGGATGAAGGCGGTAAAGAGGCGGTCAGTCTGTTCACCCCAGTGGAAAGCTTTGGCCGGTTGGCAACCTTGGCGCGGGTGGAGATCGAAACCGGACGTACCCACCAGATTCGCGTCCATGCACAGCATGTGGGGCACCCGCTGGCTGGCGATGATAAATACGGTGATGCGGCATTCAACCGTGAACTCAAATCCCTTGGTTTACGCAGGATATTCCTGCATGCCGAGCAGCTTGAAATGTTGCACCCGATGAGTGAGGTCACGCTGCGCGTGCAGGCGCCTTTGCCGGATGATCTACGTGAAGTTTTGCTCGCGCTGCGCGCACAGGGGGCACATTGATGGCGCTGGCTTTCAAAATGTTGGTGTTTGACTGGGATGGCACATTGATGGACTCCACGGAGCGCATCGTCAGCAGCTTCCAAAGCGCCATGGCCGAGTGCAATCTGCCGGTGCTGGATGCGGAACCGATCATGGCCATCATTGGTCTGGGGTTACCTGAGGCCACGCAGGCGTTGTACCCCGAGCTGGATGCGGTGCGGCGGCAGCAATTGGCGCGGCGTTATCAGGCGCATTATTTTGAGCATGATCCGGTGCCCATGCGCTTGTACCCCGGCGCGAGGGAGCTGATCGAAGATTTGGCGGCACGTGGCTTTTGGCTGAGTGTGGCGACGGGGAAAAGCCGTCGTGGCTTAAATGAAGTGTTGGAATCCACGGGTTTGGGGCGCTACTTTTTTGCGACCCGTTGTGCGGAAGAAACCGCCTCCAAACCCGATCCGCTGATGCTGCATGAGCTGATGTTTGAGGCCAATGCCCGTGCGCACCAATGCCTGATGATTGGCGACACTCAGTTTGATCTGGATATGGCGCGGCGTGCAGCCATGCCCGCCTTGGGCATTGCGCATGGCGCGCATGAGGTTGCGGCACTGCAGGCGAGTCAGCCGCTGGCGGTGGTGAATGATGTACATGCCTTGGCGCACTGGCTGGCTGCGGTGACCTGTGATGATGGAATTGAAGCATGAGTGAGCTGGAAAAAATGACGGCATTTCGCCATGACGAGGATCTTGGCTTGGGTGACAAGGGCAGTCGCAAGGACGATACCGCCTGGATGCGCGAGCTGTTGAGCAAGCTGGCGGAAAGCAGTTTGGTTGAACAACGCCGTGGGCGCCGCTGGGGTATATTTTTCAAACTGGCGTTTTTGCTGTACGCGATTGTCTTGCTGGTAGTGATGCTGGGCGCTTCCACGCCAGACACGCTGTCGGATGAGCCGTTTACCGCCTTGGTCAAGCTGGATGGCCCGATCATGGATGATGCGCCGGCCAATGCTGAAACGGTGATTGAAGGCTTGCGCGAAGGGTTTGAGGCGGAGCATTCCAAGGCGGTGATTCTGCGCATCAATAGCCCGGGCGGCAGCCCGGTGCAGTCGAACATCATTTATCAGGAAATGCGTCGTCTGCGCGAAAAACACCCTGAAAAACCACTGTATGTCGTGGTGACGGATGTGGCAGCTTCAGGTGGGTATTACATTGCTGCGGGGGCAGCGGCGATTTACGCCGATCAGGCGAGCATTATCGGCTCGATTGGTGTACGCATGGAAGGTTTTGGGCTGGTGGATGCCATGCAGAAACTCGGCATCGAATACCGTGAGCTGACTGCCGGTGAGCATAAAGCTTTGATGAGCCCCTTCCTGCCGGTGAATGAAGCGGAAAAGGCGCATATGGAAAGCCTGTTGCGCAATGTGCATGATCAGTTCATCAAGGCGGTCAAAGACGGGCGTGGTGAACGGCTGAAAGAGGACACGCCGGGGTTGTTCAGTGGCTTGGTCTGGACGGGTGAACAGGCGCTGCCTCTTGGCCTGATCGACGGTCTGGGTACGGTGGAAAGCGTGGCGCGCGATGTGGTCAAGGTTGAGAAGGTGGTGGATGTGACCACGCAGGAAAGTGTGCTGGAGCGCATTCTGTCCGGACTTGGCGCCTCGGTGTCCACGGGTGTGGCACAAGGTATGCGTCATCTGCTGGTGGAAACGCAGCACGGGGTGTTGCGCTGATGATCGAGCGCATGATGGATCATCGGCGCATGCCTGCCGAAGATGTGGGCTATGCTCCTGAAGAGTTGGAACTCGAACAGGCGTTGGAACCTCCTCCCATGTACCGCGTCCTACTACTGAACGACGATTTCACCCCAATGGATTTTGTGGTGATGATTCTGGAGCGGGTGTTTCGCTTGGCACATGAACGCGCGGTACAGGTGATGCTGGATGTGCATCAAAAAGGCAGCGGTGTGTGCGGGGTCTATACCCGCGAGGTGGCGGAGACCAAGGTGGCGTTGGTGCTGGAGTTAGCGCGTGACGAGGGGCATCCGCTGCTGTGCGTCAGTGAACCGGCGGAAAGATAGATGAGGGTGGGGCATGTTAAGTAAATCGCTGGAAGATACGCTCAATCAGGTGTTCCGCTTTGCCAAGGTGCAGCATTTTGAATACGTCACTTTGGAAACGTTGCTGCGCTACTTGCTGCTCGACGTTGAGGCGCGCCCGGTGCTGTTGGGTTGTGGCGCAAATATCGAGCGTCTCGACCAGGATCTGCAAAATTTCATTGAAGAGACGGTGCCTCGTCTCGCGGATGACGACAAGAGCGATGCTAAGCCCACCTTGGGTTTTCAGCGCGTGCTGCAACGTGCCATGGTGCAGGTGCAAGCGGCTGGCAAAAGCGTAGTGACCGGGGCGCATGTGCTTGCGGCATTGTTTGTCGAACAAGATTCGCATGCGGTGTATCTGCTCAAGCGCCAGGGGATTTCGCGCCTGGAGGTGCTGCGCTACATGTCGCATGGCGACGGTGAGGGTCATGAGGCTGCAACAGGGCAGGCCAAAAATGATGAGGCTGCCTCGGCGGATAAAGAATCAGCCTCCGCGTTGGAGCAATACGCCGTCAATCTCAACCGCCTGGCCTCGGAGGGGCGCATCGACCCCTTGATTGGTCGCGCTGCTGAACTGGAGCGCGTCGCGCAAGTGTTATGCCGCCGTCGCAAGAATAACCCGCTGCTGATCGGTGAGGCCGGTGTCGGCAAGACCGCGATCATCGAGGGTCTGGCACGTATGATCGTGCAGGGTGAAGCGCCCGCTGCGCTGGAAAATAGCGTGATTTTCAGCCTCGATTTGGGTGCCTTGGTGGCGGGTAGTAAATATCGCGGCGATTTTGAAAAGCGCCTGAAAAGCCTGCTGCATGAGCTGGAGGCCATGCCCGGCGCGGTGCTGTTCATCGACGAGATTCACAGTGTGATTGGTGCGGGGTCGGCATCCAGCGGTGCCATGGATGCGTCCAACCTGATCAAGCCGGCGCTGGCCAAGGGTTTGCGTTGCATCGGTTCCACCACGCACAACGAGTTTCGCCAGATTTTTGAAAAAGATGCCGCGCTGGCGCGCCGTTTTCAAAAAATCGATGTGCCCGAGCCGAGCACGGCGGAAACCCTGTCCATCCTCAAGGGGCTGCGTGCCAGCTTCGAGGCTCACCATGCCGTGACTTACAGCGACGACGCGCTGCAAGCGGCAGTGGAATTGGCCGAACGCCATATCCATGACCGGCACCTGCCGGACAAGGCGATTGATGTGATTGACGAAGCCGGCGCCCGCGCACGCCTGGCTGGCCAGACCGATGTGGTGATTACACCCTTAGACATTGAGCACGTGGTGGCGCGCATGGCGCGTATCCCCGAACAGCAGGTGTCCAGCTCGGATCGTGACATGCTGCGCAATCTGGAGCGCAATCTGCGCATGGTGGTGTATGGTCAGGACGCTGCAGTGGAGCAGCTTGCCACCTCGATCAAACTTGCGCGTTCCGGATTACGCCCCACTGACAAACCGATCGGCTCATTTCTGTTTGCCGGCCCCACCGGGGTGGGTAAAACCGAAGTCGCGCGCCAGCTTGCGCGCCTGCTTGGCATTGGCTTGCTGCGCTTTGATATGTCGGAATACATGGAGCGGCATTCCATCTCCCGCTTGATCGGCTCGCCACCGGGTTATGTCGGGCATGAAAGCGGCGGCCTGTTGACCGAGGCGGTGCATAAACAGCCGCATTGCGTGCTGCTGTTGGATGAGATCGAAAAAGCCCACCCGGATTTGTTCAATGTGCTGTTGCAGGTGATGGATCGCGGCAAGTTGACCGATGCCAATGGGCGTGAGGTCGATTTCTCGCACGTCATCTTGATCATGACCAGCAACGCTGGCGCGCAGGAGGCGGCGCGTGCTTCGGTGGGCTTCACCCAGCAGAATCACAGTGGCGATGCGATGGAGGTGATCAAACGCGCCTTTTCACCGGAATTCCGCAATCGGCTGGATGCCATCATTCTTTTCAATGGCTTGAGCGGGCGTGACATTGCGCAAGTGGTGGACAAGCTGCTGCTTGAGTTGGAGCACCAATTGGAGAGCAAACAGGTGCAGTTGCTGGTAAGCGAGGCAGCGCGTGCATGGCTGGCCGAAAAAGGTTATGACCCGCAGATGGGCGCCCGCCCCATGGCACGTTTGATTCAGGAGCAGATCAAGCGCCCATTGGCGGAAGAACTGCTGTTTGGCAATCTGGAAGGCGGCGGGGAGGCGCACGTCGAGCTGGACGACACAGGTTCGGGACTGCGCATCAATGCGGTGGCGCGGCGTCAGACAAGCGAGGCTGTGCCGGCCTGAGTAGGCTCCGTTAGCCTCTACGGATGTGCTCTATGGACGTGCTAGATGTTTAGGTGCCAGTCATCAGGGCAATAAACGTCAGGCCTAGAGCGAGTAAAAGCACACTGGCCAGCAACCAGCGTCGCACCTGATCGTCCAGCTTGACGCATGCATGTCCCAAAGCGGCGTAGATGCGACCGAGTGGGCTAAGGCTCACCGCCACATCTCCAGCGGGGATGTGCGGTATTTTCAGCGCCAGCTGCGCGGCAAGCGCAAATAGCATCAGCCCCGCAACCAGTGGCCATAGTCCTGACCATAGTGCCTTGATGGATAGCAGCGCACTGAGCGGCGATGAAAAAACTGCGGCATACAATGCCCAGGGCACCAGCAAGGCGGCCAGGGCACAACTTAGCCAAGCAGCGAGCATGCCCGCCGGCAAGCTGCTAGGCGTGGTGCTGGCTTTCATGCTCGCCAACTGACGCACGAAATGCAGCATCAATAAAGTGCTGGTCAGCGATGAAAGCAGCGCCAAATGCCCGGCCAAGCCATCACCCATCACACCCTTGGTAACCTCCTTGGCCAGCAAACCACCGGTGAGTGCCAAGCCGCCCAGTCCAAGGCCGATGACTGCCGCAGGTATGAGTATCCAGCCGCGTTGCCTGCTTGCTGCTTGCGGCATCAAACCCACGGCAAGAAACAACCCACCTTTGACCAAAACGTGATGCGCGGCATAAAACGCCACGATCAAGCCAAGATCCGCTGCGCCTGTCATCATACCCGTGCCAAGCACGGCGAGCATGAAGCCCATTTGGCTGACACTGGAGTAGGCCAGCACATGTTTGGCGTTGCGCTGCGTCAAGCCAACGAAAACACCATAAAACGTACCCAACAGACCTACAGTAGCCAAAGCGCTACCCAAATCAGTGAGCGCGGTCTCCGGTGGTAATAAGCGAATCAAACCAAGCACACTGGCTTTGATCACCGCGCCACTCATCACCGCTGCGGCGGGCAGAGGCGCTGCGGCATAGGCCAACGGCATCCAAAAATGCATTGGCACCATACCGGCCTTGATGCCCAGGCCAAGCACCAACAGGCCAAGAATCAGATCACGCTGCGTGGCCTGCGGCAGGGCTCGGACAGCATCGGTAATCAGCAGACTGCCACCAGGTGTAGCCTTGGCCATCAAGACTAGGGCGATCAGCACGAATGCTTCGGCCAACAGCGCCACGCCAAGATACATGCCCGCCGCACGTCGGGCATCCTCACCGCGCCCCTGCAACACCATGCCGCTGGCACCGAAACTGAGCAAAGCAAGCCACAGATAAAAACCTACCAGGTCTGCACTTTGTGCAACGCCGACAAAGCCGCCAAGCGCCATCAGCCAAGTGATCGTCGTACCGCTGGATACATCACCTTGGCGCAAAGAGTAGTTGTAGAGTGCAGCCAGACTCCACAACAGCGCACCGACACCGAGCAAGATGCGTGCTGGCCAATCCAGCGCGAAATGCAGCGCAAAGCTTGAATTACCCACACTCCAGGTCAAATCTGACGATGCAAACACCGCCAACACCAGTGCAGGCAATGGCGCAAGCCAGAGCAGTGCAGGCATAACCCTGCGCACCGGCGCACTGAAGCAGAGCAGCAACATCAATAGAGGCAAAAGCAGCGCGAATGCGGCAAGTTGGCTCATGCGCCGCCTCCAGAAGCAAGCTGAGGCATATCACGCCCAAGATGCACCACCTCAAGAGGTAACATGGCGATCAATCCTGCGAAAAAGGCGCACAGTGCCAGCATGAGTACGGCGATTTGTTGGTAGTGCGGAATCTGTCGCTTGGGCACCCAATCGTTCTCCGCAGGTTGCAAACTGTTCACCACCACGATGAAGACATACACGCTGGTCAGTAAACCGCCGAGCAACATCACCACCGCCCACCACCACTGCGCAGTATCCAGTGCAGCAGAGAGCAGTAGCCATTTGGCCAGAAAGCCACCGCTGGGCGGCAGGCCGATCAGCGATGCGCCGGCCAGGGCAAAGGCCAGCACCGTGATGGGCAGTGTTCGTGCCACCCCGCGCAGATCGTGGATGCGGTCATGACCGAGGCTTAGATAGATCAAACCTGCAGCAAGGAACATGGCTGCTTTGGCCAGCGCATGGGCAACGGTCTGCATAAGGCCACCCTCGATGGCAGGCGCTGTCGAAAGCCCCGCGGAGGCCAGTCCAAAGAACAACGGAAACATGAGAAATAGATAGCCTAGCTGTGCCACGGTGGAGTAGGCGATCAAAAGCTTCAAACGGCTCTGCCGCAGAGCAACCAGATTGCCGATGATGATGGCCATTGCCCCCAAAGCGGCAAGCAGTTGTGCTGCATCCATGGTGATGATGACCGGCATGACATCCAGCCATAGCCGTAGCACGAGAAACCACGAACCTTTGACCACCAGCGCTGAGAGCAGGGCGCTGGCTGCCGCCGGTGCGCCGGCATGTGCAGGCGGCAACCAGATGTGCAAGGGAAAAAGGGCGGTTTTGGCCAATAAGCCGACGGTCATCAAGCCCAGTGCCACCCAGCTTGTCGTGTTGGCGTCAACATGTTCACGCAGCAAGAGCATATCCAGCGTGCCGTATTGCGCATACACCAGCACCGCGCCCAACAGATAAAGCATGGAGCCAAGCAGGGCAAACAACAGGTAGCGCAACGCGGCGCGCAGGGTTTCGCCACGGCCATCCAGTGCGACCAAGGGCACGCCGGCAAAGGTGAGAAGCTCCAGCGCCACATAGAGAGTAAAAAGATCAGCACTGACGAAAATAAGGTTGAGTGCTCCCCAAATGGCCAGCAGCATCAACCAGAAGATCAACGGGGCGCGAGTTTCCTTGCCGTTGGACGCGGGGGCAAAATCGGCATGGGCATACACGCTGATCAGGCTGATGACCACGGCCACGGCAAGCATCATCAGCACAGCAACGCCATCTGCACGCAGGCGTATGCCCAAGGGCGGTGCCCAGCCGCCAAGAAAGTATTCGATGGCATGCGTTGCATGCCATGCCTGCCAGCCCAGGCTACCGATGACGACAAGACCCAATGCGACAGTGAGCAGTGCCACGCTGCGCACATGGCGCCCGCCCAGGAGCAGTCCGCATGCAACGCCAACAAAAGGCAGCAGCACGGCCGCCACCAGCAGCAGGCCGTTAGTCATGCGCTTGATCCTGCTGCGACGTTGGAGCGTTGCTCAGGGAAACATCCCCGCTCACCGCATGCAGGCGCAGCAAAAGCGCGACCGCCAACGCACTTGCGGCAAAGGCCACGACAATGCCCGTGATGAGCAACGCCTGAGGTACAGGATCTACGCCCGCCAGCCCGCTGCCGCGATAGGCCACGCTGCCAAAGAGCAGAAAAATTCCTGAACCGATCACATTCAGCGCCAGAATCTTGCGTAAGGGATGCGGATGGGTCAGCAGTCCATACAGTCCAAGACCGATGAGCACCGATGCTGTGAGCGCAAACAAGGTGGCGGTATTCATGCTGTCGTCTTAGGCGTGTCACCGCTCTCAATGGGCGCACCCATGATGAGCAGACCGAGGATCAAGGTCAGTGAAGGCAAAAGCGCCAGCTCGATGGCGACAATCATCAATTTGGCGTGCGCTTCGGGGTAGGCGAGGAAATGCCCGGCCAAGATCTGACCGAGCAGCCCCACAGCGATGAATGCCAGCGGGCCAAGGACGATCCACAGCCGCAACGCGCGCTGGCTGATGCGCGGCGCGTCACGCAGACCAGCGAGCAGCACCAGCAGCCACATGGCGGCCAGCAGGGTGGCACCCTGAAACTTGCCGCCGGGTGCGTCGGCGCCCGCCCAAAAAATGTACGCGCCGATCACCAGCCCCACCGGCGGCAAAATGCGCGCTGCATAGAGCAAAATTTCGGACTGCGCCCCGGGAATGATAAACACAGGGCGCCCACCCCACACACGATCATCGGCCAACGACCAGACGCCCAGCACGGCCAGCAGCAATACCAGCGCTTCCAGCAGGGTGTCGAGGGCACGGAAGGCAAGCAATACCCCGGTGATCGGGTTACCCACGCCGGTTGCATCAAGATGCTGCATGACATGCGGTGCCAGCGTGGGTGCTGGGTTAGGCAAACTCAGCACGGCAAACATGAGCAATAGCGTGACCGAGCCGGCAAGCACGGCAGCGGTCAGTTTCCATGCCGCAGGGGTGGCTTCGGCAGTGGCCAAGTGCTCCGTGCTACGCAGACGGCGTGCGGCATTGAGCAGTAGAAAACCGGTCAAGCCGCCACCAATTGCGGCTTCCGTCAGGGCAACATCCGGGCCATCAAGCCGTGCCCAGGCCAAAGTCGCCATCAGCCCGAACACCATAAAGCCCAACACGGCGGTCATGGCGTGTTTGACCAGAACCGCCCAAGCAGCCAGCGCGAGCAGAAACAAAGCCAGTACAGTATTGAGGGCGAGCGCTGCGTCGGTCATGGCACATCTCCGCGACGCGAGGCTTGCGCCAGCATCTGACCGATGACGGCACCCGAAAAGAGTACCAGCAGCCAGATCAAGAGCAGCTTCAACATGCCGGCCAAGCCCTGCACCTGCGGCAGCAGACCGAGAACGATCAGCCCGAGGCCAAGGTTGTCAGCCTTGGTCAACGCGTGCAGTCGGGAGTAAACATCAGGAAAACGCACCAGACCCACGGTGCCGGCAAGGAAGAAAAACACCCCGGCGCAGACGCAAACAATCGTCCAGAGCGTCAGGACGGTGCTCATGTGTCATCATCCTCGGGATTTTCCTGCTTAAGGGCGTGCATGAAGGCGATGCCCGCGAAGGCGGTGAGCAGGGCTAGGGTGAGCGCGACGTCGATGGCGGCATCCTGCATCCTGACCACACCAAACAGCAGCAGGGTAGCGATGCCTCCGGTGCCGAGCAGCTGAATTGCCATCACTCGATCCATATTTTTGCCCACGCGCAGCACGCGAATCATGGCGATCGCCACACTCAACATGATCAGAACACCGGCGACGAGGAGGAAGGTGTTCATGGTCATGTGTTGTCTTGCACGAAGACCCGATGAAGCAATGTTTCCTCAGCCGCAAGTTGCTGTTCGTGGTCAATCTGATGATCGAGCACGTGGTAAACGATCCGCTTCGCCTCTTGCTCACAGGCCAAACTGCCCGGCATGAGGCTGGTGAGCGTGCTGAAGCTACAACGCGGCACGCCTTGCGCAAGTTCGGTCGAGTAGCTGACAAAACCCGGTGCTAAAGGCATCTTGGGGTGGAACGCACGCCAGGCAACATCCCAACCTGCCCGCACCGATTGCCAGACAAAACGCGGCATGAGCATCACCAGCGGCAGCCAGCGCACTCTGATGCTACCAAGCGGCAGCAGTTGCAGGCTGAGGTAAGTGGCAGCACAGCTTGCCAACACGCCAAACAGCAGGTCGTACCAAAGCAGACTGGGCATCAAGGTCAACCAGAGCAGCATCAGCAGTGCAAAACGAACCGCAACGATGTGCATGGTTTTATGCCGCATGAGCCTGAGCATCTTGCGCGGGAGGCAGTGTGGTTTTTTCATGGCCGAATACAGCCACATACAGCGCGGGCAAGAAGATCAGCGTGAGTAGCGTGGCGACCAGCAGACCGCCCATGATGGCAAAGGCCATCGGCCCCCAGAACACGGTGGGCGCAATGGGCAAAAGGCCAAGGATGGTGGACAGCGCGGTGAGCATCATCGGTCTGAGACGTGAGGATGCTGCGGCCACCACAGCATCCACGACGCCCAGGCCGGATTCGCGGTCGCTTTCGATCTGCACGATCAAAATCAGTGCGTTTTTGGCGATCATGCCCACCAGCGCCAGTACGCCGAGAATGGCAACAAAGCCCAACGGCTGGTTGAACAGCAGCAGGGTCAGAACCACACCAATCAGACCAAGCGGCAGAATACCAACCACCATGGCCAGACGGCGGAAGCTGACCAGCAACACCATCATCACCACGAGCATGATGACGATCATCGCCGGCACCACGGCGAACACGGAGGCTTGTGAAATCTGGCTTTCTTCGAACATGCCGCCGGTGACCACCTTGTAACCGGCAGGGAGGGTGGCATTGAATGCCTCAACTTTCGGCGCGAGCACATCCGTCACCGTATCAGGCAGCACCCCACGGGGTACATCGGCGCGCACCGTCAGCGTGGGTACGCGATCGCGCCGCCAGATCATGGGTAGCTCCTGCGTTTCTTCAAAGCGTGCGATCTGGCTGAGCGGCACCATGCGCCCGCTAGGTGTGGAGACTTGCAGTGCGCTGAGGGTTTCCAACGTCACACGCTGCTCGTTTTCCGAGCGCGCCACCACGTTGATGAGATAAATGTCATCGCGCACTTGGGTGACGGGGCTGCCGGTCATGGTGGTGTTGAGCACGGTGGCCAGCGCGCGCGAGCTGATGCCCATGCGGCGCGCTTCATCCTGATTGACCTCGATACGAATCTGCCGCGCCGGCTCGATCCAGTCGTAATTGATGGACAAAACACGCGGCTCATCCGCCAAGGTTTCCGCAAGTTTCAAGGCGTATTCACGCACTTTGTCCGCATCCGGGCCACTGACACGATATTGCAGCGGCCAGCCGACTGGCGGACCAAGCTCCAGCGGCGACACCCTTGACACCACATTGGGGAACTCTTTGTTCAGCACGGCTTCCAGTTTGGCTTGCAAACGCTCACGCGCCTCCAGATCTTTGGCGACGATGACAAACTGTCCAAAGAACGGATTGGCCAGTTGTACATTCAAGGTGAGAATGAAACGGATGGCACCGCGCCCCACGTAGGAACTGAAGTGGGCGACATCTTCATCGGCGAGCAACACCTGCTCCAGGCGCTTCACTTCCGCTTCCGTGGCGTAGATCGAGGCGTTTTGTGGCAAGGTGAGATCCACGGTCAGTTCGGGACGATCCGAAGCAGGGAAGAACTGGCGGGAAACAAATTGCGCAAGATAAAGCGAGGCGAGGAAGGCCAACAGGGTGAAGACGATGGTGATGTATTTGAAACGGATCGCTGTGCGCACGAAGGTGGTATAGCCACGCATGATCGCGCCGGGCTTGGGTTCTTCCGCGCCGAGTTTGGGGGGAGTGAGGATCATTTTGCCAATCAGCGGGGCAAACACCACGGCCACCAGCCAGGACACCAGCAAGGAAATGGCGACGACGGAGAAAATGCTGAAGGTGTATTCGCCGGCGGAACTCTTGGCAAAGCCAATCGGCACGAAACTGGCAATGGTCACCAAGGTGCCAATCAGCATGGGCGCGGCGAGATTGCTGTAGGCATAGGATGCCGCCTGATCCTTGCTGTCGCCTGCACCCAGGCGGCGCAGCATGGCATCCACCGTGGTCATGGCATCGTCCACCAACAGACCAAGGGCGATGATCAATGCACCCAGGGAAATACGGTGCAGGTCGATGTCAACCACATCCATCACCCAGAAGACGATGGCCAGGGTGAGCGGAATGGCCAGCGCCACCACCGTCCCCGGGCGTACACCGAGGCTGATGAAGCTAATGGCGAGAATGATGACGATCGCCTGCCACAACGAGGTGGTGAAATCGCCAATCGCCAAATCCACCGTCGCCGCCTGATCGGCCACCAGGGTGGCATCGATGCCGTGTGGCATGTCGCCGATCATCGTTTGCATGGTCTGGCGTACATTTTTACCCAGCGCGAGGATGTCGCCGGAATCGCGCATGGCAATCGCCAGCCCGATCGCCGGCTTGCCATTGACGCGGAACATGGGTTGCGGGGGCTCGCTGAAGCCGCGACGTACGGTCGCGATGTCGCCCAGGCGAATGTGCCGCCCGTCGATGACGAAGTTCAGATCCTCGATGTCCGTCTCGCTGTCGAACGCGCCGCTGACGCGCAGAAATACACGCTCCTGCGCCGTGTCCACCACGCCGGAGGGGCGCACCATGTTCTGTGCCTGCAACGCCTGCACGATCATGGCGTAATCCAGGCGCAAACCGGCGAGCTTTTCGGTGGAGAACTCGATGTAAATTTGCTCGTCCTGGGCGCCGAGCACCTCGATTTTGGAGACATCCGGCACATGCAAGAGCTGCGAGCGCACTGTTTCGACGTAATCGCGCAGCTCACGGAAATTGAAGCCGTCCGAGGTGAAGGCGTAGATGATGCCGTAGGTGTCACCGAAGTCATCATTGAAGAACGGCCCGACCACTCCCTGCGGTAAGGTACCGCGGATATCGCCGATGTTTTTGCGCACCTGGTACCAGATGTCGTCCACCTCTTCGGGGGGAGTGGATTGCATCAGGTCGACAAAAATCGTCGTTTGCCCGGCCACTGTATAGCTGCGCACCCGGTCGAGATAGCGCGTTTCCTGCAGCTTGCGTTCCAAACGCTCGGTGACTTGCAGAATGGTTTCCTCCACCGTCGCCCCGGGCCAGGCGGCGCCGACCACCATGGTGCGGAAGGTGAAGGCGGGGTCTTCCCCGCGCCCCAAGCTCTTGAACGAGGCGATTCCCGCGATGAGCGAGAGGATCATCAGAAAAATGATCAGTGAGCTTTTCTTCAGCGCCCACGCTGAAAGGTTGGGACCAATCACGTGCGATCCCCCAACAGCTTAACCTTTTGCCCGGGACGCAAAGCCTGTACACCGGCGGTCACCACTTTCTCGCCCAGCGTAAGGCCAGAATTCACTTGAAACGTCTGCGTGCCGAAGGCGCCGACCACCACCGGACGCAGCGACACCGTGAGATTTTGAGGATCAATGACCCATACCGCTGTGCCCCCCTGAGCATCGCGCATCAGCGCGGAAGAGGGCAGGTCGATACCGCTGACCTGCTCAGTGCGCATCTGCCCGACCACGATGGAACCGAGGCGCATGTCGGCCGGTGGGTCGATCAGCTGAATGCGCACGGTAAAGGTGCCGGTGACAGGATCAGCACGCGGCGCAACTTCACGCACGCGCCCCATGCAGCGCACGTTGGCATCACTGGCGAGCCTGACTTCGATGTTTGCCTCGCGTGCGGCGTTACCTTTGACGCTGGCAGGCACTTCAAACACGGCATCACGTGCATTTTCTTCCGCCACCTGCACGATCATACGTCCGGCGGAAACCACCTCACCGGGCTCGGCACCGCGCGCGGTGACCACACCATCCACATTGGAAAATAGCCGCGTGTAGCTCAGGCGGTTTTTGGCCAGTACCAACTGGGATTCAGCGGATTTCACCTGTGATTCGGCCACGGAAAGCATCGCCTCGGCCTGCTCGAACAGGGCTTTTGACACCGCGTTTTCGCGGATCAGCTCACGCATGCGTTGATGGTTGCTGCGCGCCTCGATCAAGCGCGCTTGTGCCGCCAGCAACTGTGCTTGCGCTGCTTGCACGCCGCTTTCTTCATTTTCGGGGTCAACGCGGGCGATCAACTGGCCTTTTTTCACGTCATCACCCACCTCGACCGCACGCTCGACCAAGCGTCCGTCGATACGGAACGATTGGTTGATTTCGCTCTGTGCCTGCACGCGTCCGGCGAGTGCAACTACATCATCCGAGGTGCTGGTCTGAATGGTCACAAAACGCACCGGCCGCACCTGCGGCTCCATCGCCTCATCCACGGGTTGGCAGCCGGCAAGAGCGAGCAAGGCGCCGATAAGCATCAGCCCGCGGGCGGCAGATAACGGACTTGGCAGTGTGTACGCAGCGCGTTGTGGCATGGTGTTCGAACCTATGAATGCATTAGGTGTGGAAGATAGCGCAGAACCCATGATGCTGAAACGAGTCATTCAACGCGATATCTCAGTTTCCTGGCCGATTTTGTGTACAGTTCGGCGCAAATGGGTTTCTTGGGTATGGTGTTTGCGCTTGAGCCCCGGCAGTTTGCGCGCCGGGACGATCATCAACAAAGACAAGGCGGCAAAAAACAGGAAAGCAATGTGCAGCGCATGCAAACGTGCTTCGGCGTGAAGATGCACCGCCTCACGCACCTGTTCCACATTGGCGTTGGTGTTGCTCATCAAAAAATTCAGCAATTGATCGTTGCTGGCAAAGCTGGGGCGATCCAGCTTGGTGTCTGCCTGGGCAAGCAATTCGGGCGGAAACAGTGGATGATCAGTGACCTGACGTTGCAGCTCGATACTCAATACACCCACCAACAGTGTCGCAGCCAGCGCTGTGCCGATGCCGTTTGATAAGTTGTTGATTGCACCACGCAGTGCACCGACATCGCCGGCAAGATGCTTTGGCGCGTTCGCCACCATAGCTTGAAACAGCAGGGTGATGAGAGCGCCTTGTCCCAGACCCACCAAAATCAGGCCGAGGATCACCAGCGTATTGGCCCACTCATTGTTGGTGACAATGGCGAGCAGCGTGAGCGCCGCGGCGACCAGTGCGAAGGCAAAAGCGGCAATGCGCCGCGCAGAAAAACGTGCGTACAACTGGATGACCAACATCGCCGAGGTGAGGATGGCCAATTGGTAGGGGATGAGGGCGATTGCGGTATCCATGCTGCTGCGTCCTTGCACCATCTGGATGTACATGGGAATGAGGAAGGCGAGCGCGTTACCGATGGTGACAATTGCCAGTAAAGAAATCGCCGTCATGCGCTGCGCTGTGGTATGCATTACCTCTGTCGCCAAAAGCGGGGTCAGCCGCTGAATCTGTCGTTGTTGTGCGCGCGCGATGAAAAGCTGAACGCCAATCACTCCCGTGATGATCATCAGAAAGGCCAGTGACAAGCCAAAGGGCGCCCAAGGTGCCTCAGGATTGGCAAGAAACACCCCCCAGGCGTTGAGATTGTTGAACCCCAAACTGAGCAGGGTGATGGTGACAGCCGCAAGAATCACGCCCAAGGGGTCGATGCGTGTGTTTTTGTCTGCTGGTACGGCGGTCAGCTTGAAACTCATTAACACGGTGAGCAGAGCGAAGACGATGACAAAGCCAAACGCATAGCGCCAGCCCAGTGTGGTACCGACCACCCCGGCTATGAAAAAAGCTGCCGCAGAGGCTACGGCGGAGACGCCGCCGATGATGCCCAGCGCTTTTGCCTTTTGTTGACCCGTGTAATTGTGCGCAATCAACACCACAAAACTCGGCCCGAGCATGGCGGCACCAAACCCCGCCAGGAATTGCGCAATAAACAGCACACTGATGTTTGGGCTAAAGGTGGTGAGTACGGCAGCAAACAGTAGAAATACCGCAGCAATACGAAACACCAAGGTGGAACCAAAGCGTTGCCCGAGTTTGGCGCCGAGCATGATGAAACCTGCCACGGCAAGCGCGTTCATGATGATCACCGTGCCCACCGTGGTAGGGGCGACATTGAATTCTGCGACGATGCCACCCATGGAGACCGGCAAGGCATTGATGTTCAATGCGGTAAGGGTTTGCCCCATGGAAACCACAATCATGGGTAACCATGATGCCTGCGGCGTGCTCGCGTCGTCGTCAGCGTGTTGCATGTTCATGTACTTTTCAAAAATGAAAGACGACCGCGGGATGGTGCAGTTTCATTGATCTGCCCACTACGTTAAGGTCGAGCATACACGCATTCTCCCCCGATGCTGCAAAGAATCGTTGCAATCATGTTTTAAGCTGCTTGTTGAGCCATGATCGTATGCAATGCTTGCGTGAGGGTTCGCTTTGCGGGGCAAAGCACTGTATTTTTGCGGCAAGGGCAAACACCTTGTGCTCGGGTTGACCTGATCAAAGAGAGTCATTTTGATGCGTAACATTTTGCTTTTCCCGCTGCTTGCGATGAGTCTCACTGCCTGCACCCTCGGGCCGGATTACGCCCGCCCCGCGGTCGAGGTGCCGAAAACCTGGCGTGTTGACCCTGCACGTGCGGCGGATGTGGCAAATACGGCATGGTGGCAGCAGTTCAATGATCCGGTGTTGAATGATTTGGTCGATCAGGCACTGCGTGAAAACCTGGATGTGAAGATTGCCGCCGAGCGGGTGAATCAATTCGTCGGTGTGCTCACCTCCACCCGAGCGCAGCTTTACCCGCAGATCGGCTATGGCGCAGACATGAGCCGCAACCGCGCCAGCCGCGAAGGTCGGCCGGCCATTCCGCCAGGCGTGGACAATACTTTTACCCTCAATCAAATGGCCTTCAGTGCTGCGTGGCAGCTTGACTTGTTCGGCCGCGTGCAGCGTCTTTCCGAGGCGGCGCAGGCGCAGGTGTATGCCAGCGAGCAAGGGCAACGCGGTGTGGTGTTGTCGCTGGTCAGTGGTGTGGCCACGAGCTATATCGCGCTGCGTGCCCTGGATCGGCAGCTGGAGATTGCCAAAGCCGCGGAAGCCAATTTCAGCGCGACCGAGCGCTTGTTCAAACTGCGCTTCAAGTCCGGTTTGGTGTCCAACCTTGAGGTGATGCAGATCACCTCACAAGCGCAGCAAGCGCGAGCCACCATTCCAGCTTTGCAGCAGGCGATTACTGCGCAGGAAAACCTGATTGCGCTGCTTCTGGGCAAGCCGTCGATGAGCATTGCGCGTGGTAAAACGATCGATCAGCTTGCCGTGCCGCTGATTCCGGAAGGCTTACCTGCGGACTTGTTGCAACGCCGCCCAGATATCCTGCAAGCCGAGCAAAATCTGATTGCGGCCAATGCCAATATCGGCGCCACGCGCGCGCTGTATTACCCCAATATCTCCCTCACCGGTGCGCTGGGCAGTGTGAGCACGGTCTTTGCCAATCTTTTGACCGATCCGGCCACCACCTGGCAAGTGGCTGCGGGTCTCACCGGGCCGATTTTCACCTTTGGCGCGATTGAGGGGCAGGTCGCCTCGGCGGAGGCGCAAAAAAATCAGGCAGAACTGGTTTACCGGCAAACCATCCTCAATGCGCTGCGCGAAACCAATGATGCGCTCAATGGCACGGTGCAAAAGAAGGAAGAGTTGAAGATGCAGCAGGAGCGGATCGCTGCGCTGCGTGAATCGGCACGTCTCTCGCGTCTGCGTTTCGAGCGAGGCTTGGCGGATTACCTTGAAGTGCTGGTGGCTGAGAACGAGCTATTTGCGGCCGAATTGGCCGGCGTGCGTGTGCAGTCGGAACGCTATGTGCAGGTGATCAATGTCTATCAGGCCATGGGCGGCGGCTGGGTTGAAGGGGCGTTTAAAACAACCGTGTCGCCTGCCAAAGCGGCTGGAACTTGACATATCAACGCTTGGCGCACTAGAAAACACATGCACGCACAATGATGCGTGCCACTCAATCGGAGGAAGTATGTCCACGGATTATCTTGCTGATGTGCAGAAATACAGCCCGCAAGCCGACGCGGCGGTGGTGGAAAAGATCGTCAAATACTGTGGCATTGCGCTGCAAAGCCGCGATGCGTCGCTGGTATCCAGTTCCGACCCGGAAGAACTCAAGCGTGTACGCGATGGCTTTGCCACCAAAAAGCTGGCATTGACGGATGCGCAGTGGGAGGCCGGCCTTGCCAGCGTGCTGGAGAAGCTCAAGGGCGTCAATCACAAAGGGCGCGTGACTTTCTATTACTTGTTGGCCGAAGCGACAGGAACCTTGGACAAAATCTAAGCTCGCTTTCCTGATACCTTCCAAGCGCGCCCTTGTGGCGCGTTTTTTTTGTGTCTGAGAAAATCTATCGAAAAATTCGATCAATTCATGCCCAAAAACGGCCTAATCTATCGAATGGATGAGGTCTAAATGCCCAAAAACTGAAAAAAACGCCCGAGCAGGGCGTCTTGGTGCAGTGGTTCAAGAGGAGTTTTACAGCTTGAGATCAAAATCCATGATCAGCGGTGCATGATCGGAAAAGCGGCTGTCTTTCCAGATGTTCGCCGCTTGTGCTTTGCCGCGCAGATCGTTGGACACCAGCAGGTAATCAATGCGCCAGCCCACGTTTTTCGCCCAGGCTTGACCGCGATTGGACCACCAGGTGTACTGCTCCTCGGCCTGATTGACCTCGCGGAAAGCATCCACCCAGCCTTCGTTGAGACGTGCATCCACCCATGCACGCTCGTGCGGCAGAAAGCCGGAGTTTTTCTGGTTGCCGCGCCAGTTTTTCAGGTCGATCTCCTTGTGCGCGATGTTCCAATCCGCGCAGATGATCACGCTGCGGCCTTGCGCGATCAGCTCGTGCATCTTTAACGGGAATGCCGCAAGAAAGCGGTCTTTGCTCGCCTGCCGTTCCTCACCGGCGGAGCCGGAGGGTGCATACAGACTGATGACTGACAACTGACCAAAGCGTGCTTCGAGATAACGCCCCTCGCGGTCGAATTCCTCCACGCCAAAGCCGGCAATCACTTCGTCCGGCTCGCGTCGGGCATACACTCCGACACCGCTGTAGCCCTTGCGTTCGGCGGGTTCGTAATAACACTGATAGCCCTCGGGCCAAAACAGCGGGTCGCTGATCTGCTCAACCTGCGCCTTGAGCTCTTGCAAGCATACGATGTCCGCTTGTTGGCTGGGCAGCCAGTCGAAAAAGCCTTTGGACGCGGCGGAGCGGATTCCGTTGAGATTGGCGGTGATGATGCGCATGATCGAGATGGTGTGGGTGCAAAGCGCGCATTGTACTCGCTCAGTTTCTACGGTTATGCAACCTAAGGTCGACAAGGCTGTCGCATACTTCTATCATTCGCGGAGGGTGACCGTGTCGGTGAAGATCATTCTGGGTTGGCTGTTGGGGGGCTTGATGATGAGCATGAATGTGCATGCGGCAAACACCGAGTCGATCGTGCTCGGTATGGGATGCTTTTGGGGCGCGGAAAAGCGCATGGCGGCCATCCCGGGTGTACTGGATGTGGAATCGGGCTATGCGGGCGGCGATGCCGTACTTGCCGGTTACTACGATGTGCTCGGGCTGGAAAAAGAGATTCAAGCCGGGCGTAGCACGCAGCGTAACCATGCCGAGGTGATCAAAGTCACGTTTGACCCGGCCAAAGTGAGCCTGAAGAGCATCCTCGCCAAGTTTTGGGAAAACCACGACCCGACCCAGGGCGATCGGCAGGGCAATGATCGCGGCAGCAATTACCGCAGCGTGATTTATTACACCTCGGAGGCGCAAAAGCAGGCGGCGCTGGAAACGCGCGACATTTACCAGCAGGCCTTGACCCAGGCCGGACGCGGGCGCATCACCACCGAGATTGCGCCACTGCGCAATTACAACCGCGCGGAGGACTACCATCAGGATTATTTGCAGAAAAATCCCAATGGCTACTGCGGCTTGGGCGGAACGGGCGTGGCCTATCCCGGGCACAATACCAAGCAGCCCGCCGCAGCGCTGGATGTGTCCAAGCTCAATGTTGAACGCCAGTTGATTGTGTTTGAAGCGGAGGATTGCCCGTTCTGCAAGCAGTTCCGACGTGAGGTGATGGACGGCTGGAAGGCTGATGTGCCGATTGTGGCGACCCTGCATGCCAACCCGCCGCCGGGCTGGACGTTGGGCAAGCCACTGTTTGCCACACCCACCATCGTGCTATTTGCCAAGGGTAAAGAAGTGTCACGCTACACCGGTTATAACGGTGACAAGGCACGTTTCTGGCAGTGGCTGGGTTTTCAGTTACTCACCCCGGAGCAACAGAAAATCGCCTTTGAGCAGGGCACCGAACGCCCTTTCACCGGCTCACATCTCGACGAGAAGCGCCCGGGCACGTTTGTCGATCCCATCACCGGCGCGCCCTTGTTCCGCTCGGACAGCAAATTCAATAGCGGCACCGGCTGGCCGAGTTTCTTCAACCCGGTGCAAGGTTCGATTGTGTTGGTCGAGGATCACTCGCATGGCATGCGCCGCACCGAGGTGCGCAGTGCCAGCTCCGGCATCCATCTGGGGCATGTGTTCGACGATGGCCCGCCACCGACCGGCAAGCGTTATTGCATCAATGGCAATGTGCTGAAATTTGTGCCGGATGAGGAAGCAGCAGGTAAAAAGTAATCACTTCTTCTCGCCGCGCGCCACTTTACCTTTGTTGATGCGTCGCTCGCGCTTTTCCTTGAGGTGTTCCATCAGTGACTTGGTGTTGCGTTTGCCTTCGGGTTCGTAGGGGTTGTCGTCGGTTTTGAATTCGAGGTGAACCGGTGTGGCGTACAGTTTGAACTGTTCGCGGAAGAATTTTTCCAGATAACGCTTGTACGCGCCGGGCAGGCGGTCGGTTTGTTTACCGTGAATCACCACGGTGGGTGGAAAACGCCCGCCCTGATGCGCGTAACGCAGTTTGATGCGACGGCCATTGACCAGCGGCGGCTGGTGCTTGAACTGGGCAACTTCAAGCGCCTCGGTCAGGCGCGGGGTGGAGAGTTTGATGCCTGCGGAGGCATGCGCCTTTTCCACCTTGTCCATCAGCAGGCCGACGTTGGAACCATGCAGCGCGGAGATGAACAGAATTTCCGCGTAATCGATGAAGTCCAGCCGCCGATCCAGCTCGGTTTTCACCCGTTCGCGCTGATCGGGTGTCAGACCGTCCCATTTATTCACCGCAATGATGAGGGCACAGCCGCGCTCCAGCACGAAGCCGAGCAGGTGCAGGTCTTGTTCGACGATGCCTTCATGCGCATCGACCACCAGCACCACCACTTGCGCCGCATCCACCGCTTGCAGGGTTTTGACCACGCTGAATTTTTCGATCATGTTATCCACCCGCCCACGACGGCGCACACCGGCGGTGTCGATCAAGGTCACCGGCTTGCCGTTGTGCTCCCAGGGGATGAACACCGAATCGCGTGTGGTGCCCGGCATGTCCATAGTCACCATGCGCTCTTCACCCAGCAGGCGGTTGACCAGGGTGGATTTGCCGACGTTGGGACGACCGATGATACCCACCATCATGCCTTTGGCGTCGATGGCATCGTCGTCCAGATCATCTGCAGGCGGAGGGAGTAGGGCGATCACGCGCTCGGCCAGGCCGTGCAAACCACGACCGTGCGCGGCCACCAGACGCACGGGCTCGCCAAGACCCAGGCCGGAGAATTCCGCAAGAGCCAATACTTCATCGGCACCGTCCATTTTATTGGTGACGAGGATGATCGGCTTGTTCTTGCGCCGCAGACGCTCGGCAATCGTGCTGTCGGCTGCGGTCAGCCCGGCGCGCGCATCCACCATGAACAGCAGCACATCGGCTTCATCCACCGCCTTCCAGGTCTGTTCCGCCATGCGCTCATCCAGTACCGCATCCTCGCCGGACAGCCCCCCGGTGTCGATGAGGATGACTTCGCGCTCATTCACCCCGCGCTCCCCGAGGCGCGCGCTGCCGTATTTGCGGTCGCGCGTCAGTCCGGGTAAATCCGCCACCAGTGCGTCACGCGTGCGGGTGAGTTGGTTGAACAGGGTGGATTTGCCGACGTTGGGTCGGCCGACGAGGGCAATGACGGGCTTCATACGCATAAAGTCATGAAAAATGTGGCGGCATTGTAGCCGAGCTGCCGCAGGATGATGCGAAAACTTAAGGGCACCTCTATAAATTCGATCAAGCCGATGATAGCTAGGCAAATCACATCGAAAAAACGCAGCATAGACGCACTATGTGAGCATTTTGAGCTGTATTTTGACGCAGCAAGCGCGGCTTCAGTGGATTTATGGATGTGTCCTTATGGTAGGGATGAAAGGTTGAGCTGACGCGAGCTCAGCAGCCCTTGACCGCGCCAGAGGCTCAGGGTGGCGGTCAGCTGCGCACGGTCGTTTTCGCTCAACCACCCATCACGCTGCCATGCGTTCAACAGTGCCTGATTGGTCTCGTCGCTGGCGTTTTGCCGCAACGCATTGAGCATGCCAAACAGCCAGGCTCGATCCATGTCTGCCTGAAGATGCATTTGCAAATCATGCCAATCCAGCGCCGGGTTATGCGCGCTCAGTGAGCCAGAGAGATGCATGCGTCCTTGCGTGTTGTGCATCTCCAGGTCATCAATACGCAGGTATCCACGTCCTAGGGCAAGGGTGAGGGCATTCAAGCGTTGGACGATGGGTGTCTTGTTTTTACTTGGCAAGCCATCGGCCAGTAACAGAAAGCCGTCGATATCGCGCCAGGCAACATGAAGATTGAGCTGCCCCAATTCAACCGGACGCGGGAGGTTGTAGGCGTGCAGATTGATCCCGCGGGCAGAGGGCCAGGCAAGGCTCAGATGCGTTTCCTCATCGCGACGCAGGGTCAGCATGGGCTGCTCGATCAAAAAACCTGGTGGCAGGGCGTGTAAGGCGTGTTCGCTGGCTGCGGAACCATGCCACAGCCAAGCGGCACGCTGTGCCTCCACGCTCCAATCGCCCTGACGCTCGGTGTGTTTCGCCTGGCGTTGTAATTGCATGCGCAACTGTGGATCGGCAAGAATCCATTCACCAAAGGGGGCGATCAGTTTGATGCCCGGCAAACGCAGCTCACCGCGGCAATAGGAGCCACCCCGTGCGGTGGAGCGATCCATCACGATCTCACCCAGTGTTTGCGCCGCATGGGTTGAGTGAGCGTTCAAGCGCCACACGCCATCGAAGCCGGCGTGCAGTTGGAGGTGAACATCCTGCTGTGCAGGGAAAATGCTCAAGCTGCCGTGCGCGGGAAGTTGCAGGTGGATGGCGTACCATCCCAAGCTCAGTCTGCTTTGCGTCAACAGCAGCGGACCATGTTGCACACTTATGGGTAAGGTGACTGGTTCATCCAACCAGGGCGCTTGAATGTCGACCGTGGCCTGCGAATGCCAGATGCCCGGCTGCAACGCGCGGACATGCGCCTGGGCACGTAAGGGTATGGCCAAGTCGGCGAGTGCCTGGGGGAGCTGACGGTGGAATACACTGCCCATTTGCCATGGCAAAAGTATGCCAATGCAAAGCACGAACACACCGCCCCAAAGGGGCAGTGCAAGCTGTCGCAGCCGTTGCAGCACCTTGGATGTCAGCGTCGCTTACTTGGAGGGTGAAGTGGTCAGTGCCACAAGACGCCCCTCACGCGATTGCACGAAGACACGCTGCCCATCGGTGACCGGTGCGCGCGGAATGGCGCTGCTGCTCACCCGCGTGCGCGCCAGCATGCGGCCATCTTCGGCGCTGAACCAGTGCACATAGCCTTCCTTGTCACCGACAATCAGCTGACCGTTCAACAGCAAAGGCGCAGTCACGCCACGCGCATGCAGGGCATCTTGTGACCAGAGTACCCGCCCGGTGCGGCGATCCACGGCCAGCAGGTGGCTGTTGGCATCGGTCAGGTAAATGGAGGTGCTATCCAAGGTGATGTTGCTAAAGCCCGACATCTTGGTGGCCCAGATGATCTGCGCCGTGGTGGCATCCACCGCCACCAGACGACCTTGGTAGGCCAGCGCATAAATTACGCTGCGATCGATCAACGGCGTGCTATCCACATCCACCATGCGCTCGACATCGTTGCGACCACTGGGCAGCGCAACAGTCACATTAAAGTAGCGTCGCCCTGTGGCAAGATCGTACGCGGTGATGTCGCCGTTATCAAAACCGGCGAGCACCGCATCCTGCAGCATGATGGGCTGGCTGGTGCCCTGCAAAGAGAGCGGTGGGACTGGGCGGGCATCAGACCACAGACGCGTCCCGTTGCTGGCGTCGAGCACAATCAGGCGCCCATCGGCCGTGCGCAGGGCAACATGTTTGGGCGCCACCGCCGCAGGGGCACTGGCCACACTGCCCAAATCGACCTTCCACACCATGCTGCCATTGGCCAGGGAGAGCGCGGCCAGCTCACCACGCAAGCCGCTGACGACGGCCTTGTCACCGCCGCCACCCATACCGCCGGACACGGCAAAACCGGTCTCGGCACGCCAGCGTTGTTCGCCCGTGCTTGAGTCAAAGGCAATCACCTGCCCACGCGCATCGGTGGCGACCACGATGGCACCACCCGGATTGCGCCCGACCCAAGGGGTGAGGCTTAACTGCGCGTTGCGATCCGCCGAACCGATGTTGTATGACCAGACCTCTTGCGGACTGAGGCTGGTGGCAAACTCCTTCAACGGTGCTGGGGGATCAACATGATCTTTCTTGGCACCGCAGCCAACAGTGAGCAGCGCAGCACAGAGACCCAGTGCAAGCGTTGCGGGTAAGCGCCATACAGCGCGGTTTGACTCAAGGTGTGGCATGGCTCGCCCCTCCGAGATCGTCACGTTTCAAACGCAAAAGCCCCGTTTCCAGCCCAAGCAAGCTGGCTTGCGCCAACGCCGCATCGTACGCCTTGCGTGCTTCCTCCACACGGCCAAGGGTGCGCAAGACATCGCCGCGCAGTGCTTCGGCATCGCTGCGGAAAGCCTCGGGCCAGAAGCCATCGAGGGCCTTCAGTGCCTCATCATTTTGCCCCATGCCCCATAGCAGCTGTGCTAAACGTAGTCGCGCCAACGGGCGTACGGATTCGCTTTTCGCATGTTCGGTGAGTTGTTGCAGGCGGGCGCGCGCCGCGTCCATCTGCCCGCTGTCCACGTCCATGCGCGCCAAGGCCAATCCGGCAAGTTCAGCATAGAAGGTGTCGGCGTAATCCTTGCTGATTTGCTCGGCGAGGGTGCGTGCTTTCTGTTGATCGGCTTGAGGGTTGCTACCCAGATTCTCAAGCGCCAAGCTCATTTCACTGAACAAGGCACCCGCCTGTTGCGCCTTGAGTTCCTGTTGCCCCTGCCACCATTGCCAGCCCAGGGAAAGGGCTGAGGCCAGCACCAGCGCAGCAATGACAAAGGCACCGTTTTTGCGCCACCAGTTTTTGAGTGCTTCAACCTGTTCTTCTTCGTTCTGATCGTAAGCCACAGAATATCCTCGCGCTGACTTGGTATTGAGTTTGTTCGGTTAAAGGTGCAATACAGACGCTAAAGCGTCTGCCATCAGTTCCAGCGGAATGCTTTGCTGTTCGGCATTCTCATCGCGCAATGCCTTGAGTTTGGCCACACCCTGCTGCAGCTCGTCTTCACCCAGCACGATGGCATACGCCGCACCAGACTTGTCGGCACGTTTGAACTGAGCCTTGAAGCTGCCACCGCCTGCGTTGTTGTGGATGCGTATTCCTGGAAGCATGTCGCGCAGGCGCTCACACAGCATCAAGGCCTCGCGTTCAGCGTCCGTGCCGGTGGAGATCATATACACATGCGGAGCGTTGCATGGCTGTTCGCCGAACTCTTCACCAAGCAGGGCGAGCAGGCGCTCCAGGCCAATGGCAAAGCCGGCGGCCGGCGTGGCTGATCCACCAAGTTGCGCCACCAGACCGTCAAAACGCCCACCGGCGCAGATGGTGCCCTGCGCACCCAAGCGGGTGGTGACCCACTCGAACACGCTCTTGTTGTAGTAATCCAGTCCGCGCACCAGATTGGGATTGATTTCGTAGCGGATGCCTGCGGCATGCAGCAAATCACACAGGCGCAAAAAATCTGCGCGGGATTCGTCGTCAAGGTGCTCATCCAGACGCGGTGCGGCTTGCAACACTTCGCGCACCTGAGGGTTTTTGGAGTCCAGCACGCGTAAGGGGTTGCTCTCCAAACGCCGTAGGCTGTCTTCATCCAGACGGTCTTGATGCTGACGCAGGTAAGCCACCAGATGTTCGCGGTAGGCCGCACGCGCCGCGTTGGAGCCGAGCGTGTTGATCTGTAGCTGCACTTCGTCCATCAGGCCGAGTTGGCGCCACAGGCGCGCGGCCATCAGGATCAGTTCAGCATCCAGATCAGGGGTGGCGATGCCGAAGGCTTCCACGCCCAGTTGATGAAATTGGCGGTAGCGCCCCTTTTGCGGACGCTCATGACGGAACATCGGTCCCATGTACCACAGGCGTTGTTGCTGATTGTGCAGCAGGCCGTGCTCCAGTGCCGCGCGTACACAGGAGGCCGTACCCTCGGGGCGCAAGGTCAGGCTTTCGCCGTTGCGATCCTCGAAGGTGTACATTTCCTTCTCGACGATGTCGGTCACTTCGCCGATCGAGCGCTTGAACAGCGCGGTGTGTTCGACCACCGGCATGCGGATTTCGCGGTATCCGTAGCCGCTCATCAGGCTGCGTAACAAAGCTTCCAAACGCTGCCAGGCAGGGGTTTGATGCGGCAGGGTGTCGTGCATGCCGCGGATGGATTGAAGTGGGGTCATTTTACTCATAAGTGTGGGGGCGAGCCTTTGGCTGTTCTTCAGGCTTGAGTGGAGTGCTCGCTGCTTTGTGCTTTCTTTTCGGCAACCTTGGCGCGAATGACACGTACCAGTTCATCGACCAGTACGCCATTTTCGACCTTGTGATGTGGCTGGCCATCAAGATACAACAGATTGGGCTTGCCGCCGGTCAGACCCACGGCAACTTCACGCGCCTCACCCGGGCCATTGACCACACAGCCGATCACCGCGACGTCGAGTGGTGTATCGATATCCTCAAGCTGTTGCTCCAGCATGTTCACGGTTTTGATCACATCAAACTGCTGGCGTGAACAGGACGGGCAGGCGATGAGATTGATGCCACGCGAGCGCAGATGCAGGCTTTTGAGAATATCCCAGCCAACTTTGACTTCTTCGACCGGGTCGGCGGCCAATGAGACGCGCAGGGTATCGCCAATGCCCTCAGCGAGCAGCAGGCCAAGACCAATGGCCGATTTCACTGCACCGGCGCGCGCACCACCCGCCTCGGTGATGCCAAGATGCAGCGGTTGTTCGATCTGCTTGGCGAGGATGCGGTACGCCTCCACGGTCAGGAAAACATCGGACGCCTTGAGGCTGACTTTGAAATCCGGGTAATTCAGCTTGTTAAGAATTTCGACATGACGCAGTGCCGATTCCACCAAGGCTTCCGGCGTGGGTTCGCCGTATTTTTCCTGTAAATCTTTTTCCAAGGAGCCGGCATTCACGCCGATGCGGATCGGAATGTTGCGCGCACGCGCAGCCTCGATCACGGCGCGTACACGGTCTTCACGACCGATGTTGCCGGGATTGATGCGCAAACAATCCACACCAAGCTCGGCCACTCGCAGGGCAATGCGGTGGTCAAAGTGGATGTCAGCAATCAGTGGAAAACAGCCCACCTGCTGTTTGATCCGTCCAAATGCCTCAGCAGCCTCCATGCTGGGCACCGAAACGCGCACCATGTCAGCACCGGCTTGTTTCAATGCCAGAATCTGCGCGAGGGTGGCAGACACATCGCAGGTTTCGGTATTGGTCATGCTTTGTACCGAAATTGGTGCATCGCCGCCGACGGGTACCTTGCCAACCATGATCTGCCGCGACATCCTGCGCGGTATGTGGTGCGTGTGTTGCATTGCGTGGGAACCGTCGTTTATTGCTCGCGAGCTGTGCCGAGTTTGGCAATGAAAGCTTTGCCATTGGCGCGCGTGTAGGGTTTGAGATCCACCGGCTGACCATCGAGGTCGATGCGCAGGTCAGTGGCGCGACCGATGGTCAGCTCAAACGGCCGTTGACCGTCTACCTGTTTCGCGCTGCCGCTCGCAATCACGCCTTCGAACAGCACTTTGCCGCTGACATCTTTAACGCGCACCCACGAGCCTTGGTCATTGCCCGTGCCTTGCAGTTGCAGGCCGCTTGTTGGCACTTCGGTGATCGGCGGCGTGGTTTGTACGGATTTATTTTCACTGGGCGTTGCGCCTGTGGGTACGGACTCGCCGACGACGATGCCCGGCAAGGTGACGGGCTTAGGCTCCTCTTTGACCACAGGCTGCGGCAAGGTCAGCGGAATGGTGGGCAGGGGAGCCGCCGGTGCTAGCGGTTCACTTGCGTTACTGCCGTTCGAATTCTGCAACGGTACCGATGGGGCATCCAAAAAGCGCATCGACTCAGGCATGAATTGCGTCGAGGCGTATCCTAGGCCGAGCACAATCAACACAACAAGCAACTTGCCCCAAGGAAATGACGCAGCGGACTTTTTCAGCCGCATGGGCTCAATCGGCGTCGTGTGGCGCAAGGCTTCCTTACGCGGCACACCGGCTAGCCGTGTGTACGCCTGTTGCAGTGTGGACTCATCCAGTTGCAGCACCTCCGCCCATTTGCGCAGGTAGCCATGCACATACACCGCGCTCGGCAGGTGGGCGAGATCCTCATTTTCCATGGCCTCGACGATGCGCGCCCCCAGATTGAGCTGACGCGCAAGCTCCCCTTGGCTCAGTCCAGCCGCTTCACGCGCTTGACGCAGTAGTGCGCCCAGGCCGGAAACAGGCTGAGCAGTGGAATGAGCTGCAGCGGTCACTTTTTACTTCCTCCCGAGAGGCTGAGTGCTTCGTCTGAATCAGGAAACTTGCCGCGTAACAGCAGCTCGTAGTGCGCTTGGGCGTCACGATGTCCCAGTGCCTTGGCAATCTTGGCGCCAAGCAAGAGACTGGCCGGCGTCTGCGCCTCCAGTGCATGGTAGCGTTGCAAAGAAACACTGGCGTCCAGCGGCTGGTTTTGTTCCAACTGAACTGTGGCGAGCTGCAACCACGCGTAAGACTGGCGCGGGTCAATGCGCAGCGCCTGACGGAAGGAAGTTTCCGCACTGCTAAGCTTGCCTTGCTGGCGTTGACATTGACCAATGTTTGCCCAAGCAAAACCGGGGGTACGGTACAGCGGGTTGTTCAGCGCACGTTCCAACATGGTGATGCCTTCACTGAGCTGGTTTTGTCGGCAGAGGAATGCACCGTAATTGTTAAGAATTTCAGAATCGTTGGGGGCAATTTCAAGCGCACGCTTGAAGTGTTCCTCGGCCGGTGCGCTCTGTCCTAGGGAGTCCTGCAAAATGGCATTGCCATGCTGGACCAGCGCAGAGTTCGGATCATCCTGTAGCGCGCGTTGTAGCTTTTCAGCGGCTGCAAAGCGATCCCCTTGTTGCAGGTAACCAAGGCCAAGCTGCGCGTTGATTTCAGCGGCGCGCTTCGGGTCGGCCTCCGATTTCTTGGGTGTCTCCATATCCGCCGCATTGCCGTACAGCGGTTTTTTACCGCCTGAGCAGCCAGCGACACTCAGGGTGAGCGCAATGCATAAGCACAGAGGAGGCATTGCTGAGGACGGGGGGCAGCGAAGCAGACGGTTCAGGGCAGCCATGGTGTCAAACCCTCAAGTGCGAAGCAGATTCATGCGTTGCAACCGCTCGCCACGGCGGGCGCGATCCTCGACCTCGCCGACCAGTTGCCCACATGCCGCATCGATGTCATCGCCGCGCGTGCGGCGCGGCACGGTGGTGATGTCCGCCGCCTCAAGCCGACGCATGAAGCGGTCGATCGTACCCCAGGTCGAGCGTGTGTAGCCTGATTGCGGAAAGGGATTGAAGGGAATCAGATTCACCTTGGCCGCACGACCGCGCAGCAGGCGGATCAGTTCGTCCGCATGCGCGTCCGTGTCGTTGACGCCTTGCAGCATGACGTACTCATAGGTGATGAAACCGGTCGGTGTCTTGGGTGCGTAACGGTCACACGCAGCCATCAACGCATCAAGGGGGTATTTTTGATTCAAGGGCACCAGTACATCACGCAGCGCATCATTCGGTGCGTGCAGCGACACGGCAAGCGAGACGTCCAACCTCTCCTGCAAGCGCTGCATGGCGGGTACGACTCCGGAAGTGCTCACTGTGACCCGCCGTTTCGACAGGCCATAGGCATTGTCCTCCATCATGATCTCGGCAGCATCCACCACGGCGTCAAAGTTAAGCAGCGGCTCACCCATGCCCATGAAAACCACATTGCTGATTTTACGGGCCGAGGGCAGGGATTTATCCACCAAACGATGTTCGGCCATGAACAGTTGGGCGACGATTTCCGCCGCACTCATGTTGCGGTTGAAACCTTGTCGCCCGGTGGAACAGAAGGTACAGGCTAGTGAACAACCCACCTGCGAGGACACACACAATGTGGCGCGGCTCAGGCCGTCGGTGTAGTTGGCGCGGCGCGGGTCGATGTAACCATCCTCGTTGCTGTTCTTTCCGAACTCGGGGATATATACCATTTCCACGCTGTTGCCTTCATTGAGGCGGAGCACCCATTTCATCGTCCCATCACTGGACTTTTGTTGGAGCTCCACCTCGGGAAGTCGTATTTCGGCGATCTGCGTGAGTTTTTCGCGCAGCGCCCGGGAGAGGTCGCTCATTTCGGCAAAATCAATCACGCCACGCTGATGAATCCATTTCATAAGCTGTACGGCGCGGAAAGGTTTTTCGCCCATTTCAGCGAAAAACGCTTCCAGCTTGGCCTTGGGTAGACCGAGCACATTGATTTTTTCGCTGGATGCTTCCATGTCCCGAGGATTCAACGTTGTGTTAACTCACGCTTAGCGCGAGCACACCTCGCCAATGCCGAAGAAATAGTCGATTTCGATCTTGGCGTTGTCCAGGCTGTCCGAGCCATGCACCGCATTGGCGTCGATGCTGTCGGCAAAGTCGGCGCGAATGGTGCCAGCTTCTGCCTTTTTAGGATCTGTAGCGCCCATCAGGTCGCGATTTTTGGCAACGGCGTTTTCACCTTCGAGCACTTGAATCATGACCGGGCCTGAGATCATGAAGCTGACCAGTTCGCCAAAAAATGGGCGTTCTTTGTGTACAGCGTAGAACCCTTCGGCTTCTTCTTTGCTCAGGTGCTTCATTTTTGCGGCGACGATCTTCAAGCCGGCGTTTTCAAAGCGGCTGTAAATCGCGCCAATCACGTTTTTGGCGACGGCATCGGGTTTGATGATGGACAGGGTGCGCTCAAGAGCCATGATGGAGAACTCCTCAATCAAGATGGGTTAAGAAAAATGGGGAAAAACTCAGCCCCGCATTGTATGCGGGTTTAGGGCTGGGATAAAAGGGTGGTGGGGTTTAACGACGCTCGTCGATCCAGGCCATTTGAATGGCTTCGAGGATTTTTTCGTTGGATTGCTCGGCGTGACCAATAAAATCGGGTAAAGCCATCACCCAGGCGTGTAAGTCGGTGAAGCGAATCCACTGCGGATCAACATCGGGGTGAGCCTCATCCAGCGCAATGGCGATATCGAGTGTGTCAGTCCAGTTCATGGCGTGTTCTCAATGCCCCTCGGAAGCAAGGTTAATGGTGTATTTGGGGATTTCAATCACCAGGTCGTCATCGCCAATCACGGCTTGGCAGGAGAGGCGAGAATCCGGCTCCAGCCCCCACGCCTTATCAAGTTGGTCATCTTCACATTCGCTGGGTGGATTGAGGCTGTCGCCACCCTCGCGCACCCAGACATGACAGGTGGTACACGCACAGGATTTTTCGCAGGCATGCTCGATGTCAATATCGTGTGCCAGTGCAGCATCGAGGATGGTCGTGCCACTGTCGGCATCAATCACTAGGCCATCGGGGCAAAAGCGTTCATGCGGCAGGAAAATCAAACGTGGCATGGGATGTCTCGTTGGCGATTTATGAAGTGGGGCGGAGGGGAGCATGCACATCATTGACGGATTGACCGGCAAGCACACGACTGACGGCGCGGTTCATACGCCGTTGGATAAAGGGCAGGGCGGCATTTTCCATATGCTCGATGGCCTCGGTGATGGCCTGTGCATCGTCGCCCTCTGTCGCTCGCGTCAGTAGCTCGCGCGCATCTTCGATGATCGGGCGGTCGATGTCGGTGAGCAGGTCGGCATCGGTAGCCAATGCGCTCTCCAATGCCTCAAGACTCCGTGCCGCTTCGACACGCGCTTCGCGCAGTTGGCGCGCACGCACATCATCCCCTGCATGTTCATAGGCATTACGCAACATGCTTTCAACCGCTTCATCACTCAGGCCATAAGAGGGCTTCACCTGTACTTCGCTGTGTGTTCCGGTGATTTTCTCTTCGGCACTGACAGTCAATAAACCGTCGGCATCAATCTGGAATGTGACCCGAATACGCGCGGCGCCCGCAAGCATGGGCGGGATGCCGCGTAGGCTGAAGCGCGCGAGACTGCGGCAGTCTTCCACCGTGTCACGTTCGCCCTGCACCACATGCAGGCTCATCGCGGTTTGCCCATCTTTGAAGGTGGTGAATTCCTGTGCGCGCGTCACAGGCAGGCTGGTATTACGTGGAATCAGTGTTTCGACCAAACCGCCCATGGTCTCCAGACCCAGAGAGAGTGGGGTGACATCCAAAAGCAGCATTTCATCGGCGGGTTTGTTGCCCACCAAAACATCCGCCTGCAACGCGGCACCGATGGCCACCACTTTGTCCGGGTCGATGTCGGTCAATACCGGGCGGGCAAAAAAATCACTCACACGCTGACGCACACGCGGCATGCGTGTGGCACCACCCACCATCACCACATCTTGGATCTGCTGCGCATCCAGTCCGGCGTCTTGCAGTGTCTGCGCGCATACTTTGAGGGTGCGCTCAATCAATGGGTCGGCGAGGTGGTTGAATTCTTCGCAGCTCAGGCAGCCCTGCCAGCGGGTTTCGCCGCGCAAGTCGAGTTTGGCACAGGTTTGTGCTTGGCCAGTAAGAGACTCTTTCAAGCGGCATGCGGTGTGGGTGAGTTGGCGCTGCTCGCTGGCGTCGAGCTTCATGGTCGGGTCAGCATCCAGCCCGGCGCGTTCCATCAACCAAAGCGCAATCGCCTGATCGAAATCATCGCCGCCCAGTTGGGTGTCACCGCCGGTCGCGACGACTTCGAACACCCCGCGCCGCAGACGAAGAATGGAGAAGTCAAACGTACCGCCACCGAGGTCATACACGGCGATCAAACCTTCGGCACCACTATCCAGTCCGTAGGCGAGCGCGGCGGCGGTGGGTTCGTTGAGTAGGCGCAATACGTTTAGACCCGCGAGGCGCGCAGCATCGCGCGTCGCCTGACGCTGTGCATCGTCAAAGTAGGCGGGTACGGTAATGACGACACCATCCAAGGCGCCTTGCAGTTGCGATTCAGCGCGGTTCTTAAGGACTTTGAGGATTTCCGCAGAGATTTCCACGGCGCTCATCCAGCCTTGGGGGGTCTGCATGCGCGGAACGGCCGTTTCTTGCGCATCAAAAACATACGGCAAGGGTGGCGTCATCTTGCGCACGTCGTCCAAGCCGCGCCCCATCAAGCGTTTGATGGAGATGAAGGTGTGCGCTGGATCGAGGGCCGCTTGCGCCTTGGCTTGATGGCCCACCATAAAGCCGGTGGTGTGGGCATGCACCACCGAGGGGAGGAGAATGGTGTTGCTTTCATCCGCCAGGCACTCCACTCGACCATCGATCACGCTGGCAACCAAGGAGTTGGTGGTGCCAAGATCAATACCCACGGCAAGGCGATGTGAGCATGTGACGGGGGAGGTGCCTGGTTCGGCGATCTGCAGCAGGCTCATTCAGTTCTCCACGAGGGTGCCGTTTTGGCTAAGTTTTTGCTGCAATTGTTGCTTGAAGCGTTGCACGAATTGCAGGCGTTGCAGCAGGGCACGGATGTGTGCGCTCTCCACACTCTGAGCGGCGTCGAGCAAGCTGTGCCAGTTGCGCTGCCACAGCGCATCCACCTGCTGTTCAAGGCGCTTGATGGCTTCCATGTTATGCGCATGTTCCAGTGCTTCACGCAGTTCCATTTGCTGCATGAGAAACTCGCCGTCCTGCAGTGTTTGCGCTTCATCGAGCGCTATGCCACGCAAGGCAAAGAAGTGCTGCGCGCGGCTCAGGGGATCATGAAGGACATTGAATGCTGCATTGATATCCGCCGCACGCTGGACAGCAAGACGGCGCTCAAGCGGACTTGCACTGGCGAAGCGGTCCGGGTGGAATTCGATGCGAAGCAAGTCGTAGCGTGCGCGCAGTGATGGTTCGTCGAGCTCCAGTGCGCTCGGCAGGCTGAATTGTTCAAAAGCGTTGAGTGCGGGTTGGTTCGCTATCATGACTGGCGTCGGCGTCACACCGTGAAACTTTCACCGCAACCACAGGCGTCTTTCACGTTCGGATTGTTGAACTTGAGGCCAAGGTTCAACCCCTCGCGCACCAAATCAAGTTCGGAACCTTCAAGGTAAATGAGAGCCTTGGGGTCGGTCACGATGGTGACGCCGTGACTTTCGAACACAACATCAGCATCGGCAATAGCGTCGGCGTATTCCAGAACGTAAGACAGACCCGAGCAGCCCGAGGTCTTCACACCCACGCGCAAGCCGACGCCTTTGCCGCGACGATGCAGATGGTCACGGACATAGCTCGCAGCTTTTTCAGTCAGAGTGATGCTCATGGCAATAGGCGTGTTATTTGGCATGAATGGGGAAATGAGCGTGCTCGTTTGGCAGATGACCAAAACGCACGATCTGATCCTGACGTTCGGCAATTTCAAGAATGTCCTGCCGTTGCATCAATGCCTCAAGCGTGATCTGGGCGAGGAAGGCGTGAATTTGGTTGGTCAGGTCGGTCCACAGGTCATGTGTCAGGCACTTGCTGTGATCGTGACAGTCGCCTTTACCCTCACAACGTCGTACATCCAGTGATTCATCCACGGCCATGATGACCTCCGCCACATTGATCTGCGAGGCGGGACGCCCCAAGCTGTAACCGCCGCCCGGCCCGCGCGTGCTGGACACAAGTTTGCAGCGCCGCAACTGGGCAAACAGTTGTTCAAGATAGGACAAGGAAATGCCTTGGCGCTCGGCAATTTCAGCCAGCGTGATGGGGCCATGCCCCTGATGCAGCGCAAGATCAAGAATGGCGGTGACTGCGTAACGACCTTTGGTGGTGAGGCGCATGCAAGCTCCATGAACGAGGGTGGCACATGGCGCATAGGATACAATTCCGAGCGCAGAGGTCAATTATTGTGGGTATTTTTTGACCTTGCCTGGGAAGTGAGAGCGGGTCATGTTTAGATAAAGTGAACCGTCAAAACCTTATAAATCAACTCGATATTTCGTTAAATTAATTCGAAATATGAGGTTTATTTAAGTCCGCACGATTCACGCGGGTTTTGCGTTTCATCGCTGTCGCTATCGCTCGGGGTGGCTTCGGCCAGTGTGAGTCCGTCGAGAGGCGGGGCTTGTGTATTGTCGATCTCGCCACCCAAGAGACGAACTTGGGTCGAAAGTCGTTCAATTTGACTGTCAAGATGCTGAATGTGATCCAGCATGCAATTGATGGCGTGTGCGACCGGATCCGGCATTTCTTGGGCCACACCGTAGGCATCGAAGCCGAGTTTCTGTGCCATATTGGAACGCAACCGATCCTTCTCATCGCGCTGCCGCACGCTGCGTCCAGGAATGCCCACCACAGTATCGCCCGGGGCAACACTCTTGAGCACAACGGCATTGGAGCCAACGCGGCAGGCATGCCCCAAGGTGATTGGTCCGAGAATTTTCGCGCCCGCGCCAATCACCACATTGTCCTCAAGAGTGGGATGGCGCTTACCTTCTTTCCAGCTGGTGCCCCCCAGTGTCACGCCATGATAAAGCGTGCAGTCATCACCAATCTCGGCGGTTTCGCCAATGACAACCCCCATACCGTGGTCGATAAACAGCCGGCGGCCGATTTTAGCGCCGGGATGAATTTCGATGCCCGTCAGCCAGCGTCCAATGGATGAGAGCCAGCGCGCCAGCCAGCGCCAGCCCCTACGCCACAGCGCATGGCTGATACGGTGCAGCCAGACGGCATGTAAACCGGGGTAGGTGGTGAGGATTTCCAGAGTGTTGCGCGCGGCCGGGTCACGGTCGAACACGCTGCGAATGTCCTCGCGCATACGTTCAAACATGCGGGTTTCCTTGAGTGTTCATGTTGCGTTGCATGGCGGTGAGCATGCCACGCAGGATGTCGACTTCGTTTTGCGTGATCTGCGCGCGCTGCACCAGATAGCGTAGCTTTTGCATCATGTGACGTGGATGTTTGGCATCGAGAAAATCAATTGCATGCAGCGTTTCTTGCCAGTGATGCATTAAGTTTTCGATGGCGTCATGTGTGGCGGGTAAAGGCTGCGCGTTTTGTTGGGAGGGCGCCAATGTGCCCAGTAAACTCTGACGCAGCTCATAACAGGCAATTTGAACCGCTTGAGCAAGATTGAGCGAACTGTACACAGGATTGGCGGGAATCAGCATGTGCGCATGGCAGCGTCCCAATTCTTGATTCGTGAGCCCTGAATGCTCGCGGCCGAAAACAAGCGCTATTTCCGCATCAGGGTGGTTGAGGTAATTCTCGCGGGCGTGGTCGGCCATTTGTCGGCAGCTCATCAGTTCACTGGGGCGATCACGCAGTCGGGCACTGGCGCCAATCACCCAGTGGCAACCTTGCAAACCTTCGTCGAGGGTTGCCACGCGTTGAATAGCATCCATCAAATCCAGCGCGTTGGAGGCCATGGCAAAGGCTTCAGCATCCAGCTTGGCCTTGGCATCCACCAGCACCAGCCGGCGAAGACCCATGGTCTTCATGGCGCGTGCGCTGGCGCCGATATTGCCTGAGTGCGTTGTACCTACCAGCACGACACGCACCCGCGACAGGAGCGGTTCAAGCGGGTCAGTCGGGGGACATGTCTGCCTGTTTGTGGTATTTTTCTCGGCCTTTTCCAAGTTCTTGTCCATCGCGGAATCCGTTTTATGCATCCTATGCTCAATACTGCCGTGCGTGCTGCGCGCGCGGCTGGAACCATCATTTCCCGTGCCAGTGTGCGGCTTGATAGCCTGAATATCGAGAGCAAGCAACGTAATGACTTTGTCAGTGAGGTTGATCGTCAGGCCGAAAGCATCATCATCGATCATTTGAGCAAAGCCTACCCAAATCATGCGTTCTTGGGAGAGGAAAGCGGACTGACCGGAGCGAAAGACAGTGAATACCTCTGGATCATTGACCCGTTGGATGGCACGACGAATTTCCTGCATGGCCTGCCGCATTATGCCGTATCCATCGGTCTGGAATACCAGGGGCGCATGGAACAAGCGGTGGTTTACGATACCTTCAAAGATGAGTTGTTCACCGCCAGTCGAGGCAGTGGTGCATTTCTGAACAACCATCGGTTACGGGTGACGCAGCTCAAAACGTTGGATGGAGCCTTGCTGGGTACGGGTGTGCCCTTCCGTGACGATCAGCCGGTGGATGAGTTTATGGCAACGCTGCGCGGCATGCTTGGTCCCATCGCCGGCATCCGTCGCGCCGGTTCGGCTGCGCTGGATTTGGCTTACGTCGCAGCCGGTCGGTTGGATGGTTTCTGGGAGTTCGGTCTCAAACCTTGGGACATCGCGGCGGGTTTGCTCCTGGTGCGCGAAGCGGGCGGGATGGTGGTTGATTTCGACGGTGCGGATCGCTTCATGGACAACGGTAATCTGGTGGCGGCCAATCCTCGCCTGATGCATGCCATGCTCAACGTCATTCAAGCCAGCATTGCTTCCGTTCGTCGTGACGCATGAGGGAAATAAAAAAAGCAGCCGCGAGGGCTGCTTTTCATGGATTTGGTGCTAAGGAGGACACCGAATGTGCACGTTTAATGCGGGTTTGAAATTCGTTTTTTGGAAAATACCCCCAAAAATACCCCCAGCAAGTGCACGCTGGGAGTTATCCACAATGCAAAACCCGGCGCATGGGTAGCGCGTTTTGCCATGCCCGGCGCACGGTTGCCACGGCTGGCAACCGTGGCAACCTTTGGCAACCTGTCCGCTGGAAAGTTGGAAAGCTTTGGAAACTTGTCCATTGGTAACTTGGTAACCTTTGGTAACTCCACATAAGCCATTCTTATAGGTTGCATCTGGTTACCGTTGGCGTGTGGGTGTAACTCGCTCGGTGCGCGTTCGGCTCATCTGCGCAGACGCCAAAAGTTGCAGCCAAAGTTGACAACGTGGACACAAAAAAAGGGCGGTGATTGCCGCCCCCTTGGTGTCGTTCAATGTGCCCCTTGTAATCGCCTTGGGGGCGCGTCTGTCAGCTTCGCACGCTTAGC
>CAYOCG010000019.1:0-40757 GCA_964402435.1 uncultured Halothiobacillus sp. | reverse complement strand
AGATGCCAAGAAAATAAAACCAGTCAAATCAATTTAATACAAAATATAAAACTGGATTTTTAGCCAAAGCCGCGCCAAAAGCGTGCATCGCGTTAACCTCGATGCAGCAAAACCACCGCCTGCGCCAAGATCCCTTCCTTGCGCCCGACAAAGCCGAGTCGTTCGGTGGTGGTTGCCTTGATACACAGACACGCGGCATCCACGCCCAAATCCTCCGCCAGTACAGCAAGCATCTGCGGAATGTGCGGCGCAAGACGCGGTGCCTGCGCCAGCAATGTCATATCCGCATTGATCAGCCCCCAACCCGCGTGGCGCAATAAGCCGACGACCTGGCGCAACAGGATGCGGCTGTCAATGCCGCGGTAGGTCGCATCCGTATCCGGGAAGTGCTGCCCAATGTCGCCAAGACCGGCCGCACCGAGCAATGCATCGCACAGCGCGTGAATCAGCACATCACCATCGGAGTGCGCGAGTAACCCACGATCATGGGCAATACGCACACCGCCAAGCATCACGTGATCGCCTTCGGTAAAGGCATGCACATCAATGCCCTGACCAATGCGCAAATTCGGTAAAGATGTCATCCCATCACCTCACGTTGGGCAAGAATCCATTCTGCCTGGGCAAGATCCTCCGCGCGGGTAATCTTGATGTTGTCCGCGTGTCCTTCGACCAAGCGAGGCTTGAAACCGGCATATTCCATGGCAGAAGACTCATCCGTGAGTTGCACACCGTCCTGCAATGCCTTTTGCATCGCGTCATGCAACACACCCAAACGGAACATCTGCGGCGTGAGTGCATGCCACAAATCTTCGCGTGGCTCGGTATGCATGACCTGGCCATGCGCATCGGCACGCTTCATGGTGTCGCGCACGCGCATGGCCAAAAGACCACCGGTGGCATCATGTTCCAATGCCGCAAGCAAGGCATCGAGATCAGAACGACGCAGACATGGCCGCGCCGCGTCGTGCACCATAACCCAAGAGGAATCCGCACGCTCGCTGCCCAGCATATTCACCAAAAAGCCCAATGCCTGAGCCACGGAATGCACGCGCTCATCCCCTCCAGGCACAAGATGCAAGGGTTTGTTGCAGCTTAAATGCACATCAGGCCAGTAAGCATCGTCTAACGACACCGCCAACACGATGCCAGCCACACGCGGATGCGCGGCAAAGATCGCAAGCGTCTGCTCCAATACCGTCTGCCCACGCAAGGCAAGGTATTGTTTCGGGCGATCGGCTTGCATACGTGCGCCCACCCCTGCCGCAGGGATCACTACCCAAATATCCGCTTCAATCATGGTGCTCGCTTGTCAGCATCCGGCACAGTCGAGCTCGGCTTGGGCGGGTTGCTTTCGATGATCTGAAAGAAAATATCCCCCTGGCGCACCAGACCAAGATCAGCACGCGCACGCTCCTCAATGGCATCCAAGCCGCTTTTCAGATCAAGCACCTCGGCTTCCATCACCGCATTTTCCTGTTGCAGCTTCTCGTTTTCACGCATCTGCAACTCGAATTTTTCACGCATGGCATTCGCGCGCGGCCAGCTTCCCTCGCCAAACCATAGCTGGTATTGCAAGGCGGCAAACAGCAGAGCCAGCAGGGGAACGACGAATTTCAGCATGCGCAGATACACCAAGCCCAAGACCCAAGCCAGCATGTTGGCTTATGGCCTCGGGCAAGGCCAAACGCGAAGACGCGCAGAATCAAGCTGACTTTGGGTTAAAAGCAGACAACCCAGGGAATACCGCACGCTCGCCCAAGGCTTCTTCGATGCGCAGCAGGCGGTTGTATTTGGCAATACGATCCGAACGCGAGAGTGAACCAGTCTTGATCTGGCCGCAATTGGTCGCCACAGCAAGATCAGCGATGGTCGTGTCTTCAGTTTCGCCCGAACGGTGTGAGGCGATGCTGGTGTAGCCATGCGCACGTGCCATTTGCATGGCTTGCAGCGTTTCGCTCAGGCTGCCGATCTGGTTGACCTTGATCAGAATTGAATTGGCAATGCCTTCATCGATGCCTTGCTTGAAGATTTTTGGGTTGGTGACGAAAAGGTCATCGCCAACCAGCTGGATTTTCTTGCCCAGTACCTCGGTGTGATACTTCCATCCCTCGCGATCACCTTCCGCCATGCCATCTTCGATGCTCAGGATCGGATACTTTTCCACCCACGCGGCAAGCAAGGCGGTGAATTCTGCAGAGGTATAGGATTTGCCCTCGCTTTCCAATACATACTTGCCGTCTTTGTAGAACTCGGACGAAGCCACATCCAGACCAATGTACACATCCTTGCCCGGCACATAGCCGGCCTTTTCAATGGCGAGCATGATCACTTCCAGCGCTTCTTCGTTGGAAGAAAGGTTGGGGGCAAAACCACCCTCATCGCCCACGGTGGTGGTCATGCCACGATCATGCAGCACGCCCTTGAGCGCATGGAATACCTCGGCACCGTAACGCAGGGCTTCGCGGAAGCTCGGTGCGCCTGCGGGGATGATCATGAACTCTTGCATGTCCACGCTGTTATCCGCATGCGCACCACCGTTGATGATGTTCATCATCGGCACCGGCAGGGTCACTGCTGCATCGCCACCCAAGTGGGCAAACAACGCCTTGCCGTTTTCCTTGGCTGCGGCATGAGCTGCAGCCAGTGACACGGCGAGAATGGCATTCGCGCCAAGCTTCGACTTGAACTCCGTGCCATCCAGCTCAAGCATGATGCGATCAAGCGCCGCTTGATCCTGGACATCCTTACCCAGCAGAGCCTGAGCAATGACACCATTGACATTGGCGACCGCTTTGAGCACGCCTTTGCCGCCAAAACGCGCCTTGTCGCCATCGCGCAACTCCAGCGCTTCACGCGATCCGGTGGAGGCACCGGAGGGAACGATCGCGCTGCCCATGTTTCCTGAGGCAAGGTGCACCTCGGCTTCTACGGTCGGGTTGCCGCGTGAGTCAATCACTTCTCGGGCGTGGATGCGGGTGATGTTGGACATGCGTCTCTCCTAAAATCAAGGCATAAATAAAAAGCGCCAGACCTGCGACATGACAACACGCGCAGATCAAGGCGTTATGACAGCAAATTTTCGGCCAAAGGCTTGGATTTAACCTGCGCATCCAGCGCGCAAAGCATGGCAAGCAGCGGCTCAAGCTTATCGAGCGGCCACATATTCGGCCCATCACTCAATGCGTTGGCAGGATCGGGATGGGTTTCCATGAACACCCCGGAAACACCTGCAGCCACGGCCGCACGCGCCAGCACCGGCACAAACTCGCGTTGACCACCACTGCACGTGCCCTGCCCGCCCGGCTGTTGCACAGAGTGCGTGGCATCAAACACCACCGGGCAACCGGTGTCGCGCATGATCGCCAAGCCGCGCATGTCGGAGACCAGGGTGTTGTAACCAAACGAAACGCCGCGCTCGCAGACCATAATCTGATCATTGCCCGTGGCACGCGCTTTATCCACCACGTTCTGCATATCCCAAGGGGCGAGAAATTGCCCCTTCTTGATATTCACCGGTTTACCCTGGCGCGCCACGTTCTGAATGAAGTTCGTCTGCCGACACAAAAAGGCCGGGGTTTGCAGCACATCAACCACGCTCGCCACTTCGTCCAACGGCGTGTCTTCATGCACATCCGTCAGCACTGGCAGAGCGAAATCGTCCTTGACCCGCTGCAAGATGCGCAGCCCCTGCTCCAACCCGGGCCCTCGAAAACTCTGTGCGGAGGAGCGATTGGCCTTGTCAAACGAGGCTTTGAACACCAAGGGCATGCCGAGGCGTTCGGTCATGCGCTTGAGCGTTTCCGCCATGTGCAAAATCAGTGCCTCGCTCTCGATCACGCACGGTCCGGCAATCAAAAACAGCGGTCGATCGATACCGACCTCGTGGCCAAGCAGATTCATGCTTTGGCCTCATGATGCTTGAGCGCTGCCTGAATGAACGCACTGAACAGCGGATGACCATCACGCGGGGTGGAGGTGAACTCCGGGTGGAACTGACACGCGAGGAACCAGGGATGATTTTTCAGTTCAATCATCTCCACCAGAGAGTTGTCGGCCGACATGCCCGAGAACACCAGTCCCGCCCGCTCCAGTGCGTTGCGGTAGTGTTCATTGAATTCATAGCGATGGCGATGACGCTCGGCGATCACATCCTGCCCATAGACGCGGCGCGCCAGTGAGTCAGGCGCAAGGCGACAGAACTGGCTGCCCAGACGCATGGTGCCGCCCAGATCCGAGTCTTCACCGCGCTGCTCCACCCCGCCTTCAGCAGTTTGCCATTCGGTGATCAAGCCAATCACCGGATGCTTGGCCTCGCGATCAAATTCGGTGCTGTAAGCGCCTTCGAGACCGGCAACATTGCGCGCATATTCGATCACCGCAAGCTGCATCCCCAAGCAAATGCCAAGGTAAGGAATGGCGTTTTCACGTGCATAACGAATGGCGCGCATTTTGCCGAGCACGCCGCGTTCACCAAATCCACCCGGCACCAAAATGGCATCCACGCCGTCGAGCAAACTCAAATCGCCGCTTTCCAAGCGTTCGGAATCGATCGAATCCACCTGCACCACCGTGCGCGCGTGGATACCGGCATGGGTCAATGCCTCATTCAGCGATTTGTAGGCATCAGCCAATTCCACATATTTACCCACCATGGCGATACGCACTTCGCGGTGGGGATTGGTCTGCGCCTCAACCACACGATCCCACTCGCTGAGATCTGCCGGCGGCACATCCAGACGGAATTTGCGCACCACGGTCTCGTCCAGCCCCTGCGCGTGCAGCAAACGGGGGATGCGGTAGATGGTGTCAGAATCCACCGCGCTGATCACAGCTTCTAGCTCGACATTGGTGAACAGGGCGATTTTGCGTCGCTCCTCACGCGGCAACTCGCGCTCGCTACGGCAGATGAGAATGTCTGGCTGAATACCAATCGAACGTAATTCTTTGACCGAGTGCTGGGTCGGCTTGGTTTTCAGTTCACCGGCGGCCTTGATGTAGGGCACCAGGGTCAAGTGCATGAACAAGGCACGCTCACGCCCCAGTTCCACGCCCATCTGGCGAATGGCCTCAAGGAATGGCAACGATTCAATATCGCCCACCGTGCCGCCGATTTCCACCAAGGCAACATCAAAGCCTTCCGCGCCCGCATGCACGCGGCGCTTGATTTCATCGGTGATGTGCGGAATCACCTGCACCGTGCCGCCCAGGTAATCGCCGCGGCGCTCCTTGCGGATCACTTCTTCATACACCCTGCCGGTGGTGAAGCTGTTGTTACGCGTGCAGGTGGTGCGCACGAAGCGCTCGTAGTGCCCCAGATCGAGATCGGTCTCGGCGCCATCTTCGGTGACGAACACCTCACCGTGCTGGAACGGGCTCATCGTCCCGGGATCCACGTTGATGTACGGATCGAGCTTCATCAAGGTCACAGAAAGACCGCGCGCTTCGAGCAGTGCACCCAGCGACGCCGCTGCAATCCCCTTACCCAAGGATGAAACCACACCGCCCGTGACAAAGATGTATCGTGTCATGAATCCCGTCTTCCAACTGTACGCCGCACATGCAACGCGCACTTTTATAAAGGCTGAAGATTACATGAAAAACCACCTTAGCCTCAAATCTGACGGGTCTGCTAGGATTAGCTCCACTCAATTTTGATCAGGAGCACCACGCCATGGAATTTAGCCTGCAAACCACCCACGGCTCGCTGAGTGAAGCACTTGCTGCGCTGCATACGGATGCGCTGGTGCTCGGCATTCGCGCCGATGCTGAGCTCATGCCCGCTGCCGCTGCGATCGATCGCCTCAGCGGTGGCCTGATCAGCCGCATGCTTGCCCGCGGTGACATCTCTGGTGAAGCAGGCAAAACTCTTTTGCTGCCCCAGGTTTCAGGACTTGAGGCACAGCGCGTATTGCTGGTGGGGCTTGGCAAAGCCGAGGAGATGACACTCAAGCGTTGGAAAATTCTGTTCAGCGACAGCCTAAACGCCTTGCAACAACGTGGCGTGACGCGCGCTGACTTTGCCCTGCTCGATGCCGCGCCGACAGGCATGGATGCGGCGCAGGCACTCCACCTTGCCGTACTTGCGCTGGCCGAAGCGGATTATCGCTATCTTGACTTCAAATCTGATCCATCCACCGCGCAAAGCCGTGTGCAACGTGCCGCCTTTGTGGTTAGCGCAGAGCAGAACGAGGTGCTGCACGCCTCGCTCAAGCAAGCCGTGGCCGTGGCTCACGGCGTGGACTTCACCAAGAATCTGGCTAATGCGCCGGGTAATCTGTGCACGCCAAGTTATCTGGCAGAACAGGCGCGTGATCTTGCCCTGCAACATGGCACTCTCAAGGTCGAGGTGTTGGAGCGCGAGACCATGCAGCAGCTCGGCATGGGCTCCTTGCTTGCCGTGGCGCAAGGCAGCGAACAAGCGCCCAAGCTGATCGTGCTCGAATACCGCCAAGGGCAAGCCGATGACAAGCCCGTGGTTCTAGTGGGCAAAGGCGTTACCTTCGACTCGGGCGGCATCTCGCTCAAGCCTGGCGAGAAAATGGACGAGATGAAATACGACATGGGCGGTGCCGCTGCGGTGCTGGGTGTCTTCAAGGCCGTGGCAGCAATGGGTCTGCCCATCAATCTCGTCGGTATCATCCCCAGCGTGGAAAACATGCCGTCCGGGCGTGCGCTCAAACCGGGCGACATCGTCACCTCCATGTCAGGGCAAACCATCGAAGTGCTCAATACCGACGCCGAGGGGCGCCTGATTCTCTGCGACGCGCTCACCTATGCCGAACGTTTCCAACCCGCCGCGGTGATCGATATGGCTACCCTCACCGGCGCCTGTGTCATCGCCCTCGCCCGTGCACCCTCCGGGCTTCTAGGCAATGACCGCGCGCTGATCCAATCCATTCTGCACGCGGGCGAAGCCAGTGGCGACCGCGCCTGGGAGCTGCCGCTGTGGGATGACTATCAGGATCTGCTCAAATCCAATTTTGCCGACATGGCAAATATCGGTGGGCGCGAAGGCGGCGCCATCACCGCTGCCGCCTTCCTATCCCGCTTCACCAAAAACTATCCCTGGGCGCATCTGGACATTGCCGGCACGGCCTGGATCAGCGGCGAGAAGAAAGGCGCCACCGGTCGCCCCGTGCCGTTGATCACGCACTGGCTGATGCAGCGCTGTGGTTGAGCATGCCCTCAACCACGAAAATCCTTGAGTAGGTACACCTGATAGTCCAGTGCCCAATCTTTGTGAATGGGCACGTGCAACGGTGGCAGGGTTTGCACGCTGGCAAAACGGCGTGCCAGCGCCTCGGGCAATGGCCAGCTTGTGACGTAAAGCATGTCCTGACCGATATGCCGTTGATCCAGTGTGTACAGCAAATCATACTGGTGACGGATGCCGCCCCCGGCGCGCCAGCTCACCACCTGATCCGGTCGCAGCTTCAGCGCGTAAGACAGTTGTGCAAGAAGATCACGATCCTCACCAAGCAGCAGCGCGTTGGGAAACTGTGCTTGCCGCTGGGCAAACTGCACGGCAAGCTGATCCCAGCCGCGCACGCGCTTGTAAGGATCGGTTTTGCCCGTCAGTTCCAACCCCAAGCGCGGCGCAAGCTGGGTGTAATGGTACGCACCCAGCATGATGACGACATTGAGCAGCAGCGCCGCCCATAGCCAACGCGCATGCTGCACGCCCCACGCCGCCAGCAACACGCTGGCAGCGACAAAGCTGGGCGCTGCCCAATTGGCATTGGCGCGGCCGAATAACGCCTGGGCGGCAATCGCCGCCAGAAACAGCAGCGAAAACACTGACAGCAGGGTCTTGTGCGTCGAAGCGGGTTGTTTGTTCAACGCCACAAGCCAGAGCAGCAGGCTCAAAGGGCCAAACACTGCCAGTTGCCCGGCGAGAAACTCGCCCAGCTCATCCCAATGCAAACCGGCGTTTTCCAGATTGGAAATCTCTGCGGTGTGCTGAAAGGTTGGCCAGCCATGCTGCGCGTTCCACCACAGGTTCGGCGCAAGGATGAGCAAGGCAACCGCTGCTGCCAGCCACAGCCGTGGATTGAAGAGATGCGCCCGCCAGGCCGGCACGAGCAACAGCGCAAGCAATACCGACGGGGCAAACAACACCATGCTGTACTTGCTCATCAGCCCCAATCCGCCGGCTACACCTAGCAAAACCCAGTGATGCCATGCGTTGCTCCTCAGCGCCAGCACCAACAGCAACAGACCCCATGCCCAAAAAAGCAGCAGCAAGACATCGGTGGAAATGATCATACTGGAGAGCGCAACCCCCGGCATGAGCAGGAACAACGCCGCAGCCCACAAGCCCACGCGAGCATCAAACAGCACCTGGCCGATGCGAAAAACAAGCAACGTGGTGATGGGATACACCAAAAGCGAACCCAGCTTGACGCAAAACACGCCATCGCCACATGCATGGGTCGTGGCAGCAATCAGCAGCGCAATCAACGGCGGCTTGGAGTAGTAGCCAAAATCAAGCTGCTGCGCCCAGCCCCAGTAATAGGCTTCATCGACATACAAACCAATGTCAGCCGTGGCAAGCATCCAGGCGCGATACGCCGTCAGGCCAAGCAAAAGGAAGAATAGTCCGAGATAAGCACGTGATGCCGACATGCCAGCACAACCGATGAACAAGGATCGCTGCATGATAAACGCATTCCTCTCTGCCCGTTGCCTGCGTTCAGGGCGTTGCACAAGAGTGTCGTATCCTTGGCGAACATGCTGTTGGGCACCTCGAAAAACCGTCACGAGCGGGCGAAGTGCAAGAAGCCCCGCAGTGAATCCCCGAGACATATCAAGACGATAGGCGAGGGGTGAGCGAGGATGCGACGCAGCAATCCGTCCGCACAGTAGGTTTTTCGAGGTGCCCTGTTAAAGTGCGCATGACGAATACATGTTAGCAAGTCATGCCCCAAACCCCCGTCCTTCACTACGCCCTGCTGGCCTTGGCCACCGGCATCAGTTTTTTTCTCAATCTTGGCGGCGCGCCGCTGTTTGACCTGGATGAAGGCGCTTTTGCCGAAGCCACGCGCGAAATGTTCGTGCGCGGCGACTTCATTTCTCTCTATGTCAACGGCCAGCCGCGTTTTGATAAGCCCGTTTTGATCCACTGGCTGCAAGCGGCCAGCGTCGCGCTGTTTGGCAACCATCCCTTCGCTTATCGTCTGCCCTCGGCCATGGCCGCCAGCCTGTGGGTACTCTTGACCTATCTGTTTGTCAGCCGGGTGGTCGAGCGTGATACTGCCTTGCGCGCTGCGCTGATGCTCGCCAGTGCGCTCGGCATCGTCATCATTGGCCGTGCCGCCACTGCGGATGCGCTGCTCAATCTGTGGCTGGTCGCAGCGATGTTTGGCATGTACCTGTATTTTCTTGAGCGCAAGACACGCTGGATTCTGCTCACCCACGCTGCCATGGGGCTGGGTTTCCTCACCAAAGGCCCGGTGGCACTTTTGATTCCGGGTGCGGTCGGACTGATCTTCTTTGCCCTGCAACGCGAACTGCCCGCGCTGTGGCGCGCCGCGTTTTACCCGCCCGGGCTGCTACTACTCATCGGCATTCCCCTGCCTTGGTATGTGCTGCAATACCAGGCGCAAGGCATGGCGTTTATCGACGGCTTTTTTGGCACGCACAATGTGCAACGCTTCAGCGGCTCGATGGAGGGGCATGCGGGCAGCCTGTTCTATTACCTGCCCGTGGCTTTGCTGCTTGCCCTGCCCTTGACTACACCGCTGCTCAAGGCCGCAACAGAGGTGCGTCGCACGATCCAATCACCGCTCGGGCTGTATCTTTGGCTGTGGTTTGGCTTTGTGCTGGTGTTTTTCTCGCTGTCAGGCACCAAGCTTCCACACTATCTGAACTACGGCATGACCGCGGCATTGATCCTCGCTGCCCTCGCCTTGCCGCTTTTACGCTCCAGAGTGATGACCTTGCTGCCTGCGCTTCTGTTTTTCACTCTGCTGACGATTTTACCGCTGGTGCTGCCGGAGGTTGCTGCGCGACAAACACAGGAGGAAGCACGCGCATTGCTCACTGGCGCGGAGGACGTACTGCCGCGTGGCTACATGCTGGCACTGGGCAGTGTGGCAGTGCTGAGCTTGCTGCTGATGTTCACCCGCAGCATCGCCCTACCCCGCGCCCTGCTTGCCGTGGCCTTGGCGGGCAATGCTGTCCTTGCCCTATGGTTTCTGCCGGGCTTGGGGGCGGTGCAACAAGGGCCGATTGCCCACGCAGCGGCATTGGCGCAAACACAGCCCGGACCCTATGTGATGTGGCGCGTGAATACCCCGAGCTTCAGTGTGCACAGCGGCCATGTGCAGGAACTCCGCCCGCCACGTGCCGGCGATCTGGTGTTTACACGCAGTAAAGAGCTGCCATCACTGCCGCCCCACGACGTGTTGCTCGATCAGCGCGGCTATAGTTTGCTGCGCATCCTGCCGGAGAATCCCTGATATGAACCTCAGCAAGTCCGTCCTTTTTGCCGCGCTGCTGATCGCAGCGCCTGCACATGCCCTAGAACATGCCGACATCGCCGCCAAAGCCAAGGCCATGGCCGCACAACCCTTCAGCCCACCACCGGATTACCCCGCCTTGCGTGCGCTCACCTACGACGACATGCTGGCGCTACGCTATCGCACCGACAAATCGCCCTGGCTGGAGGACGGGCGCTTCTATCTGCAATTTTTCCACCCCGGCAACTACACCACGCAAACCGTGAAGATCAATCTGGTGGACAACGGCCAAAGTCGCCCTTGGGCGTATGACAAAACCTTTTTCGACTGGCCGGAGAAGTTTCACGGCAATCCCGGCGCCATTCCCGAGCAACTGGGCTACGCTGGCCTGCGCGTGCATGCGCCCACCCGCGCACGCGCCATGCCGGAAGAGTTTCTGCTCTTTCTTGGCGCCAGCTATTTTCGCTCGCGTGGCGATGGGGAATGGTACGGACAGTCTGCCCGTGCGGTCGCCATCGACACCGTGCTGAAAAAAGAGGAATTCCCGCTGTTTACCGAATTCTGGATCGAGCGACCTCGCAAGGGCGAAAACAGCCTGCGCATTCACGGCCTGCTGGATAGCGAAAGTCTCAGCGGCGCGATGAGCATGACCGCGACCCCCGGTGATACTACCGTGTTGGATGTAGAGATGACCTTGTTTGTGCGCAAGGACATTCGCCGGCTTGGCCTCGCCCCGCTGACCTCGATGTTTCAGCACGGCGAAATGAACCGCCACACCCACGGCGACTTCCGCCCGGAAGTGCACGACACGGATGGGCTGCTGATCGAAAGCCGCGACGGCAAGCGCCTGTGGCGCCCGCTTTCCAACCCCGGCGTGCTGCTGGATAACGCCTTTGCCGTGGATTCACCACGCGGCTTTGGCCTGTTCCAACGTGACCGCGTGTGGGATCACTACCAAGACATCGGCGCGCGCTACCCGCAGCGCACCAATCTTTGGATTGAGCCGCAAGGCGACTGGGGCAAGGGGCATATCGCCCTGATCCAGATTCCCACCGACAACGAATACATGGACAACGTCGTCGCCTTCTTCACCCCCGACAAACCTACCAAGGCAGGCGACGTACTCAACTACCGCTACCGCATGAGCTGGCACGGTCATCCACAGCGCCATGCAACGCTATGGACAGTGCGCGATACACGCATCGGCCGCGGGGATGTGTTCAACGGCGAACGCGCGACACGCTTTGTCATCGACTTTGAACCCAATCTCATCCCCTGCAAGCCGGATGGCGAGCTGCCTGAGCCGGTCATCCAGACCTTCAGCCCGGCGAAAATCGTCGAGAAACACACCGACTGCCGCCCGGACGGGGGTTGGCGCGCCGCGTTCAACATCGTTACCCCCAAGGATGGCGCGCACGACATCAATCTGTTCATGAGCGACGGCAAACAAGCCCTGTCGGAAACCTGGACCTACACCTTCATCCCCGCGCACGAGACACGCTGATGGACACGACAGCCCTCAGCGTCACCCAGTTGGTGCGCCTGTTGAAAGAGCATGTGGAAGGCAGCTTCCCCCTGCTCTGGGTGGAGGGTGAAGTCTCCAACCTCGCCCGCCCGGCGTCGGGGCATCTCTACTTCACCCTCAAGGATGCCAACACGCAGATCCGCTGTGCCATGTTTCGCGCCAAGGCAAGCCTGCTGCGTCTGCGCCCGACCGATGGCATGCAGGTACTGCTGCGTGCACGGGTGACCCTGTTCGAAGCGCGTGGCGATCTGCAACTGATCGTCGAACACATGGAAGATGCAGGGCTGGGCGCGCTGCAACGCGCCTTCGAGCTGCTCAAACAGCGTTTGCAGGGCGAAGGACTGTTTGCCGCAGAACACAAACGCCCCCTGCCCGCCTTGCCCAAGCGCATCGGCGTCATCACCTCACCCAGCGGCGCGGCGATTCGCGACGTGCTGCACGTACTGGCAAGACGCTTTCCGCTCATTGCCGTGACGATTTACCCGAGCAGTGTGCAGGGCGCCAGCGCCGCACGCGAGCTGATCACCGCACTGCACCACGCGCAGGCGGATGCGCGCTGCGACGTCTTGCTGTTGGTGCGTGGCGGCGGCTCACTGGAAGATCTGCAAGCTTTCAATGACGAGGCATTGGCGCGTGTCATCCACGCCTGCCCGCTACCCATCATCAGCGGCGTGGGGCATGAAACCGACTTCACGATTGCTGATTTCGTCGCCGATGCCCGCGCACCCACGCCCAGCGCCGCCGCAGCGCTGGCGGTGCCGGATGCAAACGAATGGCTGGACCGCCTGAGCGCCACCGACAACCGCCTGCAGCGCAACATGCAAAACCGGCTCGAAGGTCTCACCCTGCGCGTCGATGGCCTGGCGCGGCATCTGCATGCAGCGCACCCGCGTCAGCGCTTGCAGCGTCAACAGGACAAGCTGCAGCAGCTACAGCGCCACATCGTGCAACACATCCACCGCAGGCTTCAGCACGCTGTACACGCCACACAGCAACTCGCCTTGCGACTACGACATCGCACGCCCGCCATCACCATCCAACACCAGCACGTGCTACTGCACAACCTTGCGCAGCGCATGGAAAATGCACAACGCACCACCTTACAACGCCAAAACCACCGTCTGCAGCAAGCCGCAGCACGTCTGCACGTCCTCAGCCCCTTGGCCACCCTCGATCGCGGCTACGCCCTGCTCGAAGATACCGATGGGCACATCATCAAGCACACCCATGCACTGCGCCCCGGCATGACGATGCATGCCCGTCTGCACGATGGGCGCGTGACATGCAGCGTCATCGCGCTAGCACAACACACTGAAAAAGAAAACAACAAAAATTCGATCGATCAGCACCCAAAAAGAGCTTAATTGATCTAATTTTTCGATCAATTGAGGTCTTGCAACCATGAGCAGGGCACCTTCAACCCATAAAAAAAGAGCCTGTGCAGGCTCTTTGACGATCAATCCAAGGGCATATCCGCGTTCAGCTAAACGCGCCCCGCGCCGACATAACGCTTTTTCCAATATGCATCATTCAATGAAGTGACCTCAACATCCTTGCCGGCAGAAGGTGCATGCACAAACTGTCCGCTCCCTGCGTAGATACCCACGTGGCTGATCTGTGAGGAACGCTGACGGAAGAACACAAGGTCACCTGGGCGCAGATCCGAGGTTTGCACCCGTGTGGTCACGGCATACATGCTGCGCGAATCCCGCGGCAACTGTACGCCGGCACTCAGAAAAGAAAAATTGACCAAGCCGCTGCAATCAAAACCCTGACTGGGATTGTTGCCACCGGGACGGTAGTCCACACCGCGTTGCTTGAGAGCAACTTCCAGCGCCTTGGCTGCCTGCGGTGAAGCCGGCGACTTATCTTGCAAGGGCGCGGGGAATTGGGTATCCACCTGGGCGGTTTTTTTCTCGCTGATCACCGAGCACCCCGACATCAGCGTCAGAGCACATCCGAGGGTCAGGAGGGGGAGGAATGCCGCAGCCCGCGAGATCATGGGGCTGGGAAAGGGAAATATCCGCTTACCGGACAGTGCACTGCTTTGTTTCAAGCGCATCTCACTTCGTTTTTGGACATTCGGGCATCTTACCCATTCAGCGTTTGAAGGCAAGCACCCAGCACTGGTGAATGCGTGGATTGCGTGCAAAGTCCTGCGGAATGGATGCTTTGCTGACATCTTCGATGGCAAACTCCGCCAAGGCTTCGCTGTCGAGTTTGAAGCGTTGCAGGTTGTTGGAAAACACCAGGCGCCCGCCCTGGCGCAACAAACGCATGGCCTGGCGCAGCAGAGCCACATGGTCGCGCTGGATGTCAAGCGTGCCCTGCATGCGCTTGGAGGTGGAGAAGCTCGGCGGGTCGATGAAAATCAGATCAAACTGCATGCGCTGTTTGACCGCATCATCCAGCCAGGCAAGGCAATCCCCTTGAAGCAGGTGATGCTGGGTGCGCTGCAAACCATTCAAATCAAAATTGCGCCGCGCCCATTCCAGATAGGTGCGCGACATATCCACCGAAGTGGTGGAGCGTGCCCCGCCCAGTGCCATGTGCACGCTGGCGGTGGCGGTGTAGCAGAATAAATTCAGGCAATCTCTACCCTGCGCCCATTCACCCAACCAACGGCGCACCGGGCGGTGGTCTAGGAACAGACCGGTGTCGAGATAATCGGTGAAATTGACCAAAAATTGCGCCGAACCTTCACGCACGGTATGAAACACGCCGTGTTCGTTCTGTTTTTCGTACTGGGCTTCGCCGCGTTGCCGCTCACGCACACGCAAAAACACCTGCTCCGGTGCCACCTGCAATACATCAGGCAATACCGCGAGGGTTTCGCGCAAACGACGACGGGCATCCTCGGGCGATACTTTGGCCGGTGGTGCGTATTCCTGCACATTGACCCAGCGCTTGCCCTCGATGTCGTGATAGAGATCGATCGCCTGGGCGTACTCCGGCATGTCCGCGTCATACACGCGGTAACAACTCACACCCTCGCGCGCCGCCCAACGGCTCAGCTCTTTCAGATTCTTGCGCAGACGGTTGGCCACCATCTGCGCGCCATGATTGGCCAGCAAGGGCGCGCAGGCACGAATCAGACGTGCCGCCGACCCATCATCGGCGGCACGTGGTGCCAGGCGTTGATCGTCTTGCAGGTGAAAGCGCAGCAGGCGGCACTCGATCGGCCCGTTGAGCACATCATGTGCACGAAACGCACGCCAGCCCAGATGCCAGGCTTCGGCTTCCTTAGGCAAAATCATCGCCGCCTCCCAGCCCATGAACTCTCGGCGCAGGGTTTCACCCAATGCTGCATAAAGCGCGGGCATATTGCCCACCTCGCCCAGGCGTTCGCCATACGGCGGATTGGTCAAAAGCAACCCCGTATCCGGACGGGGCGCGGGAAAGTGCAGATCCTCCACCCGCGCCTGGGCAAGCTGCACCCCTTCCTCCAAGCCCGCACGCTGTAGATTGGCCTCAGCCACACGCAGCACGCGCGCATCGGCATCGAAACCGAACATCGGCGGCAAGCGTGTGAGCCCCTCGTCGGCACGCGCACGCATCTCCAGCTGCAACTGCTGCCACAACGCCGCATCAAACAGGGGACTGTGCTGCAATGCCCAATGCTTGCGCAAAATCCCCGGCGCCACATCGCCAGCCATCCAACCGGCTTCGATGAGTAAGGTGCCCGAGCCGCACATCGGATCGACAAACGCCGCACCCGCCTGCGCCATGCTCGGCCAGCCTGCACGCCAGAGCAGACCCGCAGCCAGCGTTTCGCGCAAAGGTGCATCGCCTGCTTCCACGCGATAACCCCGCTGATGCAGCGCCTCGCCACCCACCAGATCCAGACTCAAGCGCGCCCGCGTGCCTGCAAGATGCACATGCACGATTTGATCGGGGCTCTTCGGCTCAACACGCGGGCGCACACCCGTGGCCGTTTGCAGTGCATCGACGATCGCATCCTTGACCTTTTGCGCGCCAAAGCCCGTGTGGGTGATGCTTGCATTGCCACCATGAAAGCTCACGGCAAAACTGCGCTCACTACCCAACCAGCGCGACCAGGGCTGACGCTTGGCCTCGTTGTAAAGCTGCTGCGCACTCTCCACCTCGATCTCGGCGATCTCCAGCAACACGCGACTCGCCGAGCGCAACCACAGGCAGGCGCGATAGCCCAATGCAAGATCGCCGTTAAAATGCACCCCGGCAGGATGCTCGCGCAGTTCCGTCGCACCCAGGGCCCGCAGCTCCTCCGCCACCACGGACACCAGTCCCTTGGCGGCACTGGCAAAAAATACAAACGTGCTCAAGCAGCACCTCTACATACAACATTTGAGCGCATGATAACCTCGCGTAGCTTGTATTCTGCGAATCCGCCCCCACTTCATTGCATTCTTATTGCAAATCGTCACATCCATGGAAAGTTACCACGGCACCACCATCCTCTGCGTGCGACGCAATGGCCAAACGGTCATCGGCGGCGACGGGCAAGTCTCCCTCGGCTCCACCATCGTCAAGGGCAATGCGCGCAAGGTGCGCCGACTGTACGATGGCCGCGTGCTGGCAGGCTTTGCCGGCGGCACAGCCGATGCTTTCACCCTGTTTGAACGCTTTGAAGACAAGCTCAACAAAAACGGCGGCAATTTGCTGCGCTCCGCGGTGGAACTGGCCAAGGACTGGCGCACGGATCGCGCCATGCGCCGTCTGGAGGCCATGCTGATCGTTGCCGACACCACGAGCATGCTGACCATTTCAGGACTCGGCGATGTCCTCGAACCGGAGCATGACCTGCTCGCCATCGGCTCCGGCGGTGCCTTTGCCCAATCCGCCGCACGTGCCCTGCTGCTGCATTCCACCCTGGATGCACGCTCGATCGTCGAACAGGCACTGACCATTGCCGCGGAAACCTGTGTCTACACCAACCGCAACTTCACCATTGAAGCCCTAGGCGCTACCGAATGACCCACCTCACCCCCGCACAAATCGTTGAAGAACTGAACAAACACATCGTCGGTCAGGCCGAGGCAAAACGTGCCGTTGCCATCGCGCTACGCAACCGCTGGCGGCGGCAGAATGTGCCTGAGCCGATGCGCAGCGAGATCACACCGAAAAACATCCTCATGATCGGCCCCACGGGCGTGGGCAAAACTGAAATCGCGCGCCGCTTGGCCAAACTGGCTGAAGCACCCTTTTTAAAGATTGAAGCCACCAAGTTTACCGAGGTCGGCTACGTCGGCCGCGACGTGGAAAGCATCATCCGTGACCTCGCCGAAGTCGGCATGAAGATGCTGCGCGTGCAGGCGCAGGCGCGCGTGCGTGACAAGGCGGTCGAGGCCGCCGAAGAACGAGTTCTTGATGCCCTGCTTCCCCCGCCGCGTAGCCTCGGCCAGGAAACCGGCGCGTGGGACAGCGACAGCAACACGGAAAAAGCCTACAGCAATACACGCGAAAAATTCCGTCAAAAGCTGCGCGACGGCAGCCTGAATGACAAAGAGATCGAAGTCGAGCTCGACGCGGTGCGCGGCAACGTCGAAATCTTCAGCCCGCCGGGCATGGAAGACATGGCCAATCAGCTCAAAGGGCTGTTTCAAAACATGGGCGGGCAAAAAACCCAGCGCAAAAAAATGCGTGTGGATGACGCGCTACGCGCCCTGACGGATGATGAAGCGGCGCGGCGAGTGAATGATGACGAACTCAAGGCAGAGGCAGTACAACTGGTCGAACAGCGCGGCATCGTCTTCATCGACGAAATCGACAAAATCTGCCGCAAAGGTGAGTACAGCGGCAGTGATGTGTCACGCGAGGGCGTGCAGCGCGACTTGCTGCCCTTGATCGAGGGCAGCACCGTCAACACCAAGATCGGCATGATCAATACCGATCACATCCTGTTCATCACCTCCGGCGCATTCCATGTCGCGCGCCCCTCCGACCTGATTCCCGAGTTGCAAGGTCGTCTGCCGATTCGGGTCGAACTGAACGCTTTGAGTGCGGATGATTTTGTGCGCATTCTCACCGAGCCGGATGCTGCGCTGCTCAAGCAGTACCAAGCCTTGCTCGCCACCGAGGGCGTGGAGTTGCACTTCACCGATGCTGCGATCCGCCGTTTGGCGGAGATTGCCTTTGAGGTCAATGCCACCACCGAAAACATTGGAGCACGCCGCCTGCACACCGTGGTTGAACGCTTGCTAGAGGATCTGGCGTTTGATGCGCCTGAACAACAAGGACAGCGCGTGACCTTGGATGCCGCCGACGTCGACGCCAAGCTCGGTGCACTGGTCAAGCACGAGGATTTGAGCCGTTACATTTTGTAAGAATGGGATTATGCTCTAACTATTGAGCGAAAAGGACGGTGTAGGTGCGAATTGATTCGCACAATTGCGGTTGTGCGGATAAATCCGCACCTACTCTACCCCATGGAGGGATTGTTTGTTGTACCCAGGTTTCAAGAGCGTATTTTGGTTCATCTCAACCAAAGCGCAGTTTGAAATACAAAATCGTGCCCGCCAGTGCCGCGGTGATCGTATTGGCAACGATGATCGGCCAGGAACCGATGAGTAAGCCATAAATCAGCCATAGCACCACGCCGGTGGTGAACATGGAAAACATGCCTAAGGACAGGTCACGCGCGTGTTTGCTTTTCCATGTCTGTATCACCTGCGGCACGAAAGCCAAGGTGGTAAAGAAGGCCGCGACGGTACCAATCAGCTCGACCCAATTCATAACTCGACACGCAGATTGTCAATCATGCGCGTGTGCCCAAGATAAGCCGCGGCAAGAATGACCCACGCCTCATCGTGCGTTGTCACCCCCGCCAGATCGTGTGCGCGACGTATCGCCACGTAATCCACGCGAAAGCCGCATTGTTGCAACATGGTCGCGCCCTGCGCCTGCAAGAGGGCGACATCGCGCTCGCCCGCACGAATGCGATCTGCCAACGTGCGCAACATGGCATACACCGCCGGGGCACGCTGGCGCTCCTCGGCACTGAGGTAGGCATTGCGCGAACTGAGCGCCAAACCATCCGCCTCACGTTGCGTCGCTTCACCGACAATCTCCAGTGGCATATTCAGATCCGCCACCATGCGGCGGATGATGGCAAGCTGCTGGTAATCCTTCTCGCCAAACACCGCCACATCCGGCTGCACCAAATTGAACAGCTTGGTCACCACCGTGGTGACACCGACAAAATGCCCGGGGCGCGAGGCACCACACAACACATCAGAAAGCCCCGGTACCTCGACGCGCGTTTGGCTCTCCCTGCCCTGCGGATATAACTCCTCCACCGACGGGAGAAAAAGCAGCTCCACGCCCTCGGCCTGTAAGAGTGCCTGATCCCGCTCGATGGGACGCGGATAACGCGCCAGATCCTCGTTTACACCGAACTGCAACGGATTGACGAAAATACTCACCACCACCACATCGGCCAAAGACCGCGCACGCCGCACCAGTTGGATGTGCCCGGCATGCAGCGCCCCCATGGTGGGCACAAACGCCACGCGCTGCGCGCCAGAACGACGCAGATCGCTCAACGCAGAGCGCAAGGCGTGTGGCGAGCCCGCAATACGCATCAAGCACCCAAAATCGTACGCAGCGCGGCGAGCAAGCGCGCATTCTGTGCCTCTGTGCCAATCGTAATGCGCAAATATTGATCGATACGCGGCTTGTTGAAATGGCGCACCACCACACCCTGCTCGCGCAACCCTGCTGCCAGCATGGCAGCATCATGTGCCGGATGGCGGGTGAAGATGAAATTCGCCGCAGAGGGCACCGTCTCAAAGCCGAGGGTGGACATTTCAGCCACCAGGGCCTCACGGCTATCCATCACCTTTTGCCGCATCGCCTGAAAATAGACTTCATCAGCAAACGAAGCAGTCGCACCGGCAATGGCCAAACGATCCAGCGGATAGGAATTGAAACTATCCTTGACCCGAATCAATGCCTCGATCAATTCTGGATGACCCACGGCAAACCCCACACGCAGTCCGGCCAACGCGCGTGACTTGGAAAGCGTTTGAGTAACTAGGAGATTCGGGTAGCGATTGACCAGCGAAATGGCGGATTGCGCGCCAAAATCCACATATGCTTCATCTACGACCACCACGGATTGCGTATTGGCTTGTAACAACGCTTCAATCGCGCTCAACTGCAAGGCGCGCCCTGTGGGCGCATTGGGATTGGGAAAAATAACCCCCCCACTGGGCTTGAAATAATCCTCGACACGCAGCGAGAAATCCTCCGCGAGAGGAATGCTCTGGTATGCGATGTCATACAAGCCGCAATAGACCGGGTAAAAGCTATACGTCACATCCGGAAAAAGAATCGGCAAGTCATGCTGGAAGAATGCTTGAAAGACAAACGCCAACACCTCATCCGAACCGTTGCCAACAAATACCTGCGCCGTGTTCAGCCTGTGATAATCCGCAATCGCCTGTTTCAAAATCGACGCATCGGGATCGGGGTAGAGACGCAAACCCTCACCCACCTCGGCGGTAATCGCCTCCAGCACCTTGGGCGAAGGACCATACGGGTGTTCGTTGGTATTGAGTTTGGTGAGATTCGCTATTTTGGGCTGCTCACCCGGCACATAGGGTGAGAGGCGAGCAACCAGCGGGCTCAAGAAGCGGTTCATCGGTTATGCTAGCCCTTTCGTTCTAAATTTTTCATGCAGCCTGATTAACTGAAGAATGGACAACATCCGTCCAGTGCGCCTCAATCGTATCTGCCGATAAATCAGCACCACATGGCCATTCAATAAAATACAGACCATTCATCACCTTTTTGAACTCATTCATATCCCGCAAAGGTTGAAATGCTTCAAAACCAAGGTAGGGTTTGAGGTCAAAAGTCCCAGAACGTCCATCTTCGCTGATAACAATCAGATTCCAATCTGGCGCAGCGATAAGTTGAACAATCTTCATTGATCTAGCCCCTTTATCGGAAAAGGCTTTTGCCCATTGACTGCAAGCTGCCAGTCGGCAAGCAATTCGTCTCGATGGATTTCAATCCACGCGGACACAAGCTTGTGCTTACCTTTGGGCAAACAACCCGACAAAACCTCGCCATCCATAATTGAATACACCGCCAACTCACCCTGATACTCCGCATGTATATGCGGCAAATGATGTCTTTCTGTATCAAAAAAGAACATGCGTATAAGGATGCCGTAAAACATGGATATCGTTGGCATCGATAGTGAGTCTCCTAATTTTAGCCAGTTTCAAACCCACTATTCAGAGCAAATGCGATACGCCGCCGAAGCTGCGTGGGCAAATAAGCCCTCGCCTTCGGCCAACACACGCGCAACCTTGCCTAGCTCGGATGCACCTTGCGCCGAACAACCAATCAGGCTGGAGCGTTTCTGGAAATCGTACACCCCAAGCGGCGAAGAGAAACGCGCGGTACGCGAGGTGGGCAGCACATGGTTCGGGCCTGCGCAGTAATCACCGAGTGCTTCGGCGGTGTAGCGACCGATGAATATCGCTCCGGCATGGCGAATCTTGCGCGCATAATTTTCGGCGTCGTCCACGGAAAGCTCCAGATGCTCGGGGGCAATGACATTGACCACGTCTGCAGCCTCATCCAGATCGCGCACATGAATCAATGCACCGCGGGACTGCATGGACGTGCGAATAATGTCGCCGCGCGGCATCTCTTCCACCAAACGGGCGCAAGCCACCGATACGGCCTCTAAAAATGCAGCATCTGGCGAGATGAGAATGGATTGAGCCTGTTCATCATGCTCAGCCTGAGAGAACAGATCCATGGCGATCCAGTCCGCATCCGTCTTGCCGTCACACACCACGGCGATTTCCGAAGGGCCTGCGATCATGTCAATGCCCACTGTACCGAACACCAAACGCTTGGCGGTGGCGACATAGATGTTGCCAGGGCCTGTGATCTTGTCCACCTGTGGGATGGTTTGCGTACCATAAGCCAGCGCCGCCACAGCCTGCGCACCGCCAATGGTAAACACACGATCTACACCGGCGATACAACAGGCGGCCAACACCATGTCATTTAGCTCGCCATGCGGTGCGGGCACAACCACGATCAACTCCCCCACACCCGCCACTTTGGCAGGGATGGCATTCATCAACACCGATGAAGGGTACGCCGCTTTACCACCGGGCACGTACAAACCGACACGATCCAGGGGAGTGACTTGCTGCCCAAGCAAGGTACCGTCCGCCTCGCGGTAACTCCAAGATTCAAGTTTTTGATGCTCGGCATAACGGCGTATGCGTTCTGCGGCGTGCTGCAATGCTTCGCGCTGCCCAGCAGGAATCGCGGCCAATGCTTCTGCCATGCGTGCGGGCGATACTTCGAGCTCAAGCATCGAGTCTTTGGCGTAATGGTCAAAACGTGCAGTGTATTCCAGCACCGCAGCATCCCCGCGGGTGCGCACATCACGCAGAATGCTTTGCACGGTGGTGAAGACCTTGTCGTCAGAGACCGACTCCCACTCAAGCAAGGCATGCAGACGGGTTTGAAAGTCCGCTTCAAGTGTGGAAAGACGTTGAATATGCATCGCTTTAGCCCTGTTGCGCCTCGACCGCCGCCTGAATTTTGCCGATAAAGTCCTGCAAACGCGCAGATTTCATTTTCATGGATACACGATTGACGATCAGCCGCGAGCTGATGTCGGCAATGTGCTCCAACGGCTCCAAACCATTGGCGCGCAGGGTATTGCCGGTATCAACCACGTCGACGATGCAGTCACCCAAGCCAACCAATGGCGCCAGCTCCATCGAACCATAGAGCTTGATCACCTCGATCTGCCGCCCCTGACGGGCAAAGTGCGCGCGGGCGCTCTCGACATACTTGGTCGCCACGCGCAAACGCTGCCGACCTGCCAAGGCACCGGGCTTGCCGGCAACCATCAACTTGCATCGAGCAATCCGCAAATCAAGCGGCTCATACAGCCCCTCGCCGCCATGCTCCATGAGCACATCTTTGCCCGCCACACCGACATCTGCCGCGCCATATTCGACATAGGTCGGCACATCCGATGCGCGCAGCAACACCACGCGCACCCCTGGAACATTGGTATCCAGAATCAACTTGCGGCTTTTTTCCGGGTCTTCGGCGGGCACAATGCCTGCAGCAGCAAGCAATGGCAAGGTTTCTTTATAGATTCGCCCTTTGGACAAGCCAATGGTCAAGGTTTCAATCATCAGGCTTTCCTCAACTTGGTACACGGCGAATCTGCGCGCCGAGTTTGGCCAGTTTTTCTTCGATCGCATCATAGCCGCGGTCAATATGGTAAATGCGGCTGACCTCCGTCTCACCTTCAGCCACCAAACCGGCAAGAATCAAGCTGGCCGAAGCACGCAGATCGGTGGCCATGACCGGAGCTGCCGATAATTTCTCCGAACCACGCACCACCAGCGTATTACCCTCAAGCTGAATGTTCGCGCCCATGCGCAGCAACTCATGCACATGCATGAACCGGTTTTCGAAGATGGTTTCGACCACCGTTGCCGTGCCTTCGGCTATCGCATTCATGGCAACGAACTGCGCCTGCATGTCCGTGGGAAAACCTGGGTGCGGCATGGTGCGAATATCGACCGCCTTGGGACGGCGTCCCTGCATGTCCAGCTCGATCCAGTTTTCACCAAGCTCAATCTTCGCTCCGGCCTCGCGCAGCTTGGCCAACACAGCGTCCAAGGTGGACGGGTCGGCATCCTTGACCCGCACCTTACCACCGGTCATCGCTGCCGCGACGAGGAAGGTGCCGGTTTCAATACGATCCGGCAATACGCGATGGCTTGCCCCGCCGAGGCATTCCACACCATGAATGGTGATCGTGTCCGTCCCTGCGCCTTCGATCCGTGCTCCCATCGCGCTTAGAAAACGTGCCAGATCGACAATCTCCGGTTCACGTGCAGCGTTTTCCAACACGGTTGTGCCTTCGGCAAGGCAGGCAGCCATAAGCAAGTTTTCCGTCCCTGTTACCGTGACCAGTTCCATGACGATGCGTGCACCCTTCAACCTTTGGGCACGCGCACGAATGAAGCCAGCTTCGACACGGATTTCCGCCCCCATAGCTTCCAATCCTTTGAGATGCACATCCACCGGGCGTGAACCGATGGCACATCCCCCCGGCAAAGAAACATCCGCCTGACCAAAGCGCGCCAGCAAGGGACCAAGCACCAGAATCGACGCACGCATGGTGCGTACTAACTCATAGGGCGCAGAAAAACGATGTGTTGTGCGCGGGTCAATATGCACACTCATGCGATCGCCCAAGGTCAGCTGCACACCCATGCCACCGAGCAGCTCCATCATGGTGGTGACATCCATCAGATGCGGCACATTCTCCAGCACCACCACGTCATCCGCGAGCAACGCGCCCGCCATGATCGGCAATATGGCATTTTTCGCACCTGAAATACGCACTTCCCCATGCAGAGGAAACCCACCTTGAATCAAAAGTTTATTCATGCATTCACATCGTATTTAGCGCCGTAGTCGCATGGGACTGATCGGCAAATAAGGACTCAAGCTGACAAGCGCGCGCAATCGCCTGCAGATTGGCCGGCACATGGCGCCACTCACCAACACCGCGACGCGATGCGTGCAGCAAAAATGCCAGCGCACTGCTATCACATGAGGCCACACCCGCCAGGTCGAGAAACGTAGGAGTTGTTTGCATCGTCATGCGCTCGAACGCATCCAGCGCTTGAGAGATCGTCTGTAAGTCGAGATCCCCTTCAATGCACAATCCTCCCTCACATGGCGTGAGTGCGCATGTCCGTGTCACTGCAGCTCCAAGTAAAACATCTGGGTCAGGAATCGTAACGTGTTCACCCACGCATGCAAAACGGGAACGATGCTCAGCCGACCGCTGTCATCGCCAGGCGCATAAAAAGCCCCTCATAGAGAGGGGCTTAACGCTCAATAGAGCACAATTATGAACCCAATCGACCCACTGGCCGAGCCTATGAGGCTTGCAGCCTCATGACTCCAGCTCGCCGTTCACCATCAGACGCAACTCCTTGCCTGGTTTGAAATGCGGCACATTGCGCCCGGGCAGAACAACTTGTTCGCCCGTTTTGGGATTCCGCCCATGTCTAGGTTGGCGAAAATGTAGCGTAAAACTACCAAATCCACGTACCTCGACACGCTCGCCACTGGCGAGTGCATCACTCATCAACTCAAGAATTGTTTTGACAGCAAGCTCAACGTCACGGGCCGGCAGGTGTTCCTGCTTTTGAGCCAAAAGCTCGATCAATTCAGACTTGGTCATAGTCCATCGTCATGCCATGAAGGTGATGATGAACCGGCCTGACGCGTTAGCACTTGATGCGGAACTGAGCATGACACCACATCGCGTATCCATCCAGCCAGCTCATCCAAAAACGTGGGGATTAAACCCCATCGGGTGGCCACGTTAGGCTCAGACCTCGCCAGCACCTAACGCCTGAGGCAGGCTTACATCAACATAGGTAAAAACACCGTGTTGACGCATTCTGCCACAGCAGGAACCCCCCCCATTCAAGCGCGACGGATTACTCAGCGCGCCCCATCTGCTCCTTGAGCAGATCGCCCAGAGTCGGTGCTGCTGAACTGCCTGCACCGCGGGTGTACTCGCTCATCACTTCAGCTTCTTCCTGGCTGTCCTTGGCCTTGATGGACAAGGAAATGGAGCGGCTCTTACGATCGACGCCAACAAATTTGGCTTCAACCTCATCACCGACTTTCAGCACGTTACGTGCATCTTCCACACGGTCGCGTGAAATATCCGATGCGCGCAGGTAGCCTTCCACACTGTCAGCCAACTGAATGGTGGCGCCTTTGGCATCAACGTCAATCACTGTACCGGTGACGATGCTGCCCTTGGGATGATCAGCGACGAAGGTGGTGAACGGATCGTGATCCAGCTGCTTCAAGCCAAGAGAGATACGCTCACGCTCCGGATCGATGGCAATGATCACCGCTTCGACTTCATCACCCTTCTTGAAGCGACGCACGGCTTCTTCGCCGGACTCGTTCCAGGAAATATCGGAGAGGTGGATCAAGCCATCGATGCCACCTTCCAGACCGATGAACACACCAAAGTCAGTGATGGACTTGACCTGACCGACCACGCGCTCGCCCTTCTGGTGATTGGCGGCATACTCATCCCAGGGGTTGGGTTTGCACTGCTTCATGCCCAGAGAGATACGGCGACGTTCTTCGTCGATATCCAGCAGCATGACCTCCACTTCATCACCCAAAGCAACGACCTTGCTGGGGTTGACGTTCTTGTTGGTCCAGTCCATTTCGGAAACGTGCACCAGACCTTCGATGCCGTCTTCGATTTCAACGAAGCAACCATAATCCGTGATGTTGCTCACCTTACCGAATACGCGGGTGCCCACCGGCTTGCGGCGAACCAGATCCGACCAGGGGTCCGAACCGGTTTGCTTCAAGCCGAGCGATACACGGTTGCGTTCACGATCAAACTTGAGCACGCGCACTTCGATTTCGTCGTTGATGTTGACCACTTCAGACGGATGCTTGACACGTTTCCACGCCATGTCGGTGATGTGCAGCAACCCGTCGATACCGCCGAGGTCAATGAACGCGCCGTAGTCGGTGAGGTTCTTAACGAAGCCCTTGACCATTTGACCTTCTTGCAGGTTGTCGAGCAGTGCTTCACGCTCTGCGCTGTACTCCTGCTCAACCACCGCTTTGCGCGAAACAACGACGTTGTTGCGCTTCTGATCAAGCTTGATCAGCTTGACTTCGATGTCTTTGCCTTCAATGAAGCTGGTGTCGCGCACCGGGCGAACATCCACCAGTGAACCGGGCAGGAAGGCGCGGATTTCACCGATATCCACGGTGAAGCCGCCTTTGACCTTACCGCTCACACGACCGACGATGATCGCATTTTCTGCAAAGGCTTTGTCCAGCTTGATCCAGGCTTGAGCCTTCTTCGCCTTCTCACGCGAGAGGCGGGTTTCACCAAATCCGTCTTCGAGAGCATCAATGGCAACTTCGATGATGTCGCCTACTTTGACTTCGATCTCGCCGTTTTCGTCACGGCATTGCTCGGTGGGAATGGAACCTTCGGTTTTCAAACCGACGTTGACGACAACGAAGTCCGGGCTGACAGAAACCACCGTGCCTTGCACAATGGAGCCGGTCTGCATTTGGGTGGATTTGAGGCTTTCCTCGAAAAGCTGGGCAAAACTTTCAGTCATGATGGGTTAAGGAGTTTCCAGGGTTGCGCATACGCGGGCATCCTTAAGCGCATGGTCAAATAAAAAAACCCGCGAACCTACCTGTGCGCGGGGCCGTGTCATAGTCAGGTCAAACCACCTTACCCAAGCGGGCGAGGCACTCGGCCAAAACTTGCTCCACTGTCAAAAAACTCGTTTCAATACGATGTGCATCGTCTGCTGGGCGCAGTGGTGCCACAGCTCGCTGCATGTCGCGTTGATCGCGTTGACGGATCTCATCAACGATGAGCGCTAAGTTAGCATCAAGCCCCTTTTCAATCAACTGCTTATAGCGTCTTTCACCGCGCACTTCGGCACTGGCATCGAGGTAAATCTTCACCAGCGCATCAGGGAAAACCACGGTACCCATGTCACGTCCATCGGCCACCAAGCCCGGAGCTTGCGCGAAAGCGCGCTGCCGCTCAAGCAATGCATCACGTACCTCCGGGTGCGCAGCCACTTGGGATGCCGCAGCGCCAGCTTCCTCGGTACGAATGCGCAGGGATACGTCCTCCCCCTCCAGCATGACGCAGGTTTCATCCTCGCCGCCAAAATGGACATCCAACGCGCGCGCCACGTCTGCGACTGCCTCGGCATCCGCCAAAGCGATCTGCCTGCGTTGCGCTGCCAGAGCGCTCAGGCGATAAAGCGCACCCGAGTCCAGCATGTGCCAACCCAAGCGCTTGGCCAACAGGCGTGCGATGGTGCCCTTGCCCGAACCACTCGGGCCATCGATGGTCAGAACCGGCACGTCACTCATGCCTGGGTATCCTGCGCGACGATTGCAAGCCCCACACAACGTGCCAACTGCTCAAACCCGGGGAACGAGGTGTTCACATTCTCGCAATCCTCAATCGTGATCACCCCATCAGCTCGCAGTGCCGCCATGGCAAACGACATGGCGATGCGGTGATCGCCATGGCTGTGTACCGTGCCGCCATGCAACTGCCCGCCCTGAATGACCATGCCATCATCCGTGGGCCGCGCATCAATGCCTAGGGCGACCAGACCATCGGCCATGACTTGAATGCGATCCGACTCCTTGACGCGCAATTCTTCCGCCCCGGTCAGTACGGTTTCACCTTGCGCACAAGCTGCGGCAACAAACAGCGCAGGGAACTCGTCGATAGCCAAGGGTACAAGCTCTTCCGGGATGCGCACGCCCTTGAGCTTGGCGCTGCGCACGCGTAGATCGGCCACCGGCTCGCCACCCACGCTACGTTCATTCAGCACCTCGATGCTCGCACCCATCAGGCGCAGAATGTCGATGACACCGGTACGGGTCGGATTCATGCCTACATGTTCAAGCACAAGGTCTGAGCCCTCAGCAATACTAGCGCCCACCAAGAAGAATGCCGCCGATGAAATATCTGCCGGCACATCAATCTCAGTGGCAGTGAGCTTGCCACCCCCTGTCACGCACACCGTGCTGGCACCCTGTTCTCCGGCAATGCGGCGCACCTCGTAGCCAAAACCTTGCAACATGCGCTCGGTATGATCGCGTGTGGGTGCAGGCTCGGTGACACAGGTTTCACCCTTGGCGTACAGACCCGCAAGCAGCACACAGGATTTGACCTGGGCGCTGGCCATGGGCATGACGTAGGAAATACCATGCAAAGGACTCCCCCCATGCACCACCAGCGGCGGGCGACCGCCTTCGGCGGTATCAATGCGCGCCCCCATCAATGCCAGCGGCTCCGTCACCCGACGCATGGGGCGGCGCGACAGTGAAGCATCGCCCTCCATCACCGCATCAAACGACTGCCCGGCAATGATGCCTGACATCAAGCGCATGGAGGTTCCCGAATTCCCCAACCACAGTGCATCTTCGGGTTTTTTCAGCCCATGCAAACCGACCCCATGAATGCGCACACGCCCAGCCCCCAACGTCGAAGGGTCTTCGATGTTGACCCCCATGCGCCGGAAGCAACGCAGCGTGTTCAGGCTATCCTCACCCTCAAGAAAACCCGATACCTCCGTCACGCCCTCGGCCAATGCGCCAAACATGATGGAACGATGGGAAATCGACTTATCACCCGGGACACGGATCTGCCCAACAAGTTGGCCACCGGGCTGCACCACAAATTGAAGTGTACTGTTCATAACGCTTTCCAAAATCAAAACTGAAGCCCTTCACGCACCTGCTGTGCATGATGGAACAGCGCAAACAAAGCCTCGCCATCGGCCTGCTGCACATGCTGCGTCAACTGTTGCAGAGCGTGTTGATAGCTCTGCAGGGCGGCTAACAACTCCTCACGGTTGGCCAGCGCGATATCACGCCACATGGTCGGGTCAGAGGCGGCAATGCGCGTGAAATCACGAAAACCACCGGCGGCATAACGAAAAACATCCTGGCCGGCATCCGAGCGCGCCAGCAAATCCACCAAGGCAAACGCCAACACATGCGGCAAGTGACTGGTGCGCGCCAGGACATAATCATGCGCCTGTGCCGTCATGCAATCGACCTGCGCGCCCACAGTACGCCACATGGCAACCACGCGCTGCACATCGCGCTCTGCATTTTCCTCCAGCGGCGTCACCACCACGCGCCGCTGCACGAACAACTCGGCAAATGCAGCATCGGGCCCACTTTTTTCTGTGCCGGCAATCGGGTGCCCGGGCACAAAAGCGGCCACATGCTCGCCCAACGCGGCGCGTGCTGCGGTAATCACCGATTGCTTGACGCTGCCGACATCGGTCAACAACATGTCCGGCTGCAAATGGGGGCGAATGTTCTCAAGCAAACGCGGCATGGCCAACATGGGCACGGCAAGCACCACCATATCCGCGCCGCGCAAGGCCTGCGCTAAATCCTGTGCATAGCCGTCGATGATGCCAAGCTGCCGCGCACGTTGCAGCGTGACCTCATGCCGCGCAAAGCCGATCACCTCATCCACCGCGCCCGCCTGCTTCAGTGCCAGAGCAAGCGACCCGCCGATCAGGCCGGAACCGATCAGGCACAAACGCGAGGAATGAAAACGCACGCTCAAACGCCCAACACCTGTTGCAAGGCGTGCAAAAAGCGCGCGTTCTCCTGCTGCGTGCCGATGCTGACGCGCAAGTGCTGCGGCAGGCCGTAGCCGGCGACAGGACGCACGATCACACCTTGACGCAACAGTGCCTCATAGATCGGTTGCGCTGGTCGTTGCATATCGATGCACAAAAAATTGCCGAGACTGGGCAACACCTGCAGACCAAGCGCCTGTAAACCTTCACGCACCTGAAGCAAACCCTGCGCGTTGACCGCGCGGCTTTGTGCAACATGTTCCACATCTTCAAGTGCAGCACAGGCCGCGTCCAATGCAAGCAGGTTGACATTGAACGGCTGACGCACGCGATTGAGCACCTCGGCCACCGCAGGGTGCGAAACGGCATACCCCACGCGCAAGCCAGCAAGGCCATGGATCTTGGAAAACGTGCGTGTCACGATCAGGTTGGGAAATTGCTCCAACCACGCCAGCGCATTGGCGAAATCAAGTTGTTCATCGACAAACTCGATATAAGCCTCATCCACCACCACCAGGATGTGCTCAGGCACGGCAGCTATAAAACGATGAAGTGCGTCCTTACTCACCCACGTGCCAGTCGGGTTGTTCGGATTGGCAAGAAACACCACGCGGGTACGCTCGTCGATCGCTGCCAACATGGCATCCAGATCATGACCGTAAGGCTGTTCGGGATGATCCGCTGGCAAGGCAGGCGCTACCTGAGCGATGCCCCCGACTGCCTGCGTGCTGATGGCATACACGGCGAAGGCGTACTGCGCAAACACCGCACCACGCCCCTCACCCAAAAACGCACGCGCCACCAGATCCAGCACATCGTTCGAGCCATTCCCTAGGGTGATGCTTTCAATCGCAACCCCCAAATGGCTTGCCAACGCTTGTTTGAGCTTGAAGCCATTGCCATCGGGGTAGAGATGCGCTTGCGCGGCAGCACGGCGCATGGCCTCCAACGCACGTGGCGATGGTCCTAGCGGATTTTCGTTGGATGCAAGCTTGATCGCTTGGGTAATGCCAAGCTCACGCTCCAGCTCATCGAGAGGCTTACCCGGCACGTACGGCGCCAAGGCCGCGACTTGCGGACAAGCACGCGCCAACCAAGGGTTATTTGTCATGCCTGCAACACCGCTTTGGGATAGGAGCCGAGTACACGCAACCACGCCGCCTGCTGCTCAAGCTCAACAAGGGCTGCGGCAACAGGCGGGTCGAGGCGATGTCCTTCAAGATCGATGAAAAACACATACTCCCACGCCGCCCCGCGGCGCGGCCGTGATTCGATGCGCGTCAGGCTGATACCGCGCTCGGCCAGCGGTTTGAGTAGGTGATACAACGCGCCCGGCGTGTTGGCCGTGGACACCGCGAGCGAGGTTTTATCCGCACCGCTGATGCCGGCATCGTGCGCGGCAAGCACAACAAAGCGCGTGGTGTTATGCGGTTCATCCTCGATATTCGCCGCAACAATGCGCAGCGCATACAGCTCGGCGGCTACTTCGGGCGCAATCGCCACCGCCCCCTCTTCCAAAGCAGCCAGACGCGCACCCTCACCGTTGCTGCTCACCGGAACACGCTCCGCATGCGGCACATGCTCATCCAGCCAGCGGCGACATTGCGCCAATGATTGCGCATGCGCATACACCCGACGCACGGCGTGCAGTCCTTCCATCGTACCCAGAAGCTGGTGACGAATGCGCAACGCCACCTCACCGCACAAGGCAAGTTCATGCAACAACATGGCATCCTGGGTTTGCGAGACACCGCCCTCGGTCGAATTTTCGACCGGAGCGATACCGTAATTGACCGACCCCGAAGCCACCGCACGGAAGACTTCGGCAATCGAAATACAAGGCACCAGCTCGGCCGCATGACCGAACTGGCGCAAAGCCGCCATCTGGCTGAAGGTTCCCGCCGGGCCCAGGTAGGCAACCCGTACGGGCTTCTCCAATGCCAGACAGGCGGACATGATTTCACGGAACAGCCATGCCACGCTGGCATCATCCAGAGGTCCTTGATTCAAGGACTGGATGCGACGCAGCACCTGCGCCTCGCGCTCGGGGCGATAAAACAAAGCCTCACCACCACCTTCCGCACGCTTGACCTCGCCGACCTGATGCGCCACTCGCGCGCGCTCGGACAGAAGTTCGAGCATACGCTGATCCAGCTGATCAATGCGCTGGCGCAAATCGTCGAGGTGCACAGCAACAGACGGCGACGGTTCTGTTCCGCTCAAATCCAGGCTCCGAATCAGATCAGACGCACATTGAGCACGCCATCGATGCCACGGATCGCTTCGGCGGCAGCGGTGGGCATGTCGCCCTCGATGTCGATCAAGGTGTAAGCCACATCACCACGCGAGTCGTTGACCATGTGGGCGATGTTCACCTTGTGTTGACCCAGCACGTGGGAGATTTGTCCAACCATGTCCGGCAGGTTCTTGTTGGCAATCGCCAGACGATGATCGCCTTTGCGCGTCAGGCGAATTTCCGGGAAGTTGACCGAATTTTTGATGTTGCCGTTTTCCAGGAAGTCACGCACCTGATCCGCCACCATGATGGCGCAGTTATCTTCGGCTTCGCCGGTGGAAGCCCCCAGATGCGGCAAGGTGATGCAGCGCGGATGGTTTTTGGTGGCATTCACCGGGAAGTCCGAGACATAGGCGTGGGCTTTACCGCTATTCAGCGCTTCGACCATCGCCGCCTCGTCCACCACACCTTCGCGTGCGAAGTTCAACACCACGACGTTGTCTTTCATGAACTTCAGACGCTCGGCGTTGATCAGATTGCGCGTCGCTTCCATCAACGGCACGTGGAAAGTGACAAAGTCCGCACGCGCCAACAGCTCATCGACGCTGCTTGCCTGCTGCACGTCCGCAGACAGCTCCCATGCGCGCTCCACAGTGATCCCCGGGTCGTAGCCAATCACCTTCATGCCCAAAGCACGTGCCGCGTTGGCCACACGCACGCCAATCGCGCCCAAACCGATCACCCCCAAGGTACGACCGGGCAGCTCAAAGCCGACGAAGTTTTTCTTGCCGTCCTCGACTGCTTTGTGCAGGAAAGCGTCATCCCCTTCCAGCCCAGTGGCAAAACGCCATGCCTGCGGAATATTGCGCGCGGCCAGCAGCATACCGGCAATCACCAATTCCTTCACCGCATTGGCGTTGGCACCGGGCGCATTGAAGACAACGATGCCTTTTTCGCTCATTTCCTTGACCGGGATGTTATTGACCCCAGCGCCGGCACGGCCAATCGCTTTCAGTGAGGCCGGCACCGGCATGTCGTGCATCTTGGCCGAACGTACCAAAATGGCATCCGGATTCTGAAATTCCGAAGCAATTTCATAGGCATTGCGCGGCAGGCGATCCAGACCCACGGCAGCGATATTGTTGAGCGTAAGAATCTTGTACATCGTAAAACTCCTCGAATTGGGAAACTCAGCCGTGACGCTGGGCAAAATCGTTCATGAAGGCGACGAGGGCATCCACGCCCTCTTCCGGCATGGCATTGTAAATGCTCGCGCGCATTCCGCCGACGGAGCGATGTCCGGCCAAGGTGGACAGACCCGCCGCCTCAGCCTCCTTGAGGAAGGTTTTGTCCAGTTCACTGTTGGCGAGGATGAACGGCACGTTCATCCATGAGCGGCATTTTTTATCTACCGGGTTGGAGTAGAACGGCGAATTGTCGATCGCGGCATACAGCTTCTCGGCCTTACGCTTGTTGATGGCTTCCATCGCCGCCAAACCACCCATGGCGAGCAGATGCTCGAACACCAATCCCGCGATGTACCAGGCATAGGTCGGCGGGGTGTTGTACATCGAGCCGTTGTCCGCGTGAGTTTTGTAATCAAACATCACCGGGGTACCAGGCAAGGTCTGGCCGATGAGGTCTTCACGCACGATGGCGATGCTCAGACCGGCAGGGCCGATGTTTTTCTGCGCGCCAGCATAGACCACGCCGAATTTAGAAACATCCAGCGGGCGGGAAAGAATGGTTGAAGACATATCCGCCACCAGCGGGATATCGCCAGTGTCAGGAATGTAGCCAAACTCAACGCCGGCGATGGTCTCGTTGGGTGTGTAGTGCACATAGGCCGCATCCTTGCTGAACGCAAGCTCAGAAGCATCTGGCAGGGTGGTGTATTTACTTCCCTTGGTATCCGCCACGATATTGACATTGCAATAGCGCTTGCCTTCCGCGATTGCCTTCTCGGACCAGTGCCCGGTATTAAGATAATCCGCACTTTTTTTACCGCGCAGCAGATTCATCGGCACCATGCTGAATTGAGACGACGCCCCACCCTGCAAGAACAGCACTTTGTAATGATCGGGAATCGCCATCAGTGCGCGCAGGTCCGCCTCGGCTTTTTCCGCAATGGAAACGTACTCCTTGCCGCGGTGGCTCATCTCCATCACACACATGCCGGAACCTTTCCAGTTCAGCATTTCCTCACGCGCACGCGCCAGAACCTCGGTCGGCAGCATGGCGGGGCCTGCACTGAAATTGAACACGCGATTTTCGATCATTGACATGAAAAACACCCTCTAACTTGTTGATTAAATTTGATCTACGACGGATGGATCTTGATTGTCGTCGGCTGACTCACCCGCAGCCTCATCATCCACACGCTGAATCCGTTCGATCTGTACCAGATGCTCGTCTTTACCCAAGCGAATCAATGTCACACCCTGGGTATTGCGCCCGACACAGGAGACTTCTGCCACCGGGGTGCGTACCAGCGTGCCCTGATCGCTGATCAGCATCAGCTCATCATCGGCGTACACGCTCACCGCCCCCACCAGCAAACCATTACGCTCGGTGGTTTGCAGGGCAATCACGCCCTGTCCACCACGCCCATGCCTTGGGAAATCGGCCAGTGGCGTACGCTTGCCATAACCATTGGCCGATGCGGTGAGCACATCCGGCGCCGCAGTATTGCTCGACGCATCTTCGGCAGGGGCAATGATCATGCTGACCACATGCTGTCCTTCCGCCAAGCGCACCCCGATCACCCCCGACGCACTGCGCCCCATGGCGCGCACATCACTTTCGGCAAAGCGGATGGCTTTACCTGCATCGGTGAACAGCATGATGTCCTGCGTGCCATCAGTCAGTGAGGCGCCAATCAAACGATCCCCCTCGCGTATGTCGATGGCAATGATGCCACTGGGGCGCGGACGCGAATATTCTTCCAACGGGGTTTTCTTGATGATGCCGTTACGCGTGGCAAACACCACGTAGGACTCGTCATCAAAATCACGCAACGGCAAGAGCGCCTCGATCTGCTCATTCTCTTCAAGCGGCAGAATATTGACCACTGGCCGACCGCGCGCCTGACCACTACCGAGGGGCAGTTCCCACACTTTTTTCCAGTACACCCGTCCGCGGCTGGTGAACAGCATCACCATGTCATGACTACTGGCCACCAACAGCTTCTGGATGGCATCTTCACCCTTGACCTTGGCCGCACTGCGTCCACGCCCGCCACGATGCTGCGCGGCATAGTCGGAAAGCGATTGGGTCTTGATATAGCCCGCGTGTGACAAGGTGACCACGCGTTGCTCTTCGGCAATCAAATCCTCCTCGCTCAAATCCGCACGGGAGGCTTGAATCTCCGTGCGGCGCGGGTCGGCATACTGCGTGCGCACCTGCACCAGCTCATCACGAATCACTGCACGCATGCGCTCAGGATTACCCAATATTTCAAGCAGTTCACCAATGGTTTTAAGAATCTCCGCAAACTCGGCAACAATCTTGTCCTGCTCCAGACCCGTCAGACGGTTGAGGCGCAAATCCAAAATCGCCTGCGCTTGAGTCGCAGTCATGCGGTAACTGCCATCTTCGGCCAAGCCGAATTCGGCACTTAGCCCCTCGGGGCGCGAAGAAGATGCCCCGGTGCGCGCCAGCATGTCGCGCACCACGCCAGACGACCAACGACGCGCAAGCAGCGCGTCCTTCGCCTCTGCCGGTGTCGCTGCCGCCTTGATCAGCGCAATGATTTCATCGATGTTGGCCAGCGCCACGGCCAGCCCTTCCAAGATGTGCGCACGATCACGCGCCTTGCGCAGCTCGAACAGGGTGCGACGGGTGACGACATCGCGACGGTGACGCAGGAACGCCTCCAGCATGGCACGCAGTCCGAGGGTGCGCGGCTGGCCATCGACTAGCGCCACCATGTTGATACCGAACACGGTCTGCAACTGCGTCTGCTGGAACAGGTTATTGAGCAGCACCTCGGCCATTTCGCCGCGTTTGACCTCAATCACTACGCGCATACCGTCTTTATCCGATTCGTCGCGCAGCTCGGCAATGCCTTCGATTTTCTTTTCTTTGACCAGCTCGGCAATGCGCTCGATCAGGCGCGCTTTGTTCACCTGATACGGCAACTCGCTGATGATGATGCTTTGCCGCCCGGTGCGCTCATCTTCTTCGATCGTGCTGCGCGCCCGCACCTGCACGCGCCCACGTCCGGTGAGGTAAGCCTCACGAATACCTGCACCGGCAAAAATGATGCCTGCGGTGGGAAAATCGGGACCCGGCACCAACGCCAGCAGGCGCTCATCTGCCACCTCGGGATCATCGATCAGCGCCAGACAGGCATCGATCACCTCACCCAGATTATGCGGTGGGATATTGGTGGCCATGCCCACGGCGATCCCCGCCGAGCCATTGATCAGCAGGTTGGGGATACGGGTGGGGAAAACGGCCGGTTCGCGCTCGGAGCCATCATAGTTGGGCACGAAATCGACGGTTTCTTTGTCGATATCCGCCTGTAATTCATGTGCGATACGACTCTGACGCACCTCGGTGTAACGCATGGCGGCAGGCGCATCACCATCCACCGAACCAAAGTTACCTTGGCCATCGACCAGCATGTAGCGCAAGGAGAACAGCTGCGCCATACGCACGATGGTGTCGTACACCGCCGTATCACCGTGCGGGTGATATTTACCGATGACATCACCCACCACGCGTGCCGATTTCTTGTAAGGCTTGTTCCAGTCGTTGCCCAGCTCGCTCATGGCGTACAAGGCGCGACGGTGTACGGGCTTCAGTCCATCGCGCACATCCGGCAGTGCACGCCCAACGATCACACTCATCGCGTAGTCCATGTAGGACTTACGCATCTCATCCTCAAGATTGACCGGGAAAACTTCCTTGGCGAAATCAGCCATGTAATACGCTACTCAGAGTTTAGGATCACTGCAGGGCACTTCTATGTATTCACTGAAGCCGCGCACGCTACGTCAAAATACGACTCAAAATGCTCACATAGTGTGCCTATGCTGCGCTTTTTGGCCGTATTTTGCTTTGCCTCCATCAGCTTGATTGAATTTATAAAAGCGCCCGGTATCCCGATACGGGAATCGGCGGATGATAGCACAGCGCAAGCGAGCCGATAAAAACCCCCTTCAATGACACTTAATGACCTATTGCACCGTCGAAAAGCGCTGCAACACTCGCCTTATCAGGGCGATGAATGACGCCATGCTCAGTGACAATCGCGTCAATCAACTCGGCCGGGGTGACATCAAACGATGGATTCCAAGCGGCCACACCCTCCGGTGCAATGGCCTGACCGCCAAGATGGGTCACTTCATACTCAGGGCGAGACTCGATCGGAATGAGCCCGCCATGCGACAAGCTCAGATCAAAGGTGCTTCGCGGTGCCACCACCATGAACTTGACCCCATGATGACGCGCCAACACAGCAAGACCGTAGGTGCCGATTTTGTTTGCCGTATCGCCATTGGCAGTAATGCGATCGGCGCCCACGATCACCCAACCGATTTTACCGCTGCACAAAAGGCTTGCCGCAGCCCCCTCACATTGCAGCGTGACAGGGATGCCATCCTGTTGCAGCTCCCAAGCGGTCAGGCGCGCCCCCTGCAACCAGGGGCGGGTTTCATCGGCAAACACCTGACTGATGCGTCGTTGCGCATAGGCGGTTCGAATCACACCGAGCGCTGTGCCATAACCCGCCGTGGCCAGCGATCCAGTATTGCAATGCGTAAGCACAGCCTTGCCGGGCTCGATCAGCGCCGCACCGAGCTCGCCCATGCGCCGGTTGGCCGCGATATCCTCGGCCTCGATCGCCATGGCCTCTTTTTCCAAGGTGGCCACATCCCCACCCTGTTCAAGAATCACCCCCATGCGCCGCAATGCCCAAAACAGATTGACTGCCGTCGGGCGAGAAGCTGCAAGCCGATCCACAGCCTGTTGCACATCCACCATCGATTGCGCGTGCTTTGCAGCCAGTACAACACCATAGGCCGCAGCTACACCAATCGCCGGCGCACCGCGCACCACCATATTGGCAATCGCATCTGCCACTTCGGCGGCGCTGCGCAAGCTCAGGTAAGCCCTTGCATGCGGCAGGCGGCGCTGGTCAAGTAGATCCAGCGTCTCGCCAGTCCAACGCAAAGCGCGCACGTTGTCGAATGTGTGCATATCGTCCTCCGCACATGACCTTGTTCAGGCTGCGGCTAACCACCGCAGCAGTGCTATGATCAGCAAATCATAATATATGCACTCGCTTCAGGAGGCGCGCCGATGTCCGATCACAAAATCAACGTGGTGCATGAAGACGACACCCAGTTGTATCAAAAGCGTGAGCCCATCCATCCGCGCTCGATCCAAGGACGCTTTCGTACCTTCAAATCCTCCGTACTGCTGCTCGCGTTTGCCATTTTTTATTTTCTCCCCTGGCTGAGATGGGATCACGGTGGTGCAGCCACGCAAGCGGTGCTGTTTGATCTACCTGCACGTCGTTTCTACATCTTTGATTTAATCGTGCACCCGCAAGACATTTATTGGCTTGCCGGCATTCTCATCATTTTTGCCTGGTTCTTGTTTTTCATCACCAGCATCGTTGGGCGCGCGTTTTGCGGCTATTTCTGTTTTCAAACCCTGTGGACCGATGCGTTCATGTTCATCGAACGCTGGATTCAAGGCGACCGCCCCGCGCAAATCAAGCTGGACAAAATGCCGTGGAATGCACAAAAAATCACGCGCAAAGGTCTGACTTGGCTCGCCTGGCTGGTGTTTGCCTGGTGGACGGCCTTCACCTTCACCGCCTACTGGGTGGATGCGCCGACCCTGTTCGTGGATTTTTTCCAGGGCAGTGCGCCGAGTGCGGCTTACTTCACCATCTTCCTGCTCACCGCCATTACCTTCGTGGTTGCGGGATTTGTGCGTGAACAAGTCTGCTTTTACATGTGCCCTTACGCACGTTTTCAGGCAGTGATGTTTGATAAGGAAACCCTGATTCCCACTTACGACTACACCCGAGGTGAATTGGAGCATGGCCGTGCCCACCTTGGTCGCGAGTTGAAGACCCGCGAGGAACGCATCGCCAAAGGTCATGGCGACTGCATCGACTGCGGCCTGTGTGTGCAGGTGTGCCCGACGGGTATCGACATCCGCAAAGGCTTGCAGATTGGTTGCATCAACTGCGGTTTGTGCATCGATGCCTGCGACGAGATCATGGACAAACAAGGCTGGCCGCGCGGTTTGATCCGCTATGCCTCCGAGCTTGAGCTGGAAACCAAGCAAAAGCCACACTTGCTCAAGCCTAAGAGCATCGGTTACGCCGCAGCGATTTTGGTTGTGACCGGCATCCTGATCTACGGTGTATTGCATCAAGCCAAAATGGACTTTAGCGTGGCGCAGGTACGTAACCCATTGGCGGTAATGATGTCCGATGGGCGCGTGCAAAACAGCTATGAAATCAAGATCAACAACAAACTGACCCGCCCACTGAATCTGGATATTGCTTTGCGCAACCTGCCACAGGGCGAGCTGGAAATTGCCGGCGCCAAGCGCGACATCGTTGTGCCAACCGATGGTTACGTCAATATGCTGGTGCGCGTCAAACAGCCGATGACCAAGCGTGGCGAGCAACAAGGTTTCGAGTTCGTCCTCACCGACAAGGACGGTGAACTCCCGCCTGTGGCAAACTCAGCGACCTTTAACATGCCGCGCTAAATCATGAATCTACTCATCACGCTTGGCATCGGCGTTGCGCTGATCATTCTCGTGTTTTTTGCCCTCAACCGACTGCTGCGCCTGCCTGCGCGTCAAAGCGCGGTGATCGTCGCGATTCTGACCTTAGGTATGTACCTGCCCTATGCCCTGCTGCATTGGGAAGGCGGTGATGTGCTCTCCATCCACCTGGCGGTCTACCTGATCACCGTGTTCATGCTCGGCCTGCTCGGTTTTCACCATGAGCAAAAACGCCCGGACAATGTGCGCAGTTTTCGCTGGGGCCCAGGCATGATCATCGGCTTTTTTGCTGTGATCATTGCCATGGATGCCGTATTCGTCACCGTTGCCACCAGCGGGTTGAGCAGCAACATCGCGCAGAGCATCCTGCCCAAGCCGCGTCATGCGGAAAATGTCAGCTCGCATTTTCCGGGCGTGATCTCCCACGATTACCAGAAGAAAGAAAGCCTGTATAACGAATACCTGAAAAAAGTGCGCGAACAAGAAGAGCGCGGCTGGCAGGTTCATTATGGTTGGGTGGGTGAGGCTACGTCGTCACACCCCACCCCGTTTCAGGTACAGGCACGCGA
>CAYOCG010000018.1:33768-41920 GCA_964402435.1 uncultured Halothiobacillus sp. | reverse complement strand
CCTTGCCTTGCCTTGCCTTGCCTTGCCTTGCCTTGCCTTGCCTTGCCTTGCCTTGCCTGTTACCTTCTGTGGAAATTTATTTTCAATTTAACGGAACTTTAATTGGCGCATAGACAAGGTTAAGTTGTCTGGGCGCACAATCGCTTCGGAGATTTCTTGTCATGCTGACTGCCGCCCAGCTCATTACCGGCCTGAAAACATCCACGACGACCAAGCAAAAGGCCATGCTTAAGGGCTTGACCCTTAAAGCGATTCTCCTGCTTACTGCCCTCATGGGCGCAGGTTTCTCGGCTGCTGCACATGCAGACGCAGACTTGGTGCTTAACCATTCGGACAGCCCTGACCCCGGTCCAGCGGGCGGTACATTTACCTACACTTTGCGCATCGACAACAACGGCCCAGGTCTTGCCACTGGGGTTACGCTTGCCAATACCCTGCCGCCCGGCTCGCGGTTCGTCAGTGCCACCACTACGGCGGGAACATGCACCACCCCGGCCGTAGGTAGTGATGGCGTGGTGGATTGTTCCCTGGGTGACATTCCTTTTACCTTTCCCGCCACCAGCTCTCAAACCGTCACCATCCGCGTGGTTCTGCCCACGGCAGGCGTGTGGACCAACACGGCAACGGCATCAACCACGGCGGTTGATCCGAACCGGGGTAATGACACCAATATCGTCCAGCCCACCACCGCCCAGGCGGCGGCGGACATGGCGGTGACAGCCACCCCTTCAGCAGCCACCGTAATAGCCGGCGAGCCATACAATTACGCCGTGGTAGTTACCAACAATGGTCCCGACGGTTTGCCTGCTGATGGGCGTTACACCATCAATTTCACGCTTCCCGCAGGGGTCACGGTTCGCAGCGTGCCCACGGGCACGGGCTGGAGTTGCACGCCATCATCGGGCTATCCACTCAGCAGCGGCAACATCAGCTGCACCCACGCCGGCCCACTGGCTTCCAGCTCAACTGCGCCTACGCTCACCGTACCGGCCGTGATGCAGGTTCAAGGTTCGTCAACAGTCGCTTTTGATGTTGCCGCCTTCAAAGGCAATGGCGACCCGATGCCTGATGGCAACCTGAACAACAACACCGCAACCGCCACAGTCACATCCAACACCGGCTCAGATGTGGCCATTACCAAAACAGCCAGTCCTACGACGGTCGAAATCAACACCAACGTGACCTACACCCTCACGCCACGCCACAACGGCGGGATGGCTCCGGGTTCCACTGGCTCGGGCATTATCACCGTAGTGGATACCTTGGGCGCGAACCTGAGCTTCGTTTCGGCCACGGGCAGCGGTTGGACATGCACCAATGCCGGGCAGGATGTTACCTGTACCCGCCCAGGCCCCTACAGCGGCGGCAACTACAGCAATATGCCTACCATTACCGTGGTCGCCACTGCATTGGCGGCGGGCACACTGACCAACACAGCGATTATTTCAGCCCCTGAAACCGATCCGGTTCCCTCGAACAACAGCGCGTCTGTCAACGTTACTTCGACCGACCAGGTCGATTTGCAATTGACTAAAACATCCAGTTTCAACCCGGTGGTGGTAGGACAAGATTTTGAATACCGACTGAGCGTAAGAAACAATGGTCCTTTGGCTGCGCGTGCGGGCGACACCATTACCGTGACGGACACCATTCCGGCGGGTGTATTTCTGCGTGCTGCGCCCTCCACGCTGGGCTGGGTCTGCACGACGAGTGCGCCACCGCCCGTAGCAGGCCCCGTCGATGTGACCTGTTCGTTTACTCTGGGCGCGAATCTGAATTCTGGCACCACGATGAATGTCATCACACTGCCCGTGCGTCAAACCACAGCGGGCGCAATTGCTAACCAAGCCTGCGTAGCCTTTGCAGGCAATGGTGGTCGCAATGACGCAAACGCAGGCAACAATTGCAGTACCGCGACGGTTACCGCCACGGCTGCGGGCAGCGAGGCAGACTTGGTGCTGGTTTCCAAAACCGCCAGCCCGACCTCGGTCGAAGCAGGCGAAAACCTGACCTATGTGATGACCGTGCGCAACGACGGCCCCGCCGATGCCACCAACGTACGCCTGACCGATACGCTTGCCAGCCTGGTGGGCACGGGTAGTCTACAATCGGTGACAGCATCCCAGGGAACCTGCACCCCGGCGGTTCCAGCAAATGGCACATCCATCAATCTCAATTGCAACCTCGGCACACTCACCAATGGTGCATCCGCCACGGTAACCGTCGTGGTGCGCCCAAGCGTTGCCACCACCGGCAACCGCACCAACACGGCCAGCGTGTTCTCCGATGACATTGGTGACCCCAATCGAACCAACAACACCAACTCGGTGACCAGCCAGGTGGTTGCGAAGGTGGATGTGCAGGTCACGAAAACGGCTAACCCTGCCAGCGTACCCGCAGGAGCCACCATTACCTACGTGGCCACGGTACGCAACAACGGTCCATCCACGGCCAGTACGGTCAATATGACGGATACCCTGCCCGCAAACGCTGCGTTCATTGCCCTGAGCGCAGCGACCGGCGGTGGTACTTGCTCCGCCCCGGCGGCAGGCACTGTGGGCGGAACGCTTAACTGCACCTGGGCATCCATCAACAGTGGCACGCAGCAGACCGTCACCTACACCTTGCGCCCATTGACATCTGCTGTGGGCGGCACGGTGGTGAACAATGTCGCTGTTAGCACCGCCACTCTCGAAACCAACATGGCTAACAACACGGCCACCACCACGGTCGCCGTCACTTCGCCACAACTCGACATCCTAGTGCAGAAGGACGATACGCTCGACCCGATTGACCTGGGCACCAACACGGGCTATGTCATCACGATTGATAACGCAGGTCCGTCTTATGGCACCAATCTGGTCATGACCGATGTGTTCCCGGACCCCACTAGCTCACCCACAGCGGTGTTTAGCTATCAAGGTGGCTTGAACATCACCGTGGGCGGAGCGGCGCTTGCGACGCCGTATCCTTGCACCGAGCCGGCGATTGGGGCGACCTCGGGGACATTGAGCTGTAACTTCAGCGGCATCAGCAGTGGTTCCGGTGGGCGCGTAGTGGTGCGCTACAACATGCGCGCCGAGTCGATCACGGTTGCCGGAGCCTATAGCGGTACGGCGTTCAACAAAGTCAATGTGCGTGTTGATGAAACCGAATCACTGATGACCAACAACGAGGTGGTCGAAGCCACCACCACCCGTCGTGTGAGCATTGCCACCGACTTGGCACTCACCAAGTCCACGACAACACCCACGGTTTATGCAGGCGTGAATATTCCTTACACCTTGACCGTGACCAACAACGGGCCCTTGGCCAGCGATGGTGCGCAAGTGATTGATGTATTGCCCGCCGGCGTGACGTTTGTCTCTGCCCCGGGTTGTACGCATACATCCGGCACGGTTGCCTGCGCGGTGGGTGCGCTGGCGGTGGGCGCAAGTCGTAGCTTTACCCTCACGGTACAGGCCAACACCCCATATAACGGTGTCGACCCCCTGGTCAACACAGCGGATCTGGATGCCTTGGGCGATACCAATCCCAACAACAACCGTGGTACGGCCAGCACACCCGCCAACCCCGCAGCCACACCGACCGACTTCGCCCTGACCAAGAGCACCACCGTGCCGACGGTCTATCCGGGCGTAACCATTCCCTACACCCTGACCGTGACCAACAACGGTCCGCTCGATAGTCCGGGTGGAGCCAACGTGGTGGACGTATTGCCAGCCGGTGTGAGCTTTGTCTCCGCGCCCGGCTGTACCGAAGCTTCGGGCACCGTGACCTGTGCGGTGGGTACCTTGGCGGTCGGCACAAGCCGTAGCTTCACCCTCACCGTACAAGCCAGCAATCCCTACACCGGCGCCAGCCCGCTGATGAACCAAGCGGAAGTGCAGGCGATTGGCGACACCAATGCCGCGAACAACCGTGGCACGGCGACCACACCGGTTGATCCTGCCGCGACCCCGACGGATTTTGCCCTGACCAAGAGCACCACCGTGCCTGCGGTCTATCCGGGCGTAACCATTCCTTATACCCTGACCGTGACCAACAACGGTCCGCTCGATAGTCCGGGTGGAGCCAACGTGGTGGATGTGTTGCCAGCCGGTGTGAGCTTTGTCTCCGCGCCCGGCTGTACTGAAGCTTCGGGCACCGTGACCTGTGCCGTGGGTACCTTGGCGGTCGGCGCAAGCCGTAGCTTTACGCTTACCGTGCGAGCCAGCAATCCCTACACTGGAGCCAGCCCGCTGGTGAACCAAGCTGAAGTGCAAGCCATTGGCGACACCAATGCCGCGAACAACCGTGGCACGGCGACCACGCCTTATGAGCCGGCCGCAACCCCGACGGATTTTGCTCTAACAAAAACTACAACAGTTTCTGCTGTTGACCCTTCTGGAGTGATTCCCTACACCTTGACGGTTACCAACACTGGCCCACTGGATAGTCCGGGTGGTGCCAATGTGGTGGACGTATTACCTGCAGGTGTGACCTTTGTCTCCGCGCCTGGCTGTGCTTACGCGGCTGGCACGGTGACATGTGCTGTTGGAGCTCTGGCAGTAGGTGCAACTAAATCCTTCGTTCTCACCGTCAAGGCGAATAGTCCTTACGATGGAGCTACTCCATTGGCAAATACAGCGAGGGTCGAAGCTTCAGGAGATACTAATCCGAGCAATAACACGGGTACGGCTACAAGCTGTGTTAAAACGGACTTGAGCATCAGCATTTCAACTCAGAGTAAAGTTGTGATACCTGGCACCGACATTTCTTGGCTAATTACAACTACTAACAACGGTCCAGCAGTCGCGAATAATGTAGTGGTGACTGACGAGCTACCTCGGGGTGTAACGTTTGTCTCCGCTCCTGGGTGCTTGTTAATTGCTGATGTTGTAACTTGCAACTTGGGTAGTATAGGCGTCGGAGTGAGCGCACCTATAACCCTCACTGTGCGAGTCAATGCGCCTTATGACGGCTCAAGTCCATTGGTCAATAGTGCACGTGCCGCAGGTGATTGTGTGGACATTGATCCTCCGAACAACATAGCGACATCATCTCTTCAAACATTCGGCGGAGGCGGGGGTGGCGGAGTGAAAAACATCCCTACGCTTTCCGAGTGGATGATGATTTTACTGTCTTTGATACTGCTCACATCCTTCTATGTAAGCTATAGACGTAGGCATAAATAGAACTAATAGATCTTATGTTTCGAGCATATAGAAAAATTAGGGCACAATTCTTTACGCATTAGGGCTTGATCTGTGCGGTTCCTGCTGGGTCAATGCACTGCGCAACACCTTACTGCCCTGCCAATGGATGAACTGCCTGCCCTCACGCGAGAGTTCCTTTGTCATGAGGTTTCACACTCAAGCATGGACGTTGTCTGCACCGACATTGAGGGAGGCCAAGCATCCACGAACCCAAACCTACCACCAAGGGGACTTGTAAGCTTTTCGATGCAAAGTACACGCCACAGATGGTAGATGAATTGATGCGCCTTTATCTTTTCGTGCTCAGAACATCGACCGCGCCACACGCTGGATGTTTGTAGCAATTCATGCCGAAAAACAGCAGCAAATGCCTGAGTCTTTCTGAAAACCTTGCACAATGCATGCCCGATCAAGATCACAAGACTATTGACCGCCAACTGTAAAGAGTACGCCGACGGATTGTTCACCGCGCGAGAACACAAACGGGCAACCATAAGTAAGTTTGACCATCTATGCGCTGAGCTCGACATCAGACACCATATCACTGCTCCGTGCCCCAGACCAACGGCATGGTGGAGCGTTTCAACAGGCATATCAGTGAGACGTTCAATCGAACCACGTCCATTAGGCAGAGGCTCCAGAACACTCGCCGTTACATTATGCGGCGCTGTACAATCACCACAGGTGCCAATCCGTCTTTGAAGATCCAGCACCTATGTAAGCCATGAAGCAGTGGTACATCACCCGCCCAGGTCTATTTCACGATCGACCCCTTGGGCGTGCGGAACGCAACACGCGATCGCTGTTCCTTTTTTCAAAGGGTAGCGAAAACAAAGAGGATAGCCTGGCTGCTGTATTAGGCATACTAAACTGTGGATCCATCAGCTTCCTTTTCCACTCGAAAAACAAGTCCGTGGGGAACTTGCTCCTAAACCTGCCACCAAACCTATACTGTCAACCTACCCAAGAAGCATCAAAAACATGCAACCACTCAATCGCTCCAATCGCAACGCCAACGTAGGCTTCACTCTCGTCGAATTACTCGTTGTCCTCGCCATTCTTGGCCTGCTCGCGGGTCTGGTCGGCCCAAAGGTATTGAATCAACTCGGTGGCGCCAAAAGCAAAACGGCTAAAATCCAAATCAAGGACTTTGAACAATCTCTCGACATTTACAAACTCGATACCGGCCGCCTGCCCAATGCACAGGAAGGTCTTAAAGCCCTGATCGAGCGCCCAGGAAATGTACCCGGCTGGAACGGCCCCTACCTGAAGAAAACCGAACTACCTAAAGATCCTTGGGGACGTGATTATGTGTACGTCATCCCCGGCAAGCATGGCGAGGTCGATATCATCAGCCTCGGCGCAGACGGTGCACCCGGCGGCGACGGCGAAAACGCCGATATAGTGAGCTGGGACTAATCAGGAACACCTTCTAGCTAGAGATAATCCCGAGGCGGGCGGATCAAGATCGGCTCTGCCTTTAAAGCCTGCTCAGAATTTCATCGATTGAGACTTTGCCCCACTCATCCTTGAAGGGTGATGATGGGTTCAAAAAGAGATTATCTACCCGCAATAGTTCGCTTAATGGGGCTTTGAACAAGCTCTTGATCTACGTGCCCTCAGTGGCAAAAAGGATTTTTCGCCCACCCACACCCTATGCCCCAGACCCAGCATGGCTTTACCCTGATTGAGCTTATCGCCACCATCACTCTGATGGCCTTGGTCTTTGCCGCTGCGCCTGCAGCCTATGAAAAAATCCGCGACGCAATGAGCTTTCGCGCCGCTGTAAGCGACACCACCAGCGCCCTCAAGCGCGCCCGTGTCGCTGCGGTGCTGCAAGGTCGTCCGGTCGAATTGGCCGTACTGCTGGATCAACACCAACTCCAGACCCCGGGCGAAAAAACCGTAACCATCGACTCACGCATCACCCTCGACATGCACGGCGTAATCAGCCTGACCCACCCTGACGTACCCGTGTTCCGCTTTTATCCCGATGGCAGCGCCACTGGCGGCTCAATCACCCTCACCTCCCCCTCCGGGCGCGCCCAGCGCATCGACATCGACTGGTTCACGGGGCAACTCTTGCTCAGCCAGCCCCCAACTGAAGCCGCCTCATGAAATGCAGCTCCACCGGCTCACGCGGTTTCTCCCTGCTCGAAGTCCTCGTTGCCCTCAGCATCATGGCCATCAGCCTCGGCGTACTCTACCAAACGCAAATCGGAGCCACACGCAACCTCACCCAAAGCCTCGCGCTCGACCGCGCCACCCTCTACGGCCAGAGCATCCTGGCGAATGCCACAGGTCTTGCCGCCGACCATGCTACGCTGGAAGGGACATTTGCAGACGGCTACCGCTGGCAGCTCAGCATCACGCCCATCGACATCCCTCCGCCGCCACCTGCCGAGCGGCCATTCATCGCCATGCTGCAACTCGACCTCGACATCTTTTGGCAAGAGGGCAAGCAAGAGCGCCAGCTGCATCTTCAAAGCCTAAGCCGGCCTGCAACGACCGATCCATGAACGCGCGCGCATTCAAACGACAATCCCACGGTTTCACCCTCGTCGAGGTCATCATTGCCCTCGCCCTCACCGCACTGATTCTCGCCAGCCTGAGCGCCGCGCTGTACGGCCTCAGCCAAGGCTTTAGCCATGCCACCGAGCGCAGCGCACGCGAAGACACCCTCAATCGCGTGAGCCTTGCCCTGCACCAGGCGATTGAACAGGCGCGCTATATCGAGTCACCAGGGCAAGCAGAAACTTTTCGCAGCCTGCTCGGTACAAGCGAAACCCTCGACTGGCTGGCCTACCTGCCCGCCTCCTCGCCGCAAGGCGGCCTGCATCACTGGCACCTTGAGCCGCACAATGGCGAGCTCCTCCTTACCCTCACTCCGTGGGTCGAGACCCTCACTCCGTGGGTCGAGCCCAAGGGTCAAGATCAGACCGAAAACCAGGAGT
>CAYOCG010000018.1:0-33668 GCA_964402435.1 uncultured Halothiobacillus sp. | reverse complement strand
ACCCTCACTCCGTGGGTCGAGCCCAAGGGTCAAGATCAGACCGAAAACCAGGAGTTACCCGCCCCCCTGCCGCCGCATCAGGTTCTTGGCGACCTCACTGGCTTCAAACTAAGCTACCAAAACGCCAAAACGGCCGAATGGTCAGACCAGTGGGATGGCCGGCTCCTGCCCGCACGCATCCGCCTCGACATCGCCACCCAATCCACTGGAGCATGGCCGCCGATTATTGTCCGGCTTGAACCATGAAGCAGCACCCATCATCAGCCAAGCAACACGGCCTCGCCATGATTGCCGTCCTATGGATTCTGGTAGCCCTCATGCTCATGGTCAGCAGCTACAGCCTGTTCGCCCGCGTTGAAACGCGCATGACCGGCGCACAAATCGAACAGGCCAAAGCCAATGCCCTCGCCCTCGGCGGACTGGAATACATTCAGGCTTACCTCAAACAGCCGCCGCAACTCAACGTCAAACCGCAGCAACAATTCCTGCAACTTAACCTTGGCGAAGGTCGCCTCGATATGATCCTGACAAGCAGTGCAGGACTGATCGACCTAAACAAGGCTCCCACCGCCCTACTGAAAGACTTGTTCCAAATCGCGGGAGGCATGGACGAAGAAAGCAGCACCATCCTGGTGAACATCCTGCGCCCCGACCCCACGCAAACCAACGGTGCCCCGCCTCCTGCCCTTCGCGACATTCGTGACCTGCGCCGCATGCCCGGAATCACAGATTCCATCTATAATGCCGTGCAAAATTTAATCACCGTCGATGCCGAAAGTGGCGACGGCAAAGTCAACGCCCACCAAGCCCCGCTTGATGTTCTCGTTGTGCTCGCACACGGCAATACCGAACTGGCACAAACTTTTGCCGAAGTCCGCATCACCCAAGGCAGTACCGCAGACACATCCATGCTCCAAACTTCATTCCACAGCGAAACCCAGGCCGGACGTTACCGCCTTGATGTCAACGTCACTCTCAACAGCGGCCAACGATATGCCCGCCGCTTCTGGCTGTCCCCACACGTTGACATGCGCCTGGGCTGGCGCGCCCACGCGCTCGAAGCGCTCCAAGCCCTACCCGGCGTAAATACCCCATGAACCTGAGCATGAACGACGTACGCACCCAGCTGACAACCTGGTTCAACTGGTGGCTCGGTGGCTGCCAAGATGCCTGGGCCATGATACCCAAACCTGCGGCCTTGCAGTCTCGTCCCGCCGTATTTCAAACCACGGACGGCAGTCATTTCAGCTTTTCCGCCACAACCAACACCTACGGGGCCTGGCTAAAAGTTCCCCCAACGAGCACCACCCAGGGCATCCTGCTTACGGACGACGGCGTACTGCTGCGCGAACTGAGCCTACCCCCACTCAGCGAGCGCGACATCGCCGCCGCCGTCGCCATGGACGTGCAATACGCCACCCCCTTTCCGAGTGGCGACACCCATTACGGCTACAGCACCCGGCGCTCAAGTCATGGCCAACGCCAGATCGAAATCGCCATCACCCGCCAAAGCCTGCTCACAGAACTGCACAACCAATATCCGCAACATGCGCTTTTCGCCCGTGGCCAACACGGTGCCATCCCTCTACAACATGGCGGCCACAGTCCACAGGGCGTTTGGTATCAATCCCCCCTCACGCTGAGCCTGAGCGCGTTACTTATCCTTACCCTCATAGCCTGGGTCATCAGTCCAACACTGCTCTTGCGTGCCGAGTCCATGGCGTATGAAGCTGCGCTGGCCAAACTCAATCGCACCGCTGCTCCGCTGCTGCAAAAACGCGAAGAACTCAGCACCCTGCAACAGCAGCTGGAAAGCATCCGTGCCTTCGACAAAGAACACCCCGCACCACAACCACTGCTTGAGCAATTGTCCGCTCACATCCCTGACAGCACATGGATTAGCCAACTCACCTTGCGCAGAGATCAGCTCACCCTTGAAGGGAACTCGGACAATGCCATCGCCATCGTCAGCCTGTTGGAAAAAATCCCTGAACTCAAAGAAGTCCGTCTTGGCGCCAGCATCAACCGCGACCCACGCAATGGTCGTGAAACATTCCAGATTCTTGCGCGCGTCCAGCCAACCCAAAATGCTAGCGCCCCAGATCCTGGAGTAACGCCATGACCCCCTTGCTGCATCAACACCGCGCCTGGCTCGCCCCCCTGCTGACCCTGATCCTCGCCTTGCTCCTGCTGACCGCCATTTTCATTCCGCTTGCTGCCAAGCAAAATCAGTACAGCAACATCATCCAAAAAAGTCAGCCGCGCATTGAGCGAGCTCAAGGGTTAATTGCTGCTGCACCACAAATTGAAATCCAACTGAACAACGCGCGCGCGACAGCGCAAACCCAGCTCTACCCCAACAGCAGCGACGAAAACCGCCTCAACACCGAACTGCAAACACGTCTGCGCAGCCTTGCGCAGCAAAGCGGCCTAACCGTCGGCAGCTTGCGTGTCATGCCCACACGCAAAGAGCATGACCTCAATGTGCATTTACTAAACCTCAACCTGCAAGGTGGCATGCCCGAGTTGCAAAAATTCCTGCATGAAACGCAGCGGGCAACTGAGGAATACCCCTCGCTCCGCATTGACAGCATCATCCTACGCCGTGCAAACATTATGCCCAACACACCACAAACGCTTGCCATCGACATCACCATCGCCGCGCTACGCCCGGCCACATTTCAGACCAATATCCCATGAGCTTCCGCCCTCACGACCTTATCCTAATAACCTTATTGCTCTTGGGCTGCGTGGGTCTGGCTGCATGGTGGACGATTCATTTGCAAAGCCTTGACACCCTGAGCTGGAAATCGCTCCCGCCAGAGATCCCCGCCTTGCCGCGTTTCGACAACGCCACCGCATCGACGGGCAACCAAACCCTAGAACGCCCCCTTTTTTGGGAAAGCCGTCGCCCATTGCCACCCCAAGCTGCAACCGCAGCGGCGCCAGCCCCCTCGATCACAATGGAATTGTTAGGGATCGTCACCGAAGACACACATCGTGTGGCTTTATTGCGAGAGGCAAAGGGCGCGCCTGTGCGTCGTATGCACCAGGGCGAGTCAATCAATGGCGCAATCATTCAAACTATCCAATCGGACAGCGTGATATTGAACGGCTCGACCGGGTTGCGAACCTTAAAAATTTTACGTGGCAGCCAAGGCACCCCCCGTGAAGCTTTGATTTCTCGGGCGCCCTCTCCCAAAAATAGTGCTGACACCACACCAGAACCAGCCAGACCCGCACTGTCTGCAGAAGAGCAAACAAAATACGGTTCTGACGAACTAAAAAAACATATGGAAAATCTCAAACGCAGAGCGGCCGAACGAGCACAGCAGCCTGCACCACCATCACAATAGCCTCCTGAAGCCAACCAAAAACATCATTCGCCAAGGACAAGCCCCAACAATGACCAGCACTCCCTTCCGTCTCAGTCTCCTCACCCTCGCCATATTTCTTGTGGGTTGTAGTAGCACAGGCACCAAACCCCCTACCACCTTCGGTGAAATCACCGGAGCGGTTCCCAACTCCGCTACCCCGAAACCCTCAAGCGAAAACAAAGATAGCGTGTCCGCTGCCAACAGCGACACCCGCACCCAAGATCGCCTCTACCCTGGCAACGACCGCGTCGTTGACCTACCCAAAGCCCGACTCAGCCCCACCGCCCAAGGCGGCGAAGGCGTGATGCTCAATTTTGAACGCGCCCCCCTGGTTGATGTCATACACACCATCCTGGGCGACGTGCTCAAAGTCCCCTACAGCATCGACCCCAATGTCAAAGGCGAAGTCATCCTGCACACCAGCCAGCCCACCCCACTGGCCGACCTGCCCAGCGTGCTTGACAGCGTTCTACTTGCCAACGGCGCGATACTACGCATCGACGACACCGGCTTCTACCGCGTCGGCCTGGCCGACACCATGAAAAACCTGCCCCCCAGCCTGCGCAACGCCAGCAACAAAAATGGCCAAGCTATCACCATCATTCCCCTGCGCTACATTGGCGCGCAGGACATGGCCGACATACTCAAACCGGTTGCTGCCCCCGAAGCCTTCATGCGCATCGACACCACGCGCAACCTCATCGTCATGATCGGCACGCAAAACCAATCCCAAGCCTGGATGGAACTGGTCAAAGCCTTTGACGTTGACTTCATGCGCAGCATGTCCGTCGGCATCTTTCCGCTCGAATATTCCGATGTCAAAGAAACCGCCAAAGCCATTGAAATGCTTGTCGGCAGTGACCCAAAAACCACCAACGGCATCGCGCGCGTCATGCCCATTGAGCGCCTCAACAGCCTGTTCGTCGTCACCCCACGCAAAGCCTACCTCGACCAGATTCGCCAATGGGTCGCGCGGCTCGACCAGGCTCCTGACAACGCCATTGAACCCAGCTTATATGTCTATCCGGTACAAAATGGCGATGCCAGTCGCATGGCCAAAACCCTCGCCAGCCTCTTTGGCAGTGGCCCTGGCTCCAGTACAGGCACACGCGGCACCACTGCACCCGGCCTGAGTGAAAGCGCCATCGGCGGTTCATCCAGCAACGCGGGCAGCACAAGCAGCAACACCGAGACCCACACAAACACCCTTGGCAGTAGTAGCAGTAGCAGCAATTCAGGCAGCACCACCGGTATTGGTGGTGGCACGGGTGGCGGCACAGGAAACACCAGTGCTAGCCAAAACAACACCCCCACCGCCGTCAGCATCGGCAAAAACATCCGCGTCGTCGCCGACGAAGACAACAACGCCCTCCTGATCTACGCGCCTCGCCGCGAGTATCGCCGCATCGAAAGCGCCATACGCCAGCTGGATGTCGCCCCTGTACAGGTACTCATCGAAGCCAGCATTGTCGAGGTCACCCTCAGTGACAAATTCAAATTTGGCCTGCAGTGGTACTTCACCAACGGCTTTGGCGGCAGCCTGAGTAACTTCACTGGCACAGGTGGCTACGTCAACGCTGCCAGCGGAACCGCAGGCGTGCCTGTCCTTACACCCGCCGCCCCCCTCATTCCAGGTTTCAACTACCTGTTAAGCAACGCCCAAGGCAACATACAGGCCGTACTCAACGCCCTTTCCGAAGAAACCAGCCTCAAAGTCGTCTCCAGCCCCTCCATGCTGGTGCTCGACAACCAAAAAGCCGAAATTCAGGTCGGAGCTCAAATCCCCATTCAGACCTCAACCACATTCTCCCAACTCGGCCTACCCACCACCTCTTACGAGTACAAAGACACCGGCGTACTCCTCACCGTTGTACCGCGCATCAATGCAGGCGACATGGTCACGATGGATGTGCTGCAAAAAGTCACCGACGTCGGTCCCATCGAAACCACCACCAAACAACGCAGCTTTCTGCAACGCAGCATGAAAAGCAAAATCTCCGTGCAAAGCGGACAAACTGCCATCCTCGGCGGCCTCATCCGCGACGGGCAAGATAAAAGCAAAAGTGGCATCCCCGGCTTGGTCGATCTCCCCGTCGTTGGCTACCTGTTCGGCACCACCGAAAAAAACAAAGACCGTACCGAACTCATCGTCCTGCTCACTCCGCGTGTGATGGAAAACATGACTCAAACCCAACAAATCACTGAAGAAATCAAAAGCAAACTATTCCAAACGACCAGCCTGCGCGAGAACCCGTCTGCAGCCTCACCCACCAAATAAAAACAACATCACATCACCGCCTCCCAGCCCAAACCTGGCAGCCTGCCAGTTTAGGCATTCTCCCCATCGCGGGCGGGGGCATGGCACGGAGTGAATATTGCAGGAAACAAAACAGCGGCTTATGCCAGCGCCCTGCCCTCCTGACCGCATCAGCCAACCACGCAAAGCCAGCAAACGAAGAGCCGCACCGCACCCCGTGACCACAAATACTCGACACAACACATAATCCCTCCCGCCCGTAGCAAACAAGCAACACACCGGTTGACTAAACCTCAGTAAACCCCTTAAATCACACACAAGCCAAACCTGCGCAAGCAGTAAGGCCTGGCATGAAAAACAACATACCAGTTGTGAAGCATGGCCAGATCGGTTAGCTTAAAACCGATTTTCGTCACCCGAGCGAAAATTTGACTTTCCCCAACGAGGATTTGACCATGAACCTGAAGATGAAAACCCTGGCAGCCGCTGTGATCGCCGCTGGCTCTATGGCTTCTGCCCAAGCTGCTGAAATCCTGTTCCCGTACGTTGTCAACAGTTCCACTGTGACCACCGTTGTCAACGTCATCAACCACGCCTTCAGCGACACCAACGAACTGCATTATGTGCTGTGGTACAAGGACGGTGCGAATGCATCCGTTAACACAGCAAACTGCCTGGAAACAAACTCCATGCGCTCCTCATCGTTTGCTGACATCCAGACCATCGACCTGGGCGGTCAGTTCGGCAAGACCACTTTGGGCGTACTGTTCAAAGACCCAAGCGTCAACAACAACTACATGGCCAACGGCCTGAGCTTCGCTTACGCCAGTTTTACCGCCAAGCCGATGCGTGGCTGGCTGATGGTTCACGACGAAATTGTGACTAAGCCCTCTGTCAATGGCCCGGCAGCTGCTGGTCGCCTGCAGGGTGAAGCCATGGTGTTTGACTTCTCCTCAGGCGCTGCGTGGGGCTACCAGGCAGGCACTGACTCTGCAGCTCAAGGCTCAACCTTCGACGCTTCCAGCGTAGCCTTCGAAGCTGCTGCTGCTGGTGCGGGTATCGCTTATGTCGGTATCGCTCCGTTTGCCGAAACCACCACCAAGTTCTTCGTGACCCCGCTGGTATCAGGTGGTGCTGCTCCCGGCGGCATGTTGTCGCCCACTGGCAACAACAACGACAACGCCAGCAGTCAAACGGCCGATGCCTACCGCATCTTCTTGGGTGATGGCTTCTTCGCCATGTTTGACCGCGACGAAAACATCTTCTCCGGTGCCGTTCCACAAGACGTAACTTGCGTCGGCGCTGTGGATGCCCCTACCCTGTTGTCTGGAGCAACACTGGGTCAGTTGCCTAACGGTGGCTGGAGCTGGTTGTTCGGTCAGGCGCGTGGTACCGGTCTTGGCGGCAAGGACGTTGTCAACGCTTCTGTGATCAAGCTTGACTACAACACCGCTGGCACCTTCAACGGTGACAAGGTTCCTGGCGTTTACAACAACGCATTCGTGCTGAAGAACCAGATCTAATAATAACCTCTGTCACTTGGGCTTAGCCCCGAGAGGTGTTTGCCTTAAGCCGCCCCAGTTGGGGCGGTTTTTTTTGTCCCAAAAAGTCAACAACCCACCAATCCCATGTAAACAGGGAAAACGTATTCAGCTTGGCCGCCACACCCCATCAGCCGTCATAAAAAATTCACTTTCCACCTGCTTGACACGCACAATACACAGACCTATAAAAAGCTGGGTAAAGTAGTTTTTTGGCCACAATGTACAGGAGACTGTCATGCAACTGTTTGTCTGTCTTAAAGAAAAGCCCTTTGCATTCGCAATGGCGGCTGCCTTCGCACTATCCTCGCCACTGCATGCCGCTGCCCCCAACAGCGTCGAAGCCAGCCCACTGCAAAAGCCGGCGGGTGCTGTTGACCCCATCGACTACGCCAACGCCATCCCAATGCCGCTTCCTTCCTTCCTCCCCGGCACGGTCAACATGCGCTCATTTCGTGACACCTCTGCTGCCACTGCGTTTACGGGCGCACCCGCGGTTTTTGCTGGCAACGTAGGCAATGGCAAGCAGGCCTCCATTCGCCTTGCACCGGCAACCACACCCGCCAGCAACGCGCAACCCATGGAATTCGGCACAGCCAACCACCCCTTTACAACAAGTCGCGTCAATCTTGAGGGCAACCCGCTGTCACAAACCTATCCTTATCGCGCGGCAGGCAAGCTCTTTTTCAAAAATGGCGCAGCTTCATATGTCTGCTCCGCCGCACTCGTCAAACCGGGTGTCATCGTGACAGCGGCGCACTGTGTTACCGCTTATGGCGGCAACTGGTATAGCGACTGGACATTTGTCCCCGCCTATAGCGATGGTGTTGCACCCTATGGCAAGTGGAAAGCAAAAGTCGCCATTGTCATGAGCTCTTACAAGTATGGATATGACAACTGCGCCGTACCCGGTGTGGTGTGCGAGAACGACGTAGCGACACTGACCCTGGCACCGCAAGGTGGAATGCTGATGCCAGGCACCAATTATGCCGGCACGATGACTGGCTGGTTGGGTTACGGCTATGACGGCTATGGATTTACCGCTGACGGCAACACTCAATTCACACAACTTGGCTACCCCGTATCGCATGATGCAGGCGGCCTGATGCAGCGCACCGAGTCCTTGGCCTACATTGATCCAAGCTTGGCGAACAACTCTATTTGGGGCTCTCGTCAAACTGGCGGATCCAGCGGTGGCCCTGAAGTCATTAACTTGGGTTCACCTTCCACCCTCTCAGGTGGCGTGAGCTATGGAAGCGCCAGCACGTTTAATGTTGTTATGGGCGTTACTAGCTGGGGCTATACGGATCAAGCTGTCAAAGTCCAAGGGGCCAGCCCGTTCATGTATTCGAACATCGGGCAGCTTGTGCCTGCGGCCTGCTATTATGAGCCTGCGGGTTGCTAAAGGCTCGTTACGCCAATCTGGCTTTTGTTGACATCGTAACAAGATAACTAGTATTGACTGCACCAAGGCGGTGGATGACCGAACATCAGTAGGTCACCCCGCCTTTTTTACGCCCGCAATTTTTTGCGCGCACAGTCACTTGAGTCATTGAAAAACCAGATCCATGACCCACCACATCTGATTGACGCATGGCGTTCGTTCTATCGCTGAACTTTGAGCACTGTTAGAATGTCAAATTGGTTCTGACACTTTTCAAGACGAGAATGCCCATGCGTATTATCTTTCCGATCACCTTGGCCTGCGCTCTAGCGATTAGCGCCTGCTCACCCAAGCCTGCCGAAGAAAACGTGCAATGGCTTTCGCCGCCGATTGAAATTTATTCCAACTGGAAAAAGGACAGCAACAACAGCCATGAGCTCGTACTGGCTTATTACGCTGCACGCAACAAAATCGACCTGCGCATGCCAGGCGGTGATCTCAAAACACTGGTTGATGGCAGCGTGAATAACAGTGCACCGTCAGGACTCGCTTTAGCCATTGGCAGCAGCGACATCGCGACGATGTGGCGTGACAAGGTGCCAACAAAGGGGTTGTTCTTCAAGCAGGGGGGGAATGATCCCATTGAGCTTGGTGAGGGTACAGCGCCGCTGGCGCGCTTTAACATTATCCCGGATGCTAAAGGCTGGCACGTTGTTTGGTATGGAGAACAACCCATCGAAGGTGTTGAAAGCAAATACAATATTTTCTACCGTCACGTAGATGAAAAAGGCCAAAGCACTTCGACCGAGCGCCTTTTCTCAGGCTTTTATTTTCAAACATTGACCGATCCGGACGGCAATTTGTCTGTCGTGACGTGGGATAAGAAACAGGATTCGGCAAAAATTGTCATCCGCACACGCAAGGCAAAGAGTGGCGCATTCGAAGCCGAGCGCATCATCAGCCCTACCACGGAAAACATCCCCCCACTGCTTAACGCCTTACGCGTCGGTTCGCGCCTATTGGTCACGTGGGTCAACCAAGGCGGCGATAAAGGAAATGAGTTCAGTATCCAAGGAGCCTGGAGTGACGATCAAGGTCTGAACTGGACGCGTTTTGATATTCCGGCACTGAACGGCTTTGACGTGGTGGATGTCAGTATTGCGGGGGATGACGCCAGCGGCAATATGCTTATGGCCGTTTCCGGCTCGTGGCGTTTTGTCAATGGGGACAAGAAATCACTGTTTTATGTTGTGCGCAGCCCTGATCGCGGCGCAACATGGCAGCAACCCGCGATGATTCGCGAATCTGCTGCCAATGCAGATAGCCACGCCGGCAAGGCTGAGGTTGCCTTCGGTAATGAGCAGGGGTCGGTCTGGCTCATATGGGAAGATTGGCGCGAAGTGCGTCCCCGCATTTTCTTTGCCTACAGCACTGACTTCGGCGCCACGTGGAAGCACAAAAACACGCCGTTAGCCGGACAACCCAAGGGTGGCAATCTGCTTCAGTCTGCCCGAACTTCCATGGGCGTTGACCCGAAAGGTTTGTTCTACGTTGCCGCCAACGTAGTGAATGATTCGATGCGCGAAGAAAAACTGTATATGCAACACCTTAACGCTGCCTTGGCGGAGTCATCCGCCAAGGAGTTTGCCAAGCGCACTGCACCAAGTGAAAGCGATCTGAAAAAGCGTGTGAATAACTACTGGCAAGCCATGCGGGACGCGGATTACGACAAAAGCAATGCATTGCTTGATCCATTCATGCGCAGCAAATGGACTCTCGATGAGTACAAAAAGCGTATGGGGCGCATCAAGTACACCGAGTACACGATCGAGAACATTGAAATTCGCGGTAACTTTGCTGATGTGCGCATGAAGGTCACAGCTTCGGTACCTAAGTTCATGGACAAAGGCAAAGAGATAAGCGCCCCAGAGCGCGAAGCAGAATTTGTCGAACGCTGGCTGTTCCTCGATAACACTTGGTATCGTGAATACAACGAGGAGTCATCCGAAACCAGATTCACCTTCTATAACAAATAATCAATTCACAGCAGCGCCATTCGGCGCTGTTTTTACGTATTTCTCTATCAGCGAAATACCAAATCAAGTCACTTATGCTAGCCTTGATGCGGTCATGCTTGCGCCGGACAACATCGATGCCCAATGCATCGCGCGATCTCTGCAAGCAGTCGATGTGACCGTGTTTCTCACAGCCCCAACCCAAGGTAAATCTGATGAACCGTAAAATGAAACGAGTGTTTATGGTGAGTGCGTTGGCCGCCTTGATTGCGCCATCGATTTATGCTACAGCCCCCGTAACCGGGGCGATTTCCATGCCGAAGGATTCAAGCGCATCGGGAATCATCGTAAAATTCAAAGATCAAAACTCCCGTCTCCAAGTTTTAGGTTTGCTCGACGGTCGTAGTGGCTTACCGACCAAGAATGAGCCATTGTTTGCCTTGGGCTCACTGGCGGGCGGTGTTTCGCTATTGTATAACCGCCCCATGGCATTGGGCAGTGATGTCATCAAACTGCCCGCGGGAACCAGCATGAAAAACGCTGAGGAGATTGCTCAACGCCTTGCGGCTCAGAGCAATGTGGAGTTTGCCGTGGTGGATCGGGTTGCGCAGATCATGGCCACCCCTAACGACATGCGGTATACCGAGCAGTGGCACTATCACGCTGTCTCCGTCACCAATTATGGCCTCAACCTGCCCTCGGCGTGGGACATTACTACCGGTAATCCTTCCGTTGTGGTCGCGGTGCTCGATACGGGCATCACTGTGCATGAAGACTTGAACCCTGCTCGCATTTTGCCCGGCTACGATTTCCTTACCGACCTAACTCAAGCCAATGATGGCGACGGGCGCGACAATAACCCTGCCGATCCCGGCGACTGCACCAACAGCGCGAACTGCTCAAGCTCATGGCATGGCACACACGTTGCCGGCACGATTGGCGCGAACACCAATAACGCGCTTGGCGTATCCGGCGTTAACTGGCAATCGAAAATTCTGCCGGTGCGTGTGCTGGGTGTAGGCGGAGGTGCCTATTCGGATATTATCGACGGTATGGTATGGGCTTCTGGTGGCGCGGTTCCCGGTGTTCCATCCAATCCAACACCTGCAAAAGTGCTGAACATGAGCCTTGGTGGGCAAAGCGCATGTGATCAGGCCATGCAAGGCGCGGTCAACACAGCGTTGGCCAATGGCTCGGTGGTGGTAGTGGCTGCGGGCAACAGCAATTTGAACGCCTCCGGATTCAGTCCTGCAAACTGCAACGGTGTAATCACGGTCGCGGCAACGGGTCGGACGGGTCAAAAGGCTTATTACAGCAACTTTGGCGCAAGCGTTGAAATTGCCGCACCGGGTGGTGATCGCAATATTGACACCACAGTATTGTCAACGCTCAATGCCGGCATCACCAGCCCTGGCGCAAGCAGCTATGCCAACTATCAGGGCACCAGCATGGCAGCACCTCATGTGGCTGGTCTGGTTTCACTCATGTTGAGCATCAATCCAAGCCTGACCCCTGCGCAAATTCTGACCTTGTTACAGCAAAACGCAACGCCGTTCCCTGCTTCTGGGACATGCACCACAGCTAATTGCGGCGCAGGCATCGCGAATGCTGGGGCAACTTTGGCTGCGATGGGAAGCAACCCACCCCCTCCGGGAGATACGCAACCCAATCCATTTGGCTGGCCAACCAAATCGGGGGTTAATACCAACACCTGGATCACTTCCGATCCTATCGTGTTGACAGGCTTTGACACTCCAGCTCCATTCTCCGTCGACAATGGCTATTTAATTTTGAACTGCGCCCCAACGGCTCCAAAGCCTCCTCGTATCTTTGGTGGTTCTGATGACCTGACACCTTCCGTTGACCTGTCTTCAGGAACCGTCAATCCCGGCACGTCAGTATGCGTCAAGCACATGTCGAGTACTTCAGCAAACACCACAATCACCTCTACAGTTACTGTGGGCGGAGTCAACGGAACCTTTAAGTCGGTTACCAAACAGTCGTTCAGCTTCTTCCCACGTTAATTTCAACGAATGTTGCTGTAGAAGTCCTCGTGCTTTCTTGAAGCAAGGATCCCGCCCTAGGTTGTCTAGACAAATGCGAAGGACAGCTAGCAGGGCGGTATCGCTGAATGCAAGCTATAATGCCCGCCTCACGAAAGTGCAGCGGGCTTTTTTGTATATGAGCGGAATAAACCCCACTATGCCCTTTCTATCAGTTTTCAAGTCATAACCAAAAAATGACCAGAGACTTACGCTTACTCCGCCCCTTGATAGCCCGCGAATGGCGCGAAACTTATGCAGGCTCGCTTTTTGGTGGTGCGTGGAACCTCATCCAGCCACTCTTGCTGGTGTTGCTTTATTGGTGGGTGTTTAGCGCCGTGTGGAAAATGCGTATTCCCACCGCAAGCACCGATGGCGAAGAGTTGCCTTTTATCGTGTTTTTGTTGAGCGCCATGCTGCCATGGCTGGCGTTTCAGGAAAGTTTAGTAAGGGGGGTGTCGTCTGTTGTTTCCAAGGCAGACGTGCTTCGCCATAACCCATTTCCGGCTGCCCTGTATCCGCTCTCACGTGTACTAGCGACGCACGCGACCTATGTTTTGGTCATGTTAGTGGCATGGGCAGCTCTAGCATTGGCAGGCATCATGCCTATGGGTGGGTGGATGCTCCTGCCAGCCCTGTTATGGCTGGTGCTACAGGTTTTATTTGCTTTGGGACTGGCGTGGCTTCTGGCTGCGTTGGCTGTTTATGTGCGCGATCTGATTCATTTTGTCAGTATGGTAATGACTTTTTTGTTGTTCACTGCGCCGATCCTTTATCCCCTGAATCAAGTGCCTGAAAGTTGGCGCGTGATTGTCTGGTTGAACCCATTCACGCCTTTTGCCGAAGGCTTCCATGCCATTTTGCTGCATGGAGCGTTGCCTGCACCGTTGAGCTTGATTTTGGCAGTGATGTATACCGTCATCGCCTTGTGGGTTGGCCTATCACTGTTTCGCAAGCTGCAAGCGGGGTTTGTGGATGTTCTCTAAAATCCAACCTGCGTTCCGGCTGCATGAGGTAAGTAAATCCTACGCCGTATACACGCATCCGCTTGACCGGCTCAAGGAGCTGTTTTCAGCGCGTGCGCGTCATCGGCTTTTCACGGCTTTGCACGAATTCAATCTCGAAATCCCTCAAGGCACGACGCTAGGGATAGTGGGCGACAACGGTGCGGGCAAGAGCACGCTCATGCATCTTCTCGCGGGCACACACACACCGACTACAGGCAGGATCGAGCGCTACGGGCGCGTGCTGGGCCTGCTGGAATTAGGTGTAGGCTTTCACCCGGAATTTAGTGGGCGGGACAATCTTTTTTTTCAAGGCGACATCCTAGGCATAGAGCGCGCCTTTATCCGTGAGCGCATGCAGACGATTCTCGACTTTGCCGAGATCGGTGACTTCATCGATCAACCCTTGCGCACCTACTCTACGGGCATGAAGGTGCGCTTAGCGTTTGCGTTGATTGCATCGCTTGATCCGGACACGCTGATCGTGGATGAGGCACTGGCCGTCGGTGATATTCATTTTCAGAAAAAATGCATCGACCGCATGATGGCTTTCAAAAACAGCGGTAAGACGATTGTGTTTTGCTCGCACAGCTTGTACCAGATTGGTCAATTCTGTGACCAGGTGATTTGGATGCAGCACGGCAAAGTGCGCATGTACGGTGCTGCCGAAGACGTGCTTCCCGCCTACGAAGCTTACCAGTTGGCCAAAGATGAAAAACCTCAGGGCACACCCTCGCCTGCAGGCAATGCTCTAGCACCGGTGCGTATCAGCGCTTTCTTCCTGGCCAGCCCCTCGCCGATGAGCGAGGGGGATGATTTGTGTGTCGAGTTCGCCGCGCAGGCCGCAGATGCCAACGTCCGCTACCATGTGTCGCTGTCGATCAAACTGGAGAGCGGCCGCGGGGTATTTGTTGCCGCAACACACTTTAGCGGTGCGCCCGCTTTGCAAGGTGATCAACGGCAACGTATCCACTTCCCCAATCTGCCGCTGATGGGTGGCAGTTATCAGCTGCATTTGCGCTTATGGGATGATCAGGGGTTGATGGTGTATGACGAGCGCCTGCTGAATGATCTGACCATCCGCAAACAGGGGCGCGACATGGGGATCGTTCGCTTGCAGCCGGTATGGGAGACCTTACCGCCAAGATGAGTAAGCAGCTGCTGATTCTGCATCAGGCCTTTGTGGCCGGCGGGGCAGAGCTGACGACCAAAAACCTTATCGACGGTCTTGATCGTAGCCTGTTCTGCCATGTCACCCTTGTTTGCCCAGAAGTGATGACGCGCTACTGGGCACAGGGGTATGAGCAATGGGTAGACAGTATTCCATTGGGGCTTGCGGGGTGGTTCGACACGCCAGCACGTCTATGGCAGGACGCGCGCCGCTTGAGCCTGCTGCTGCGTGAGCATCCGGTCGATCTGGCGGTGGGCATGATGCATTACAGTGCAACCGTACTGGCGCTTGCCATTCGCATGGCAGGTGCTCCGACGCGATTACTGGCCAGCTACCGTGGCCCGGTGTTTGAGCACTTGCAGCACTTCGAGCCATCAATCTGGCGGCGAACGTGGATTAAAGCAGCGATCTGTCTGGGGGCACACGCTGCGGATGGGGTGACCATGCCATCCCATGGCACAGCACAGGAGTTGCATCACCACTGCCGGGTGCCCAGCAGACGACTGCATGTCATTTTGAATGGCATTGATGTTGACGAGGCACACAGCCGCGCGCAGCAACGGGTTGACATTCCCTTGGCATTACAGGGCGATGGCAATTTCGCACTGGTTGCAGCGCGTCTATCAGAGGAAAAGCGGCTGCACTGGGTCATCCAGGCATTTGCACTGCTCGGCGAGCATTGCCATCTCAAGCTGCTCATCCTTGGCGACGGCCCTGCTCGCCCTGAGCTCGAAGTGCTGTGCCAACAACTTGGTCTGAATCACTCTCATGCTGCGCGTGTGATTTTTCATGGCCAGGTTGACGATCCTCTACCTTACATGGCGCGCGCCAGCATGTTCATCCATACCTGTCAGTATGAGGGATTCGGCTATTCCATTTTAGAAGCATTATCCTGCGGCACCCCCGTGATTGCCACCGACTGTCCCTATGGCCCGCGCGAAGTGCTCCACGATGTGGCGCACAGCGACTACGCAGGTCTACTTGTCGCCATGGACGACCGAGTGCAACTTGCCACTGCCATGCAACGGCTATGTAAGGATGAGCAACTGAGGGCGAAACTGGCGGCACGGGGGCGTCAACGCGCCATGCAGTTGAATTTGGGGGTTATGCAGACCGAACACCAACGCCTGATGCGGCATTTGATGAATGAGTGATCAGAAAATATCCAAATCGCTAGGGGAAAATCGTGGGTGTCGAAGTGTGGCCTTTCCATCTGACGCTTTAAGCGCAAACTGCATGGCGACAATGCCGGTTTCGCGCGCTTGCAGGGGCTCTAAATCAGGGGGATACCAGGTCAGCAGATACTGATACCCCTGCCGTGCCGCCCAATCAGCAAGGTGCTTCGTGGCAGATGCTGTTTGTGCTGCAAGCCCCAAGGTATCCACCACACGTAAGCCTTCACCCTCTGCACAAACCACCCAAGCTGCGTGCATACTCCACAAGCGCTGCCAAACGAGCAGGATGTATTTGCGGGTGGGATGACATGCATAACGCCAGTGCAGGTAACGCATATCACGAACCACACGAGGTTCTTGATCTAGCGAAGTTACTTCCTGTTCCAGTCGCCGCAAATTCGCCTCCAGCCGCTGCAACTCATCCCAAGCCACCACCCGCACGTTGCGCAAATACCCCCAAGGCATCATTTGTGTCTTGATTTGAGCAGTAAGCGCAAACTCTTGGATGTTGCTAATCCTGTGATAGAACCCCAGCCTCTGACCCAGCAAAAAAGGGCGTTTCCCCGGAAAACCATAAACGTATGCCTGAGGAAAGCGTTGCAGAATCGCCGTGCGCAAAGCGCGCATCAAGGCTGGATAGACGGCTTGATCACCGGTGCGCCCCCGTTGTTGCGCAGCAACCATTACATCACACACCTGAACCATGACACGTGCAAGTCCACGATCCATACCAGGCAACACGACGGCGCCAGCATGACCGATCAACCGTCCAGCCTCATCGTGCGCCACAAGATTGATGGCATCGAGCTGCGCCTCACCACTGTATTTCCAGCGCCACGCGTGCGGATCTACCGGTGAGGAGAACACCTCCCTGAACAGGGTGCATGCTTCTGTCACATCGTCCGCATCAAGCTGGGAAATCGTCAAGGACATATCGCACCTTTGTTCATTGAAACCCCGGGTTTACTGCGCATGCTATGATGCTCTGCCTAAAGCGCGGTTCGTTTTTTACCCCTTATCTTTGCAGCATACATGACCCACTTGACCTTCAACGAACAGGCTTACCTTCCAGCACAAGCGGGCAATCTCCCCCAGGGACGTTGGTTGATTCTCGCGCCGCATGCCGACGATGAAACCTTTGGTATGGGCGGAGCCATTTTATTGGCGACGCAAGGCGGCGGTGTGGTTGATGTTCTGATCATGACCGATGGCGCGCGCGGGGGAGAGTCACCCAATCTGGTTTACACGCGTGAAGAGGAAGCGCGGCGCGCAACGCATGCGCTAGGTTGCCGCAAGGTGGACTTTCTCCACCAACCTGATCGCGCCCTCACGGCCACTCCTGATCTGATCACACAAATTGCTCAGCGCATTGCCGAAGAGGGTTATGACGCCGTTTTTTTTCCATTCCCTACTGAGCCTCATCCTGATCATCGCGCCACAGCACAACTTGCCTGGGAGGCTCTGAGGCAGTGCGATTTCCGCTCACAGCCGATCAGCTACGAAATCAGCACCCAGGGGGCGTGCAACCTTCTAGTGGACATTTCGTCGGCAGTGCAGCAGAAGATCGAGACCATGGGCCTCTATGGCTCGCAGCTTACGCAAAATGCCTATGTCGAACGCATTGTTGGCATCAACGTCGCGCGCACATGGTCTTTGCCCATGCACGTTACCCATGCAGAGGCGTTTTATCTTTGGCAAGCGGTGAATCAGCCATTGAATGCCCAGCTTTGGGCCATCCAATATGCGCAGCAATCCAGCCATGCCATCCCCGCAACAACAGCGCTGGTCAGCTTCATCGTGCGCACCAAGAACCGCCCCTCCATGCTGCGCGAAGCCATCCGTTCGATTGCCCAGCAAACCCATTCCCACATTGAGCTGTTGGTCATCAATGATGGTGGCGACGATGTTTCCACCTTGATTGAAGAAGAGGCTATTGGGTCGATTCGACGTATTCACCATCTTCACAACCCCGTCAGCCTGGGGCGTGCACGCGCTGCCAACCTAGGTCTAGAACATGCCTCTGGCGACTACATTGGCTTTCTGGATGATGATGACTGGCTGCTCCCCGAACATGTTCAATTCCTGATCGCTCGGCTTGATGCAGCCCCTGCAGCGATTGCCGCGTATTCCGGCGTGGAGATGGTGCATTTTGAAAACGGGCATGAGACGCAAATGCATGTTTTCAACGATGCGTTCGACCCACTGCGTCTAGCCTACAACAATTTCATGCCGATCCATGCGGTACTTTTCCGCCGCAGAGCCATCGAACGCGGCTGCCTGTTTGACGAGCAACTCGAACAGTACGAGGACTGGCATTTCTGGCTGCAACTGGCACGCTTGGGTACGTTCGTGCATGTGAACGACATTACCGCAAAATACCGCATGACTCAGGGCAGTGGTTTTGGCTTGCCTTACAGTGGGGTCGATGTCTCGCTTGCCATGAATCGTTTTGTCGAGGCCAGCCGGGCGGTGTGGGACACCAGCCAGCTGCGCCATATGTGCATGTCCAGCATGCTAGTTGAAACCCGCAGTCGCGAACTGGAACTGACACAACAGCATGCCACAAACCTTGAAGCCGCGTTGACCCGACTGAGGTCCGATCTTGAGCAATTGCAACAGCATGCGACTAGGATTGAACAGGAGCGCAAACATTTGCTAGAGGAAAAAGCCGAACTATCCCGCCAAATGATTGCGCTCGAACATCTGGCCACCAGTAAAGAGCAGCAGATTGCACTGTGGAAAGCGCGCTTTGATGAGGTGACCCGCAGCCGTTCATGGCGACTTACAGAGCCTTTGCGGGCGCTGGGGCGAAAGGCGCGTACGGTGCGTCGTCAGGCAAAACACCATGTCGCGCGTTTGCGCCAAGAGTCTTGGCAATCCATTCTTGCAAAAGGCCATACGATTTGGCGCAACGAGGGGTTCAGTGGGTTGCTCCATCGCTTGCGCGGCTCACAAGAGCACCTGCCCTTGCACACTGCCCAAGAGCTGCCGATTGCACCGCGCGCACACATTGCTCGATGCGATGGCCACTACGTCTTTCAGCACGAGCCGGCCGGCTATCAATACATCCCCCCCGCACCTCCACTGGATCTTCAGGAATGGTTGACGGTCACTGAGTCCACGCCACGGTTCTCCATCGTCGTCCCTGTGTTCAAAACCCCGCCGGGACTGCTTACCGAGTTGGTCCAGTCCGTTCTTGCGCAGTGGTATCCCCATTGGGAGCTCGTGCTGGTGGACGATGCCAGCAACGACGTCATGCTGGCTGAGGAAATCGCCCGCTTTGCCGACCCACGCATTCGTGTCCTACGACTGGGGCAGAATCAAGGTATCGCCGCCGCGACCAATGCCGGCGTCAACCTAGCGGAACATGATTGGATCGTATTTGCCGACCATGATGATGTGCTCACCTGCGATTGTCTGTATGAATTGGCGCGTTGCATTGAGCGCGACCATCCAGATTTCGTTTACAGTGATGAAGACAAGCTCAATGAAGCAGGACGCTTTGTGCAGCCACACTTCAAACCGGAGTGGTCGCCCGACACCATGATGAGCACCATGTACACCGGGCACGTCTCCTGTGTGCGCAAATCGTTGTTCAACGGACTCGGCGGACTGCGCTCCGAGTTTAATGGCTGTCAGGACTGGGATTTCGTGCTGCGCCTTGCAGAGCGCACTTCCAAGTTCAGCCGTGTCCCCAAGGTGCTTTACCACTGGCGCATCATTCCAGCCTCTGTGGCTGCGGATATTGCCGCAAAACCATATGTACTCGCGGCCTCGCAAAAAGTGCGTGAGGACGCACTCAAGCGGCGTAACCTCGCAGGGCGTGTCGAGGCTGTTGAGGAAGTCCCGGGCTACTTTCGCGTAAATTACATAGCGACCGACAATCCGCTGATCTCCATCATCATTCCCACACGTGACCATGCCAAATTACTCGCGCGCTGCATTCAGTCGATTGAGCAACAGAGCAGTTATCGCAACTTCGAAATCATTGTTCTGGATAACGGATCTAAAGATCGCGCGACCCTGTCCTTGCTGAGCGAACTGACGAGATCCAACCGCGCCAGGGTGGTACGGCATGACAAACCATTCAATTTTTCCGAGCTCAACAATATCGGCGCTCAGCAAGCGCGTGGAAACTTACTGCTTTTTCTTAACGACGATACGAAAGTCGTTACAAAAGACTGGCTGGAGCGCATGGCCGGCTATGCGCGGTTGCCACACATTGGCGCGGTAGGTGCCAAGCTACTCTACCCTAGCGGCGTTATTCAACACTCCGGCGTGCTCAACCTTGGTGATGGTCCTGGCCATGCGTTTCATCAAGCTCCCGCCCGAAGCGCCGGCTATTACATGCGTAATCTTTTGGAATACAACTGGCTGGCTGTGACCGGTGCGTGCCTGATGGTCGAGAAGGAAAAATTCGATCGTTTGAGTGGGTTCGATGAGAACTTCCCCGTGGCTTATAACGATGTGGATCTTTGTTTCCGCCTCGTGGACGCCGGGCTGTACAACACCGTTTGTCAGTCCGTAGAGTTAATCCATTACGAATCACAAACCCGCGGCTTGGATCACCTTGACCCAGACAAGCGTCGCCGCTTGGAGAGCGAAAAACGCCGGCTTTACGACAAACACCCGCGTTATTTTCAATACGACCCCTTCCACAGCCCCAACCTGCACCCGAACGGCATTCACTTCGAACTTCTCTCCTAATGGACTCATTGCATCCAACGCGCCTTTCTCAGCATCCTGAAATCAGTGATGCATTGGCTGCCATTCCCAATGGCGAACAGCTTGCCTCGCTGCTTGATCGCGCGGAATGTGTTTCATTCGATTTTTTCGACACTCTATTTGCACGTCCATTTCTTGATGCTGAATTGACCTTTGATCTTTTGGGGCGCAAAACCGGCGTGGAGCATTTCCGCCGTAAACGCACAGCAGCACAGCGTGAAGCCTTCCGCCGCATGCATGAAGAGGGGCGCAGAGAGATCAGGCTGAGTGATATTTATGCCTGCTTCGACGCTGATCACTCCACGCGCGAACACATCAGTGCTGCTGAAACCGAGCTCGAACTCAGCCTGCTCGCCCCCAAGCCCAAGATGCTGAGACTTTTTCATGCTCTGCAAAGAGCGGGGATTCGTCTCGCCATCAGTTCAGACATGTACTTGCCGAAAGAGTTTTTTCTTCAGGTCTGCCGACGACACGGCCTTGATGCTATTGATCACCTCCTTGTTTCTGCAGAAGCCAATGCCACCAAGCGTGACGCGGGTGAGTTATTTGACGTCCTCATCCAGCAAAGCGGCTTTGAAGCACATGCCATATTGCACATTGGCGATCACCCCATCGCGGATGTGCAGCGCGCGATGGAGCGCGGCTTATTAGCATTTCACTACCACGACCCAGCACCCGATGCAGTACCTGGGGAAAAGCCCCCACCCACCTTGCACGGACTTTGGGAGCGCTGTGACATTGAAGATGGCGGGCTGGGCGAATTTGAGCGTCTCGGTTTTCTCTATGGCGGCCCAGCCAACCTCGGCTATCTCAAGTGGCTGATGAATCAAGTCGAACGTGATGGCATTGAGCACCTACTCTTCCTGTCGCGTGATGGCTTTCTGTTGCAAAAGCTCGCTGACCAGCTGCCCGATGGTTCGCTTCCCAAACACGCTTACTTCCTTGGTTCCCGCGTGGCGTTTTATCTTGCCGCCATCACCGAAAAAAATTACTCGGCCTACATTCCCTTCCTCTTGTCAGGCAGTGCTGGCCTTAAGCCTCGTGAGATCTTCGAGCGCATTGGCGTGCCCTCACCTGCCGAGGAGGTGATGCGTGATCTTGGATTAGGGGCGGAGATCAGTATTACTCACGAGCTGGATGAGCGACTTGCCCAGCTTTTGTACGCTTGGCGCGCCGAGGTTCTGAAAATCTGCAGGCGCAATCGACGCGTGCTTAGGCTTTATCTCGCGAGCCTGGGTATCCGGGAGGGGGCCAAACTAGGATTGGTCGATGTGGGTTGGAGTGGATCAACACAAGAGGCCATTGAAGCAGCATTGCGTCCTTGGATCGATATTCAAGTGACAGGCTATTACTTTTGCCTTGCTGACACTCCGGAGCGTGAAAAACGCGATAAAACACAACGTATGCGCTCGATGTACTCTGCAGCCAATTTAGGCATTGATCGCTTGCATCGCCTATATGCCAACCGTGCCATCGTTGAGCTGTTTTTCTCAGCCCCGCACCCCACCGTGATCGGCTGGCAGATGACTCGCGATGAGAAGATCGAGCCCATTTTCGACAAAGGTCGAGGCGGCTCGCCGGATGATCTTATGATGACTTGCCAACAAATCCTGCTCGGCGCTGAGCATTTCTCCTCATGTTACGCGTCCATGAGCACACAAGCTGGCGTGGAACTTAGTGAAGAGGAGCTCACGCGCCCATTGCTGCATTTGGCCACCGATGCACCTGCAGAGGCGCGTATGTTTGCTTCAAGAGTCGTGAATTTTGACACATGGTCCAGCTCAGCTAACCTAGCCACGAATCTTATGACTTACACCTAATATGTACGCAGGCAGGGCAGGGCATTGAAAAAGCATCAAGTCAGTGTTTCAAACGAGTGCGATCATTGCATGGTGTAGAATCATCGCACCATGTCAATTAAATCAACCTATGCCAAGCAAGCGCATCCGCGCGTGGCTGCCGTAGTAGTAGCCTATCGACCGACGTTGGATCTGTTACAGCGCTCGATCAGGTCGATTCGACCGCAAGTCGACGCGCTGTGGCTCGTCAACAATGGCTCACCAAGTGATTTGGGCACACTCGACAGCGATCTGATCGATGTGGAAGTTGTGCAATTTCAAAGCAACCAAGGCATTGGAACAGCCATTAACTATGCAGTACAACGCGCTCAAAACGGAAACTATGATTTTCTGCTTACGCTTGATCAGGACAGTATCGCCACCGAGGATATGGTATCCAACCTACTGCTGGTGTTAACCCGCCTCCAAGCTGAGGGCGTTCCCATCGCCGCGGTGGGGCCGCAGCAGATTGATCGGCGCTCGGAAGAAGTTGCAGCATTTATGGCACCGATCGAGCAATGGCCAATGCCGCGGCAGAAAATTCATCCGCATGAGAATGGAACCATCGTTGTCGATCACCTCATCACCTCGGGCATGTTGGCTCCACTAAGTACTTACAAGACTGTGGGGGCGCCACGCGAAGACTTGTTCATTGATTATGTGGACATCGAGTGGTCGCTGCGTGCGCGTCATGCTGGCCTGAAACTGTACGCAGTCGGTAACGCTGTGCTGTATCACTCCATCGGTGACAACTATCGACGCTTTATGGGCAAGCAAGTCCCCATCCACAGCCCATTGCGTAATTACTACCTCATGCGCAATGGCGTGTTTCTACAAAAGTTGCCGACGATTTCTCTGGCCTGGAAGCTCTCGGATGCGTTTCAACTGGTCAAAAAATTCATTTTCTTCGGCTTTTTCTTGCCCGAGCGCAGGCAACGCATTCGCATGATGTTGCGCGGGCTGCGTGATGGCCTTCGCGGCAAGCTTGGGAGGTATGAGGATTCAGCCAAGTGAGCTCAGCGGAGAAAAACCTCTGCGCCGTGATCTTCGGTGGCACGGGCTTTATCGGCACATTCTTTGCCCATCATTTGCTCGCTCAAGGCATCGTCAGCAAGGTGCATTTGCTTGATTTGGAGCCGATGGAGGCCAAAGCCAGTGTATTTCGTCGCCAGATGGTGCAAAACGAGCCTCGCATGCAGGTTGTGATCTGCGATGTGCGCCAGCCCATTGAGTGGCAGCCAGATGAGCCTGTCGCGCTGATTGCCAACTTTGCCGCCATCCATCGTGAACCCGGGCATGAAGATTGGGAGTATTACCAGACCAATCTGCTGGGTGCTGAGCATGTGTGTGCCTGGGCGCAGCGCGTCGGCTGCACGCGCATGATTTTCACCAGCTCGATCTCTCCCTATGGCATCAGCATCGAGCCCAAGGATGAAAACTCCCTGCCCGTGCCCACCACAGCCTACGGCGCGTCCAAGCTTGCGGCGGAGCACATCCACCGCACATGGCAGGCGGGTGACCCACAGCGCCGACTGATCATCGTGCGCCCCGGCGTGGTATTCGGTCCGGGCGAAGGCGGTAACGTTAGTCGGCTGATTCGTGCTGTTTTGCGCGGTTATTTTTTTTTCATGGGCAACCGAGACACGCGCAAGGCAGGCGTCTATGTCGAGGAGTTATGCCTTGCCCTGCTGTGGGCGATGCGTCAGCAGGAGGCGCAAGGCCAAGGGGTGGTTTTGTTCAATATGAGCATGAACCCGGGGCCTTCGATTGAGGAATACGTGCAAACCATCAGCCTGATTGCCGGCAAACAGCGCCATTTTTGGCGCGTTCCCTATCCCCTGCTTTTGAGGGCGGCGTACCTGATCGATGCGCTGGCGCGCCCACTTGGCATTCGCCACCCCTTCAGTCCGGTGCGCATTCGTAAACTGGTACGGCCAAATGACATCCGGCCAACTTATCTTCTTGAGCGTGGGTACACATTTACTTATGACTTGAAATCGGCACTGCAAGACTGGCGTGATCGCTGCCCGGAGGAGTGGACATGAGCCACTACGCGCCGCGTGTGGCGTGCATTATCCCAACACGCAATGGCGGCGCGGAACTCATCCGGCTTTTGCGTTCGCTTGCCGAGCAGACACAACACGCGGATATGCTGGTCGTGGACTCCGCCTCCACCGATGGTAGCGCGGAAGCCGCCGAGCGCTTGGGTAGCCTTGTCGCGCGCATCGAGCAACGCGCGTTCAATCATGGCGGCACGCGCCAGATGATGGTTGATCGGCACCCAGATTACGATGTTTACGTGTTCATGACCCAAGATGCCTATCTTGAGCGCGAAGATGCATTGAAAAAGCTCATCGCGCCTTTGACTGACCCAGGCGTGGGCGCTGTGTGCGGGCGTCAACTGCCCCATCACGATGCCTCGCCGTTGGCACAGCATGCACGCGCATTCAGCTATCCTGCGGAATCTTCTCGACGCACCATACAGGACGCGCCCAGCTTGGGGTTGAGAACGGCATTTTTGTCCAATTCGTTTGCAGCCTATCGTGCCCAGGCACTGCGCGACGTCGGCGGCTTTCCGTCGGATGTCATTTTTGCGGAGGACATGTATGTCGCCGCCAAGATGCTGCTTGCCGGCTGGAGCATTGCGTATGCCGCCGATGCAGAATGCCGTCATTCGCACAATTACACCTTATATGAGGAGTTCCGCCGTTACTTTGACATGGGCGTGTTCCATGCACGCGAAACTTGGATTCGCCAACGCCTGGGCGGTGCGGGAGGCGAAGGGCTGCGTTATGTGCGCAGTGAATTGGCGTTTCTTGGTGCCAAGCGGCTTGATCTTTGGCCGGAATCCCTGCTGCGAAATGCCCTGAAGCTTTTAGCTTACAAGCTCGGCCAGAGTGAGCGCCGCCTGCCCCACAGCCTGAAGCGACGCATGAGCTCGTTCAAGACCTACTGGGATAAAACCCGCTGAATGCGTAACATGCGCACCCAACCTATGAACCTGGATACACACCATGTGCGGAATCGTTGGCGCGATTGCTGAGCGCAACGTCACCCCGATCCTGCTTGAAGGGCTACGTCGCCTGGAATACCGCGGCTACGATTCCGCAGGACTCGTGGTGCTCAACGAACACGGCGTGCTGGAGCGTGAACGCGCCTTGGGCAAAGTCGAACAACTCGCGCAAGCCCTCGAAAACCGCGGCACGCCGCTCAAAGGTTGCCTCGGCTTGGCACACACCCGCTGGGCCACGCATGGCGTGCCCGCCGAGCGTAACGCGCATCCGCACATTTCCGAACAGCGTATTGCCCTGGTGCACAACGGCATCATCGAAAACCATGCCTTGCTGCGCGAAAAATTGCTTTCACTGGGCTATGAATTCACCTCGGATACCGACACCGAAGTTGCCGCACACTGGATCGAGCACCACCTCAGACAAACAGGCGATCTCATGCAGGCGGTCAAGCGTGCCGTACAGGATTTTGCCGGCGCGTATGCCTTGGGTGTCGTCTCCAGTGAAGAGCCGCAGCGACTGATTGCTACGCGCAAGGGCAGCCCACTGGTCATCGGCTTAGGTCTAGGCGAGAACTTCATCGCTTCGGACGCCAATGCCCTGCTCCCCGTCACGCAGCGCTTCATCTACCTTGATGAAGGTGACCTTGCCGAAGTAACGCGCGATCAGGTGCAGATCGTCGATGACCAAGGCCATGTCGTCGAGCGTTCTGAGAGCCATTCCACACTCAGCGCCCAGGCGGCCGAAAAAGGGCATTACCGCCACTTCATGGAAAAGGAAATCCATGAGCAGGCACGTGCCACCGCCGAAACACTGGAAGGACGCATCAGTGAGACCAGTGTTTTGCCCGGGATTTTTGGCGCGCATGCCGATACGGTTTTTCAAAACATCAATCAGGTGCAAATCATCGCCTGCGGCACCAGTTACCACGCCGGTCTCACTGCGCGCTACTGGCTGGAGGACATCTTACGCCTGCCCTGTCAGGTCGAAGTGGCTAGTGAATTTCGTTACCGCAACCCGGTCATTGGTCGTAAAACGCTGTACGTGTTGCTCTCCCAATCAGGTGAAACTGCGGACACACTTGCCGCGCTGCATGAAATCAAGGAGCGCTGTGCTGCCGCGCCCGTGCTCAGCATCTGCAATGCTCCTGAATCCTCCTTGGTACGCGCCTCGGATCTGGTGCTCATGACCCATGCCGGGCCCGAGATCGGCGTGGCCTCGACCAAAGCCTTCACCACCCAACTCATCGCTCTCGCCCTGTTGTTGCTTAGCCTGGGCAAAGCGCAACATCGCCTGCACGCTGAGCAGGAGCGACGTATCGTGCAGGGGCTTGCACGCATCCCCGGCAAAATCGCTGAGGCGCTGAAACATGAAGATCGCATCCTGAGGCTGGCGGAAAAGCTGGTGCACAAACACCACGCGCTGTTCCTTGGCCGCGGCGCGATGTACCCCATTGCCCTTGAGGGGGCGCTCAAACTCAAGGAAATCTCCTACATTCACGCCGAAGCCTACCCTGCAGGCGAACTCAAGCATGGGCCATTGGCGCTGGTGGATGAAGACATGCCCGTGATCGCCATTGCTCCGCAAAGTGACCTGCTGACCAAGCTCAAGTCCAACCTTGAGGAAGTACGCGCGCGCGGCGGCGAGCTGTTCGTGTTTGCCGATGAAACTGCGGGCATCGAGCCCAGTGAGGGCGTGCATGTCGTGCCCGTGACCTCAAATGTCGGCCGCATCAGCTCCGCGGTGATTTTCACCATCCCGCTGCAACTTCTCGCTTACCATGTCGCCGTTTTGCGTGGTACCGATGTTGATAAACCACGTAATCTGGCCAAGTCCGTCACCGTGGAATAGCCATTGGTACATCAAAGACTTACAATGCCCGCCCCATTCACTGCGCCTGGTTAACCTCCATGAACCGCAATCCTCAAGACAACCCACCGAAAAAGCTCTACATCAAAACCTGGGGCTGCCAGATGAACGAGTACGACAGCCAGAAAATGGGCGACGTACTCGATGCCTATGCCGGCATGCAACTCACCGACAAGGTGGACGAGGCAGATGTGATTCTGCTCAACACTTGCTCCATCCGCGAAAAAGCGCAGGAAAAAGTCTTTTCTGAACTGGGTCGCTGGAAAGAGCTCAAGCGTCATAAGCCCGAGCTGGTGATCGGCGTCGGCGGCTGCGTGGCCAGTCAGGAAGGTGCCGCCATTCGTGAGCGCGCCCCATTCGTGGACATGGTCTTCGGCCCACAAACCCTGCACCGCCTGCCGGAGATGATCCGCGAAGTGCGTCGCGAAGGGCACGCGGTGGTCGATATTTCCTTCCCCGAAATCGAAAAATTCGACAACCTGCCCGAACCGCGTGCCGAAGGTCCAACCGCGTTTGTCTCCATCATGGAAGGCTGCTCGAAATACTGTACCTTCTGCGTGGTGCCCTACACCCGCGGCGAAGAAGTTTCCCGCCCGTTTGACGACGTACTCGCCGAGTGCGCTCAACTCGCCACGCAAGGGGTGAAAGAAATCAACCTGCTCGGGCAAAACGTCAACGCCTACCGCGGTGCCATGCACGATGGCGGCACGGCAGATCTGGCCTTGTTGATCGAATTCGTCGCCGCGATCGATGGCATCGAACGCATCCGCTTCACCACATCACACCCGGTCGAGTTCAACGACAGGCTGATTGATGCCTACCGCACTGTGCCCAAACTGGCGAGCTTCCTGCATCTGCCGGTGCAATCTGGCTCGGATCGCATCCTCACTGCAATGAAGCGCGGCCACACGGCTTTGGAGTACAAATCTAAGATCCGCAAGCTGCGCGAAGCACGTCCTGATCTTTGCCTCTCATCGGATTTCATCGTTGGTTTCCCCGGCGAAAGCGAAGCGGACTTTGAAGCCACCATGAAGCTGATTCGCGATGTCGGTTTCGACCAATCCTTCAGCTTCATCTACAGCGCCCGCCCCGGCACACCCGCCGCCAACCTGCCCGACGACACCCCGCTGGAGGTCAAAAAGGAGCGGCTCTACCGCCTGCAAGAATTGATCAACAGCCAAGCACGTGCCATCAGCCAATCCATGCTCGGCAGCATCCAGCGCATTCTGGTGGAAGGGCACTCGGCCAAAGATGCCAGCGAACTCAAAGGGCGCACGGAGAACAACCGCGTGGTCAATTTCAAAGGCGGCGAACGTTTGATCGGGCAGATGATCGACCTACGCATCACCGAAGTCATGCCCAATTCATTGCGTGGCGAGGTGGTGTAAACAGCCCTTCTACTGCGTCCTGTAGGTGTAAATTTACTCGCACCAGAAGCGCACAAAAAACCGCAAGACGTGAGCATAATGACAAAAAAAGACCCGCCTAGAGCGGGTCGGGTTCGGTACATTAAAGACCTTTTATTGTAGCAACGGCTCTCACCCCGGCAGACTACAATGTGGCGTATCCTAGCACGAAAAAGGAAACCCGCATGCGAGCCATCGCCCCTCATTCCGCGGAAAAATCCGCCTATACCCTTGGACTGGATATTGGCATGGCTTCGGTGGGGGCGGCACTACTCGCCGACACACGCATTATCGCTCTGCATGTCCGTGCTTTTGACAAAGCGGAAACCGCAAAAGAGGGTGAATCACTCAACAAAATCCGCCGCGAGGCACGCCTCACCCGCCGGCGCGTTCGCCGCCGTGCCTTCCGCTTGCTGCGCCTGCGGCGCTTGCTCAAGCGCGAAGGACTGATTGCCAGCCACGCTGCCGAGGATGTGACCATCGTCGGCGCATCACCGTGGGATCTGCGCGCCAAAGGGCTGGATCACAAACTGACTCCACACGAATGGGCGGCTGTGCTCTACCACCTCGTCAAGCATCGTGGCTTTCAGTCCAACCGCAAAAGTGAGGTCAAAACCGACGACAAGGCCGGGCAGATGCTCAGCGGAGTCACGGCCAATCAGCGGCGCATGACTGAAGCAGGCTGGCGCACAGTGGGCGAAATGGCGGCACGTGATGCGGCGTTTCTGCAGGCCAAGCGCAATAAAGGCGGCGATTACAGTCACACCTTCGCCCGCGCTGATCTGGAGCATGAGCTGCAAGCACTGTTTACGGTCCAGTCCGTCCTGGGCAATCCACACGCCACACCCGCCCTGCACAGCGCCGTGCACACACTCTTGCATGCTCGAAAGCCAACGCTCTCCGGCGCAAACCTGCTGAAAATGATCGGTCACTGCACCTTTGAACCACAGGAGTTCCGCGCACCCAAGGCTAGCCACTCTGCCGAGCGTTTTGTCTGGCTCACCAAGCTCAACAACCTGCACATCAACCAGCAGGGCGAAACGCGCGGTCTGAATGCGGCTGAACGGCAGAGCGTGCTTACACTGCCTTTCACGCAAAGCAAGGTCACTTACAAGCAACTGCGCGCCAAACTGGATTTGTCCGATAACGCGCGTTTTGTTGGCGTCGATTACTGGAAAAAACGCAAAGAGGGCAACGAACTGGCCGCCGAAGATGCCAGCTTATTTGAGGCCAAAGCCTTCCATGCCTTACGCAAAGCCTACATCGACGCGGGGCTGAAAACCGAATGGGCGCGCGATGCCGCCAACCCTGAGCGCCTCGACACCCTCGCCTACGCACAAACCGTGTTCAAAGACGACCACGAAGCCCGCACGTGGATGCAGCAGCAGGGCATTGAATCGGCCATCATTGAAGCGGTGTTGACTGTCTCATTCAGTGAATTCATACGCCTCTCACTCAAGGCACTGCGCAACATCCTGCCGCACATGCAAGCGGGCGAGCGGTACGATCAGGCGGTGCAATCCGCCGGCTACAGCCATCACAGCGACCTCAACAGCGACACCCCAAAAGCGCGCAAGCTACCGCCGATCCGAAAAGACGACTTCCCCAACCCTGTGGTTTACCGTGCGCTCAATCAGGCACGCAAACTGGTCAATGCCATCATCGATGAATACGGCGCCCCCGAGGCAGTACACATCGAGCTGGCGCGTGATCTGAGCAAACCCTGGGATGAGCGCAAAAAGATCGAGCGCGAACAGAAAAACTTCGCCGAACTGAAAACCACCCTCAGCAAAAAATTCCGCGAGCGTTTTGGCGTTGACCCCAAACGCGATCAGCTGCTCAAAATGCGCCTCTACGACGAACAACTCGCCCAATGCGCCTACAGCCAAAAGCCGATTGATCTTGCCCGCCTGCTGGAAGATGGCTATGTCGAAATCGATCACGCGCTGCCCTACTCGCGCAGCTTCGATGACGGCATGAACAACAAAGTGCTGGTGCTAACCGCCGAAAACCGCAACAAAGGCAACCGCACCCCCTACGAATGCTTAGGCGGTGCAGAAAACAGCCTGCAATGGCGACACTTCAAAGCGTGGGTGGAAAGCAACAAAAACTACCGCCAAGCCAAACGTGAACGCCTGCTCCGCAAAGACTTCGACGAGCAAGCCGCTGAGGGTTTTCGTGAACGCAACCTCACCGACACGCGCTACATTGCCCGCGCCCTCAAAAATCTGGTGGAGCAACACCTCAAGCTTGCCGAAGGCAGCGAGGCAAAACGTTGCGTCGTCGTTTCCGGCCAACTCACCGCCTTTTTACGCACTCGCTGGGGGCTGAACAAAGTGCGTGAAGCGGGTGACCTGCACCACGCGCTGGATGCCGCCGTGGTTGCTGCAGCCAGCCACAGCATGGTCAAACGCCTTGCCGACTACGCAAGGCGCAACGAACTGGCGCAAGTTCGTGAAGGTTTCATCAACCCAGAGACCGGTGAGGTGCTCGACATTGACGCCCTCCGCCAGCTTGAAGCCGACTTTCCCACACCCTGGCCGCATTTTCGCTGGGAACTAGAAGCCTGGCTGTCTCCCGACCCCGCGCTGCATCTGGAGCACGTCAAAGGCTACGACCGAGCACATGCGCAAAATATCAAGCCCATCCGCGTCTCACGCGCACCGCTGCGCCGTGGACTCGGGGCTGCGCACCAGGAAACCATCCGCTCCGCCAAATGGTTGGATCAAGGCTTGAGCGCGGTCAAAACTCCTCTCAGCTCCCTCACGCTCAAAGACATCGAACGCATCGTCGGCTGGAACGACCCGCGCAATGCCAAACTGATCGATGCTATTCGCCAACGCTTGATCGCCCATGGCGACGACGGCGCCAAAGCCTTCCGCGAACCGCTTTACAAACCCAGCAACCCGGGCAAACCGGCGCCCCTCGTGCGCACCGTCAACCTATTGGACACGCAAAAAAGCGGCATACCCATCCGGGGCGGTATCGCCAACAACGGCACCATGCTGCGCGTGGACATTTTCACCGACGGCAAAAAATTCTACGCCGTGCCTTTGTACGTGGCCGATGCGGTGAAACCTGAGCTACCCAATCAAGCGGTTGTGCAAGGCAAGCCCGAGGATGAGTGGACTGTGATGGATGAGCGCTACCGTTTTTTGTTTAGTCTGCACGCCAATGACTGGGTGCGTGTTCAACAAAAAGGCAAATCCATGCTTGAGGGATATTTTTCTGGCCTTGATCGAGCTACTGGCAACATATCCTTCTGGGCGCACGATCGGAACACTATGGTTGGCAAAGACGGCTTGATCCGCGGCATCGGTATCAAAACTTCCCTCTCGGTCGAGAAATACCATGTCGATGTGCTCGGACGCCTCTATCTTGTGCGCGCAGAAACCCGTCAGCCACTGCTCAAAGCGCGCAAGAGCTAAGCCATGGGCTGGCGCAGCGTGGTCATTACCCAACCCGCACGCCTAAAGCTCGAACAGCGTGCCCTGCGTGTGGAACAAGACACGGGCACGGTGCGCATACCGCTGGAAGACATCAGCGCACTCATCATCGACCAACCACAGGTCAGTCTGAGTGCGCAACTGCTCTCCGCCTGCGCCAGCGCGCAGATCACGGTGATCACTGTGGACGACACGCACACACCGAATGGGGTGCTCCTGCCCTACCTGCCCCACAGCCGTGCACTGCAAGTCATGCGCAAGCAGCTCGCCCTGAGCCTGCCACGGCGCAAACGGCTGTGGCAGGGCATTGTGCAACGCAAGATTCTCAACCAAGCACACGTCATGCAACGCATGGGGCTGCAACGTAGCGAACTGTTACGCCACATGGCGCAGCAAGTGAAATCGGGCGACAGTGAAAACCACGAAGCGCAAGCCGCACAAATCTACTTCCGCGAACTGTTTGGCCAAGGATTCACCCGCGCCCAAGAAAACATACACAACGCCGCGCTGAACTACGCCTACAGCATCATCCGCTCACTGTTGGCACGCAATCTGGTGGCACACGGTTTCCTTCCCGCCTTCGGCCTGCACCATGCCAGCGAACAAAACGCCTTCAACCTGGCCGATGATCTGATCGAACCCTTCCGCCCGATTGCCGATGCCTACGTGCTCGCCCATCTTCCCCCGAGCACCGAGCGCCAAACCCTGGAGCGCACTGACAAAGCCCACCTGGTCAACCTGCTGCATCAAGATGTGGCGATGCACAAAGCCGACGGCACGCTGGAACATGCCACCCTGCTGTTTGCCGCCGAAGCCTGCGCAGTCAGCCTGGTGCAACGCCTAGAGGATGACCGCCACCAACTCACCCTTCCAGGGCTGGCCGACAAACATCCCCAACCCCGTGAGGGTGGAGACGAACCCCCATGAGCATGGAGACTCGCCGTTTTATGCGCCTGCTCGTTTTTTTCGACCTACCCACCCTGACCAAGGCCGACAAAAAAGCCTATACCCTGTTTCGCCGCTTTCTCATTCAAGACGGCTACGACATGATCCAATGGTCAGTCTATGGACGCATCACCAACGGCTTTGATGACATGGAAACACACATCAAACGCCTTTCCGCCAACCTCCCGCCAGAAGGTTCGGTACGCTGCCTGCAAGTCAGCGAAAAACAGTTTGCCCAAATGCGTCTCTTGGTGGGCATGCCTAAACTTCAAGAAAAAACAATCCACGCACAGCAAATGGTGCTGCTGTAACGTGCAAAAAAAATTCCCCCCGAAACCCACAACCGGCAAGCCGTTAGCGGGTTTCGGGGGAGAAGATTGTAGCCTGCCGGGGTGAGAGAGGGAGCTACAACTTGATGCAATTTCGTTTATGGTCTTGCCGTATTGTAGCCTGCCGGGGTGA
>CAYOCG010000017.1:4093-42831 GCA_964402435.1 uncultured Halothiobacillus sp. | reverse complement strand
GGCACGCCCCAGGTGCGCTGGCGCGAGATGCACCAGTCCGGGCGGCCCTCGACCATCGCCGTGATGCGATTCTCCCCCCACTCCGGCACCCAGCGGGTCGCCTGGATGGCCTCCAGGGCCTTGGTGCGCAGGCCATTGACGTCCATGCCGATGAACCACTGCGGGGTGGCGCGGAAGATCAGCGGGGTCTTGTGCCGCCAGCAGTGCGGGAAGCTGTGGCTGAGCTTGCTGGCATGTTGCAGGCGGCCTTTCTCACGCAGCAGCTCAATGATGACCGGGTTGGCCTTGCTCACATGCAAGCCCTCGACAAAGGGGGTGCCCGGCTTGAAGCGACCGGCATCGTCCACCGGATTCTCCACCGCCAGACCATAGTGGCTGCCCGCCACATAGTCCTCCTGACCGTGCCCTGGGGCGGTGTGCACGGCGCCAGTGCCGGCATCGGTAGTGACATGCTCGCCGAGTATGATCGGCACCTGGCGGTCGAGGAAGGGGTGCTGGAGTTTCAGATGCTCAAGCGCCGCGCCCTTGGCGCGGCCGACGATCGTCACGCCCTCCAGGCCATAACGCTTGAGGATCCCCTCCACCAGGGCCTCGGACAGAAGCAGGCGTGCGCCGTCGACTTGGACCAGCACGTAGTCCAGCTCCGGGTTGAGCGCCACGGCCTGGTTGGCCGGTAAGGTCCAGGGGGTGGTGGTCCAGATCACCACCTCGATCACCCCTTCGCCTGCAGCATTCATCGATTGGGCGAATGCCGCTTGATCAACAGCCGCAAAACGCACATCGATGGCATCCGAGGTCTTGTCCTGATACTCCACCTCTGCCTCGGCCAGTGCAGAGCCGCAGTCCACGCACCAGTGCACCGGCTTCTGCCCCTGCACCAGATGGCCGTGGACAATGATTTTGCCCAATGCACGCAGGATGTCCGCCTCGAACTTGAAGTTCATGGTCAGGTAGGGGTTGTTCCAATCACCCAGCACCCCCAAGCGCACGAAATCCGCCTTCTGCCGCTCCACCTGCTCGGCGGCATAGGCACGGCAGGCGTCGCGGAATGCGCGCGCGCTCACCTTGTCCCCTGCCTTGCCGAGCTTTTTCTCCACCTGCAGCTCGATCGGCAGGCCGTGGCAGTCCCAGCCTGGCACATAGGGCGCGTCAAAACCGGCCAGCAGCTTGCTCTTGACGATGATGTCCTTGAGCACCTTGTTGACCGCATGGCCGATGTGGATGTCGCCATTGGCGTACGGCGGGCCGTCATGCAGCACAAACTTCGGTCGTCCGCGGCAGACGTCGCGAATGCGTGCGTACAGATTGTTCGCCTGCCAGTTGGCCAGCAGCTCCGGCTCGCGCTGGGGTAGATTGCCGCGCATCGGAAATGCGGTTTCCGGCAGATTGAGGGTGGCCTTGTAGGGCGACGCATCTGCTGATGCTTTAGGCAATTCTTGAGACATGGCGCAACGCAGCGTTAAAAATTCAGTGATCTAGGATTATTCACGATTCATGCGCCAACTGCCAGCCAATATACTCGTCCTGTTGATGCAGATGCACAATCCAACATCGCGAATTACACTCTTGCGGAAATCCCCCCCAGATAGGACGATGGTATGGCGCTCGCCCCTCAACTCACCGGCATCCCGCAACAGCTCGCACTTGCAGGGGTCGCCAGCGAAAGCATTTTGCGTGACGCAATGAACGAAGCGTTGAACAAAAAGCAATCGTTCGTGCTGACACTGGCGGAAAACAAGCAAATCGATATGCATCGCGTGGCCGAAGTCATCTCATTGGAGTTTGGCCTACCGCGTGTCGATCTGGATGCACTGGACACTCAACAGCTGCCTTTGAGCGTGCTTAAAGATGACCTGATCCGTAAATTCCAGATCATCCCTCTCAAGCAGCGCGGCAAAACGCTGCACACCGCCGTGGCTGACCCCACGTTTCAGCCGCTGTTTGACGATATCCGCTTTGCCACTGGCCTGGATATCGACCCGGTGATTGCCCCGGCGGACAGAATCAAGACGCTGGTGGACAGACTGATTGAGGGACGAAGCGCCGAGACCATGATGGCCGGGCTTGATGATGAGCTGGCATTGATCGAAAGTGGGGAATCGCCCAAAGCAACGACCGATGGCGATCCCGACGAAGCCCCCATCGTCAAATTCGTCAACAGCATCCTGCTGCAAGCCATCCAGAAAGGCGCGTCCGATATCCATTTTGAGCCGTATGAGTTCACCTTCCGTGTGCGCCTGCGCATCGACGGCGATCTGCATGAAATCGTTTCAGGGCCGCAGCTCAAGGCCATGGCGGATCGGATCACTGCGCGTGTCAAAGTCATGAGCCGCATGGACATCTCGGAAAAGCGCGTGCCGCAAGACGGGCGCATCAAGTTGCAGGTGTCCAAAACGCGCGCCATCGACTTTCGTGTCAACTCCTGCCCCACCCTGTTTGGCGAGAAAATCGTTCTGCGTATTCTCGACCCATCAAGCGCCAAACTCGGCATTGACGCGCTGGGTTACGAGCCCTTCCAGAAAGAGCTTTACCTTAATGCGCTGAAAAAACCCTACGGCATGATTCTGGTCACTGGCCCCACCGGTTCGGGTAAAACCGTGAGCCTCTACACCGGGCTGAACATCCTCAATGACGGCCAGCGCAATATCTCCACCGCGGAAGACCCGGCAGAAATCAACATGCCGGGCATTAACCAGGTGAATGTCAACCCCAAGGTAGGACTGACCTTTGCCAGCGCGCTGCGCGCCTTCCTGCGTCAAGACCCGGACATCGTCATGGTGGGTGAGATTCGCGACCTTGAAACCGCAGAGATCGCCATCAAAGCTGCACAAACCGGCCACCTGGTACTTTCCACCCTGCACACCAACGATGCACCACAAACCTTGACCCGTCTGGCCAACATGGGCGTCCCGCCGTACAACATCGCCGGCTCCATCCTGCTGATCATCGCCCAGCGACTGGCACGCAAACTCTGCCCGGCATGCAAGACCGAAGACAAAGTGCCGCCCGCTGAATTGCTGCGCGAAGGCTTCAGCCAAGAGGAAATCGATGCGGGTCTGACCATTTACAAACCCGTGGGGTGCGAGTTGTGTAATGCAGGCTACAAGGGGCGTACCGGGGTGTACCAGGTCATGCCCATTTCCGCTGAAATGTCACGCCTGATCATGCAGGGCGCCACGTCGATTGATCTGGCCGATCAGGCGCGCAAGGAAGGCATTCCCAATCTGCGCGAAGCGGGGTTACTCAAAGTCAAAGCAGGCATTTTCGGCCTTGAGGAGCTGAACAACGTCACCGTGGATTGATGCTGGCTGTCATCAAATTTAACTTGGTTGCAATTTATAATTCATGCCTATGTAACCCAAGGAGGATGTATGCCATGCAGCCACGCACCATCACCAACCACGAAATCATCCTCGCACCGAACGATACCATCCAATCGCGCACCGATGCGCGTGGTGTCATCACCTTTGCCAACCCGACCTTTGCACGCATTGCGCAATACACCGTCGATGAGCTGATGGGCAAACCGCACAATATCGTGCGTCACCCGCATATGCCGCGCAGCGCGTTTTACATCATGTGGCAGATGATCCAGCGCGGCGAGGAATTCTTTGGGTTTGTAAAAAATCGCGCCAAAAACGGCGACCATTACTGGGTTTTTACTCGCGTCAATGCGCGGCGTGATGCCAATGGCGAGATCAACGGTTATATGTCTATTCGCGTCGCCCCACCCAAACGCGAGGTGTTGCCAGAATGGGACGCCGTGTATGCCGAAGTCTGTGCCATCGAAGCCGCCCTGCCGCGTGAAAAGCAGGTCGAAGCAGGTACCAAGGCGATCATCGATTACCTCGCCAGTAAGGGGCATGACAACCTGACCAGCTACATCATGAAACAGGTGTGAGCCCAAGCCCACTTGACCTGCTGCGTAACATCTTCGGTTACGCACAATTTCGCCCACCGCAGGATGAAATCATCGCCACCCTGATGGCAGGTGAAGACGCGCTGGTGCTCATGCCCACCGGCGGCGGCAAGTCGCTGTGCTATCAAATTCCCGCCATCGCGCGCCCGGGTGCGGGTATTGTCATTTCCCCGCTGATTGCGCTGATGCACGATCAGGTGAGCGCACTCAAGCAGGCAGGCGTGCGCGCAGCTTTTCTCAACTCCACGCTCGCGCCCGCTGAAGCGCGACAAGTGGAAGATGCCCTGCTCATGGGCGAGCTTGATCTGCTCTACATCGCCCCCGAGCGTTTGTTGACTACACGCACCCTGCAACTGCTCGAACAAAGTGCACTCGCGCTGTTTGCCATCGACGAAGCCCACTGCGTATCCCAGTGGGGACACGATTTCCGTCCGGAATACATCCAGCTTTCCATTTTGCACGAGCGCTTTCCCACTGTGCCGCGCATTGCGCTGACCGCCACGGCCGACGAACCCACGCGCCGCGAGATCGCCTACCGACTCGGCTTGACCCGGGCAAAAACCTTCATCAGCAGCTTCGACCGCCCCAACATCCGCTACCGCATCCATCAAGGTGATACGCAGGCTCGCCAGCATCTGCTGCATTTCATCCAACATGAACACCCGGGCGACGCCGGAATTGTCTACTGCCTGTCACGCAAAAAAGTCGAAGAAACCACCGCATGGCTGGTGCAACATGGCCTACCCGCCCTGGCCTACCACGCCGGCATGCCCGCCGAAGATCGGCAACGCAACCAGCGTCAGTTCATCCACCATGATGGCCAGATCATGGTCGCCACGATTGCCTTTGGCATGGGCATCGACAAGCCAAACGTGCGTTTTGTGGCGCACCTCAATCTACCCAAAAGCATTGAAGCCTATTACCAGGAAACCGGCCGCGCCGGGCGCGATGGTTTGCCGGCCAATGCGTGGATGAGCTATGGCCTGCAGGATGTGATGACGCTGCGCCAAATGATGGATGCCTCAGAAGCCGATGCCACTCACAAACGCGTCGAACATCACAAGCTGGAATCCATGCTCGGCTTAGCCGAAATCACGACCTGTCGCCGGCAAGCCCTGCTGCACTTTTTTGGTGAGGAGATGGCGCAACCCTGTGGGAACTGCGACAACTGCCTTGCGCCACCAGCCACCTGGGATGCCAGCGTGGCCGCACAAAAGGCACTGTCGTGCGTGCATCGCACGGGGCAACGCTTCGGCGTCGGCTACCTGATCGATGTCCTGCTCGGCAAAGCCGATGAGCGCATCGTGCGCAACGGCCATGACCGCATCAGCACGTTTGGCATTGGCAAAGAACTAAGCGAAAAAGCCTGGCGCAGTGTTTACCGTCAATTGATTGCACGCAGCTTTTTGCGAGTGGATATTGAACATCATGGTGGCCTGCGCTTGACCGAAGCATGCCGCGGCGTATTGCGCGGTGAGCAAAGCTTGTGGCTGCGCCATGAAGCTGCCAAGCGTGCGCAGCGCACCCCGGATCGATCTCGCCATAGCGCACGCACCCTACCCGCTCACCTCGACCCCGTGCTCTGGGAAGCGTTGCGCTCCAAACGGCGTGAATTGGCTGAAGAGCAAGGGGTGCCACCCTATGTGATTTTTCATGACGCAACCCTACTGGCCATGCTGGAAGCCAAGCCGCAATCGCGCATGGCTCTGCGTAACCTGCCCGGGGTGGGGGAGCGGAAACTCGCCGCCTATGGCGACGCATTCCTGCACGTCTTTACAAGTTCATCAAAGACGCCAACCTGAAGAAACGCCAACTATCGAACAATCACCACCGTTTGCGGCGGATTGCCGTAGCCAGCGTGTCCATGACCGTGGCCGCGATAGTGGTGATGATGACGATGCCCCTTTCCACGATGGTCATCCACATAAATCACCTGCGTGGGCGGTCGCTGGTAGTAACCCGGCTCAACCACATAAATGTCACGGCGCGGAGTGTTGCTGTACACGTTATAGCCATAGCCGTTGCTACGGTAAGGATCGTAATCCACAACCCGACGTGTGCTGCCCTGATTACCTGCAACCACCGCACCGGTGACCGCGCCTACCGCGCCGCCCACCCAAGCACCTTTATCGTGGTCGATTTGATGACCAATCACCGCGCCCATCGCCGCACCAAGCCCCGTACTCAAGACCACATTGTTATCAGCCATGCCGCCAGAAGAAACCAGCATGCCAACGCCCGCCATCCACCACTTTTTCATGCTCGCCTCCTACGCCTGAAACTACAACCTGAAGAAAAAGTCTGCTCACTGCTATAGTGCGCTCAGAACATCCCCGCATGTAAAAGTTCATCAGAGAGTGATCATGCAACAACAGCTACAAGCCAAACTTCAAACCGCCTTCCAGCCCAGCCACCTTGAAATCATCAACGAAAGCCACCGCCACGCCAAGCGCGCGGCCAATTCGCATTTTCACATCACGTTGGTGAGCCATGCCTTCGAGGGACAAAGCCTGCTCGCTCGACATCGCGCAGTCAACAAAGTGCTCGCCGAAGAGCTGGCCGGAGAAATCCATGCCATTACACTCAATACCCTCACGCCCGAGGAATGGCTGGCGCGGGAAGGTCAGGTGACCGCCTCACCCAAGTGTCATGGCGGCAGCTGACCGACCATTGAAAACGTTTCCAAGCCACAGCCTTGGACGCGCTCAATCACTTCTTTTCCGGCACATAGCCCTCGGGCGTGGCCGAGCCCTCGCCGAAGAAAAACTTTTCCATTTCCTGTTCGAGAAATTTGCGCGCCTTGGGATCCACCGGCGTCAGGCGGTATTCGTTGATCAGCATGGTCTGATGCTTCAGCCATTCTTGCCATGCCTGCTTGCTCACATGGTCAAAAATCCGCTGCCCCAGCTCCCCAAAATAAGGCGAACGCTCCAGTCCCTCGGCCTCTTGTTTTAAACGGCTGCAAAATACCAGGCGGCTCATCACGTCACTCCTTGCAATATAAATCGATCAAACGGCGTACCGGCGCTGGAACAGCCAGCGCCCGCGAGTGCCCCGGGTTATACCAGAGCACACTTGAATCTGCCACGCGCTGTGCACTTGCGATCTCCGCATAACGAGGGTGGATATCCAGATGAAAGTGACTGAACGTATGGCGCATCATCGGCAACGCCTCACCTGCACGCACACCATCACAAGGCACTTCGCCGGAAGTTTCCGGGAAACTGAACAATCCTGGCCAAATGCCCAACGCCGGGCGTTGCTGTAGCAGCCAGCCCTGCTCACCACGGATCAGCCACATCACAGTATTTTTCACCGGCAAGACCTTGCGTGGACGAGATTGTGGCAATTCATCCTGCCGCCCTCGCAGCCTGGCAAGACACTGTTCTTGCAAGGGGCACGATGGACAATCGGGCTTGCGCGGTGTGCACAGCGTGGCGCCCAAATCCATGATGGCCTGGGTGTAATCCGCAGCTCGTACGTTTGGCGTCAGTGCAGCGGCATGCTGCCAAAGTGCGCGTTCGACATCACCCTGCCCCGGCCAGCCTTCGATGGCGAAATAGCGTGCAAGCACACGCTTGACGTTGCCGTCGAGTATGGGCTGCGGCAAATCAAAAGCCTGCGCCAGAATCGCACCTGCGGTGGAACGCCCCAAACCCGGCAGACGCATGGCCAAAGCAAGGTCGCGCGGAAAATGGCCTTGGTGGTCGGCCACCACCTGTTTTGCCGCAGCATGCAACATGCGCACACGGCGGTAATAACCCAGCCCCGCCCAATAGGTGAGCACCTCGTTTTCATCGGCCCGAGCAAAGGCATATACATCGGGAAAGCGCTGCATGAAACGCTGGAAGTAGGGGATCACCGTCACGACCTGCGTTTGCTGCAGCATCACCTCCGACACCCAGATGCGCCAGACACTGGCCTCGCGCCCGCCCTCGCGCGACTGCCAGGGCAAATCATGTCGCCCTGCCTCCTCCCACCATGTCAGCAGCCGTGCGGCAAAGTCATCCATCAGATCCATCTCCCACTTGCAGCACAGTCGCCCCTGCCGTCATGATAACGAAAACAAACTCAGGGCTACGCAACGTGATTCAAGTGAAGTTCTTCGCCAGCCTACGCGAGCAGATGGGCACCTCAGCCCAAAGCCTGCCCGCCGATGGTTTACAGCATGTTGGCGATGTATGGGCGGCGGTCGCCGACTTTCCCATGCCGGCCAATCTGCTCGTTGCCATCAACCATGAGTACGTTGGGCGTGAGCATGCCGTGCGCGACGGCGACGAGGTAGCCTTCTTCCCGCCCGTCACCGGCGGATAAACCCTATATTCACAAACCTGTAACCTCGGCATGATGTTTTGCCAAGCATGCGGGCGCGTTTGCAAAAATTGCGTCTATAGTCTGGCTTGAAAGGCAATGATGGAGAGTCGAAGCATGAGTCTGCTGAAAAAACACCTCAAAACCCGCCCGGTATGCAAGGCCACCTTCGCCCTGGCTGCTGATGTCGCCCCAGAGAACGACGCGATCTGGCTAGTGGGCGACTTCAATAATTGGGACAACGACAGCCTGCCGATGAAGAAAAAGAAAGATGGCTCATGGAGCCTGGAAATCGAGCTGGAGCCCGGTCGTGAGTATCAATTTCTTTATCACATCGGCGGCAACACCTACCTCAACGATGCCGAAGCGGACGCCCATGTACCCAATCCTTTCGGCACCGGCGTCAACTCCGTCATCCACACCTAAGTAGCACTCCACGCATGAGCACCACCATCGAGCAACTCAACAGCCGCTTCGCAACCCACACTGACCAAAGCACGTCCATCAGCTTTGCCGAGGGCGAAGCCGGCTTGCCCATTGCCACGCTGCGCACGGCTGACGCTGAGGTGCGCGTGATGTTGCAGGGCGCACAAATCATCCACTACCAGGTCAAAGATCATGCGCCCATCATCTGGGTAGGTGAGGAGGCCAAGGCCGTGGCTGGCAAGAGTCTGCGTGGCGGAGTGCCCGTGTGCTGGCCGTGGTTTGGTGCCGGCAGCAACGGTCAGCCCGCGCACGGTTTCGCGCGCAACCTCGACTGGCAAGTGGTCAGCTCAAAGGCTGACAACGAATCCGCGACCCTCACCTTGGAGCTGCAACCCAGTACAGCCACCGCGCAACACTGGCCACATGACTTCCGCCTGCAGCTTGAAGTGCACTTGCAGAAAAGCCTGAAAATGAGCCTGACGACGCAACACTTGGGTGACACACCGTGCACCATCACCCAAGCACTGCACACCTATTTGCGCGTGGGTGACATTGCGCAAGTGGCCATCCACGGCTTGGCCGACACCGCTTTTCTCGACAAGACGCGTGACATGCTGCGCGACGTCCAGACCGAAAGCGTGCTGCGCTTGAACGCGGAAACCGACCGCGTCTATCTCGATACGGAGAGTGAAGTCGTGGTCGAGGATCCCGCACTGTCGCGCCGCATCCACGTGCGCAAGAGCGGCAGTCGGTCAACCGTGGTGTGGAACCCGTGGGACGTCAAAGCCGGTGCCTTCCCAGACATGCGCGCCGAGGAGTATGCCGACATGTTGTGCATCGAGACCAGCAACGCCGCCGATGACAAGGTACAACTCGCCCCCGGCGAGAAACACTGCCTCGTCAGCGAGATTCTCATCTCTCCGCTGTAAGCAGACTGACTCAAGCGCCCGATTTTGGGCGCTTGGGCGGCGATAAATGCAAGCAACAAAAAACCCGGCGATTTCACCGGGTTTTTTGCTTACCGAGCCTCGGGGCTTCGTGTCGATCGATCAACGCTGACGCGCCTTGAAACGCGGGTTGCTCTTGCAGATCACGTAAACCTTGCCACGACGACGCACGATTTGGCAGTCCTTGTGGCGGGTCTTGGCTGACTTGAGTGAAGACAGGATTTTCATGTCAAAAGTCTCTGAAAAATAAGCTAAAAACCTGTTGGATCAACACCACCAGCACGAAGCCAGCGCATGCAATCCTTAAAGAGGCGCGGATTTTACCCAAGCTCAAGGCTTATTACAAGGTAATCAACCCGATGATTCACACCTTACCGGGCGGGATATTGAAAAAGACGCCGGGATGTTTGCCTCACATCTAAGAAGCGACACATGCCACGCGCGCCAATTCGCTACAATGCCCCATCACTGACGCTAACCACAACACCATGACACGCACCATCGTTCTCGCCACGGGCAACGCCGGCAAAGTGATCGAATTCAACAGCCTGCTGAAAGATGTTGGTCTGCACGTGCGCCCGCAATCCGATTTTGCCGTGCCAGAAGCCGAAGAAACCGGCCTGAGCTTTATCGAGAACGCCATTCTCAAGGCACGCAACGCAGCACGTCACACCGGGCTACCCGCCATGGCGGATGACTCCGGCATCGAGGTGGACGCACTCAACGGTGCACCGGGCATTTACTCTGCGCGTTATGCCGGCGAGCAGAAAAGCAGTGCGGACAACAACCGCAAACTGCTCGAAGCCTTGGGCGACACACCCGACGCGCAACGCACGGCGCGCTTTCAGTGCGTCATGGCTTACCTACGCCATGCCGAAGACCCCACCCCGATCATTGCTCAAGGCACCTGGGAAGGGCGCATATTGCATCAGCCACAGGGCGAGCACGGCTTTGGTTACGACCCCATTTTCTGGGTGCCCACACACGGATGCAGCGCTGCGGAGTTGCCCGAGGAACTGAAAAACATCCTCAGCCATCGCGCCCAAGCGTTCCACCAACTGCTCGCGCAGCTTAAAAAATGAACGCACTCTGAATGCTGCAATTCTCCACCCTGCCGCCACTCGCGCTCTACATTCACCTGCCGTGGTGCGTGCGCAAATGCCCCTACTGCGATTTCAACTCGCACGAGGCGCCCGATCAACTGCCCGAGCAGGGTTATGTTGCCGCATTGCTCCGTGATGTAGAGCAGGATCTACCGCTGGTTTGGGGGCGACCGATCACCAGCATATTCATCGGCGGTGGCACACCGAGCCTGTTTTCTGCAGAGGCGCTTGACCACCTATTCTCCGGTCTACGCGCCCGACTGAAGATTTTGCCGGACAGCGAAATCACCCTTGAGGCCAATCCGGGCACCGTCGAGACAGGCAAATTCCATGAGTTTCGTGCGCTGGGCATCAACCGCTTATCCATTGGCGTGCAGAGCTTCAACGACACGCATCTGCGTGCACTGGGGCGCATTCATGGCCGCCGCGAGGCGATTGCTGCGGCCGAAGCCGCACACGCAGCGGGATTTTGCGACTTCAACCTCGATCTGATGCACGGCCTGCCAGGGCAAAGCGTGCACGATGGCATCGAGGATATGCGTCAGGCCATTGCGCTTGCCCCCAGTCACATCTCGTATTACCAGCTCACGCTGGAGCCCAACACCTGGTTTTACAAACACCCACCCAGCCTGCCGGACGACGCACATTTGGCGGACATCGAAGAGGCCGGACAGAACCTCTTGGCCGAAGCCGGTTACGCACAATATGAAGTGTCCGCCTACGCCAAGCCTGGCTGGCGCTGCGCGCACAATCTCAACTACTGGACCTTTGGCGATTATCTCGGCATTGGTGCCGGCGCGCATGGCAAAATCACCTTGCCCGCCGAACAGCGCATCGTGCGCCGCGCACGCATCAAAAATCCGCGTGATTACCAGCAGCACGCCGGCACGCCACAAGCCTATGCGGAGGAACACCCCAAAGGCGCGGATCTTGCCTTTGAGTTCATGCTCAACGCACTGCGCCTGAAAGAGGGCTTTGCGCCGCATCTTTTCATGGAGCGCTGCGGCATGCCGATCCGTCAGGTGCAATCCGCCTTAGAACAAGCAGAAGAACAAGGCTTACTTGCATGGGACATGCAGAACATTCGCCCCACCCCTCGCGGCTGGCGCTATCTCAATGACTTATTACAGTTATTTTTACCGGACGAGAGCCGCGGCAACTTGCCAAAATCACATCAAACGTGAATAATCCCGCACTTTCCATCAGTCGGGTCATGCTGACCCGTCGATACAGCACAAGGCACACAACATGAAACCCGATATTCACCCCAATTACCGTCCGGTCGTCTTCCAGGATCTGGCCAGCGACTTCAAATTCCTCACCCGCTCCACCATCGCCACCAAAGAAACCATCGTGTGGGAAGATGGCAAGGAGTACCCGCTGGTGAAAGTGGAAGTGTCCTCCAAGTCCCATCCCTTCTTTACCGGCCAGCAGCAGAATGTCAGCACGGCCAAGCAGGTGGACAAGTTCAACAAGCGTTTCGGTCGCGGCTAAGCTCTTGCCGATGCAAGCCAAGTCCTTCTGGGCATCCGTACTGGGTGCCCTTTTGCTTTTTGCGGCGCCAGCACAAGCCATAGACTGTCCGAGCGATCGCATCGATGAGCAGGTGAGCGTCAGCGGCGTGAGCGACGGCGACACCCTACGCCTGAGCGACGGTCGCCGTGTGCGCATCATCGGCATCAACACGCCCGAGTTGGCGCATGATGGCCGCCCCGCCGACCCGCTGGCCGAACAGGCCACGGCAGAGCTGCAGCGCCTGGTGCAAACCTCCCGTCAACGTGTCGGATTACGTTTGGGTGAGGAAGCGCAAGATCGCCACGGTCGCCTGCTGGCGCATGTATTCCTCAGCGATGGCCGCAGCGTGGAAGCGCACATGCTGCAAAGCGGGCTGGCCAGCCATGTGGCCATTCCGCCCAACCTCTGGGGGCAAGACTGCTTTGCCCAGGCCGAAAATCTTGCGCGCACAGCCGGACGCGGTATCTGGGCACTGCCCGCCTACCGCACGCCCGTGGACGCCCGCGAGCTTGGCATGCCTGGCAACACCACCAGTGGCTTCGTGCTGTTGCACGGCGTGGTGGAGCGCGTCGGCGGCAGTCGCCATGCGCAGTGGATCGAGTTGCAAGGCGGCGTATCGCTGCGCGTCGATCACGACTTGCTGCCCTACTTTGCCGGCGTGAACCTGAATCATCTGACTGGCAAACGCATCGAAGCACGCGGCTGGCTGACTCGTCCCGGCGACAAAGCACCACGCATGCGCCTCACTCACCCCTCCATGTTGCGCGTTCTTGATTGATCCACCATGCCTGACCTGAAACAAGCTGCCCTCGATTACCACCGCCTGCCCGTGCCGGGCAAAATCGCCACCGAAATCACCAAGCCCACTGCCAGCGCGCGTGACCTGACGCTGGCCTACTCCCCCGGCGTGGCCGAGCCGGTGCGCGCCATTGCCGCCAACCCGGACGATGCCTACGCCTACACCGCCAAGGGCAATCTGGTGGCGGTGATTTCCGACGGCACCGCCATCCTCGGGCTGGGCAACCTCGGCGCGCTGGCCTCCAAGCCGGTGATGGAAGGCAAGGGCGTGCTGTTCAAGCGCTTTGCCAACATCGATGTGTTCGACATTGAGATCGACAAACGCTCGCCCGAGCATTTCATCGACGTGGTCAAGGCGATTGCCCCCACCTTTGGCGGCATCAATCTTGAGGACATTGCCGCGCCACATTGCTTTGAGATCGAAGAAAAGCTGATCGAAGCACTGGATATCCCCGTGTTCCATGACGACCAGCACGGCACGGCGATCATCATTGCAGCCGCGCTCCTCAACGCGCTGGAACTGCAAGGCAAGCGCATTCAAGACGTGCGCATCGTGCTCGTGGGCGTGGGCGCGGCGGGCACCAACACCCTCAAGCTGCTGCTCGCCCTGGGCGCGGACAAACACAAGCTGCGCGCGGTGGATCGCGTGGGTGTGTTACACCACGAACTCGACGACCTTGCAGCGCATCATGCGCAGTTTGCCGTGCCCACAACCGACCGCACGCTGGAGGATGCCTGCCGCGGTGCCGATGTGTTCATCGGCCTCTCTGCACCCAACCTGCTGACCAGCGACATGCTCGCCAGCATGGCAAGCAAGCCCATCGTCTTTGCCCTGGCCAATCCCGAGCCCGAGATTCAGCCGGCGCTGGCGCATCAGGTGCGCGATGACCTGATCCTCGCCACCGGGCGCAGCGACTACCCCAATCAGGTGAACAACGTGCTTGCCTTCCCCTTCATCTTCCGAGGTGCGCTGGACTGCCGTGCGCGACGCATTTCCGAGGGCATGAAGCTCGCCTGCGTCAAAGCGCTGGCTGCATTGGCGCGCGAGCCGGTGCCACAAAGCGTGCTCGATGCTTACGGTGTCAGCAGCATGGGCTTTGGCAAAGACTACATCCTGCCCAAGCCCTTCGACCCGCGCCTGATCGACCGCCTGCCCAAGGCCGTGGCCGAAGCGGCAGAGGCTGAAGAACTGGCACGCCAGCCCTACACCCCGTATCCGCGTGGTTGATCCTCATGTAGGTGCGAATTCATTCGCACACATAAACACCGCTCATTACCAGTGCGCATAAATGCGCACCTACAGCCATGCAACCCCGCGCCTACCTGATCGACAGCAACATCTACGTCTTCCGCGCCTGGCATGGCGCGCCGGTGACGCTGCGCGACGCACAAGGCCGCGCACTGAACGCAGTGCATGGCTTTGCCGAGTTCTTGCTGCGCGTATTGGAAGACATTGGCGAAAGTCCGGTGGCACTGGCGTTTGACGTGCCGCAAGCGCAACCCTACCGCCGCGGCATCTATCCCGACTACAAGGCGCATCGCCCACCTGCTCCAGACGATCTGCGCCCGCAATTCGACCTCTGCCGTCACTTTGCTGCAGGTTTGGGGCTGCCGGTGCATGTTTCGCCGCATTTCGAGGCGGATGATGTCATCGGCACCCTTGCCGCGCATCTGCGCCAGCAAGGCCATGCCATCACCCTGCTCACTGCCGACAAGGACTTGGCGCAGCTGCTGCAGGACCAAGATCGCTGGTGGAACCACGGCCGCACCGAAGTGCTCGACAGTCGCGGCGTGGAGCGTGTCTGGGGCGTGCCACCGCATTTGATCGCGGATCTTCTCGCCATCACCGGCGATGCGGTGGACAACATCCCCGGCGTGCCCGGCATTGGCCGCACCACCGCCGCGCGCATGCTGCGCAAATGGGGCAGTCTGGAGGGCATTTTGCGCAATCTGCATGCCATTGGCGCGCAGCATTTTCGTGGCGCACCGCGCGCACAAAAACTCATGCTCGAACACGAAGCCACCGTGCGCCTGGCGCGTCAGCTCACCGGCATCGTCTGCGACATCCCGCTTGATCAGCCGCTCCACCTGCACTGGCAGCCTGTGGCGAGCGAGCACTTTGAAACCCTGGCCGACGAACTGCGCCTGCCCATGCACCTGCGCAGCCGCTGGCTACGCCTGCTGCAACAACGACGAACAGAGCGTTGAATAGCCCTGCAATGGCTCTTTCAACGCGCTTTTGAACGCCCTGCTCTGTGCTTAACACCCCGAATCTATCGAAAAATTCGATCAATCAGCCGCGTTTTAAGCAAAAACCTATCGAATTTTTCGATCAATGCTTGCGTGCAGCAAAAAACGCCCGTGCCTGTGCCGCATCCAGCGCAATTTGCTGCATCAGGGCATCCAGCCCATCAAAACGCCGTTCCTCACGTATAAATCGGCAAAAACGCACCTCAAGGTGTTGACCATACGCATCACCCTGCCAGTCGAACACATACACCTCGACCCGCGGAACGACACCGCCCACCGTCGGTCGCACCCCCGCATTGGCCACCCCCTGCAACACCCGCTCGCCCAGACCGAGCACCTCGACGGCATACACCCCATGCAAGGCAAAATGCTTGCGCCCCAGAGGCAGATTCAGCGTAGGAAAGCCGAGCAAACGCCCGCGTTTATCGCCATGCACCACCCGCGCGCACAAGGCATACGGCCGACCCAGCAGACGCGCCGCCGCATCCAGATCCCCCGCACGCAGTGCCGCGCGTACCCGCGTGCTCGACACACGCTCGCCCTCAAGCACTACCGCCGGCACGGTGTGCACGGCAAAACCGAGCTGCGCCCCCAAGCGCGCCAGCACGTCCACATCACCGCCACGACCACGACCAAAGCGGAAATCCTCGCCCACCACCACGTGGCGCGCGCGCAGCGTGGTGTGCAACACCTGACGCACAAAATCCTCCGCCGTGAGCGAAGCCATTGCACGATCAAAGCGCAATACATGCAGCGCATCGGTGTGGTGCATACGAGAAAGCGCAAGCAGCTTCTCGCGCAGACTGCTCAAGCGGGGCATCGGTGCAGCGTGCGTGGGGACGAACACCTCGCGCGGCAGTGGCTCGAAACTGAGCACCAAGCGTTCCAGTCTCTCAACCTGCGCACACGCATCCACCCGCGCCAGCAAAGCCTGATGCCCCAGGTGCAGCCCATCGAAATTGCCGATGGTGACCGCCGCATCGCGCGTGGCCGTGCGCAAGCCACGCCTTAACTCCATGAGGCTTCCTCACGCTTCAAATCCCGCGGGCGCAGACCAGCGAGTACAAGCACAATGACATAGACCGCCGCCGCGCCCAGCACCAGGCCACTGAGCCAAAGTGCACGTGCGCCGCCGGACATCGCCGACCACGCTGCTTGCGGCGGCATCAGCCATACGAGCCAACCCGCCATGAGCACGCTCGCCGCGACCACCTGCCACAGCAACTTGCGCCACGCGCGGCTGGGCTGATACACCGCCGCCTTGCGTAAGCCGCGATACAACCACCAGGCATTGAGCACAGCAGCCAGCGAGGTGCCCGCCGCCAGCGCGGCATGCGTACCCGGCACGAGCAAGACCACCATCGGCACCACCACCACCGCCTTGAAGGCGATATTGCTCAGCACCGCCTGCACCCCAATCTTCACCGGCGTGACCATGTCCTGCCGCGCATAAAACCCCGGCGCGAGCACCTTGATCAGCAAAAACGCCGGCAGCCCAAGCCCGTAGGCTATCAGGCTGAGCATCGACATCGCTGTATCCTGCGCGGTGAATTTGCCGTATTCGAACAAGGTCGCGAGCAAAGGCCCGGCCAGAATCACCAGCCCCAAGGTGGCCGGCAGGGCAAGCAACACCGTCAGGCGCAGCCCCCAATCCAGAGTCTGCTGAAAATCCGCCCCGGCGGCACGCGAATGCTCACGCGACAGCTTGGGCAAAATCACCGTCGCCAGCGCCACACCAAACATACCGAGCGGAAACTCCACCAGCCGATCCGAGTAATACAGCCACGATACGGAACCGGCCACCAGAAACGAGGCCAGCACGGTATCGAGCAGCAGATTGATCTGCGTCACCGACGAACCAAAAATTGCCGGCAACATCAACTTGAACGTGCGCTGCACCCCCTCGTGCCGCCAGGAAAAACGCGGGCGTGGCAACAAACCCATGCGCCAAATCCACGGCAGCTGAAAACCCAGCTGCACCACACCCGCCACCAGTACGCCCCAAGCGAGCACCAGCATCGGCTCTTCGGCGTAATGCGCGCCCAAAAACGCCGCCGCAATCAGCACGATGTTCAGCCAGATCGGCGTCAAGGCCGGGATGGCGAACTTGCCGAAACTATTGAGCACACTACTGGCAAACGCGGTGAGTGAGATGAAGAAAATATAAGGAAAGGTGATGCGCAGCATGTCCTCAGCCAGCGCAAACTGCGCCGCATCACCATGAAACCCCGGCGCAAAGATGAACAACAACAAAGGCGCCGCCGCCACCCCCAGTGTGGTGATCAACAGCAGCACCGCCCCCAGTGTGCCCGCCACATGCGCCAGATAATCCAGCATCTGCTCGCGCGTATGCTTTTCACGGTACTCTGCAAGAAGTGGCACGAATGCCTGTGAAAAAGCGCCTTCCGCAAACAAACGGCGCAGAAAATTCGGAATCTTGAACACCACGAAAAAGGCATCCGTCGCCCCGGTGGCACCAAACAGGCGGGCAAACACCACATCGCGCACAAAGCCCAGCACCCTGGAGAGCAGGGTCATGGCGCTGATCACGGCGGTGGATTTCAATAACGAGCGGCTCAGGGCAAAACTCCCGCTTCAAACCAAAAAACGCATTCTAGCGGCAAACACACCTCAACCCCGACCGCCTGCCGCCTCCAGCCGCTCGCGCACCACTTTAAGCTGCCGCCGACTGACCTCCAGCGGACGCGCAAAACCGCGCAGAACCACCCAATGCCCACCCTGCGCATCGCGCTCCAGCCGCTCGATGCGTTGCCAAGCCACCAGCGCAGCACGATGAATACGTAAAAACGCCATGCCCACATGTTCTTCCAACCAGGCCAGCGACTCATCCAGCACCACCTCGCTGCCATCCACTAGACAGGCGGTAACGTATTTATCCTCTGCCTCAAAACACAGCACATCCTCCAAAGGCACCACCCGCACACTGCGCCCCTGACGCACCGTCAAGTGCTTCAACGTTTGAGGCGGAGGTGACGCCACATCCACCTGCGCGCGGTTGAGGCGTGTGGCCGCATGCAGTGCCTCCTGTAAGCGCGGCAGACTCACTGGCTTGAGCACATAATCCACCGCGTGGGTTGCGAACGCACGCAAGGCATGCTCAGGATGCGCAGTGACATAAATCACCGCCGGCGGCTGTGACAGGCTGGCCAACCAAGCCCCCAAGGCCACACCATCCTCCCCAGGATGCCGTCCGGGCATATCCACATCCAACAGAACCACCTGCACCGGCTGCGTGGTTACTGCCTCAGCCAGCGCTTGACCATCACCCACCGCGCCGACCACCTCCACTCCATCAAGCTGCGCCAAAAGACGCTGCAAACGCTCACGCGCCAGACGCTCATCATCCGCTATCAAAACCTTCATGCGCTACAATCTCCAAGCCAACGCCCCACTCTCGCACGCGAGAAAGGGGCTGGGAGTGAGGGGGAAAGCCCCGCCAAGCAACCACCCAAGGAAGCCCACCATGTCCAACCTCGCCTACCAGCCCGAACACTACACCACCGAAGATTACCAACACTGGGAAGGCGACTGGGAACTGATCGACGGCATGCCCTACGCCATGAGCCCCGCGCCCTCACTTAAACACCAAACCCTCGCCATGGGACTCGCCCGACTGCTTGGCGAAGCCCTCGACCCATGCCCTCATTGCCACGCACTGTTTGAAACCGATATCTATTTCAGCTCAGATACCGTCGTGCGCCCCAACCTGCTCGTGATCTGCCACACCCCGGAAGGCGAATTCATCACCCGCGCCCCTGAGCTTGTGGTCGAAATCATCTCCCCACGCCGCGCCCGCCACGACGAACACACCAAATTCCATCTCTACCAAAGCGAGTGCGTCGCCTACTACCTCATCGCCTACCCTGATGAGCGCAAAATCAAGGCATGGCGGCTGATTGACGGCCAATACCGCAAAATCGGCGACTTTCACGAGCAGAGCCTCGACCTCACCCTCAACGGCTGCCCCGTCACCCTGCACTTTGCCAAACTCTGGCAGAAAAAAACCTCTTACCCAGAGGCGTTATAAGGAGCAGGGACATAAGGAACGTGATAGGTGCGAATTTTTTCGCACAATTTCAAATCTGATCGTGCTGGGTTCGGCATGTCATGAGGTAGCCCCCACGCTCTCGTCCCTACCCCGGCACCACCAAGCACGCTACAAACCGCCCATCCTCGCGCGTCACCTCCAACCGCCCACGCCCCGGAAACGCCCCCTCCACCCGAGCGCGCACATTCGACAACGCCATCCCCGCGCCCGCAGCGGATGCAGGCAATGGCAGCAATGCATTGCGCACACAGATTCTCACCTGCGACTCAGCAGCATGTGTGATCTCGATCTCCACATCGCCGCCACTGCGCGATGGCTCCACCCCATAACGCACCGCGTTTTCCACCAAAGGCTGAATCGACAGTGAAGGCACCTGCACACGCCGCAAAGCAGCATCATCGGCCAACACATCCCCCGACCACATCACGCGCAAACGCCCCTCCAGCCGCGCTGCCTCAATCGACAAATACGCTCTAACCAGCGTCAACTCCTGCTCAAGCGACACAAGCCCCGGCTCCGCCAGCGCCGCACGCAACATCCCCGCCAGCGACTCCACCATCTCCTCCGCCTCGCTTGGGCGCATGGGAATCAAACTTGCGATCGAATTGAGCGTGTTAAACAAAAAATGCGGCCGAATGCGTGCATGCAACACCGCCAACTCAGCATCCCGCGCGCGCAACGCCCAGCTTTGCGCCCGCCAGAAAGCGTAGAAGCCGAGCAGGCCGAGTGCGGCCACAACTGCCGCCATCAAACCAACATGACCCATGAATACCGCCGGATCTCCCAAATTAAATCCTTGCAGCAAGGCATACGCATTACCCGCCACAGAAATCGCCACCACCACAAGCCACAACCCAGCCACCCACGCCATACGCAGCGCTGAGTAGCGCGCCAGAGCACGGCGCGCAAGGCACAACCCGCCGACCCACATCAGGCCAACCCACTGCACAAAAAAGGACATCAAGCCCAAGCGGATGATGCGATCCCCCTCGACCCCAGGCGTGAGTGCAAGCAGCAAAGCCACCGCCTCTGCGGCCAAAACAACCACCAGAAGCGTTCCTGAACGACAAAAAATCCTTAGTGGTTCAACCTGCCGCATACCACTCACCCCAAAAAATTGACCGATCAGAACCTCGAATCCAAACCGAGGCTTGCCTGAATGCAAACAACCATCTAAATAGTAGGCAAGAAAAAAGGGCACGGGGGATGTGCGCAATGCACAGTTCGGTATTGTCTCGCTATAGCGGTTTTACGCTGATCGAATTAATGATCACCATTGCGGTGGCCGCGATTCTGCTTGCCATCGGCATCCCCAGCTTCCAGTCCGCCATCAATGGCTCGCGCCTCAACAACGCAGCCAACGAATTGCTGAATGATCTCATGACCGCGCGCAGCCATGCGATCAGCAAGGGCATACGTATCGTCGTGTGCCCAAGTACCACCCAAGTGGGCTGTACGGTCAGCTCGTGGGGAGACGGTTGGATCCTGTTTGAAGACAATAATCGCAATGGCGCCGTTGACGCGGGTGAGGTCATTCTGCGTGCCAGACAAGCGCTGCCTGGTAATCTGTCAGTCACTGCGGCGGGGGGAGCTGCAGCGCCCATTCAATTCCTGCCCTCGGGCGAAGTTGCAGGCGTTGCCGGCACGGTGGGCTTCTGCCTTCCCACCGGCCAGCCGCCTGAGAACTTGCGCCAAGTCGTGATAGCTGCCCCCTCGGGTCGCATGCGCGTGCAGGCCATTAACAATGCCGGGGTGTGCCCATGAAACTCCAACCATTCGGTGCCTGCACATCGCAGGGCAAGCAAAAAGGTGTCGGGCTGATCGAGGTTCTGGTCACTGTCGTCGTGCTTTCCATCGGCCTGCTCGGTGTGGCCGCGCTTCTTACCTCTGGGCTACGCGCCAGCGAAGGCAGCATGCTGCGCAGCAAAGCCAATGAATTGGCCATCGAAATCACGGAACGCCTCTATGCAAGACCGGGAGATGCCCGGTGCGGGCGCTTCAACATCGCGCTCGGTGCGGCGGCAGCCGGCGGCACACCGGCTCAGGTTGATCTACAACGCTGGAAGGCACACCTGGCCGCCGATCTGCCAGCCGGCGACGGTTCTGTGAACTGCGTCGCTTCGACTCCAGCCACCCCTTGCGAGACACAAAACCCTGCGGCCTGCACCGTCGTTGTGCAATGGGACGACAGCCGTGCAGGTGGCGCCGTCAATCAGCAATTCACCTTGGTATCCCGTCCATGAAGCGCAACCATTTCAAAATCACTCACCGGGCGCCACGTGGCTTCAGCCTGATTGAGCTGATGATTGCTATCACCCTCGGGCTGTTGCTTTTGCTGGGAGTGGTGCAGATTTTTGACAGCACCCGCCAAGCCAACCGCACCAACGATGCGATGGGGCAGCTACAGGAGAACGGCCGCCTCGCGCTCAGCCTGCTTTCACGCGACATTCGCATGGCGGGCAACATCGGCTGCAACCGTGCCGGTTCGATCGACATCGTTGGTCTTCCCGCAAGCATCACTGCGACTTACGCCACACGCAACCTGCAAGGCATCCCAAGCGGAGGCTTGGCCGCCCCAGCGCCAGCGGCTCCTATGGTTGCGGGAACACAAGGGATTTACGTGATGGGCATGGGCGATGGCGCCACCAGCCTGGCAGTGAATATGGCCAGCCAAACCTCAGCAATCTCGTATCGCGCGGGTGGTAATTGGGCGGCGACGGATCGCCTGATCCTGTCCGATTGCCTAATCAATGGCGCTGCAGCCAATGTGTTCCCAGCGCCTTTTGCCAACAACGGCGCGGCGGGCGTCATTGCCTCGCCAGGACGCATGGCCGTGCGTTACCCGGATTTCGCCATGATCGGCCCCTTGTTTGCGCGGGAGTATTTCATTTCCGACGGTCCGGCAGGCGAGGTGGATGGCGTGCGCACGCTTTATCGACGTGATTTGGCCACCATCCCGCCGACAACCGTTCCCTTGGTGGATGGCGTGCACGACATGCGCTTCCGCTACGGGGTAGATACCGATGCGGATGGCGAACCGAATAACTATGTTGAGCCGCCTGCCGCCATCAACTGGAACAATGTCGTGAGCGTTGAGATTTCGCTGCTGTTGCGCGACACCTCCGTGACGGCCGCACTCAATGCCTCCGATCGTCAAACCTATACATTTCCCAGTTGGGCTGCGACCCCCACTACTTCACCAGTGGGTGACTTTCACCTCTACACCGTCATGGGCACCACCATCAACTTGAGGAACCGCGCACCATGAAACATTCATCCCCACATCAACAGCGTGGTGTGGCGCTGGCCGTCAGCCTGATTCTCCTTGTGATCATGACCATCATCGGCGTCAGCGCCATTACCAAAAACGTCGGTCAAGAGCGTATGGCCGGTGCCAGTTTTGAACGCAACGTTGCCCTGCAGCTAGCCGATGCTGCGCGTAAAGATGCCGAATACTGGATGGCAAGGCGCACCGTCTGGCCTAGCCCGAGCAATTCTGCCACGCAGCCTGCGGTTTGGACGCGCGCGGCGCTGGGCGCTCCTCTGCTGGATTACGAACAGGTACTTGGTGGAGCACCGGTACGGCAATGGCTCCCCGCCAGTTGGACAAGCCCCCGATTGTGGAATTTCGGCGAGCGCACACCTTCCAACCCAGCCGACCTTGCCGCCGTCAATAGCGCTGTGCCGCGTTATTTCACCGTGGAGTGGGCTAATCCGATCGATAACGAAGTGGATACCGAAAAGAAGGACAAGGGCATGAGCACCTTCTTCTACAGCAACTATGCCCACGGACAAAGCGCTACCGGCATTGCATCGGCTACCGTGCAATCCATTGAGCCCAAAATTTTCAAATGACTTTTCGCGTCCCCAAAATGAGGGTTACGACCATGAATGCTTCAAAGACCCACAAACCCATTTTCCGCATGGCACCGCTAAGCCTCGGTTGCCTACTCGGGCTCAGTATGCTGCCCAATGCCCAAGCTGCCACCGACCTGAGCGGCGTGCCCTTGTTTGCCATGGAGGGATTGGCGCCCAACATCACTTTGACGATCGATGACTCCGGCAGCATGGCGTGGGCAGCCGTGCCGGACGCTCTAGTAGTTAACGAGACCAATTTGCGCTGGCGCTCCAATGCCTACAACCGCATGTATTACAACCCCAACATCCGCTACGTCGCGCCACCAGATCACAACGGCGTGACTTTGGCCAATAGCTGGCCGAACGCCTATCTCAACGGATTCAACCCATCACAAGGTACGCGGGACTTAGCGGCCAATTACCGTGCAACACAGCAATTTAACCCTGCTACCGCGGCTCATACGACTCAAAACGCCCCTACAGACGGCAAGGCGGATTATGGCGTATTCGATGCCACCAACACGGGATGTGATGGCACGGTCGGCGACAATGACTGCTATGACCGCGTGATTGTTTCATCCACGTCGGGGCCAGGCATCATCGATATCAATGGTGATGGTGTCGTCAATGCCGCGGATAAAGATGAACGGCAGAACTTTGCCAACTGGTACTCGTTTTACCGTACGCGCAACCTCGCCACCATGTCGGGCGCGTCGATCGCCTATAACAAACTCGACCCGGATGTACGCATCGCCTTCCAGAGCATCAACCGCTGCACCGCATTCAACGGAGCCTGCCAGGACAGCACCGGAACGTCGTATGAAAACCGCATCACCACGTTTGATGGCACGTTCCGTCAAAATTTCATGCGCTGGCTGCAACGCACCCCCGCATCGGGCGGTACGCCATTGCTTCAGGGCGTCGAACGTGTTGGCCCAATGTACAAAACCGATCGACCCTATGAGAAAGATCCGGGCGTTGTCGCCAATCCAAAATATGAGTGCCGCGGCAACTACTCGATTGTCATGACCGATGGCATCTGGAACGGTGGTCTTGCCAGTGCCGCGACCGGCAACTTCGACAACATTGCCCGCACCCTCCCCGACGGGGTCAGCTACACCCCTAGTTCGCCCTATGCGTCAGCTTCAACACAGAACCTTGCAGACATTGCCATGCGCCAATGGTCAGAGGATCACCATGCCTTGCCAGAGTCCAACGCCTTGGCCTTCATGCCCATCAAAAGCAACGAGGTGATCGGCGGCAAGACTTTCACACCCTACTGGAACCCACGCAACGACCCCGCCACATGGCAGCATGTGGTGACGTTCACCATCGGCCTTGGATTGAGTGGCTTTTTAGGTAGCGATTGGCAAGGCAGCACCTATGCGGGCGCGTTCCCCAATTTTGCCGGAGGTGCAACCGCTTGGCCTGCAACGGGAGATAATTTCATTCCCGGTAACGTGTACGATCTGTGGCACGCTGCGATCAACGGGCGTGGTGGCTTTTACAGCGCGGAATCGCCTGACGATGTGGTCAGAGCGTTCGATGAAATCATCAAGGGCATTCTCGACCGCAAGGGCTCCGCCGTGGCGGCCTCACTCAGTAACCCCAATCTGAATGCCGGCATCCTTATCTACCAAACCGAATTCAATACCACGGACTGGACCGGCAATATGTTTGCCTATGGCATTTCGGATGGCTCGAATGATGGCACGGGCTGCAACAACCTGCCGCGTGGCACGGTGTGCCCCACCAAAGTCTGGGAAGCCCAACCGCAACTGGATGCGCTCAACTGGAACACAGGGCGCAAGATCATCACTAATGTGGATGGTGCAGGCAAGCCCTTCCGCTGGGATCAGGTTTCGGCTGTACAACAATCCGACCTGGCGCAGGGCGACCTGCTTGGCGAGAAGCGCCTTGAGTACCTGCGTGGCAGCCGCGCAGAGGAAGATAATGGCTCCAATGGCAAACCATTCCGCAAGCGAAGCCACGTCATGGGAGACATCATCAATTCAGCCCCCGCACCGTTGTTCGTCGGTGCCCCTGAGTTCTACTACCCAGACGACCTGTCCTATGCCGCCTACCAAACAGCCAATGCCAACCGTACCAAGGTTGTTTACGTGGGCGCGAATGACGGCATGTTGCATGCGTTCAACGCACTTACGGGCGCCGAGGTGCTGGGGTTCGTGCCACGCGCGGTTTACCCCAATCTGCACAAGCTGACACGTAAGGACTACGCCCACCAGAGCTATGTGGATGGCGCCATGATTCACTACGACATCAAAAACGGCGGCTCTTGGGGAACTTATTTGTTCGCGGGGCTCGGCTTGGGCGGTAAGTCGGTGTATGCACTCGACATTACCAACCCTGCTGCTTTCACCGAAGCCAACGCCAGCAACGTCTTTAAGTGGGAATTCACCCACCCTGACTTAGGCTTCACCTATGGCAAGCCCAAAGTACTGCGCGTTCGCATCGGCGGCTTGGTGCGTAACGTCGTAGCCTTTGGCAGCGGCTTTACCGATGGCAATACACCCGCAGCGCTTTATCTGGTGGACGCCATGACCGGCAACTTGGTCAGCAGGGTTCCTGTGCAGTCCGCAAGCGGCGCGACCGCATTCACCAATAATGGCTTGGTGGGTTTGACGCCTGTCGATCTGCGCGGCCTGAACCCAACCGACCCCGCGGATGGGGTCGCCGACGCCATCTATGCGGGTGACCTGTATGGCAATGTGTGGAAATTTGACCTGACCGATACCGCACCGAAAGTCGCCTTCGGTGCGGCATCCGGCGATAGCTCGTTGCCTTGGTTTGTCGCCAAGGCACCCAACGGCACACGCCAGCCCATCACCACCGAACCTGCCGTGGTGCGCCACCCCACGCGCAACGGCGTCATTGTGTACTTTGGTACCGGCAAGTACCTCGGCACCAGCGACACCACCAACAATCAGGTACAAACCATGTACGCGGTTTGGGACAAGCAGGACGCACCCACCAACGCGATGACCCGCGAGCACCTGTTGCAACAACAAATCATTGCCGATAACACCACGGCCTTTGCCACCACCGATGCACGCATCACCACCGGCTGCTCGATCACCTGGCATGATACCGACGATGCAACCTTACCCGGTCCGGTGGGGGCGTGCAGCAAGGCTGTCTATAACCCGTCCAACAGCAATCCTGCGATGGGTTGGTTCATTGATTTGAGCACCGAGGCGGGTGAACGCATCCATCAGGCGCCGATTGTGCGCGGTGATCGGGTGGTTTTTGTGAGCGTCACACCATCCCTTGACCCATGCCAAGCTGGCGGAGCGAGTTGGATCTATGAGTTCCAGGCCAACTCTGGCAGCCGGCTGCTCACTGTGACACCATTTGACTACAACCTCGACGGCTCTATGACGGGTTCCGACTTTGTAACCGACCCGAATGCACCAGGCAGTAAAATTCCCGCGTCAGGCATTCGCTTCGAGGGTGCGGGCGTGATCTATCTGGACAAGGAGTCGATCATCCAGGACGGAAACCGTGAGTTGAAAATGCTGAGTTCGTCCGCGAGTGGGGTGATTCCCCTCGCCGAAAGTGCATCGACCGCGTTGCGTCGTACGTGGCGTGAAGTGGTATCCGATTAACGGAGTGGAGACTTGCCTATGAAACAGCTTTTATTCCGAACTAGCCTTGCCATCCTGGTAATGCTCCCGATGGCGGTGCACGCCGATCCGGCGACGACCAAGCCGGCGCACACCCCGCTCACGCTGCCGACCGACGCGGATTACACGTGGGAGGGCAAGATTGACTTCCTGCGCCCGCAGCAGGAGGAGATCGTGGTCAACGACAAGATGTATAAATTCAGCACCACGACGCTGATCACCAAGCGTGGCAAGAATGATCCAGTGTCAGCGCAGGAGCTGCGCGTGGGTCAGGTGGTGAAGGTAACACCTCGCCTGCCTGTGCCGCTTTATGAGACGCCGTTTGCCGTGCAAATCGAGATCATCCGATGAACCGCTTAGCACATTCCAGGGGTTTTACCCTGATCGAAATCATGGTGGTGGTGGCCATCATCGGCATATTGGCCGCAATTGCCGTGCCAAGCTACCAAGAGCACGTGATCAAATCCAAGCGCGCCAAGGCGGCATCGTGCCTGCTTGAACTTTCCCAGTTCATGGAACGCTTCTATTCGACCAATGGGCGCTATGACCAAACAGCAGCGGGTGCCGCCGTGGCGCTTCCCCTTCTTGCATGCCGCACCGAACTGGAGACCGCACCGGCGACTTACACATTTGGCTTTCAGGTTGCACCCACCCAGCGAACTTTCGTGCTGCAAGCCGTGCCTCAAGGTGCACAAGCGGCCGGTGACGACGAATGCGGAACGTTGACCATCAACCAGGCGGGGGTGAAGGGTGAGAGCGGAACACAAGATGTGCGCTATTGCTGGAAATGAGAGGCGATTTATTCGCCCCTGAGTAAACACAGCCCGCTATGCAGCGGGCTTTGCTTCATCCACTCAACCACCCACGAGATCATGCATGTTTCCTTACTCGGCACAGGGTTGCTCGGTTGCGCAGTTGCTGAAAGACTGCTTACCGCGGGCTACTCGCTGAACGTGTGGAATCGATCACCACATAAATCGGAAGTCCTGGCAGAAAAAGGCGCGCTGCATAGGCCAACCGCCGCCGAGGCTTTGCAAGCAAGTCGATTTATTTTGCTGTTTTTGGCTGATTATGCGGCGATCGACGCCGCACTTTTCAACACCAATACCACACCCTTCTTATCCGGGCGGGTGATCGTCAACATGGCAACCATCAGCCCGGACGAGAGCAAGAGCCTGGCTTCACGCCTGCACCATTTCGGCGCCGAATATGCCGAATGCCCCGTGCTGGGTAGTCTTCCCGAGGCAGGAAATGGCACGCTGCTCTTGATGTTTGGCGGCACGCAAGCGCAATTTGCAAGGCTGTTGCCACTCTTGAATGCGCTTGGCGAAGAGCCGCGCCATATTGGCACGGTTGGTCAGGCTGCTGCGCTCAAGTTGGCACTGAACCAATTGATCGCCAGTGAAACCGCAGCCTTTGCCATGAGTCTGGCGCTCATCCAGGCGCATGACGTCGCTGTGGATGATTTCATGCACATTTTGCGCGGCAGCGCGCTCTATGCACCCACCTTTGATAAAAAGCTCGATCGTATGCTGCAGGGGGATTTCACCCACCCCAACTTCCCACTCCATCACTTGATCAAGGACACGCGGCTGTTCATCGCCAGCGCAGCAGCTCAGGGCATGAATGTCAGCGTTTTGCAGGCACTTTTAACCCGACTACAACAGGTTGCCGATGATGGGCATGGCGATGAGGATTACAGTGCGCTGCAGCTGGGATTCAGCGCGCCGCGCCATGACTCGCCAAGTGATGAGTCAGTCATCGGCTCGCCATCATGAAGCGTTGCATCCCTCCCTATGAACCTGCGCCGAAGGGAGATTGGATTGCACCCCCTCTCTGCCCTGCCCTTGAGCACAATGCACACGGAGCTGGGCGTGTGGATCAAGCTGCAGATGCAAACCTTGCCCAGGTTGCAAACTGGCACGGATCTGCACCCGATCGCGTAATTCACTGAATACGCCTCGCGGTGTGACCGTCCACTCGGCACCGTTGGCTTTGGCGCGCACGCGGCTGCCGGGCAAACCAAAGCCCTGCCATTGCGCATCGATCTCCACACGAGGCTCTCCTTCATCCGCACCGAGCCAAACTTCAACGCTGGCGCGCTCGATGCGCAACGTGCCCATATTCTGCAATGTCTCAGCGTCAAAGGTATGCTGCCAGCGCAAATCCACCGGTGTGGCCATCAGCGCGCCGACCACCACAGCCATGCTGATGACACCACCCACGACCCAGCGCACGGGGTGGGCAAGCTGAAGTGGCGCGGGGCTCCAGCCCGCTTCACGTTGTGGAATGCGCATGATGAGGTAATAGCTCACCCAAGCGGCGAGGAAGGAGAGCCAGGCCGCCCAGAGAATATCGGAGAGGTAATGCCCACCGGCGGCGAGGCGCGCATAGCCCATGGCCGCGCCTAGCACGATGGATGCGCCCAAAGCGAGCCAAGCCAGACGCGGACGTCGGGTGCGCAACACCAACCAAAGCGCGGCCAGAGCAAAACCCGCCGAGCAATGGCCGCAAGGGAAGGACTTGCCGCCCTTGGCTTCGCCAATCACCAGTGGCGGCGCGTAGGGGTAATCACCGCCAAAGTTTTCGGTTTGCACTGGCCGAGGTCGATCCCAGAGCTCTTTGAACATGCCGTTGACCAACAGCCCAGGGCCTAACACCACGGTCAACACCACCACGGCCGCATGCGCTCGCCAGGATTTGATGGGCTTGATCCACGCGCCCAACAGCACCACAAACAACGCTGGCAAGGCAATCAACAAGGTCAACAGCGGGGCTGCCTTGTAGCAGAACTGCACCAAGGGCGTGTTTTGCACCGGCCAGGCGGCATCGCCGGCGCCCAGCTCAGGGTGATAAAACATGCCGGTGAGGGTGAGATCCAGCGGCCAGATCCAAAACGGCAAGGTGCTGAGCAGCATCAGACCAAGCAAAAAAGCGAGTTGTCGCCAGGCGCGGGCATCGAGCATGGGCGGTTTCATGGCGGTGATGACTCTTGTGATGAAGTTCGGGGATGGAGCCTTGGGGCAGATTGCCACACTCATCCTCGTTCTCAATGCCTCAACAAAACAAAAAACCCCGCACAGGCGGGGTTGGTGAAGCGTTTGCGCAGCAGGCGATTAACGCTTGGAGAACTGCACCGCACGGCGAGCTTTGCGCAGGCCGACTTTCTTACGCTCAACTTCACGCGCATCACGGGTGACGAACCCGGCTTTGCGCAGGCTGGCCTTCAGGCTCTCGTCGTATTCGATCAGCGCACGGGTGATGCCGTGACGGATGGCGCCGGCCTGACCAGTGTTGCCGCCACCTTCGACGTTGACCAGAATGTCGAACTTGTCGGCCATGCCGGTCAGTTCCAGCGGCTGGCGCACGACCATGCAAGAGGTCGGACGGCCAAAGTACACATCCAGCGGACGGCCATTGATGGTGATGTTGCCGCTGCCCGGACGCACGAACACGCGCGCATTGGAGGTTTTACGACGACCGGTACCGTAGTTTTGAGTCATTGCCATGTTCTTGAATCTCGGAAATTAGATGTCAAGCACGCGCGGCTGCTGCGCGGCGTGCGGATGCTCATTGCCTGCATAGACCTTGAGCTTGGAGAACATTTGACGACCCAGCGGGCCTTTTGGCAGCATGCCCTTGACGGCGATTTCGATCGGACGTTGCGGCGCCTTGACCACCAGCTTGGCAAAGTTGATCGACTTCAGGTTGCCGATGTAGCCGGTGTGGTGGTGATACATTTTGTCCTGCGCCTTGTTGCCGGTGACGCGAATTTTGTCGGCATTGATCACCACGACGTAGTCGCCAGTGTCCACATGCGGGGTGTACTCGGCCTTGTGCTTGCCACGCAGGCGCCGAGCGATTTCAGTTGCCATACGACCCAGGGTTTTGCCGCTGGCATCGACGACGAACCAGTCACGTGTGACTTCCGCCGGTTTAGCACTCAAGGTTTTCATGGATGTCTCTCCAGAGGATGACGTCAAAGAAAAGACGTAGTTAGGTATTAGAAGGTCGCGCAATTTACATCAGTTATGCACGCTTGGCAACACATTGCTCTGATTTTTTGTCATGCAGGGTGCGATTGGCATGGTGGAGTCAACTCACGCACAGCCAGAAGACGCCTCTCACCATCATCGCGCTGAATTTTGTTAGCCTTATGCCATGAATCAACCCACCCCAGCGCCGCGCATTGTGCATGAGGATTTGCAGGCCACGCAGCAATGTGTGATGTGCGGCATGTGCGTACCGCACTGCCCCACCTATGCGCTTACCCAGAACGAAGCGGACGGCCCACGCGGGCGCATCGTGCTCATGTTGGGTGTGGCGCAAGGGCAAATGACCTTGGACGATGCCGCCGCAGCCCATTTACAAGGCTGCCTGAGTTGCCGCGCCTGCGAGGTGGTGTGCCCGTCCAAGGTGCCTTACGGCAAGCTGATCGACGCTGCCAAGGCACATCTTGTGCAGCAGAACGCACAGCCCGGGCGCTGGATACGTCGATTGCGCGACCATGTACTCATCCACCCCTGGCGTTTGCGCCGCTTGGCCGATCTGGCGCGCATGGCGCAGCGGTTGCGCGTGCAACGCCTGCCCATGCCGGCGGGTTCGCAGCGTCTTTTGCGCTTGCTGCCACCGCTTGCACCGGCATTTCAAATAACTGAAGCCGCTTCTGCTTCACCCAAAGTACGCGGACGAGTGGGGTTATTTCTCGGCTGCATGGGCGAAGCGTTTGAGGCGGAGTCTCTGCGTGCCGCCGTGCACGTGCTGCGTGCCTGGGGGTTTGAGGTGGTCATCCCTGCCAAGCAGGGTTGTTGCGGCGCGATGCATCAGCATGGCGGCGAACCTGCGCGCGGAACGGCGATGGCCGCCCAGGTTGCCGCGCGTTTTGCTCATGTTGGGGTGGATCATGTGGTCGGTGTGAGCAGCGGATGCGTGGCGCAGCTTAAGGAGCATGGCGGCATGGCGGTTAATGAGTTGAGTGACTTTTTGTTGCAACACATGCCGGATGAGCTGCCCGCCATGCGTGCGATCGCGCGGCGCGTGGCGGTGCATCTGCCCTGCACACAACGCAATGTGTTGCGCACGGGTTCGGCCGCGGTGGAGTTGCTCCGCTTGATTCCGGAGCTTGAGGTTGTAGAACTGCCGGGCAATGCGCGCTGCTGTGGCGCTGCGGGCACGCACATGCTCACTCACCCGCAGCAAGCCGATGCCTTGCGCGCACCCAAGATCGACGCGTTCGACACGCTGCACGCTGCGCAGTTATGCAGCACCAACATTGGCTGCGCCATGCACCTTGGTGCCGGCTTGCGCGCGCGGGATGAACAGGCCGAGGTGGTGCATCCGGTGCGCTTACTGGCGGAAGCCCTGCTGGAGGGCGGCTCGGCGACTCAGGAAAAAGATTGATCGAATTTTTAGATCAATTAAGCGCAAAAACCGCCCGGATTGATCGAAAAATTCGATCGATCAGGCCATGACAAAGACGAGCAGGGCATCTTTTGGGTGGGTTTAAGGTCGCTTTGACAGGGAAAATTCAGGACGCCGCCACTTCCGGCATGTTGCGCCCGTAGAAAATCTCCTGCATTTCGCGGCGCAGCGCTTTCTGGATGCTCACCAGCTCGTCGGCGGTGCAGTCTTCCCGCCCCAGGCCGAACAGGTAGTTGTCCAGATCAAATTCCTTGAGCAGCATTTTGGTGTGGAACAGGTTTTCCTGGTACACGTTGACATCAATCATCTGATACTTCTGCCGCGTGTCGTCCGACATGTAGTTCTGGATGGAGTTGATGTTGTGATCGATGAAGTGCTTTTTGCCATGCACATCACGGGTGAAGCCGCGCACGCGGTAGTCGATGGTGAGAATGTCGAAATCGAAGCTGTGGATCAGGTAATTCAGCGCGCGTAGCGGCGAAATACGCCCACAGGTGGATACTTCAATGTCCGCACGGAAGGTGCTGATGCCATTATCCGGGTGGCTTTCCGGGTAGGTGTGCACGGTGAGGTGGCTTTTGTCGAGGTGTGCAGCCAAGCTGCTCACCAGCGTGGAGCCTTGCAGAGGACCCGGTGCTTCGACATTGCCGTTTTGCCCGGCGAGCAACTCGGTGGCCACCGGCTCCTCGGAGACGAGGATGGTGACACTCGCCCCCTGCGGGTCATAGTCCTGACGGGCGATGTTGAGGATATTGGCACCAATCATTTCGGTGACATTGGTCAGAATCTGCGTCAGACGATCGGCGTTGTACATATCGTCGATGTAGGCGATGTATTCATCCACATGCTGCCGTGTCTTGGCATAGCAGATGTCATACATCGAGAAGCTCAAGGTCTTGCTGAGATTATTGAAGCCGTGCAGTTTCAGTCCTTTGTCCATCGCCTACTCCGCTGTTTTTTATTCTTCGACGATCTCGAAATCATGGGTGATGTCCGCGCCCTTGTTGAGCATGTGCGACACCGAGCAGTATTTTTCTGCCGACAGCTTCACCGCGCGCTCCACCTGCTTGGCATCCAGCCCCGTGCCCTTGACGATGTAGTGCACATGAATGCTCTTGAACACCTTGGGCACGCTGTCCACGCGCTCGGCGGAGACTTCCACGATGCAGTCGCGCACCGGTTGACGCTGCTTTTGCAGAATCATCACCACATCAATGCCCGTGCAGCCGCCGAGACCAAGCAACACCATTTCGGTGGGGCGCGGACCGATGTTGCGCCCGCCGATGTCCGGCGCGCCGTCCATCACCACCGCATGACCGCTGTCGGTTTCGCCCATGAAGGCCATGCCATCCACCCATTGCACCCGTGCTTTCATCGCTCACCCTCCTCAAAAAAAAGTTCGCGCAGTTTTGCGCCCGGTTCCTCGGCACGCATGAATGCCTCGCCCACCAGAAACGCGTTGACACCGTTTTGACGCATCAAACGCACATCTTCATGCGTATGAATGCCGCTCTCACACACCAGTGCCGCACCCTGCGGCAGCAGGTCGAGCATGTTCAGCGTGGTGTCCAAGGAGACCTCGAAGGTGCGCAGATTGCGGTTATTCACCCCGAGCAGGGTATGCGTCCAGTCGGTGCACAGTGCCAAAGCGCGTTGCATTTCCGCGCGATCATGCACCTCCACCAACACATCCATGCCGAGCTCGATGGCCAGATCATGCAATGCGCGCAGCGCGGCATCGTCCAAGGCTGCGACGATGAGCAGAATGCAATCCGCGCCGATGGCACGCGCCTCGATCACCTGATAAGGATCGACGATGAAGTCCTTGCGAATCACTGGCAGATTGCAGGCCGCACGCGCTTCTTGCAAATAGGCTTCACTGCCCTGAAAGAAATCGCGATCGGTGAGCACGGAAAGGCAGGCCGCCCCGCCCGCAGCATAGCTTTCTGCAATCGCCGCCGGGTGAAAGTCGGCACGCAGCACGCCCTTACTCGGACTGGCTTTCTTGATTTCAGCGATCACCGCAGGCTCACCGCGCGCCAAACGCGCCCGTACAGCCGCGGCAAAACCACGCGGTGCATCGGCCGCCTGCGCGCGAGCCAGCAATGCCTGCTCACTGAGCACTGCACGCCGCGCGACCACTTCCTCATGCTTACGCTGCACGATGGTGTGCAGAATATCGTTACTGCTCAAGCGCCCGTCTCCTGTGTGAACGCCGCATAGTCCTGCAACTTCTGCCACGCTGCACCACTGTGTTGAATCTCCAGAGCACGCGCCACACCCTCCGAGAGGCTTGGCGTCAACCCGGCAAGATAAATCGCCGCACCGGCATTGAAGGCGACAATATCGCGCGCTGCCCCAGGCTCACCGCACAGCGCCTGCTGCACTTTCACCAGGCTTTCCTGTGGCGAGGCGACACGCAGACTGTCCAAGCTGGCGCGGGTCAGACCCACATCCTCCGGGGTGAGGGTGTAATCGTGGATATCACCATCGCGCAATTCACTGACCTGAGTGGTGGCAGCAATGCTGAACTCATCCAGACCATCATCGGCATTGACCACCAAGGCCCGTTCAATGCCCAACGCACGCAGCACCTCGGCCAGAGGACGACGCCAACGCGCGCTGTACACTCCGAGCAACTGACGCGTCGCCCCGGCGGGATTGGCCAGCGGGCCAAGCACGTTGAACAGGGTGCGCACGCCCAACTCACGCCGCGGCGCGATCAAATGACGCATCGCGCCATGATGCTGCGGCGCGAACATGAAGCCCACGCCCAGCTCACATACCGCACGTGCAATGCGCTCAAACGGCACATCCAGCCGGCACCCGGCGGCTTCCAGCAAATCGGCACTGCCGGTGGTGCTGGACACGGAGCGATTGCCATGCTTGGCCACCTTGCCCCCTGCCGCGGCAAGCACAAAGCAGCTTGCCGTGGAGATATTGAAGGTATGCGCACCGTCACCACCGGTGCCGACGATATCGACCAAGGGCGCACAGGGAATGTCCACGCGGGCGGCGAATTCACGCATCACACTGGCAGCCGCAACCACCTCGTCCACCGTCTCGCCCTTGACGGCAAGGCCGATCAACAGGCCGCCGACCTGCGCCGGCGTCGCCTCGCCACTCATCAGTGTGCGCATGACCGCGCTCATTTCCTCGCGCGTCAGGTCACGACGCTCCAGCAGGGCGCGCAGCGCAGCGGTCAGATTCATGAAAACTCCACGTCAGGCCAAATGCAGTGGGGCGGATTCTGCGAGCTTGCGCCAGGCAGGTCAACCTGAAGCGGCGTCCATACCCGGCGCATAGGGACGGGAGGCAAATAGATTCAGCGCCAGTGCATCAGCAAGGTACGCAGCCACTTTTTGCCCGCGCACACTGTTGCCTGCCTCATCCAAGGGCGGCGAGTAACAAGCCATGGCGCCTTTGCCCGGCGCAATGGCGATCATGCCGCCACTTACCCCGCTTTTACCCGGCAGGCCGACGTCGTACAACCAATCACCCGAGTTTTCATACAGACCCGCAGTGACCATCACCGCCAGCACATGCTGACAATGCAGCGCATCGATGACCTGCTCACCCGTCAGCGGATTGACCCCGCCATTGGCCAAGGTGGCAGCCATCACGGCAAGATCACGCGCTGTGACATTCAGCGCACACTGACGGGTGTAGATATCCGTGGCTTCATAGGGGTCACCTTGAATCTGCTGGTGACTCTTGAGCAGGGCGGCAATCCCCGCGTTGCGCTGATTGTGTGCGGCCTCCGAACGATAGATGGTCTCATCCATATCCAGCTCACGCCCGGCAAAGCGCGACAATCCCTGACGGATGAACTGCCACTTGTCTTCAGCATTCCGCCCCGGCGCCAGGCTGCTTGCGGCAATCGCGCCGGCATTGACCATCGGATTGCTCTGCCCGTGGACGGAGCGCTCCACTGCAAGCACCGAATTGAAGGGCAAACCGGTGCTGTTCACGCCCAAGCGCTCGCGCGCAACCTGTTCGCCCAGGCTCTGGCAGAGCAAGGCAAACACAAACGGCTTGGAAATGCTTTGTATGCTGAAACACACATCAGCATCGCCACAAACATGCACCTCCCCGGACACCTGCGCCACAGCGATGCCGAAGAGCTCGGGAGACACATTGGCCAATGCAGGGATGTAATCAGCATTGTGCCCTTGGTCGCAGCCGCGGAAACGCTGATGCGCTTGAGCAACAAAATAGGCAGCACGCTCAGCGGAGGATGCTGCCAATAATTCTGCCATCGCTGGCATCAGGAAGCTGTCGGCGGATTGACGTCACCCTCAGCCTGCTCCCAGCTAAACGGTGGCAAACTGCGGAAGGCGAGGTGTAATGCCGCTTCCCAGGCATGATGCATACCGGCCAGTTCGGTGGAGTCCTCCTCCAGCTTGATCTTTTGTTTCAGCGCCAAGGCATCGCGCGCATAAATCGCCACCTCAAACGGCGGCGCCACCGTCAGATTGGCGCGCGCCGTGCCCACCAGCGATGCCAGGCAAACCCGTGCGCCATCATTGAGCTTCATCTGCGGCGTGGCGATCACATCCAGCACGGACTTGCCGTATTTGCTCTCTCCAATCTGGAAATAAGGCGTTTCATCCGTGGCACGAATGAAATTGCCCTGCGGATAAACCAAAAAAAGCTCATGCGGCTGACCGGCGATCTGCCCGCCCAGGATGAAACTCGCCTCCATGCTGGCGCCCGACAAGCGCGACACGGCGCTGTGCTGCTGCTGAATCGCCAGACTCAACTGGCCGATGTAGGTTGCGGCTTCGAACATGTAGTTCACATTGAGCAAGGTTTGCGCCGGCGGTTGGTGCAGTGAGTTTGGATTGGGTTGCAACGTCAGGTCGATATCACGCTGGATGCGCGCCAGCAGCTCCTGCGTCGTGGAGAGACTGCCGGCGGCAAGGATGACAAAGATGCGATCCGCGGCAGGCTGAATCACATGCAGCTTGCTGTAAGAGGAAATGTAATCCACGCCCGCATTGGTGCGGGAATCGGACGCCATGACCAACCCCTGCTCCAACAGTAGTCCCACGCAATACGTCATATCATCACCTCGATCACATCAAAAATTGGCGAGAAAGAACGGAATCATGAAGGCATTGGCCAGATCGATAAAAAATGCCGACACCAATGGCACGATGATGAATGCCTGATGCGACGGGCCAAAGCGCTGCGTCACCGCGGCCATATTGGCCATGGCGGTGGGCGTTGCCCCAAGACCGACCCCGCAGAAGCCGGCACACACCACCGCCGCGTTGTAATTGCGCCCCATCACGCGAAAGAGAACAAAAACCGCCACCAAGACCGCCAGCGTGGCTTGCAGCAGCAATATGGTCAGCACCGGACCCGCCAGATCCACCAGCGTCCATAACTGCATGCTCATCAGCGACATGGCCAGAAATGTCCCCAGCGCCACTTCCGCTACCAATGCCATGGCCGGGCTACGCGAGAGCCAGTGCATGTTGTGGCGCTGCATCCAACCATGCGGCAGCAGATTGGTCAGCAGAATGCCGGCAAACAGACAGGTGACAAACAGCGGCAGACTCAAGCCCCAGCCGCGGATGACATCATTCAACACGCTGCCAAGAATGATGGCGAGATGAATTGCCAGAATGGTGCTGAGAAAATCAGGATAAGTGATGTGCGGCGCACGGGCGCCCTGCGCCATGCCGATGTCCTGCACCTCATCCACCGCGGGAGACAGAGGTTGCAAGCCGTGGCGCTGAATCAGGAATTTGGCCACCGGCCCACCGAGCAGGCTGGCCAGGATCAAGCCGATGGTGGCCGAGGCGATACCAATCTCCATGGCATTGGGGATGGCGAAGTTTTCGGCAATCTCTGGTGCCCAGGCAATGGTGGTGCCGTGCCCGCCGACCAGCGACACCGAGCCGCTGAGCAAGCCCACCGCCGCCGGCAGATCAAACAGCCACGCGCCGCCAATGCCCACCAGGTTTTGTGCCAACATGAAGCTGACCATCACCACAAGCAGAATCAACAGTGGCTTACCGCCCGCCAGCAAGTCGCGCACGCTGGAATTGATGCCGATGGTGGTGAAGAAGTACACCAGCAGCATGTCACGCGCCGCAAGGTTGAACTCGACCTCAATGGCAAACAGCCAGTAAACCAGACCGAACAGCACGGAAAAGAGCAGGCCACCACTGACCGGCTCGGGAATGCTGTATTCGCGCAGCAAACCCACGCTCTGATTCAATCGCTTGCCCACGAACAGCACGATGATGGCGAGGGTCACGGCAATCAGCGAATCGATATGCAGAATATTGCCGTTCAGTTCCATTGCGTTCTACCTGCCGATAAGTGCGCTCAGCATGCCATGCTGAGTGTGAACAAATGATTGCATCAAGGCCGATAGGCCAGCAGGATGCTGATAAGGAACTCCATACGTTTTTTCAGCGCGTCGTTTTGTGGCGCATGTCGGCGCAGAGCCGAACATCAAGC
>CAYOCG010000017.1:2026-3993 GCA_964402435.1 uncultured Halothiobacillus sp. | reverse complement strand
CCCTGTCACGCCCACATGCCCGCGCGCACGGCAAGAAATTGGCGCAACATGTCATGCCCATGCTCGGTGAGAATCGACTCGGGATGGAACTGCACGCCCTCGATGGCGAATTGACGATGGCGCACGCCCATGATTTCCTCGAACGAGCCGTCCGGGTTTTGTGTCCAGGCGGTGATCTCCAGACAGTCTGGCAACGATTCACGCTCAATGACCAGCGAGTGGTAGCGCGTTGCCTCAAATGGATTGGGCAAGCCTTGGAACACGCCCTTGTTTTCATGAAACACCGCGGAGGTTTTGCCATGCATGATCTGCTTGGCGCGAATGACCTTGCCGCCAAACGCCTGGCCAATCGCCTGATGCCCAAGGCACACGCCCAGCATCGGCACCTTGCCAGCAAAGTGTTTGAGCGTGGCCACCGAAATGCCGGCCTCATTCGGCGTGCACGGCCCCGGGGAGATGACGATGTGACTCGGCGCCATGCGCTCGATGTCCTCCACCGTCAGCTCGTCGTTGCGGCGCACATCGACATCTGCACCCAACTCGCCGAGATACTGCACGATGTTGTAGGTGAAGGAGTCGTAGTTATCGATCATTAATACCATCGGGGCACGCTCTTACTTCTCGTTGATCCACTTACCGTAACGTATGCCGTTGTCCATGTAGGAAATCGACCCGCTGGGGCTAAGCACAAAAGTTATGACTCTGGGCGGCAAGAGCCAAGGGGCGCTATCGGAGTCACGCTTGGGCAAAGGCAGCTCCAGCGCCCGCCCCTGCTCGGTAAACAAAATATCCGCCGGATTTCGCACCTCAAGCACCACCTTCATCGACACCACCCGGTCGGAGCCGATTTTCATCATCGGCAAGGACTCGACGATGGCATGCACATGACTTTCCCCAAAACACAAACGCGGCTGACGCCCGGCGGAGGGCGTTTTGGCGGTGGCGAGGTTGGGGTTGCGCACATTCATGGTGTCGAAATAAAACGGCTTGCCCTTGGTCGTGAGCTCATAGACCCCCGTCTTGCTCTGGCGTTGCAGGATGCCGGCCTCGATCAGAGCATTGCAATTTTTGCACACCAGAGGCAACGCTGTGGTGTGCGGGTGCAACGGAAACGGCCCAAGCCCGTTAAGACAAACCGGATCCATCAGACCCAACTCGGTTTCAATGTATTGCGAAAACTCGGCCACTTTGTCACGCACTGGCTGCTGCAACTTTTCCGTTGAAGGCTTCATCCCCCACCACAGCAAGCCAATGGGTATGAGCAGCGCAATCACCGTGAGGACAAAACGATTCATGCGGCCACCTCGGCTAGAGCGATTTCCCTGATGAATCCAACCCCGCCTCAGCCAAGGCCACGGCACGGAACACCGCGCGCCCCTTGTTCATGGTTTCTTTCCATTCCAGCTCGGGGATGGAGTCATAAACCACGCCGGCACCGGCCTGGATATGCAGCGTGCCGTCTTTAATCACCGCGGTGCGAATGGCAATGGCAGTGTCCATATTGCCATTCCACGCCAAATAACCCACCGCACCCGCGTACACGCCGCGCTTGACTGGCTCTAGCTCGTCGATGATTTCCATGGCGCGCACTTTGGGTGCGCCAGACACCGTGCCTGCAGGGAAGGTGGCACGCAAAACGTCCATGGCCGAAAGCCCATCGCGCAGTTGACCCGTGACATTCGACACGATGTGCATCACATGCGAGTAGCGTTCAATGACCATTTTGTCGGTCAAACGCACGCTGCCGGTCTGGCACACACGCCCAATGTCGTTACGCCCTAGGTCAATCAGCATCAAGTGCTCGGCGCGCTCTTTGGGATCCGCCAGCAGTTCCGCCTCAAACGCAGCATCCTCGGCGGCATCGTGCCCACGACGGCGCGTGCCGGCAATCGGTCGCACGGTGACCTCATCATCCTCCAGACGCACGAGGATTTCCGGTGATGAGCCGACAACCTGCATGTCATCCA
>CAYOCG010000017.1:0-1926 GCA_964402435.1 uncultured Halothiobacillus sp. | reverse complement strand
GCCGCTTCAAGCTGATCGGGCTGGGCGTGGACGATGATTTGCAAGCGTCCACGCAGATTGTCGAACACCACCAGTTCATCGGAAAGCATGAGCACGATGTCGGGGGCATCGATCGGGTCAGGCTTGTCGGCGTGCGCCAGACGCGGCTCGATGTAGCGGATGGTGTCATAGCCAAAATAGCCCACCAGCCCGCCGGAAAAGCGCGGCAGCCCCGGCAGATCGGGCACGCGAAAGCGTTGCTCAAAGGCTTCGATGAAGGTCAGCGGATCGCTCACATCAAGGCGCTCGATGACTTCGCCATTGCTTTCGACCCGCACAACACGCCCGCACACCTTGAGCACGGTGCGCGCCGGCAGGCCGATGATGGAGTAACGCCCCCATTTCTCGCCACCCTGCACCGATTCAAATAGATAGCTATACGGAGCCGCAGCCAGCTTGAGATAGACCGAGAGCGGCGTCTCAAGGTCAGCAAGCACTTCGCGCATCACAGGGATGCGGTTGTAGCCTTGCTCGCAGAGGGTGGCAAATTCATCGGGGCGCATGGTGAAAACTCCAGAAAACAGGTGGCAGAAAGCGAGGACGGCTTAACCACGCCATCGCTTGGCACACACCGCTCCTCCTTGCACACGCCTCATGCCTTGATCAGCTCCCGCAATTCGAGCATGGAGTCGATCACCGCATCCGGATGGTAGTTGCGGATGTCTTCACCGTGGTTGTAGCCGTAACTCATGCAGATGATGTTGAACCCCGCCGCACGCGCCGCTTTTACATCGGAAATGGAGTCGCCAATCATCAGCGCCTCATGCGGTGCGCAGTGAAACCAACCGGCAGCGTAGAACAGAGGCCCTGGATCCGGTTTTTTCACCGGCAAGGTATCGCCGGAAATCACCGTTTCGAATAGATCAAATACCCCAAGGTCTTTAAGCAAAGGCACGGTGAATTGCTCGGCCTTGTTGGTGACACAACCGATGCGCAGACCCAGCGAGCGCACATACTCCAAGCCCTCATGCACGCCGGGGTAGAGAAACGAGCGCCCCGAGGTGTTTTCCGCATAAAGCTGCTTGAAAATCGGCAGCGCCTTGGCAAACAACACCGCATCCGGCTTGCCATTGAGATCATTGGTCAGCGCACGCTCCACCAGGCGTTCCACGCCATTGCCCACCCAATTGCGCACTGCCGCCTCGCCACGCTGAGGCATGTCGAGCGCCCGCATCATGGCGTCGACGCAATAGGCAAGATCGGGCACGCTGTCGATTAGGGTGCCATCCAGATCGAACAGCACCATTTTGGGGGTGAAGGTTTTCATGCCTTAGCTGCCAACTTTGGCCAGCTCGTCACGCATGGCTTGAATCACGCTGTTGTAGCGCTGCGGGTCGCTGTCCTTGCCCGCACCAAAAATCGCCGAGCCGGCGACGAAGGTGTCCACACCTGCTTCCGCGACCTGACGAATGTTGGCCGGACCCACGCCACCGTCGATCTCCAAACGGCACTGCAAGCCGCGTTCGTCGATCATCTTGCGCACCTTGCGCGCCTTGTCCAGCACGTAGGGAATGAACTTCTGCCCGCCAAAGCCCGGGTTGACCGACATGAGCAGCACCATGTCGCATTTTTCGATGGTGTATTCCAGCACATCAAGCGGAGTGGCCGGGTTGAAGACCAGACCGGCTTTGCAGCCAGAGTCTTTGATTAGCCCCAGGGTGCGATCAATGTGCTCGGAGGCCTCGGGGTGGAAGGTGATGTAGCTGGCACCAGCCTTGGCAAAATCCGGAATGATGCGATCCACCGGTTTGACCATCAGGTGCACATCGATCGGCGCAGTCACGCCGTGCTTGCGCAGCGCCTCGCACACCAGCGGACCGATGGTCAGGTTCGGCACGTAATGGTTGTCCATGACGTCGAAGTGCACCCAGTCGGCGCCGGCCTCGA
>CAYOCG010000016.1:0-44114 GCA_964402435.1 uncultured Halothiobacillus sp. | reverse complement strand
ATTGTAGCCTGCCGGGGTGAGAGAGGGAGCTACAACTGCAAGCGACTTGGGCGCATTTTCGCAAAAATTGTAGCCTGCCGGGGTGAGAGAGGGAGCTACAACCCGCAATGGCGGGCATCTTTTTTCGGCTCGATTGTAGCCTGCCGGGGTGAGAGAGGGAGCTACAACAGTAACCGCTGTAGGAGAACGCCAGATATTATTGTAGCCTGCCGGGGTGAGAGAGGGAGCTACAACCCATGGCCACATCGTATTACTACTGATGGTATTGTAGCCTGCCGGGGTGAGAGAGGGAGCTACAACGTCGGGTGTTTTTCCTCACTATGTATATTTATTGTAGCCTGCCGGGGTGAGAGAGGGAGCTACAACAGCTGCGCAGCCAGGTATCGCCGTGGTAGAATTGTAGCCTGCCGGGGTGAGAGAGGGAGCTACAACGATGCTTGAGGCAACCGCTGCAACCGATTCATTGTAGCCTGCCGGGGTGAGAGAGGGAGCTACAACCCCGCTGTCACTGACGTTTGTCTACACCAAATTGTAGCCTGCCGGGGTGAGAGAGGGAGCTACAACCCCGCCACGAAAACCACGCACGACTTGCTAATTGTAGCCTGCCGGGGTGAGAGAGGGAGCTACAACGGATATGCGCATTCGCCTCCTCCATGCTCTATTGTAGCCTGCCGGGGTGAGAGAGGGAGCTACAACGCCAAGCGGACAGCCTCCTGTTGGGTAAAATTGTAGCCTGCCGGGGTGAGAGAGGGAGCTACAACGGACTCATCACGCAGATGCAGGCGGGCTGTATTGTAGCCTGCCGGGGTGAGAGAGGGAGCTACAACTTACCTGCTCTCTGGCCTGCTCAAATGCGGATTGTAGCCTGCCGGGGTGAGAGAGGGAGCTACAACGCACTGCCCAATCATCATGTCGATGGCGCGATTGTAGCCTGCCGGGGTGAGAGAGGGAGCTACAACCGTGGGTGTGTACGGGCTTAAACCCTATATATTGTAGCCTGCCGGGGTGAGAGAGGGAGCTACAACCTCATGAGCGCCGCAGCCTACCGGGAATTCATTGTAGCCTGCCGGGGTGAGAGAGGGAGCTACAACACAGACCGGCCTGGAGAACATCGAGGCGCTATTGTAGCCTGCCGGGGTGAGAGAGGGAGCTACAACCCACATCGGTAGCACTCAGGCGGGTTTCAAATTGTAGCCTGCCGGGGTGAGAGAGGCAGCCAAACAAAAAACCCGCCAGAATCTGGCGGGTTTTTATAAGCCTTGATTGGAGGTTCGCGCTTAACCGAAGCGGCCGGTAATGTAGTCTTCGGTTTCCTTCTTGTCCGGCTTAGTGAAAATCACGTTGGTGTGATCGTACTCCACCATCTTACCCAGATACATGAAGGCAGTGTAATCCGACACGCGCGCTGCCTGCTGCATGTTGTGCGTCACGATCACTACCGTGAAGTCATGCTTCAACTCGTGAATCAATTCTTCAATCTTGAGCGTAGAAATCGGGTCGAGTGCAGAGGTCGGTTCGTCGAAGAGAATCACCTCGGGCTTGACGGCAATACTGCGCGCGATGCACAAACGCTGCTGCTGACCACCTGAAAGTGCAGTACCCGCCTGGGAGAGTTTGTCTTTGACTTCATCCCAGATGGCACCCTTGCGCAATGCCCACTCGACACGCTCATCCATTTCCGCCTTGCTCAGCTTCTCATACAGACGCACGCCAAACGCGATATTGTCGTAGATCGACATGGGGAAAGGTGTCGGCTTTTGGAACACCATGCCGATCTTGGCACGTAAGGTGTTCACATCCACGCCTTTATCGATCAGATTTTTCCCGTCCATGATGATCTCACCCTCAGCACGCTGACCGGGATAAAGATCGTAAATACGGTTGAGGGTGCGCAACAGGGTTGATTTACCACAACCGGACGGGCCGATCATCGCCGTGACCTGACGCTCCGGATAGCTCACATTGATGTTGTGCAGCCCTTGAAACTTGCCGTAAAAGAAGTTGAGGTTTTTGAGAATCAGCTTGCCATTCTCAACATGGCGGATACCGTCCACCTTGTTGGTCATGTTGTGTGCCTCAGGCGACTTTTGTGAGACCGCAGCGGCCATATTGAAGCTGACGTTGCCCGACTGAGGGGAGGCCATTGTGCTCATTGAGTTATTCTCCATAGCAGTTATCTCTTAATTGGCCTTGTGACCCTTGAGCAGGCTGCGCGCAAGGATGTTCATGCCCAGAACCAAAATCGTAATCATCAGTGCTGCCGCCCAAGCCAGCTCACGCCAATCATCGTAGGGACTCATGGCAAACTGGAAAATGACCACGGGCAGGTTGGCCATCGCCTGGTTCATGTCCGTGCTCCAGAACTGGTTGTTCAGCGCGGTGAACAGCAAGGGCGCTGTTTCACCGGTGATGCGGGCAACCGCCAGAACCACACCGGTCACCATACCGGCGATGGCTGCCTTATAAACCACCTGCATGATGACCAACCATTGCGGCGCTCCAAGCGCGGCCGCAGCTTCACGCATTTGTGTGGGCACGAGCAGCAGCATGTTTTCGGTGGTACGCAGAACAACGGGGATCACGATGATGGCCAGTGCCACGGCACCCGCCCAACCCGAATAATGCCCCTGACGGAAGACGATGAGTTCATACACGAACACACCGATGATGATCGACGGCGCAGAGAGGAGAATGTCGTTGATCGTGCGCACCACCTCGGCAAAGGGGCTGTGTTTACCATACTCGGCAAGGTAGGTGCCGGCCATGATACCAATCGGCGTGCCGATCAGCACCGCGGCGAAGGTGATCATGATGCTACCGACGATGGCGTTAGCCAAGCCGCCCGCACTTCCCGGCGGCGGTGTCATTTCGGTAAAGATGCTCCAGTTGATGGCGCCAATGCCTTTGATGATCAGCACCACCAGAATCCAGGCGAGAAAGAAGATCCCCACCGCCGTGGTGAGTACCGATGCGGTCAAGTTGAAACTGTTGATGAATTTGCGACGCGCGTAAAGATCCATGATGCGTTCCCCCTTTAGGTCTTCTTACCTTCCTGTGTCGCCGCCATGCGCATGAGCATGAGCTTGGACAGGATCAGTACGATGAAGGTGATGATGAAGAGGATCAGACCCATGGCGATCAGGCTGTCCATTTGCAAGCCGTCGGCTTCGTTGAATTCGTTGGCCAGCTTAGCGGCAATCGTGGTACCCGGCGCAAGCAGGCTCGCGCTGAGCTGTGTGGCGTTACCAATGATGAAGGTCACCGCCATGGTTTCACCCAGCGCACGACCCAAGCCAAGCATGATGCCGCCGACCACACCCGTCTTGGTGTAGGGTAAAACGACATTCCACACCACCTCCCAGGTAGTGGCACCCATGGCATAAGCAGACTCTTTCAGGCTTCCGGGCACGATCTCGAAGACATCACGCATGACCGAGGCCATGAACGGCACCACCATGATCGCCAACACGATGCCGGCCGTCATCACACTTACTCCACTGGAGCCGCCAATCAGTGGCATTTGGAACAGTGCCCCAATCACGGGCAGAGGCCCCAATATGCTGACCAGCCAAGGTTGAATGTGGGCAGCAAACCACGGAGCAAAGAAGAACAAGCCCCACATGCCGTAGATGATGGAAGGCACTGCCGCCAGCAATTCAACGGCTGTACCGACGGGGCGTTTGAGCCATTGCGGCGCCATTTCGGTAATGAAGATGGCAATACCAAAAGAAAGAGGCAGACCAATCAGCATGGCGATCGCTGCAGCAATCAATGTTCCGGCGAGAGACGGCCAGGCGCCGTATTGCTCTTCGACGGGGTTCCACTCATCACTGGTGATGAAGCCCCAGAAGCCGAAGGCTTCAAAGGCGGGCAAGGAACCCTTGACCAGCATGAAGATGATGCCGGCAAGCAGCATCAAAACGACCAGTGCGAAGAACAAGGCCAAGAATTTGAAGGCTACGTCGCCCAGAGCAAAGGATAGCTTGGATCGGTTCACCGGAGACACACCGGTTGCACCTTTGAGCGTTGTCGATGACATAATGCAGTCTGCCTCGAAAAATGGGGAGAACCTGCGCGAGCAGGCTCCAGGGCACCCTTCCCTGGGTGCAGTTCAGATCATCCTGTGTACATCAAATCACCCCTTGGTGATCGCGGCGACGCCTTCGCACTTGATGTTCTCTTTCCAGTAGCCATGGATTTGATTGATCAGATCCTTGGGCAGCGGAACATAGTCAAGTTCATCGGCCATCTTGCCGCCGTTTTTCCAAGACCAGTCAAAGAACTTCAACACAGCTTCAGTCTGCGCGCAGTTTTCCGGCTCTTTGTAAACCAAAATGTTGGTTTGCGCTGCAATCGGCCAAGATTCGGCACCCGGGGCATCGGTCAGGAACAGATAGAAATCTTTGGAGCCTTTCCAGTCCGCGCTAGCTGCTGCTGCTGCGGTGCTCTCCGCGCTCACAGTAACGAACTTGCCTGCGGCGTTCTTCATCTGCACGGTGGCCAGCTTGTTCTGCTTGGCATAGGCAGACTCGACATAACCGATTGCGCCGTCGATTTGCTTGACGTAAGAAGCAACACCTTCGTTGCCTTTACCACCCAGACCCACCGGCCACTTCACGGCCTTACCTTCGCCCACGGTCTCTTTCCACTCAGGGCTGACCTTGGTGAGGTAGTTGGTGAACATCGCTGTAGTGCCAGAACCGTCGGAACGACGCACTACGGTGATCAGCTTGTCAGGCAGCGCCACACCCGGGTTCAGAGCAGCGATCTTCGCATCATTCCACTTGGTGATTTTGCCAAGATAAATGTCAGCCAGCACAGCGGGATCCATCTTCAGTTGGTTGCTCGCTACGCCTGCGACGTTGATCACCGGTACCACTGCACCCATGACGGCCGGGAACTGAGCCAAGCCCACCTCGTCCAGCTTCTCCGGCTTGAGTGCGTCATCAGAGGCACCAAAGTCAACGGTTTTGGCAGTGATCTGCTTGACACCACCACCGGAACCGATGGACTGGTAATTCAGCTTGACGCCAGTGGCCTTGTTATAGGCTTCTGCCCACTTGGAGTAGATCGGATACGGGAAGGTCGCACCAGCACCGCTGATGGTGTTGACATCAGCGGCCTGAGCGGTGCCAGCAACCAGCAGAGCGCCAGCAAGAAGGGACATACGGAAGGTCATCATGGTGATTTTCCTCAGGTTAAAAAACGAACTATGACAAGAAAACCTGGTCAAGCATAAAGCCGTTTGATCGGCACGCTCGACTAGCATGGTCATTCAAGGTGACCTGTTTATTATTTTTTTATGAACGATTCATGACGGGCGCTGTATTTTCGCTAGGAAAAAAGCAGCGGAAGGTACTGCCGCGTCCCAATTCACTCTCGATTTCCAGTCGGCCGTGATGGCGCAACATGACGTGTTTAACGATGGCAAGACCCAAGCCCGTGCCGCCCATGGTGCGTGAGCGACCAACGTCCACGCGATAAAAGCGTTCCGTCAGACGTGGGATGTGCTGCGGTGCGATGCCGATGCCCGTATCTTCCACTTCAAACACCCTGCCGCGTGAGTCTGCAAACCAGCGCAAGGTGATTTTGCCGCCGGGCAGAGTGTATTTCACCGCATTGAACACCAGGTTGGAAAAAAGACTGTCCAGCTCGCGCGGCATGCCACGCATGCGCAATGCATGTTGGATCTCACACTCAATGACGTGGTTGCTTTCGCCGCTCAAGTGCTCGGCATATTCGGCAATGCTCTCCAGCATGAACGGCACATTGACCCACTCGAATTGATCCTCGTTCGGCTCGGTGGTTTCCAGGCGTGAGAGCAGCAGCAGGTCTTCAACGATGCGCCGCATGCGTTCCGACTGGAGATGCATTTGACCGAGGATGCGCAACAAACCATCCGGCAAGGGTTCGTCATTGTCCTGCTCGCTGTCGAGCAGGGTTTCAATGTAGCCAGAGAGCACGGTCAACGGTGTGCGCAGCTCATGGGAGACGTTGGCCACGAAGTCTTGGCGCATGTCCTGCAAACGCTGCAGGCGGGTGACATCACGGGCAATCAGTAATAGACGTTCCTGCGCATACGGCACGATCTGCAAACTCAACACACGACTGGCATCCAGATGCCCGGGCAAATCGACGTCATGCGACCAGTCGGCGGTACGCAGGTAGGCGACAAAATCGGGCTGCCGCAGTAAAAGCTCAATGTTCAGCCCGAGGTCGCGCTGACGCAGACCGAGCAGTGCTCGCGCGGCGGGGTTGAAGCCGAGGATGTGGTGCTGTTGATCCAGCGCCACCACGGCATCGGGCAAGGCATCTGCCGCATGACGGTACTCACGAATCAAGCGCAGCCAACGCCGATCACGCCGCCGCAGCGCACGACGTGCACGACGCAGACGTTGGCCGAGTCGCCCCAACCAACCGTGCAGCGCCACGCGACCAATCTGGCTGCGCGGCTGTTCAAGCCAGTACACCAGATGGGTCATGACCCAAATCAGACGCAGCAGAGCAAGCACCAGCCCAAGCAACACGCCATAGACTGCTTGCCCCGCGGCATAACCCAGCGCGCCGCCGACAAGGATCAGCGCGAGGATGAGCAAGAGCTCGTTGCGTATGCCTTGGATCACTCAGACCCGGCTCGATAGGCGATAACCGGCACCGCGCACGGTCTGGATCATGGCATCGTAGCCGGAGGGCGCCAGAGCTTTGCGCAAACGCAGGATGTGCACATCCACCGTGCGTTCTTCGACAAAGCTGTTACGTCCCCACACGCGATCCAGCAATTGCTCGCGACTGTACACGCGCTCGGGGTGGGTCATGAAAAACTCCAGCAAGCGAAACTCGGTGGGTCCCATGTCAATTGGCGCGTTATTGGCTGACACACGATGGCTTTCGGTGTCAAGCTCCAGCCCCTCGATGCGCACCACACCGGATTCGTCTTCATTGGCACTGCGGCGCAGTACGGCGCGAATGCGTGCCTGCAATTCGCGCGGCGAGAAGGGTTTGGTGATGTAATCATCGGCGCCGGCCTCAAGGCCGGTGACCTTGTCTTCTTCTTCACCGCGCGCGGTGAGCATGATGATCGGCACATCGCGGGTCAACTCGTCTTTTTTCAAGCGGCGCGCCAGCTCAAGGCCGCTGGCACCGGGCAACATCCAGTCGAGTAGAATCAGGTCCGGCAACTGCTGCGCCATCGATTCAAACGCCTCGGAAATATCACCGGCCTCGGTCACTTTGTAGCCAGCGCGCCCGAGTGAAAAGCCGACCATCTCGCGAATGGGCTTTTCATCTTCCACGATCAGAATATTCTTGCTGCTCATCATGCTCCCCTGGAAAGAATGCGCCTTGATGCACCTTAGGCTTGTTGGCTTTGGGGTCAATGCGCTCTGTGTCCTGCTATTTACGACAACAAGGTGACGAATACGTGACAAAGCACCACTTTAGTCACATTTTTTGTAACAAACTGCATTTTCCGTATTGAAGGTTTAGGAGAAAGACGACCATGCCACTGCCCAGCCCCACAGACATCACCCTGCAAGTTCAATCCGCCTTGCGTGAGGATATTGGCAGCGGCGATGTTTCCGCCATGCTGATCGCCGAAGCCACCATTTGCACCGCCCAGGTTATCACCCGCGAGCCGATGATCCTTGCCGGACAAGCCTGGTTTAATGAGGTGTTTCATCAACTCGACGCCGATATTCGCATTGACTGGAGCGCAGAGGATGGCGACCACATCACCTCTGGTGGACTGCTCTGCCGTGTGCATGGCAACGCACGCGCCATCCTCAGCGGCGAACGCACAGCCCTCAATTTTGTGCAAACGCTCTCGGCCACAGCCACGCGCGTGAATCACTTCGTGCGCCTGATCGACGGTACACGCGCACGCATTCTCGATACGCGCAAAACCTTGCCCGGCCTGCGTTTGGCGCAAAAATACGCCGTCACCTGCGGTGGCGGCTGGAATCATCGCATCGGTTTGTTTGACGCCATTTTGCTCAAGGAAAACCACATTGCCGCCGCCGGCGGCATCACCCCTGCGATTGTGCATGCGCGCCACTTGCACCCCAACCTACCGCTGGAGGTGGAAGTGGAAAACCTTGAGCAACTGGAAGAAGCACTGATGGCCGGCGCGCCGCGTGTGCTACTCGACAACTTCAACCTCGATGGCCTGGAGCGCGCTGTGGCACTGACCCAAGGCCGCGCGCAACTCGAGGCCTCCGGCGGAGTGAACGAAAGCACGGTGCGTGCGATTGCCGAAACCGGCGTGGATTTCATCTCGATTGGCAGCTTGACCAAGGATATTCGTGCGATCGATTTATCCATGCGCTTTGTTTGAGGCCTTTGCTTTCGACCCACAAAGGCACCCTGCTTTGGCGTTTGGGGGTCAAAACCCGCCTTTAGACCTCGTCCATTCGATAGATTATGGCGTTTTTAGGGCTTGATTGATCGAATTTTTCGATCAATTGACCTACGCCGCTCAAGAGCAGGGCATAAAAAACCCGCCGATGGGCGGGTGTTTTCTGCTGCTCCTCCCCCGCCACGTGATGGCGGGGGATGGGGCGATCAATCAGCCTGACGGCGCAGGAAGGCAGGAATATCGACCAGATCGAGGTTGAACGCCGTGTTGCCATGCACCATGCTGGCGGGTGTGGGTGCTGCAGAAGCCATGGCTTCGCTGACCACCTGGCGCACTTGGCTGCGCGTATCGTTGTCCACCACCACACGCGGACGGTTGAACGGTACGGCTTCGACCTTGGGCGTGTTCAGGCCGGTGGCCACCACGGTGACACGAATGCGACCATCCATCTCCGGGTCAATCGCCATGCCGATCTTCACGCTGGCTTCTTCCGAGGCCATTTCCTGGATGATGGCGCCGATTTCTTCAAATTCACCGGCGGTGAGATCCATGCCGGCGGTGACGTTGACCAGAATGCCGCGCGCACCGCGCAGCACCATGTCATCGAGCAGCGGGCTGTGAATCGCGGCTTCGGCGGCTTCACGCGCACGCCCTTCACCGCTAGCCTCACCCGTGCCCATCATTGCCGAGCCCATGCCTTCCATGGTGGTGCGCACGTCGGCAAAGTCCACGTTGATGAAGCCCGGGCGGGTGATCAGCTCGGAAATACCACGCACCGCTGAGAGCAGCACGCCGTTGGCAGCGTTGAAGGCTTCCATCATCGGCGCGGCCTTGCCCATCACGGCAAGCAGTTTTTCGTTGGGGATGACGATCAGCGAATCGACCTGCTTTTCCAGCTCACGGATACCGGCCATGGCCTGCTCCATGCGTTTCTTGCCTTCGAAAGCGAACGGACGGGTGACCACTGCCACGGTGAGGATGCCCATGTCCTTGGCGATCTGAGCAATCACAGGGGCTGCGCCAGTACCCGTGCCGCCACCCATGCCGGTGGTGATGAACAGCATATCGGTGCCGGCGAGCACTTCCTGAATGCGGTCACGGTCTTCCAGCGCCGCCTGACGCCCCAACTCCGGATTGGCGCCCGCGCCCAAACCCTTGGTGATATTGGCACCAATTTGCAGCTGAATGGTTGCCATGGATTTTTTCAGCGCCTGCACATCAGTGTTGGCACAAATGAAATCCACCCCTTCGATGGCGTTTTGCAGCATATGCGCCACGGCATTGCCACCACCACCGCCCACACCCACCACTTTGATGGTTGCGCTATCGGAATACGAATCGACCAACTCAAACATCATCCACCCCCTTTTGTCACGAAATGTTAAAGGCTACGCAAGCCCAACTCAAAAATTGCCCTTGAACCAATTTTTCATTTTTTCCACCACCGAAGTCGCAGCGGACGAGCCTTTCTTCTCGCTCTCTGTTTCCTTCGCCCCCTGAAACAACAACAAGCCCACCCCGGTGGCATGCACCGGGTTGTTAGCCACCTCCTGTAAACCTGTCACATGCTGCGGTACGCCCAGACGCACCGGCATGTGCAAGATCTCTTCCGCCAGCTCGACCACGCCGCACATCAGCGCGCTACCGCCCGTCAGTACGACACCGGCGGTCACTCGCTCCTCAAACCCGCTGCGCCGCAACTCCTCGCGCACGTGCTGGAAAATCTCCTCGTAACGTGCCTCGACGATCTCGCCCAGGGTGTGGCGCGACAGGCGCCGCGCCGGGCGATCGCCTACACCGGGCACTTCGATGAATTCGCTCGCCCCCTCGTCTGGACAGAGCGAGGCATGTTCCAGCTTGATCTTTTCGGCAAACTGCGTCGGCGTGCGCAGCCCCACGGCGATGTCATTGGTGACCTGATCGCCGGCAATCGGAATCACTGCGGTATGGCGAATCGCACCATCGACAAACACCGCCAAATCGGTGGTGCCGCCGCCGATATCCACCAGGCACACGCCAAGTTGACGCTCGTCGTTGTGCAGTACAGCCTCGGCACTGGCAATCTGTTCCAGCACCATGTCATCCACACGCAAGCCGCAACGCTCGATGCACTTGACAATGTTCTGCACCGCGCTGGTGGCGCCGGTGACCAGATGCGCACGCACCTCCAGACGCACGCCCGACATGCCGATGGGCTGACGGATGCCTTCCTGACCGTCGATGATGTATTCCTGCGGCAGCACATGGATGATGCGCTGGTCGTGCGGCATCACTACCGCGCGCGCATTTTCGATCACCCGATCGACATCCTCCTGGGTCACCTCGCGCTCCTTGATCGCCACCTGGCCGGTGGAGTTGCGCGATTGCACATGCGAGCCGGCAATGCCCGCACGCACGGCGTAGATCTGACAGCCCGTGACCAGCTCGGCGGCGCTGACCGCACGCTGAATCGACTGCACCGTGGACTCAATATCCACCACCACGCCCCGCTTCAGGCCGTGGGACGGGCTATCACCGAAGCCGATGATCTCCACCGCGCCGTCCTCCGCCACCTCGCCGACGATCACCGCCACCTTGGAGGTGCCGATGTCCAGCGCCACGAGCAAATTCTTATCCGTCTTTCTGGCCATGATGACTGCCTATCACCCCTGTTGAAATAGTTGTCTTGGGCATGCTGCGCATGCGCACACTGAATCCGTTGGCATAGCGCAGGTCGATTTCTTCGACCTCGGCCATGCGTGCTGCCAAAGTTTTGTCAAATACCGCAAGAAAGCGCTGCAAACGCCGCTCGGTATCCTCGCGCCCCAGGCGCACGATCTGCCCTTGATCGAGCTGCAACACACGTGAGCCGCGCTGATCTTCACGCAGCGCCACCAAACGCAAGCCACGGGTCTGCAACTGTTCGCTCAGGCGTTGATACTCCTGCCACAACGCCATCTCGCGCCCATCAGCGCCACCCAACTGCGGCAGACCCTGTAAACCGGCGTCATCTTCGCGCCGGCCTTCCGGATAAATCAGCGAACCGTCGGCGGTGAGCACGCCATCAAGGCGCCATAGCGCCAGCGGCTTGTGCTCCTCCACCCACAGATGCAGCGTGTCCGGCCACTCACGGCGTACGCGCGCATCGCGAATCCATGCCAGATCGGTCAAGCCACGCAGCACCTGCGGCAGATCGACGCTAAAGAAACTGCCCTGCAAACGCTCATCCACCGCCTGTTGCACCAATTGCGGCTTGAGATGCTGCAACTGGCCATCCACCTTGACCACGCGCAGCGGAAAGACCCAAGGATCATGAATCGTGCGCCAGCCCCAGACCACCAGCGCCACGATGCCGGCCAACGCCAAGAGATGCACGGTGTGCCGCGCCATCGCCGCCCACGGCATGGCCGCGATCTGCTCACTCAGCGGGGTGGAGGGGCGCTTGGCGTGCACGCTTGGCATCAAACACCCTCCCCGCATGGCTTGGTCAGGCTCAACGCAAGAATGCGCCACACCAGCTCGGCAAAGTCGATGCCTGCGGCACGCGCGGCCATGGGTACCAGGCTGTGATCGGTCATACCCGGCACGGTATTGATTTCCAGCAGCCAAAAGCGGCCTTGTGCATCACGCATCACATCCACCCGCCCCCAGCCGCACGCGCCCACGGCGCGAAACGCCGCCAGTGCCAGCGCTTTCAGCTCAGCCTCATCCGCCGTATTCAATCCACAGGGGCAGATGTAACGCGTGTCATTGGCCACATACTTGGCATCGAAATCGTAGAAATCGTGCGTAGTTTCCAGGCGAATCGGCGGCAGCGCTTCATCGCCGAGAACCGCCACGGTGTACTCCTCACCGTGGATGAACTGCTCGGCCAGCACCGGGCCGAAGCCTTGCGCCTTACGGAAGGCTGCGGGCAAATCTTCGGCGCGATGCACCTTGCTCATGCCGATGCTGGAGCCTTCCAGCGCAGGCTTGACCATCAGCGGGAGGGCAAGCGCCTTGCCAGCCGCGAGGGCGTCCTCCTCCGCATGGAGCACACGGAAATCCGGTGTCGGCAGGCCCGCGCCCAGCCAAAGCTGCTTGGTGCGCTGCTTGTCCATGCCCAAGGCGGAAGCCAACACGCCGCTGCCGGTGTAGGGCAGACCGATCAGCTCCAGTGCGCCTTGAATCACGCCATCCTCACCACCGCGACCATGAAGGGCAATGAAGGCGCGATCGAAGCCACCGGCTTTGAGATTTTCGATCACACGCTCGCAGGCATCCAATGCATGTGCATCCACACCTCGCGAACGCAGCGCATCCAGCACGGCCTGTCCGCTTTTCAGCGAAACCTCGCGCTCCGCCGAGGTACCACCGAGCAGCACGGCGACTTTGCCGAAATCTTTGGCCTGTACGCTCATGCTTCGCTCCCCCAAAGTTTGGCCAGGCGCGGTGCGAGGTTGCCGATATTGCCCGCGCCCATCACCAAGACCACATCGCCGTCGTGCACCATGCCGGCAAGTACCTCGGGCATATCGTCCACCGCCTCGACGAACACCGGCTCCAAGCGGCCGCGTGCGCGTACCGCCCGCGCCAGGGCGCGCCCATCGGCATTGGCAATTGGCGCTTCGCCCGCGGCATAGACGTCGCCGAGCACCAGCCCATCCGCCTCGCTGAGTACACTGGCGAAGTCATCAAGAAGATCACGGGTACGTGTGTAACGGTGGGGTTGAAAGACCAGCAACAGTCGCTGTCCCGGATAGGCACCACGCACCGCCTCGAGGGTCGCTGCGATCTCGCGCGGGTGATGGCCGTAATCGTCCACCAGCGTCAGCGCCTTGCCTTGCACGCTCAGCCCAAGATACGCCTGCTGGCGACGGCCAATACCTTCAAAACGCGCCAGCGCCTGCTGCATGGCCTCAACGCCCACCCCCAACTCATGCCCAACCAGTAGGGCAGCCATGGCATTGAGCACGTTATGTCGCCCGGGTTGATGCAGATACACCTCGAACGGCTCGTTGCCCGGCAACTGAGCGATAAAGCGCATGCCTGTGCCTTCGGCGCGCACTTGACTGGCGCACGCGTCGTTGTCCACGCCAAAGCCGTAGGTCACAAGCGGACGGCCGGCGCGCGGCAAAAGCTCGCGCACCACTGGGTCATCGCCACACAACACCGCCAAACCGTAAAACGGCAGGTTGTGCAAAAACGCGACAAAGGCATCCTTGAGTTTTTCAAAATCGCCGCCGTAAGTGTCCATGTGGTCGGCATCGATATTGGTCACCACGGCCATCATCGGTTGCAAATGCAGGAATGAGGCATCGCTTTCGTCCGCCTCGGCCACCAGATAATGCCCTGCCCCCAGCCGTGCATGGCTCTTGCTGCTGTTCAGCCGTCCACCGATCACATACGTCGGGTCCAAGCCGCCGGCGGCGAGCACCGAGGCCACCAGACTGGTGGTGGTGGTCTTGCCATGCGTGCCGGCAATGGCAATGCCATAACGGAAGCGCATCAATTCGGCGAGCATTTCGGCACGACGGATCACTGGAATGCGCTGCGCCTGCGCCTCGAGCAGTTCGGGGTTGTCGCTGTGGATGGCGGTGGAAACCACGACCACATCCGCGCCCTGCACCCACTCGGCCTGATGACCGACCCAGACCTTGGCACCCAGCTCGCGCAAGCGCTGCACGCTTTCCGACTCGCGCAGATCGCTGCCACTGACCATGTAATCCAGGTTGAGCAACACCTTGGCAATGCCGCTCATGCCCACGCCGCCGATACCGACGAAGTGCACGCGGCGCACACGGCGCATGCCGGGGTTGACGCTTGGCAGGGGAGTCACGCTGCACGCTCCTTGTTCATGTCCTTGAGTTCTTCCAGCCACGGTGCGCAGGCTTGCACCACCCGCTCGGCGGCGTCTGCCCGTGCCTGAGAGCGTGCAGCCATCGCCATGCGCAGAGCCTGCTCGTGGGTCATGTCGCCCAACACATCGGCCAGCACCGCCGCGCCCAAATCGCGCTGCTGCATGATTTTGGCGGCACCGACATCGGCCAGCACCGCGGCGTTATGGGTTTGATGGTCATCCACCGCGTGGGGATATGGCACGAGAATGCTGCCCACGCCCGCCGCAGCAAGCTCCGCCACGGTGAGCGCACCGGCGCGGCAGATCACCACATCCGCCCAGGCATACGCCTGCGCCATGTCGTCGATGAATGGCTCGACGCGCACGGCCTCACCCAGTTGCAAACCAGCATCACTGTAACTCTCACGCGCCTGCTCGATCAGCTTGCCGCCGGCCTGATGCCACACCTGCGGGCGTTGTGCTTCCGGCAGCAACGCCAAAGCACGCGGTACGATGGTATTCAAGGCTTGCGCCCCGAGGCTGCCACCGACCACCAACACACGCAGCCGTCCGCTGCGCCCGGCCATGCGCTGCTCTGGCGGCGGCAAGGCGGCAATGTCCGCGCGTACCGGATTGCCGACAATCTCAACTTCACCTGCCTTTTTCTCACGCGCAAACGCGCCGGGATAAGCCGCTAGGACTTTATCCGCCACGCGCGACAGCCAGCGGTTGGTCAAACCGGCCAGAGCGTTCTGCTCATGAATCACCAATGGAATGCCGTTGAGCCGCGCGGCGACACCGGCAGGACCTGCAATGTAGCCGCCAAAACCGATCACCAAGCGCGGGCGATGCTTGCGCAACAGCTCCAGCGATTGCCCCAAGGCATAAAGCACGCGCAAGGGTGCAGTCAGCCGTGTGAGCAAGGACTTGCCACGCAGTCCACCAATTTTCACGGTGAGCAGCTCAAATCCGGCTTGCGGCACCAAGCGGCTTTCCATGCCGCCATCCACGCCCAGCCACAGCACGGGCACACCCCGCTCACGCAGCAAACGCGCCACCGCCAGTGCGGGCAAGATGTGCCCACCCGTGCCCGCCGCCATGATCAACACCGGTGCACCACTCATACGACCACCTCCGTCGCATCCCTACGCGGTGGCGGCACACCCTGATCCGGCGCCGTGGCCTCGTGATACACGCGCAACATCAGTGCCGTGGCCACGCACATGATGATCAGCGAGCTACCACCATAACTCATGAAAGGCAGGGTCAGCCCCTTGGTCGGCAGCAGCCCCATGTTCACACCCATGTTGATGAACGCTTGTAGCCCCACCCAGGTACTGATGCCGTAGGTCATGTAGGCACCAAACAACATGCCACGCGCTTCGGCCAGACGCGCGATGGCAAAACCACGCCAGAGAAACAAGCCATAGAGCACGATCAACAGCAGGATGCCCGGCAGCCCCAGCTCCTCGGCCAGCACGGAGAAAATGAAGTCGGTATGCGCTTCTGGCAAATAGAACAGCTTCTGCACGCTCTCACCCAGTCCCACACCATCCCAACCGCCGCGGCCAATCGCAATCAGCGCCATGGACAGCTGAAAGCCTGAATCCAGAGGATCGGCCCAGGGATCGGAGAAACCAACCATGCGTCGCAAGCGGTACGGTTCCAGAATGATGAGGAAATAGAGCGCCACAGCGCCAAGCAGCATGAACATCAGCATCCAGCGCAAGCGCCCACCGGCAAGAAACAGCATGGTCATGCCGGTGGCCATGAGCACGAAGGTCGCACCCAAGTCGGGTTCAAGCAAAAGCAGACCTGCCGCCAGTACCAACACCGTCATCGGCATGAGGAAACCCATGATGCTGTGCTGCACCACTTCGCGCCTAGCGACAAGATACGAAGCCAAATAAAGAATCAGGAACAAGCGCGCTGGCTCGGACGCCTGCATATTGATCGGGCCGACGCCGATCCAGCGTCGCGCACCGTTGACCACATGCCCCACACCGGGGAGCAACACCAGCAAAAGAATCAACAGCCCCAGCAGCAGCCAGAGATAACGCTGTTTTTCCACCCACTCTAGATCTGCGCGCCAGAGCACGATGGCGGCAAAGCCCAATCCCGCCAGGGCGAATACCGCCTGCCGCAGAGCAAAGTGGAAGGGGAAGCCCAATTTGTCCGCCATGGCGATCGATGCCGAGCTGACCATCACCAGCCCCAGGCTGAGCAAGCCAAGGGCTGCAAACAGCAGCATTCCGTCAAGACGTAGCACACCCTCTGCGGCTTGCGCGCGCGTTTTGACCGCATCCACCGCCTGGCCGAGTCGTTCACCGATATGACGTGCCGGGTTCATCATGACGCAAACCTCGCACGCACCGCTTCGGCAAATGCGTGCCCACGCTGGGCATAACCCTGAAACATATCGAAACTGGCGCAGGCGGGAGAGAGCAGTACCACATCGCCCGCCTGCCCTAAAGATGCCGCCTGCATGACGGCATCCTGCATATCGCGCGCATGATGGATCGGACAGGCGCCTTGCCATGCCTTTTCCAGCACAGGCGCATCCTCACCGATCAGCACCACCGCGCGTGCGTGTTCACACAACAGCGCGCGCAATGGTGCGAAATCCTGCCCCTTGCCTTGCCCGCCGGCAATCAGTACTACTGGCTGAGTTTGCCCGGCGAGCGCCGCCGCCGTGGCACCCACATTGGTACCTTTGGAGTCATTGATCCAATCAAGCCCGGCAAAGTGGCCAACCAATTCGCTGCGATGCGCCAGCCCGCGGAAGGCTTGCAACGTGGGCAGAAGCGGGCGCACATCCACGCCCACAGCATCCACCAGTGCCAAGGCGGCCAAGGCGTTGGCCACGTTGTGCCGCCCACGCAGCGTCAAATCACGCTCGGCCATGAGCGACTGTTCGCCATGCGCCAACCAGCCTTGTGCATCCCGGTGGATTACACCCCAATCCCCTTGGTCGGGCGTATCCAGACCAAAGCTGATACGCCTCGGTGCTACGCTATTTTCTGCCAGTGCCCTGCTCCACGCATCTTGGCGGTTGAACAGGGCAACGTCCGCATGGGCAAAAATACGCCCCTTGGCCGCAGCGTAATCCACCATGCCGCTGTAACGATCCATGTGATCTTCGCTGAGGTTCAACACCGTAGCTGCGGCCAAGCGCAAGCTGGCTGTGGTTTCCAACTGAAAACTGGAGAGTTCCAGCACATAAAACTCGGCCGTATCCCCATCGAGCAAGTCCAAGGCCGGCGTACCAAGATTGCCACCGACACGCACCGCACAACCTGCCGCTTGCAACAACTCACCCACCAAGGTTGTGACCGTACTCTTGCCATTCGAGCCGGTGATACCGATCACCTTGGCGCTTGAATCCACATGCTGCGCAAAAAGCTCGATGTCGCCCATGATCTCCACACCCGCTGCGGCCGCAGCAGCGATGGCGGGCTCGCGCAGATCCACGCCGGGACTGACGATCAAACGGCGGAACGACGCAAGGTAGCCCGCATCGAACGCCCCCAAACGCACATCCAGCGCAGGCATCATACGGCGCACCTCATCCAGACCCGGCGGCTGAGCGCGGCTATCTGCCACGGCAAACTGTTCTCCGCGTGCGGCGAGAAAGCGCGCCACGGAGAGTCCGCTTTGTCCCAGGCCGATGATGAGGGTTTCGCGGTTCATCAGCGCACCTTCAATGTTGCCAAGCCGATCAACACCAGAATCACGGTGATGATCCAGAAACGCACGATCACTTTCGGCTCCGGCCAGCCTTTGAGCTCGAAGTGATGGTGAATCGGCGCCATGCGGAAGATGCGCTTGCCGGTGAGCTTGAAGGATGCCACTTGCAAGATCACCGAAACGGTTTCCAGCACAAAAATGCCGCCCATGATAAAAAGCACGATTTCCTGACGCACCACCACCGCCACGGTGCCCAATGCCGCGCCCAAGGCCAACGCGCCGACGTCGCCCATGAACACCTGTGCCGGATAGGTGTTGAACCACAAAAAGCCCAAGCCCGCGCCGACGATCGCCGCACAAAAGATGGTCAGCTCCCCGGCGCCCGTCACATAAGGAATGGCCAGGTACTCGGCAAATTTGAAATTCCCGGTGAGATAGGCAAACACCGCCAGCGCTCCTGCCACCATCACCGTAGGCAGAATCGCCAAACCATCCAGACCGTCGGTCAGATTCACCGCATTGCTGCTGCCGACGATCACAAAATAGGTCAAGACGATGTAACCCATACCCAACTGGATGGAGACATCCTTGAGCATGGGAATGAGCAGCGCCGTGTCCGCCGGTGTCGTCGCCAGGTTGTAGAGCAACACGGCGGCGGTCAGGCCAATGATCGACTGCCAAAAATATTTCCAGCGCGCCGGCAGGCCGGCGGTGTTTTTCTTGCTGATTTTCAGCCAATCATCCATCCAGCCGATGACGCCAAAGCCGAGCGTCACCAGCAAAGCAATCCACACATATTTATTGGCAAGATCTGCCCAGAGCAGAGTGGAGATGGCAATCGCCACCAGAATCAGCGCCCCGCCCATGGTCGGCGTGCCGGATTTGCTGAGGTGAGTCTGCGGACCGTCGGTGCGCACCTGCTGGCCAAATTTCATTTCAGCCAGCTTGCGAATCATCCACGGGCCAATCAGCAGCGCAATCCCCAAGGCGGTGACGACACCGAGAATGGCGCGCATGGTGATGTATGAGAACACATTGAAGGCGCTGACATGCGCGCTCAAAGCATGAAACAGTGCCGTCAGCATGATGGATGCTCCGCAAGCAAGGCTTGTACGACGTTTTCCATACGCGCCGAACGTGAGCCCTTGACCAAAATAACCACATCCGCAGCAAGCTGCGGCGCGACATGGGCCAGCAACGCCTCCTGGGTCGAAAAATGCTCACTCGCAGCGCCAAAGGCGTGCGCGGCGTGCGCCGCCAAATCGCCGACTGCAAGCAAACGCGCCACCCCCAACTCACGCGCCAGCGCCCCGGCCTGTGCGTGCAAGGCCGGTGCGTCATCCCCCAATTCACCCATGTTACCGAGCAGCAACCAGACCGGGCGCCCTTGCGCCATGGACAGTACGGTGCGCATCCCCGCCTGAAGCGAATCCGGATTGGCGTTGTAGGTATCATCCCAAAGCTCGACGCCATGCAGCCCCATCTTGCGTTGCAGACGTCCGCGCATGCCTTGGTAGCTCGTAAGTCCGCGCTGGATTTCTTCTAAGCTCAACCCAAGCGCCAGTGCAGCCGAGGCGGCTGCCAATGCATTGCGGCCATTGTGCTCGCCTGCCACCTGCAAGGGGATAACCACCTCACCAAGCGCAGTACGCAGCTTCAATTGCCCGCCCTGCATGCTGGCCTGCCAAGACCCTTGCACATCGGCATTGGCGTGCAAGGCATAGGTCTGTGCCCGACCGTGATTGATTGCCTGAAAATAAGTTGCGGATTTATCATCCAGATTGACCAGTGCCACCCCGCCTGCTCGCAGGCCGGCAAAAATCTCACCCTTGCCGCGCACCACGCCGTATTCACCGCCGAAGCCTTCAATATGCGCGCGTCCAGTATTGGTTACCAGCGCAACATCCGGGCGTGCCAGACTACTGAGGTAAGCAAGCTCGCCACGATGATTGGCGCCCATTTCAATCACGGCAAAGGCATGCTCTTTGTCCAGCCGCGCCAAGGTGAGCGGCACGCCCACCTCGTTGTTCAGATTGCCTTGGGTGGCCAGCGTGGGGGCGCGCTGCTGCAAAATAGCCGCCAGCATTTCCTTGGTACTGGTCTTGCCATTGGATCCCGTCAAAGCCACCATGCGCCCACGCCATTGGGTACGCCAGCCAGCAGCAAGGCAGCCCAGGGCAAGACAGGTGTCGCCGACCACGATTTGCGGCACATCCACGGGCATCAAACGCTCGACGATGACCAGCGCCGCGCCGCCTTGCTTGGCGTGCTCCAGGAAGTCATGCGCATCAAAACGCGGACCGCGCAGCGCAACGAATACACCACCCACCACTGGCTGCCGCGTGTCGGTAAACATACCGCGCAATTCGAACTCTTCCGGCAATCCGCCATGCAGTTGGCCTCCGGTGAGCTGAAGCACATCCGTAAGACGCAGGGTGATCATGACTTACCCTCCTGCATCAGTTCCTGCACCACCCGGCGATCGCTGAAGGGCAAGCGCTGGCCGTTGATCTCCTGATAATCCTCATGACCTTTGCCTGCGATGAGAATCACGTCATTCTCTTTGGCATGCTTCAGCGCCCAGGCAATCGCCGCGCGGCGGTCACGCTCGACATGCACATGCTCGTGTCGCCCCATGCCAGCGAGAATCGCGTCGATGATGCTCTGCGGGTTTTCGCTGCGTGGATTGTCATCGGTAACGATTACGCCATCCGCCAACTCGGCAGCGATGCGCCCCATCTGTGGACGCTTGCCGGCATCGCGCTCGCCACCGCAACCAAACACCACCCAGAGCTTGGCCTCAGACGTTGCCGCAAGCAGCGTACGCAGCGTGCCCAGACTCTGTGCCAGGGCATCCGGTGTGTGCGCGTAATCCACAACGCATTGCGGATACCCCGCCTGCTGGAAACTTTCCATGCGTCCGGCGGGTGCGCGCACCTGCTGCAGAGCCTGCGCCGCGACGCTTAAAGGCATGCCTAACTCCAGCAGGGTCGCCAAACTGGCCAAAAGATTGCTCGCGTTGAACTGACCGAGCAGTACGCTGTGCAATGTCACCCCCCCCTGCGGGGTAATCGCCTCAAGCAGCAAACCGCGTGCATCCTGCGACCAACGTTGCGCACGAACCAATGCCGCCTCGCGCGCCTCCCAGGGCACCTCGCCCAGACCGTAGGCCCACACACCAGCATCAAAATTGATCTGTTCGAGCAGTTCACGGCCAAAGGCGTCATCCATATTGATGATCGACGCCTGCGGCTTGCAGGCATCAAACAATCGGCGCTTGCTCTGCGCGTAATGCTGCATATCGCCGTGATAATCCAGGTGATCCTGGGTCAGGTTGCTGAACACCGCAGCGCGGAAACGCACACCTGCGACCCGCCCTTGATCCAGCGCATGTGAGGAAACCTCCATCACCACATACTGCACGCCCAGGGCGCGTTGACGCGCTAATTCCGCATGCAGGCGCAAAACATCGGGGGTGGTGTGGGTTGCGGGGTGTAATGCATTCCACATGCCCACACCCAGCGTACCGATCACGCCAACCTTTTTGCCGGCAAGATGCAGCGCTTGCGCGATGAAATGACTGATGGATGTTTTGCCATTGGTTCCGGTGATGCCAATCACCTGCAGCGCCTGTGATGGGTGATCGTGAAAGCGATCGGCCACCACACCCAAAGCCTGCGGCAGGTTGTCCAACACCCATACCGGCAGGGCGCAACGCTCGCGCAGGGCTTGAGCATCGCCATGCTCGGCTAGCACCGCCACTGCGCCGCCCTGCACCACCTGATCCAGGTGCTGCAAACCATCCGCACGCCCGCCTCGGCGGGCAATGAATAGATCGCCGGGCTGGACTTGGCGGCTATCCGCGCACAGGCCACTCACCATGACATCATCCTGCGCGGTGACAGCGCACAGACCCTGCAGCAGTTCCTGGAGCGACTTCGCCATCAGCGTGCCCCTCCCGTTTTTGCCGGTGCTGCAGCCGTTTTGACCGAACCCGTCGTCGCAGGCTTTTCCGCCACCCCATCCGCAACTTTCTCGGGGGGCAGATCCGGCGCCGCCATGGCTGTCACCATCCCCGGCGGCAATGCTTCAGACTCCGGCATGGCATCAGGCGGAATGTTGAGGGTACGCAGCGCGTCTTCCATGATCGCGGCAAACACCGGGCCAGCCACCAGACCGCCGTAATAGGCATCACCACCGGGCTCATCGATCATCACGGCCAGTGCCAGACGCGGATTGCTCGCCGGCGCCACACCGGCAAAGACCGCAACATATTTGTTTTCTGCGTAGCCCCCAGCCTGAGACTTGCGTGCCGTACCGGTTTTGCCCGCAATTCGGTAGCCGGTGACCTGTGCCTTGGTACCGGTACCGCCACGCTTGACCACCTCTTCCATCATCACGCGCACCGCGCGCGCCACGGTAGGACTGAGCACCGCCTGCCCCTGCGGAGGCTGATCCACCTTGAGGAAAGACACAGGCAGCATTTCGCCGTCGTGTGCGACCGTGGCGTAGGCGCGCGCCAGTTGCAGCGCATTCACACTCATGCCATAGCCATAGGCGTGCGTGGCAATATCCGAGCCACTCCAGTCGCGATAATGCAGCAGCCGCCCGCTGGATTCGCCGGGGAAGCCGGTTCCGGGCGCCTTACCCAGACCAAGGGCATCGTACAGCGACCACAGCTTTTGCGGGCCAATCGCCATGGCCATCTTGGTCACACCCACGTTGCTCGACTTGCGGATCACCCCGGTCACGTCCAACAGACCGTAATTGTGGTGATCACGAATGGTGAAGCGATCCACCTTCATGAAACCAGGGTGTGTGTCGATCGGTGTGGTCGCAGTGTACTTGCCGGTTTCCATGGCAGCAGCCACGGAAAAGGGCTTCATGGTGGAGCCGGGCTCGAAGTTATCAATCACCGCGCGGTTGCGCGCCAGGTTAGGGCGCAAGCTGCCACGATCATTCGGGTTGAACGAGGGCTGATTGACCATAGCGAGGATTTCACCGGTACGCACATCCAGCAACACCGCCGAACCCGCTTTGGCTTTGTTCGCCTGCACTGCGTCCTTCAATTCGCGATAGGCGAGGTATTGCAAGCGACGGTCAAGGGCGAGCGTCAGATCATTCCCGGGCCGCGCTTCGCGGATGATCTCTCCCGACTCGATCACCTTGCCATGCAAATCCTTGATGATGCGCCGTGCACCGGGCTCACCGCGCAACCATTCATCGTAGGTACGCTCGATGCCTTCCAGCGCCTCATCATCCATATTGGTGAAGCCCAGCACATGCACCGACGCCTCACCGGTGGGGTAATAGCGTCGATACTCACGTTGCGTGCTCACGCCACTGATGCGCAGTGCGCGCACCGCCGCGCCCACCTCGGGAGTGACATGCCGTTTGACCCACATGAAACGCCGCTCGGCATGGCGTGCCACCTGCGCCTTCAGTGTGGACGCATCCAGGCCAAGGACATGCGCCAGCTCGGGCAAACGCGCCACCGCATCACCCATGTCTCGCGGATTCAGCCAGATCGATTCCATCGGCGTACTCACCGCCAAGGGTTCACCGTGTCGATCAAGAATCCGCCCGCGATGCGCTGCAATTTCCTGCACGCGCTCATAGCGCATGCCACCTTGCTTTTCGAGAAAATCGCGCTCGGAGATTTTCAGATAAACCGCGCGCCAGAGCATGACGTTCGCCAAGATAAAAAACAGCCCCATCACCAACAGCACGCGCCAATCAGCAAACAGTGGCGCCGCACGCAGACGCAAGGCCGCAAAGCGTGGTGCATTGCCTGTGCTCTGGCGGCTGCTGTCGGACTTCAACGGAGGGCGCTTCATGGCAAATTCACCAGAATCACGTTACCCGCAGCTGGGGTGGTCATCTGCAGACGGGCGCGCGCCATGCCATCCACCCGCCCATGCGAGGCCAGCGCTGCTTCTTCGAGCTGCAAGCGCTCACGTTCGATCTCAAGTTCATCGCGGTGCTGGCCTGCCTTCTCCACCGCGAAAACGTATTTACGCTCCAAATGCTCGGCGTACACCACACCGATGGCGGATGCCAGCGAGGCGAGCCACAACATCACTGCCACACCCGTCAGCGACGTCTTCATGACACACGCTCCGCCACACGCAAAACCGCGCTGCGTGAGCGCGGGTTCTGTCGGACTTCTTCAGCGCTGGGCTTGATGGCACCACCCAGGGTACGCCAGTGTACCGGCGGACTCGGCGGCGCCAGGGGAATCTCGGGCGGCAACTCAGGAGCGCGCTCGCCGCGCAAAAACTGCTTGACGCGGCGGTCTTCCAGCGAATGGAAGCTGATCACGGCCAAGCGCCCACCGATCGCCAGAGCCTGACGCGCCTGCGACAGCACCGCGTCCAGCTCGCTCAACTCCTGATTCACCCACAAACGCAGCGCCTGAAAGCTGCGCGTCGCAGGGTGCTTGCCCGGCTCACGCTTGAACACCACCTTGCTGATCAGCTCGGCCAGCTGAACGGTACGTGTGATCGGTGTTTGCGCGCGCGCGGTCACCACGGCACGTGCAATCTGACGCGAGAAGCGCTCCTCACCCAGTTGCCAAAGCACATCCGCCAGTTCAGCCTCATCCACGCGCGCCAACCATTCGGCTGCGCTTTCACCTTGCGTAAGATTCATGCGCATATCCAGCGGACCATCACGCATGAAGCTGAAACCACGCTCTGCCTCATCCAGCTGCGGCGAGGACACACCCAAATCGAGCAACAGCCCATCAACCTTGCCCAACAAATCCATCGTGCCCAGCACATCACCGAGGGCGGAGAAGGCTGAGTGAACTACGGAAAAGCGAGGGTCGGTACCAAATTTGCGCTGCGCTTCAGCCACCGCAGCAGGATCACGATCCAGCGCGATCAAGCGACCTTGTTCACCCAGACGCTGCAAAATCGCGCCACTGTGCCCGCCTCGACCAAAGGTGCCATCCACATACACGCCATCCTCGCGCACCGCCAAGGCCGTGAGCACCTCGTGCAGCATGACCGGTTGATGCGCCAGGGTGGAAGCATGAAGCGAGGTCATAGCTCAATCTGCTCCAGTGCATCCGAGCCTTCATCATCTCCGTCGTCGGCACCGGGCTCGTACATGGTCTTGCGCCACAGCGCCTCATCCCAGAGTTCGAATTTTCTACCCAAACCGACCAGGACTACGCCCTTATCCAGGTTCGCGTAATCACGCAACTCCGGCGGTACGAGCAAGCGCCCGTTGGCATCCATCTCTTGCTTGCTGGCGTGACCCACAATCCGCCGCCGAATCTGTGTGGCACGCCGATTGGTTCCTGGAATGGCCGCCAGTTGGCGTTCGATTTTTTCGTACTCCGCACCAGGATAAATCACCAGGCAGCGATCATCGGGCGCCAGCGTGATGACCAGCTCACCGCCACTGTCGGACACGAAGGCATCGCGATAGCGCGTCGGCATCGCGAAACGCCCTTTGGCGTCCAGACTGAGGTTGCTGATCCCACGAAACATGGCTTGATTTCCCACTTATTTCCACTTTTCGCCACCTGCGCCCACTATAGCCAGACAAAAGACATCTCGCAACCACCCACAACGAAAAAATTCTTTGTACACAACGAGTTACGTCGCTTTCATGAGTCACTCCAGCACTGTACACAACTCAATAAATTCATGTGGTTATGGTTTTGACTTCATGTACAGGTTTAAAACAAAACGCCCTCCACAAACGGGAGGGCGTGAAAAATTTTTTGAGTCAGCCGATAAGCCGGGTTCTGTCGAGGACCATCATTCATCTGCGCCATGCGTCGCCGCATAGCTGAAGCAACCTACCCGGAGACTCAGCGAGCCGCCTCATCGCCTCCCTATTTGGTCTTGCTCCGATCGGGGTTTTCCCTGCCGACGCTGTTACCAGCGTTCGCGGTGCGCTCTTACCGCACCTTTTCACCCTTACCGGCTCGAAGAGCTTAGGCGGTATGTTTTCTGTGGCACTTTCCGTAGGCTCACGCCTCCCAGGTGTTACCTGGCGATCTGCTCTGTGGAGCCCGGACTTTCCTCTGCATCACAAGCATGCAGCGATGGTCTGGCCGACTCGCCGCGCACTGTAGGTACTTGACGGATGAATTACAAGCCGCTTTTCAGACTGGCTTCGATAAAGCCGTCCAGATCACCGTCAAGCACGGCTTGGGTATTACCCACCTCGTAACCGGTACGCAGATCCTTGATGCGCGACTGATCGAGCACGTAAGAGCGAATCTGATTACCCCAGGACACATCGGATTTGGTGTCTTCCAACGCCTGCGCAGCAGCATTGCGCTTGAGCATCTCCATCTCATACAGCTTGGCCTTGAGCATCTTCATGGCCGTTTCACGGTTTTGAATCTGCGAGCGCTGCGTCTGGCACGCGACGACAATCCCCGTCGGGATATGGGTGAAGCGCACCGCAGACTCGGTACGGTTGACGTGCTGCCCACCGGCACCGGAGGCACGGTACACATCCACTTTGAGATCCGCAGGGTTCACCTCGATCTCGAAGCTGTCATCCACTTCCGGGGCAACGAACACCGACGAGAACGAGGTGTGCCGACGGTTGCCAGAGTCAAACGGCGATTTGCGCACCAGGCGATGCACGCCCGTCTCGGTACGCAGCCAGCCAAAGGCGTACTCGCCCTCGATGCGGATCGATGCGGATTTGATGCCCGCGACATCACCGTCGGACACCTCCAACACCTCGGTGGTAAAGCCACGCTTCTCCGCCCAACGCAGGTACATGCGCAGCAACATGCTCGCCCAGTCCTGTGCCTCCGTACCCCCCGCGCCGGCTTGAATGTCGAGGAAGGCATTGCTGGCATCCGCCTCGCCGGAAAACATGCGCCGAAACTCCAACTGCTCCACCTTGGCGCACTGCGCAGCTACGTCGTCGGCAATCGACTGCACGGTAGACTCGTCGTCCTCCTCGGCCGCCATCTGCAAAAGCTCAGCAGCATCGACCAGTCCAGCATCAAGATCGCGCAAGGTGTGCACCACGCCCTCCAAGGCAGCACGCTCCTTGTTGAGCGCCTGCGCATTGTCAGGATTGTTCCACAGCGCCGGGTCTTCCAGCTCTCTCAACACCTCTTCCAGCCGCTCGGCTTTCAGATCGTAGTCAAAGATACCCCCTTAGCGCGGCAGCACGCTCTTGCAGGTCTTTGATTTCAAAAAGAATCGGATTGATTTCCAGCATGGCGCATCAACCAAAGGTGCATTGGTAATCGACGGTACCTTCGGTGACTTCAATATCGAAATAACCGCTTTCAGGCACATGAAACACGCCGCCTGCGGCGACATCCTGCCAACCGGCATCGCCCACATTCACCCGACACGCACCCGCGATGATTTCCATTGTCTCCGGCGCCTGTACGTTGAAGCGGAAGTTACCGGGAAAAATCACCCCCACGGTCGCCTTCTGACCATTGGGCAAGGTAAAGCCGTGGCTGACGACTTTGCCATCGAAATACACGTTGGCCTTGCAGTTCAAGCTCACGTTATCCAGTTGTTTAGTCATGAAAAACACCCCAAAAAATCAAGCGCGCAAGACTAGCCTGTTTGCCAGCCTGCGGCTAGAGTGTGCGCCATGAAAAATCCGTATCACTTGCTTGTGCTTGTCCTGACCTGGCTATGGATCGCCCCCTCCATGGCCGCCGAATTCACTGCTTACGCTGAATTACCGGGCGAGGTCGAAGATGCTCTACAGGCCAATAAATCCTCACCCACCACGCTGAGCATCTGGGTGCAGGCGGTGGATAAAACCACGCCGCTCTTGAGCTGGAATGCGGACAAATTGCAAAACCCGGCCTCGGTGATGAAATTGGTCACCACAGCTGCGGCCTTGGACATTCTTGGCCCAGGTTACGTCTGGCCGACCGAGGTCTATACCACCGCGCCGGTTCAAAATGGCACGCTCAAAGGCGATCTGATTCTCAAGGGCTATGGCAACCCGATGTTTTTCACCGAGGATCTGCTCGCCCTGTTGCAGGCGTTGCGTGAGCGCGGTCTGCAATCCATCCAAGGCAATCTGGTGCTGGACAACAGTTTTTTCAGCCTGCCTTACGAGGATCCGGCGGCGTTTGATGGCGCACCATACAAACCTTACAACGCGCTCCCTGAAGCACTGCTACTCAACCAGCGCGCCACGCGTTTTGTCATTTCGCCCGATCCCGTGAGCAAGCGGCTCAACATCCAGCCCGAATTTCCCATCCCCGGGTTGCGTGTGGAAAACGGCATCAAAGCCAACGCCAAAGCCGGTTGCGCCGAGCCGAACATGCGCGTCACTCCGGGCAGCGCGGAAACCGTGGTGGAGTTCTCCGGCAGCCTTTCGCCCAACTGCCCGGAAGACGATCTGTACCGCGTCGTGGCCTCACCGGAGGCCATGATGCTCGGCGCCTTCAAAACCTTATGGGCGCAGCTTGGCGGCCAGTTCAACGGTTCGGTACGGGTTGCGGCTTTGCCCAGCAAAGCGCAACTGATCTACACCCACCCCTCGCGCCCGCTGGCTGAGATCATCATTCCGCTGAACAAGCTCAGCAGCAACGTCATGGCGCGACAACTTTTGCTGACCATTGCCGCCAAAGTGTATGGCGCTCCCGCCACACCAGAAAAGGGCGCGCACGCCATCGATCAGTGGCTCAAGCAGAACAACCTGCGCTGGCCCGGATTTGTACTGGGCAATGGCTCCGGGCTTTCGCGTGAGGCGCGCATCAGCGTGCGCCAGCTTGGCGACTTGCTCATGCACGTTTACCGCAGCCCCACCATGCCCGAGTTCGCCGCCTCACTGCCCATCGTCGGCATCGACGGCACGGTAAAAAAACGCCTGAAGAGCGAAGACATTCAAGGGCGCGCACAGGTCAAAACCGGCACACTCAATGGCACACGCGCCATTGCCGGCTTCATGTATTCACGCAGTGGCCAACCCTACATTGTTGCCGTGTTGCAAAACGAGCCTGGGGTGCACCTCGGCGTGGGCAGCAGGGTGCAGGATGCCTTGCTCAAGTGGGTGTATGAGCAGCCTTGACCCGATGCCGTTAGCAACGACGCAGTCCTATTGCACAGAGCGGGCAACCTCCGCCTGCTCCACCATCAACTGCAAGCGACGGTTGCCGCGAAACTCATTCACATCCAGCCGATAAGCAATGTGCCACACATCCCCCGCAGGCAGGCTGTCGGCGGACACATTGAACATCACCGCCTCAAACACCTGTTCGGCCTGCAAGTGACGCAGACTGAGCTTCCAGTGATTGCCCGCCGCGCCCATGGGGCGTTTGTCCACCACGCGAAACACATCGTCAAACAGCGGCTCCGGCATGTGCTGCCCCCAGGGCTGTGCGTAGCGCAAGAGTTCGGCAAGCTCTAGAGTCAACTCATCCGGCGCCAGCGCACCGTCGGTGAGCAACACGCCTTGCCAGTCTTCGTCCGCCACGCGGCGGCGCACCACCGCATCAAAGGCCAGTGCAAAATCCTTGAAGTGCGCCTCAGGAAGTTGCAGGCCGGCCGCCATGGCATGGCCGCCAAAGCGCTGCATCAGCCCGGGGTTTTGCGCGTCCACCTCCTCCAGCGCGTCACGCAAATGCAGCCCGGGAATCGAGCGCGCCGACCCCTTGATGCCACCGTTGCCATCCGGCGCGAAAGCGATCACCGGGCGGTGCAAGCGCTCCTTGATGCGCGAGGCGAGAATGCCGATCACCCCCTGATGCCACGCTGCATCGAACAGACAAATGCCACGGGGCATGTCCTCACTGCTCAAGCGCGCCTGCAACTGTTGCAGAATGGCCAGCGCCTGCTGCTGCATCTCGGTCTCAACACTCTGCCGCTGCGCGTTGAGCTGGTGCAATTCTTCCGCCAGGCGGCGCGAGGTTTCAGGCGTATCGGCCAGAAGGCATTGAATGCCGATGGACATGTCCTCCATGCGCCCGGCGGCATTCAGCCGAGGTCCCACGGCAAAACCCAGATCACTGGCCACCACGCGGCGGTAATCCCGTCCACTGACCGCAAGCAGGGAGAGAATCCCGGGAAGCGCCTTGCCGGCACGGATACGTTTCAATCCCTGCTCCACCAGGATGCGGTTGTTGTGATCCAGCGGCACCACGTCCGCCACCGTACCCAGCGCGACCAGATCAAGATAACGCGCCAGATTGGGCACTTCCAACCCCGCACGCGCAAACCAGTCGCGGCGCAGCAGCTCGGCACGCAGCGCGGAGAGCACATAAAACGCCACGCCGACACCGGCCAAATGCTTGCTCGGGAAAGCATCACCCACAAGATTGGGATTGACCAGGGCATCCGCCTCTGGCAATTCCGCCCCGGGCAGATGGTGATCGGTCACCACCACGCGCATCCCCGCGTTGCGTGCTGCTGCGACCCCGCTGATGGTCGTGGTACCGTTGTCCACCGTCATCAACACCTCGGGCTGCCATGCAAGTTCGGAGGCCACGATCTCCGCGCTCAGGCCATAGCCATCTTCAAAGCGATTCGGCACGCGGTAACGCACCTCTTTCGCGCCCAAGGCTTTGAGCACGCGCACACTCAGCGCGGTACTGGTTGCGCCATCGGCATCGAAATCGCCCACGATCAGGATGCGCTGCCCCTGCTCCACCGCGTCGGCCAGAATCTGCGCCGCGTCGTGAATGCCGCCAAGGGATGTAGGTGCATGCAGGCGCGCCATGGCAAGATCGATCTGCTCAGGTGACACCACCCCACGCGCCGCCAAAAGTCGCGCCAGCAAGGGATGAACGCCCGGTAGATGTGCCGCTGCGGGCACCGCCCGGCGGCGGATTATGCGCTGCGCGCGCATAAACCACTTAAGCTCGGCGTTCGCCGCCAGATACGCAAGCCATCCAGGCGCTGGCAGGTGAAACGCTTGCCCGCGCTGTGCACGTGCACTGCACGTAGACGACCGCGATGCAAGGCGCGCTGCAAGGGCGCAAACCAGCGCGCCTCCATCCCTTGCAAACACGCCTGCCAATCCTCGACGTCACCCATCTGCATCGGCTGGATCAAATCATCGAGCACCAACAAGGTGTGCCGCCCCGCGCTCGCCTCCATCCAATCCGCGCAACATTCTGCTACATCATCCACAGCCACACCTTGTGCCAACCCCAGACCTCGCGCCTGGGCCTGATCCGCCAGCACCGCATCAAAGGCCGAGTGCACTCTGGCCTGAGGCCAAACCCCGCCCCCCCAAGTCCAGAGATGGTTGATGGTCAACTGCCCGCGCGCCTCGCGCTGCTGATTGAGCGGATGGGCGTGGAGCAACATCTGCGCTTCGGTGAGATCGGCGAGCCAACGCGCGGCATCGGCGCCCTGCGGCTTGAACAGTCCGGCATCACGCCCGATCACGCTCGGCAGCGGCGTGCAACGCAAATCGCAAGACCGTGGCAGGTGCAGATACCAGCGCGTGGCTGAGGCGCATTCGATGCGCCAGCCGTGTGCAGCAAAGTATGCTTGCACGTCACCCGCCAAACGGTGCGCCTCGTCCAGTCGCACGCCGAGCGCGTCCCCGCCCTGCACAATCGCATCGGTCATGCCCAGGCGCAGATGCACCGGATCAAGGCTCAGCACAAAGCCCTCGGCAATGCGACCGGTATCACCGGCATAGCCCAAGGCTGCCCAAGGCGTTTGTGTTACATCCAGCGCAAACAGCGCGGCCAGCATGGCCAGCAGATCGGTCGGCACAGCATCATCGTCACGCTGCGCGCGCGCCAACAGCCCACTCAACGCGGGCGGCATAGCGACCGGCCAATCCAGCCCAGGCGGGGGGCACAGCCCGGGTAGAAGCACAGTCAGCTGCATGGGCGCAGATTCAAGCCGTCCACCATCCAGCCCCAAGGAGCGACTTGCAAACGCAGCATGCTCGCGTAATCGATCGAAATGCGCGTAATACTGGCAAGCGGCGCGTCCAGCGCAATCAGTAGCGCGGCGCGAATCACCACGGTATGGCACACCACTAGAATGCGCGCCCCGTCGGGCGCTGTGCGCATGGCCGCCAATGCCTCACGCACCCGCGCGACGAAGTCCGGGATGGGCTCGCCGCCGGGCGGTGAGCAATGCAGCGGATCATGCTTGTAAGCGGCATAGGCCGCGGCATGGTGTTGCAGCACCTCCTCATGCGTCAGCCCTTCCCACGCGCCCTGCCCCATCTCACGCAGGCGGGTGTCGACACGAAGCGGCAAATTGAATGTGGCCGCATAACTTTCCGCGAACACGCGGCAACGCTGCATGGGGGAGGTGACCACCGCATCCCATTGCCCGCCATGCACCGCCTGCCACATCGCCTCCAAGCCTTCTGCGGTGAGCGGATCATCCACCGCATCACCGCGATAGCGCGCCCCGCCCACCAGTTGACCGTGGCGTAAAAAATCAAGCTGCAACATCACTGCACCCAATCACCCAAAGTCAACAGCGCCACCGCGGCCACGAAAATGATGATGGCGCGCAGCACCAAACCACGCGCCGTACGCACGATGCTGGCATCCACCTCGATCTCGCCACTCTCACCCACCTCCGCGCTGATGGCGTAATCCTCGGTGCGCAATGCGCCGCGACCGACACGCAGCAAAACATCGCGATTGCCCTGCTCCAGCTCGTCTGCGCGACTGGGCTGGGGACTGGGCGGCTCGGGCGAAACTTGCCCCTGCTGGCGCCATGCCTGCAAACCATCCTCAAAACTGCCGGAAAGCGTGTACAGCGCAGCCAGCATGCGCACCGGAATCCAGTCCAACGCGCCACGCAGCCAACGCGCAGCATGCTGCAAGCCATCTTCATGCGCCACGGTCTGCGTATGCACGGTCAGACGGTACAGCGCCGCGCCCACAGGCCCCAGCAGCACAAACCAAAACAGCGGCGCCAGCCAACGTTCATTGGCCTGCAATAACAAGGCGTCGGCCACCGCTCGCACCTCTTCCTCCACCCCAAGCGGCGCACTACCGCCCAGGATATGCTCAGCCTGATGCCGCGCCGTGGCCTCATCCTTGCGCTCACGCGCTGCGACATAGGCATCCACCGCAGGATCCAGACTGCCTGGGCACAGGGCAAGAAACAGCACCACGCTGCCCAACACCAACTCCAAAAGTCCCCACAGCACGCCGGAGAGCAACGCCTGGAGCAGCGCGACCGCAACCACCCAAGGCGCCAGTGCAAGGAGCAAGGCAAGCGGCGCCGACAGCCCTCTGCGCGTCTGCACCCACTGCACATAACGCTCAAACGCCCCCAAGGAACGACGTTCGGCCAGATCCGGTGCCAAACGCTCGGCCAGCAGGGCAATTAAAATGGCAATCAGCAGCATCCGTGGGAACTCCGCTCGATCAAGATGGCGCAGAGCTTAACATCACACGCGCCGCATCCATGCCTGCCTCCACCACCATCCCCTGCTGCCGCAGCAAGGTTTGCAACAGGCTCCAATCAAAACTCGCCCCCGGATCCGTCTTGCGCCCTGGTGCAATATCCGCATGACCGGTGATGGCGTGCAGCGAGGGATACGCCTGATGCAAGGCACGGATCACCTTGGCAAGACTCGCATACTGCGCAGGTGTGTAGGGCAGATCATCCGTACCCTCCAGCTCAATGCCGATCGAGAAATCATTGCACGCTGCGCGCCCACGAAAGGACGACACACCGGCGTGCCAGGCACGTAGCGAAAACGGCACATACTGCACCTTCGACCCATCGCGCCGAATCAAAAGATGTGCCGATACCCGCAAATGGGCAATCGCCGCGAAATACGGATGCACCGCTGCATCCAGCCTGCCGAGGAACAAATCATCGATCCAGCCGCCACCAAATCCCCCCGGCGGCAGGCTGATGCCGTGAATCACCAGCAACTCCGCCAGCACCCCATCCGGGCGGGCATCGAAATGCGGCGAAGGGTGAAAAGGCACATTCGTCAGACGATCATCTTTGACCTGCATCGCACACACTCCCTGCGGCACAATAACGCGCAATCCTCTCGAAATTACATCGTATGCTCACCACCCTCAACCCTGCTCAACGCGCTGCCGTCACCCATGTGCATGGCCCACTGCTCGTGCTCGCCGGCGCCGGCTCGGGCAAAACGCGCGTCATCACCGCCAAAATCGCCCATCTGGTGCGCGAGATGCAGGTGCCTGCGCGCCATGTATATGCAGTCACCTTCACCAACAAAGCCGCGCGCGAGATGCAGGAGCGCGTGGGCAAGATGCTTTCCGCCGACGAACGCCGCGGGCTGCATGTCTCCACCTTCCATACCCTGGGTCTGACCATCCTCAAACACGAATACGCTGCGGCGGGGCTCCGACGCGGCTTCTCCATTCTTGATAGCGAAGACCAATTGAGCATGTTGCGCGAGTTATGCAAACTCAGCGACAAGGCACAGCTCGAAGCCCTGCGCCACACCATCAGTCAGTGGAAAAACGACGGCATATGCAGCGAACAGGCGCAATCTGCCGCTGAAGATGAAGAAACACGCCAAGCCGCACAACTCTATGCCGCCTACCAGCAACAACTGCGTGCCAGCAATGCGCTGGACTTTGATGACCTGATCGCCCTGCCGGTGCAGCTTTTCCAGCAACACACGGCGCTGCGCGACAAATGGCGCCAACGCGTGCGCTACCTACTGGTGGACGAAGTGCAGGACACCAACGCCACGCAATACGCCCTGCTGCGCCATCTGCTCGATGCCTCGGCCAACCTCACCGCCGTGGGTGACGACCACCAGTCGGTGTACGCCTGGCGTGGCGCGCGGCCGGAAAACCTGCACCTGCTCGGCCAGGACTACCCCACACTCAAAGTCATCAAACTGGAGCAGAATTACCGCTCGGTGAACAGCGTGCTCCAAGCCGCCAACGCACTGATCCAACACAACAGCCAGCAATTTGAAAAAAACCTGTGGAGCGCGCTGGGTGAAGGCGAGCCGCTGCGTGCCCTGCTCTGCGCCGATGCCGAAGACGAGGCGCGCCGCGTCGCGGTGGAAATCCTGCAACACAAATTCCGCCAGCGCACCCGCTTTTGCGACTACGCCGTGCTCTACCGCGGCAACCATCAGGCGCGCGTGCTCGAAGCCGCGCTGCGCCAGCACGCCATCCCCTACCACATCAGCGGCGGGCAGTCGTTTTTCGAGCGCAGTGAAATCCGCGACCTCACCGCCTACCTGCGCCTGCTTGCCAACCCCGACGATGACGTGGCGTTTTTACGCATCATCAACTCCCCACGGCGAGAAATCGGCGCCAGCACGCTGGAAAAACTCGGCCATTACGCGCAAAGCCGCCACCAGCCGCTGTTGGCGGCAAGCCAGGAGCTCGGGCTGGCGCAGCAGCTCGGCGAACGCGCGTTTGAGCGCCTGCAACACTTCCACAGCTGGCTTGAGCGCCTGCGCGCCGCCTGTGAACACGCACCCATGGCCGGCCTCAGGCAACTGATCAGCGACATCGGCTACGAAGACTGGCTGAAAGACACCTCTGACAACTTCAAACAAGCCGAACGTCGCTGGGACAACGTGCAAGAGTGGCTGCAATGGCTGGACAAACTCGCCAGCGGCGAGGACGCGCTCGACCTGCACGAACTGGCCGCGCGCGCCAGCCTGATGGGCATTCTGGAGCGACAAAACGAAGACGAAGCCGGCGACCAAGTGCGCCTGATGACCCTGCACGCCGCCAAGGGGCTGGAGTTTCCGCATGTATTCATCATCGGCATGGAAGAAGAACTGCTGCCACACCGTGAAAGCCTGGATGAAGCACGGCTGGAAGAAGAACGCCGCCTCGCCTACGTCGGCATCACCCGCGCCCAGCACAGCCTGACCTTCACCCTGACCAAAAAGCGCAAGCGTTATGGCGAATGGATCGACAGCGAACCCAGCCGCTTCCTCGCCGAAATCCCCCCACACCTGCTGCACTGGGAAGGGCGCGCCGACGAGCGCGACCCGGAAGAGAAAAAGAACAAGGGACGCGCTCAACTGGAGGGCTTGAAAGCACTGCTTGGTGGTGGGGTGTAAACGCCCTGCTTTGGCTGCTCACCGACTGATCTATCGAAAAATTCGATCAATCAGGCCGAAAAAACGCCTTAATCTATCGAATGGACGAGGTCTAAATCGGGTTTTTCATGTTTTTTCGCATGAGCAGGGCGCCTTGAACGAGGCCACGAAACCACTCACGGCTGCTAGAATGCACGCATTATTTCGCCGTGATGACAACGAGGTTTTTTGCATGCACACCCACACCACCCCGATCCGCCGCGCCCTGCTGTCCGTGTCCGACAAAGCCGGGCTGCTCGACTTTGCACGCTTTCTCGCGGATCGCGGCGTGGCGCTGCTCTCAACTGGCGGCACGGCGAAGATGCTGCGCGAGGCGGGGCTGGCGGTGACCGATGTCTCTGACCATACCGGCTTCCCGGAAATGATGGACGGACGGGTGAAAACCCTGCACCCCAAGGTGCACGGCGGCATTCTTGGCCGTCGCGGCGTGGATGAGTCCGTGATGGCCGAGCACGGCATCGCCCCGATCGACCTGGTGGTGGTCAACCTCTACCCGTTTGCCCAGGCCACTGCCAAGCCCGGATGCAGCTATGAGGATGCGGTGGAAAACATCGACATCGGCGGCCCGACCATGGTGCGTGCCGCCGCCAAGAACCATCGTGATGTGACCATCGTCGTCAATCCGGCCGACTATGCCATCGTTCAGGCCGAGATCGAGGCCCACGGCGGGGTGACCGCAGCCACCCGCCTGGATCTCGCCGTGCGCGCCTTCGAACACACCGCCGCCTACGATGGCATGATCGCCAATTACTTTGGCGCACGCATTGGCAACGCCAGCTTCGATGCGCCGGCCGCCTTCCCGCGTACATTTAATGTTCAGGTGGAGAGGTTCATCGACCTGCGCTACGGCGAAAATCCGCATCAGCGCGCGGCGTTTTATGTCGAAGCCAACGCCCCGGCGGGCAGCATTGCGCGCGCCACCCAGTTTCAGGGCAAGGAGCTGTCCTACAACAACATCGCTGACACCGATGCGGCGCTAGAGTGCGTCAAACAATTCGACGCGCCGGCTTGCGTCATCGTCAAACACGCCAACCCCTGCGGTGTGGCCGTGGCGGACACAATCCTTGCCGCCTACGAACGCGCCTATCTGACCGACACCGAATCCGCCTTTGGCGGCATCATTGCCTTCAACCGCCCGCTGGATGCGGCCACCGCACGCGCCATCGTCGAACGTCAGTTCGTGGAAGTGATCATTGCCCCAGAAGTACTGCCCGAAGCACTGGCAGTCACCGCCGCCAAGAAAAACGTGCGCGTGCTCGCCTGCGGCCAATGGCACGACGACGACCAGCCACGTCTGGACTACAAAAAGGTCGCCGGCGGTCTGTTGGTACAAGACCTCGACCAGGGCATGGTCACGGCGGCCGATCTCAAAGTGGTCAGCGCACGCGCCCCCAGCGAGGCGGAACTGCGTGATTTACTGTTTGCCTGGAACGTGGCCAAGTTCGTCAAATCCAACGCGATTGTGTATGCCAGGGACAACGCCAGCATCGGCATCGGCGCGGGGCAAATGAGCCGGGTCAATTCCGCGCGCATTGCTGCCATCAAAGCCGAACACGCGGGGCTTGTTGTACAAGGCGCGGTGATGGCCTCCGATGCCTTCTTCCCCTTCCGCGACGGCATCGACAATGCCGCAGCGGCAGGCATCAATGCGGTGATCCACCCCGGCGGTTCGATGCGCGATGAAGAAGTCATCGCCGCCGCCAATGAGCACGGCATGGCCATGGTGTTCACCGGCATGCGCCATTTCCGACATTGATACGGTTAAGAATGTAGCTGGGGGTTAGACGTTCCCCTTGGTCGCGCCGCGACGATCAACCACCCTTAAACCCCAAGACGCCCACCTTCAAGGAAGCGTGCAGAGTGCTTCTGCATGCGTGGGAGCGTCATTTCGCCCGCCAAAACGTTGCGCGCACTAAGGTGAGTCTGCACATGGCGGGCGAGCCCCTTTTCTTGCACGCCCAAGAAAAGGGGCGAAAAGAAGGACGCCCCGTGACCGCGCCCCTACGGGGTACCCGTGACGAGCGCCACGCCGGGCGGTCGGTTCGAACGCCACATCCCGTGGCGTCGAACCTCAAACGGCCTTCCTTGGCCGTTTGACCGCCCTCTGTTTGGCCTCGCCACGGCGCGGGTCAAGGGTGGGGCAAAAGCACCACGCTGCCTGCCAACGCTGAAAAGCAAAAACCCCGGACACACGCCGGGGCTTCTCACATCGCACAAGACCCAATCAACGCGCCAACATCAACGCGCCTTGAGCGTATCCATCAGATCAATCATGAACTCCGTATCTTCCTGATCCACGGCCGCCCAGCCTTCAAAACCCAAGGACTCAAGCACGCCCTGCCCCTTCTCGATCTGCGGCATGCGCAGCATCAGGTTCTGAATGTCTTCCACACTGTCCATCAAACGCGGCCCTACCAGCAACACATGCTGAATGTCGGAAATCTGGCTGGTCACCAGCGGGCGCAACTGCTTGCGTACCGCGTTGGACAGCCCATCCCAGGCATCCTTGAGGAAAAAGCCCACGTCTGCTTCACCACGCAGCAGCGCCTTGGCCACCAGCACATAGCCATCCACCACCACCGACTGCACATTGTCGCTGTTCAGATCCGCCGGTTCGAGCATGATCATGCCCACCAGGTGAATGTCCGGGTCGTCCGTGCTGGCCACACGCGCGCCCGGCTGCAAGTCTTCAATGCGCTGCACCGCACTGTCCGCCGGCACCACCACCACGCACTCATCCGCTACACCCAGGGGACGCGCCACGGCGCGAAAGCCCTTCTCACGCACCAGCATGGAGGCATCGAACGGGTTGGCGTAAATCAGATCCACACCGTCCTGACGAATGGCCTGACGTTGCGCTTCAAAGCTGTCATACATTTCCAGGTGAAAATGCAATCCCAGATTGCGCTGCAACCAAGTATTGAAAATGTACCAGCCGGAAATGTGCTCCGGGGTGAAATCCGGGCTGACCGTGAGTTGATAAACCGTTTCCATGCTCACTCCTCCGGCCCATCCCAGCTCGCACCTTCCTGAGCCTTGAGCTGTTTGTAAAGCGCGATCACCTCGCGGATCTTGGCGCGCGAAGGTTTACGCCGCACCGAGGTATAACCCACCACCTTGCCATCACGCACGTTGGGGATCACCGTGGCATACACCCAGTAAAACTTTCCGTCACGGCGCAGATTCTTCACATAGCCGTGCCAAATTTTTCCCGCCTCCACGTCATCCCACAGGCTTTTGAAGGCCACGCGCGGCATGTCCGGATGGCGCAGAATGCTGTGCTCGGCACCAATCAGGCTTTCGCGTGTGTAGCCGGACATGTCGACGAACGACTGGTTACAGTGGGTAATGATGCCGCGCGTATCGGTACGCGAGACAATGAGCTTACCATCGGGGTAAGGCACTTCCTCGTCAGTCACCAACACCTTGCGCGGGCCGACGTTGTAGAGGTTGATGTCGTACTCACGATAATCACCCAACACGGCCAGCGGCTGCATATCTCTTAACATGGCCACCTCCCTGCCTTGATCGCCCGGTTCTGTACCGGGCAGTGGCTATCAGATCACTTTGCCGACCGACTCGGCGGCACGCTTCACATCCAGGAAGATCAGACCCAGCTTGGCCTGCGGCTTGGCGAGTACGGTCAGCACCGCATCTTCACCGGCGTGGGTCATCAGGATGTAGCCCTTGTCACCCTTGATCAACACCTGCTCCAGCGTACCGCGCGCCAATTCCTTGGCGGTGCGATCACCCAAAGAGAGCAGCGCCGCGCTCATCGCACCCACACGGTCTTCGTCCATGGTGGAGGGCAGCAGCGCCGCCATCATCAAGCCATCGGTGGACACCACCGCCGAAGCTTCAATATCCGCCGAAGAACCGTTCAGTTCGGCCAGAATCGAGGTCAACATATCTGCGCGCATTTTTCATCTCCTCTCTAAAATCGTTGCCAAACTCACCATGTCTCACGACAGGTAATGCCTTCCGCGTGGTACTCCGACGCAACGTGCAAGGTCACAATCTTCTGCCCTGTCACCGATTCGATGGCACCATCGATGAGCCCAAAACCAAAGTTACACAGAGCATGTTTGCCTGCTTGTACACCACGTTCCTGCAACACCAGGCCAATTTTACAGCCCGACAGGGTGGCAGCATGTCCATCCAAGGTCACTGCATCCATGAATTCCTTGTCGTGGAAAAACTTCGACACCAGCGCACGTGCGTCTTCCGCCGTGCCTACACCATGCGCCGAACCAAGGCGCCGCCCCATTTGCTTGCCTGCATAGCGGAAGACACTGATGGTGCCTTTTTCACCGATGATGCTCTCCACTTGCTCCGCAATGTCGGCGAGGAGACTAACCACCGCAGTGGTGTCCATGGCACATGCTTTATCTGACATCAATGAAATTCCCCTTCGCTAAAAATGGTAGTTCATAAATTATGTTAATGCCAGATGAAATAATCATGAACGCAATTCACGAATACTTTCGAGATCGCTTCCGCCAACAGGCACAAGGGACTGCATGGACAGTTCGGCGAGGATGTCAGCACCGCGCGCATCACTGCTCATGCTCAGCATGATGTCGCGTATACGTTCGAGCTGCGTGCCATGCTGCGGCGCGAGCATGAAACTGTGGTACACCGTCTGCTCCTCGGTCTCCGCCAGCACCTTGATCTGCTTGCGACTGAGGGGACTCATGCCCTGGTAGAAGTCCTTGTAAAGAATGCCAAAACGCGCCTCGCCGCGGTAAATCGACTGCACCACCGCCATCCAGGTCGCGGCAGGCTGCAACTGAGCTGGTGCTACTGCCTGGCGCGCCAATGCCTTGAGCGCCACTTGCGTGACCAACATGCTGGTCACGCTGACCACGCTCGATTGATCCATGTCTTGGATCGTCGCATCACAATCTGCACAGGTCACACATACCGCTTCGTCGTACAAATTACTTGCCCGTGCAAGCGGCAGATAGCCATGTTTTTCGGCCAGCACCAAGGCATGCTGCGGATTGGCATACACCAGATCAGCCGTAGCCATGCCGGCCTGAAACTCGGCAAAATCCAGACTTTGCGTAAAACGCACGGCCACCGCCGTTTCGTGTGCGATCAGGTGCTGGCTGAGGTACTGGGCGAACACAAACCAGCGTTCAGGGTTTTTAGCCGTGTCGTGCGGACAGACCATCATGTTCCAGTGCTGCATTGCCCAGCCTCCTTTCAAGCTGCTTGCAACGAGACTAGCGCACACGCGCGGCACCTGCCCGCCGCACAGACCCAAAAGTTTTCAATGCAGAATCAATGCCCACTCAGGCCAAGGGGGCACCACCGTAGCGACGGAACAGCATCCACACCAGATCGAGCATGGCGGGCTGATCAAGCTTGGGTGCGCCGCTGATGATGAGCACAAAACGATGCTTGCCAATAAACAATGGCCAAAAGCCCATATTGCTCATGCCGCCGGCATTGATCAGCGCCCATGCGCCGCTGCGCATGCCCAAATGCCCCTCGAGCAAGGCAAAATGACGCGCATGCAGCGAACCCAGATCCGCCGAAAGCCCCGCCAGCTCTTCGGCGGTTTCGTGATGGAAGCCGTGGCAGCCAAGATAAAAGCCTTGCTCATCCGCAAGCAGGGCTTTGCCATCACCGGCGAGCTCGGCCAAAAGCGGCGGCAGACTGGCCTCCAGGCTTTCCGAGGTCAAGCGCCGACTGGCCTGCAAACCATGCACTAGACCTAAGGCTTGCAGGCGGTAGATATGCTCCAAGGCGAGCCGCTCATCACTCAGCCCCGTCAATTCAACAAGTAATGCAGACTCGAAGGCCGGAAATTCAGGAAAAGCGAGCAGACGCGAGAGCGTGGCACGTGCCGGCTCCTGCGTCACACTCGATGCCGCGAAATAGGCGCCCGCCGGGGTTGGCGCGATGAACAAGCCGCGTTCGAATTCATATTCATTCATGGGTGACTACTCCGGGGTCAATCGAATAAAGCAGCGCCTGCACCAGCAGGGAGACATCGCGTTTGACGCGCGCATCCACTTCAAACACGGGCACATTGAAGCCCAAACTTTGCGCATGACTCACATAGCGCTCAAGCCCTGGCGTGCGCTGCTCGTCCATGCGTGTCACGCCAATCACCAGCTGGGTGTTTTCAATGAATTCGCGGAATGCATTGACGTAAAACGACATATCCTGAAACGGGTTGGTACGCGTGTTATCCAGCATCAACACTAGCCCTAAGCCGCCTTCGGTGAGGATGTCCCACATAAAGTCGAAACGTTCCTGACCGGGCGTACCGTATAGATGAACACGCTCGCCATCATCGAGCTTAAGCAGGCCGTAATCCATCGCCACCGTGGTCTGCGGCTTGCGATTCTTGGTCATGTCGGTCGCTTCTTCATCGGTGGTGAGTACCGGAATATCACTCAATGACTTGATCGCGGTGGTCTTACCCGCCCCGACCGGGCCTGCAAATATGATTTTGTGCTGAGCCACACCGTTGTTCCTTGCCTAAGATATTGATAGGAATGTTTTTATTGAAACACTTAACCGAAGCCCAGTTTTCTCAGCAAACTACCGAACAAACCGCGCTTTTCCTTGTTGACCTGCTCACGAGGTTCGGCCGACTGCGCACCACCTCCCGCCTGAGCGAGTTGTTCGACCAAGCCAAACGATTGGCACGCGGTGTAGAAGCCAAACACATAGCGGCATGGTACACCCAATTTTTGTGCGGTTTCCAACAGCCCCGTGGGCTGCTTGGCCCACAGCGCCGCAATGCGCATGCCGTGCGGCACCGTCATCCAACGCGGAATATTCGGCCATTGCAACATTTTAACGGGTGCAGTCAAAGACGTGCCTTTGGGTACCCGGCCGCGTGCGCTCCATAGCGCAGTCTTCCAACGCAGATTATCCAGTCGGCGCAGGCGCGGATCTTCGGAGGGGCCGATCGCTTTGCCATCGATTTCCACGACGACCACCTGCAAGGGCGATGTGCTGATGTCGCGTGCGCAAACTGCACGCAGATAGGCTTCCGGCATCGGCGTGGAAACAAAATCCTCCTTGCCGCCAATGTATAAAGGGTGAGCACCAGTGCGCTCGATCTTGGCAATCCCCTTTTCGCGTGTTAGTTCCAACGCCTGGCGCACCACCCCAAGCAGCGTGGCCGCTGGGTCAAAATAGACCTGTGACTGCGTTTTGGGGTCAAGGTAGAGCGCATCTTCAAAATCGCCACAGCAATTGTGCGATTTCTGATCCATCTCCTCATTCATGCGCTGCGCTGCGGACGAAGTAGTTGCCTTGGTTGCATCCTCCGGCGAGGGTGACGAGGCTTTTGGGGTCACCACGTCGTTTGCGCCATGACCCTTGGCGGGCGGAGCAGATACCGACTCTGCACGCTGAGGCTCGGTCTTGGGCGCCGCAAGCTTCGGCGGGTTTTGCAATGCTGCGCGCACTTTGACCAACGCGGCACGAAACGCATCCTCCTTGACCGGCTTGGCCACCCAGTAGGCATTGTGCAGATCGATCTGCTTCTCATTCACCGAGAGCACGATCACCGGCCCCTGAAACTTGCGGCGCACGTCCAGCCAGAGGCGAGAACCTTCCACGCCATCCATATCGATGATCACCACCTCATGCGAGCCATCGGTCACCACCTCGCACACACCGCGCACCGGGCCATCAAGAAACATGGTGAACAGCTGCAAGGCGCGCTCGTTCATACCCACGAGACTCACCTTCAGTGCCGGCGCAGCCTTCTTTTTACCAAGTCCAAACATATTTCAACCTTGTCACTTAGCACCCCGCTGGCGGCTATCAGAAATGCAGGGGCGCCTCGACCCATGCGGCAGGTAGTCGGCCGAAACTGATCTGCAGTTGCTCGCGCATGCCCAACCAGCGTTCTTCTTCGCGCAGTGTGCGATACAGCCCCAACAGCAATTCGGCCTCAGATTCCTGATCAGGATTTTGCAGCAGCGCGCCCTCAAGCAACTCGACCGTTTGTTCGAGTTGCCCATATTCCAGCAAAGCATTGGCCTGTTCCATGACACTGACGATGCGCTGCCCAGCGACCACATTGCGCTTGACCAATGGCACGCCCTTGACATCGGCTGCACGCAACAACGCCCCCTTGGCACGTGTGGCCTGTGGCGCATCGGCGGGCACACCGCGATCCAGATGCTCTTGAAAAAAGGCCACCGTGGCGGGTGCGAGTAAGGGGCGCGCGGCATCCAGCATGCGCTGCTTCAGCGCATGACCGCGCTCGCCCAGCACGATCAT
>CAYOCG010000015.1:32821-44337 GCA_964402435.1 uncultured Halothiobacillus sp. | reverse complement strand
GAGCTCCAGTGCCTTGTTGCAGGAAACACCTTAATGAAGAAGTTCAATGTTCTATTGCCCCTGATGGTGGGGCTTGTGCTTGCGGGTTGCGATCAGGCCAAGCCACCGACTGAAGCGGTCAAAACCCCGTCCAGTGCCACTGCCCCTGCCAATCCCAATCTCATCACGCCCGAGGCCAGTTTGCGCGAGCGGCTGCGCATCGAAGAGGTCAAGCTCGGCAACTGGTACGAGGTGCAGCGTGTGCCCGGTGAGGTGCGAGTGGATGAGCAGCGCATGGCGCGTATCGGTTCGGCCGTGGCCGGTCGCGTCAGCCAGATCCATGTGCAGCCGGGGGATCGCGTCAAGCGTGGTGAGGTGCTTGCCATGCTCAATAGCACGCAATTGGCCGAGGCGCAGCTTGCCTACCTCAAGGCACTGTCCAATCGTCACCTCAAAGCACGTGAAGTGCAGCGTGCGCGCACCTTGGTGCAGGGCGGGGTGATCAGCGAGGCCGAGTTGCAGCGCCGCGAGACGGATCTGGATGAGGTGAGTTTTGATGTCAGTGCCCTGGCAGATCAGTTGCGCGTGCTCGGCATGTCGCCAGCAAGCATCGAGCAACTCGCCAAGTCGCGCAAGATCGATTCCAGCGCGCCGGTGACCGCCTCGCTGGACGGAACGGTGATCGAGCGCACCATTGCGCCGGGGCAGGTGGTGCAGGAAACCGATGCACTGTTTACCGTGGCCGATCTGTCGCATGTCTGGGTGGTGGCTGAGGTTCCGGAGCAGGCTGCCTCGCACTTGATGCGCGGACAGCGCGTGCAGATCCGTTTTCCTGCGCTGGATGAGGACGCACCGCGTCAGGGCGAGATCATTTTCATCAGCGCGACGGTCAATCCACAAACGCGCACCATTGCGGTGCGTTCGGATGTGGACAACAGCGACGGGCGACTCAAGCCAGACATGCTGGCGACCATGGAAATTCGCTCCACGGCTGAAAGCCTGCCGCTGATCGATGCCCGCGCGGTGGTGCGCGAGAACAATGCCGATCATGTGTTCGTGGCGCAAGCCGATGGCAGCTTTCTGCTCTCCAAGGTCGAACTGGGCGCGGAACGCGAGGGGCTGCGTCCTGTGCTGGCCGGGCTCAAGCCCGGAGCGAGCATCGTCAGCGAAGGTGCGTTCCATCTGAATAACGAACGTCGCCGCAAGGAACTGGAGTAAGCCATGATCGAAGGACTGATGCGCTTTGCGCTGCAACAGCGCTTGGTGGTGGTGGTGCTTTCGCTGGTGTTGCTCGCCTTTGGTCTGCATGCGCTGCAAAAGCTCTCGGTGGACGCCTTTCCCGATGTGACCAACATTCAGGTGCAGATCGCCACCGAAGCACCCGGACGCTCACCGGACGAGGTGGAGCGTCTGGTCACCGTGCCGCTGGAGATTGCCATGACCGGGCTGCCCGGGCTGGAGGAGATGCGCTCCTTGAACAAGAACGGCTTGTCGCTGATTACCCTGGTGTTTACCGATGCCACGGATGTGTATTTCGCGCGCCAATTGGTCATGGAACGCCTGATGGAAGTGCGCGACCGGCTGCCGCAGGGCATCACGCCCGTGCTTGGTCCGGTGTCCACGGGGCTGGGGGAGGTCTTCCAATACACCTTGGATCATCCGGACGATGGCACGCGCGAGCTGACACCCGAGGCGCTGATGGAGCGGCGCATCGTGCAGGATTGGGTGGTGCGTCCTTTGCTGCGTGGCATTCCCGGCGTGGCGGAAATCAACTCACAGGGTGGCTACGTCAAACAGTTCGAGGTGTTGGCGCAGCCATCGCGCCTGCGGCATTACGGCCTGACGCTCAGCGATGTGATGGAGGCTTTGCAGCGCAACAATGCCAACGCCGGCGGCGGCATTCTGCCGCAGGGCGCGGAGCAATACCTGGTGCGCGGCGTGGGACTGCTGCGCGATGCCAAAGACATCGAGATGATCGTGCTCAAGGAGGTGGACGGCATCCCGGTGTATGTGCGTGATGTGGCCGAGGTGCGGATTGGTCACATGGTGCGTCAAGGTGCGCTGGTGAAAAACGGCGACACCGAGGCGGTCGGTGGCATCGTGCTGATGATGCGCGGCGGCAATGCCAAAGAGGTGGTCAGCCGCATTCAGCAGCGGGTGGCGGAGATCAACAGCCAAGGCATGTTGCCAGGCGGCTTGCAGATCGTGGCCTACTACGATCGCAGCGAACTGGTGGATGCCGCGCTGCTCACCGTGGTCAAGGTGCTGCTGGAAGCGGTGGTGTTCGTCATCATCGTGCTGGTGGTGTTTTTGGGCGATCTGCGCTCCTCGTTGATCGTGGTGGGCACCTTGATCCTCACTCCGCTAATCACCTTTATGGTGATGAACGAGGTGGGACTGTCGGCCAACCTGATGTCACTTGGCGGACTGGCGATTGCCATTGGTCTGATGGTCGATGGTTCGGTGGTGATGGTGGAAAACGCCTATGCTCATCTCGGCCGGCCGGAAAATCAGGGGGAGAGTCGCTTGCGCGTCATCCTTGGCGCGGCCAAGGAGGTGAGTACGCCCGTGGTGTTTGGTGTGAGCATCATCATCCTCGTCTTTCTGCCGCTGATGACCCTGCAGGGCATGGAAGGCAAGATGTTCGCTCCGCTGGCATACACCATTGCCATTGCGCTCACCGTGGCGCTGATCCTTGCTCTGACGCTTACGCCAGTGCTCTCGTCCTACATGCTTAAAGGTGGCAAGGAGCATGACACGCGGCTGATCGCGCTGTTGAAAAAGCCTTATCTCAGGCTGCTCAACTGGGCCTTGGGGCATGAGCGGGTGGTGATGGGCGCAGCCGGTGGTTTGCTTGCCCTGACCATTGGTCTGTTTGGGCTGCTTGGCACGGCGTTCATTCCGGAAATGAAAGAAGGCTCGTTGGTGCCGGGTATCAACCGCGTGCCGAATATCAGTCTGGATGAATCGTTGAAGATGGAGATGGAGGCGATGCGTCTGGTGATGCAGGTGCCCGGGGTGAAATCGGCTGTGTCGGGCGTGGGGCGCGGCGAAAGCCCGGCCGACCCGCAGGGGCAGAACGAGTCCACACCGATTGTTTCCCTGCTGCCGCGCGAGCAATGGCCCGAGGGCTGGACGCAGGATGACATCGCTGAGGCTATGCGCGAAAAACTGGCGGTGCTGCCCGGCGTGCAGGTGGTCATGGCACAGCCGATTTCCGATCGGGTGGATGAAATGGTCACCGGTGTGCGCTCGGATGTGGCGGTGAAAGTATTTGGCGACGATCTGGACACGCTCAAGGCCAAGGCCGAGGAGATTGCCCGCGTGGCGGGCGCAGTGCCGGGGGCGCGGGACATTCGCGTGGAGCGGGTGACCGGGCAGCAATACCTGAACATCGACATCGACCGCCAGGCGCTGGCACGACACGGACTGAATGTCGCCGAAGTCAACGACATGATCGAAACCGCCATCGGCGGCAAAGTGGCCACCGACCTGTACGAGGGCGAGCGCCGTTTTGGTGTGTTGTTGCGTTACCCGGAAATGTACCGCGACAACATCGAGGGCATCCGCAATCTGCAACTGGTCTCACCCAGCGGCGCGCGGGTGCCTCTGGAGGATGTGGCCACGATTGAGGTGATCGACGGTCCGGCGCAGGTCAGCCGGGAGAACGCCAAACGGCGCATCGTGGTGGGGGTGAATGTGCAGGAGCGCGATCTGGGCGGTTTTGTCGCCGATTTGCAGGCGGCAGTGGGTGACAAGGTGAGCCTGCCCGAGGGCTATTACCTGGAGTGGGGTGGCCAGTTCCAGAACATGGATCGGGCGATGAAGCACCTGATGATCATCATTCCCGCCACGGTGGCAGCGATTTTCTTCCTGCTGTTCTTGCTGTTCAAATCCGTGCGCATGGCGACGCTGATCATGCTGGTGTTGCCGTTTGCCTCGATTGGTGGCGTGCTTGCCTTGCTGGTCACCGGTGAATACCTCTCGGTGCCAGCTTCGGTGGGTTTCATCGCCTTGTGGGGCATTGCGGTACTCAATGGCGTGGTGTTGATTTCCTATGCGCGCAGTCTGCGGGATGAGGGACTGTCACAAGTGGAGGCAATCACCCGCGCCTGCCAGCAGCGCTTTCGCCCGGTGATGATGACCGCCACGGTGGCCATGCTCGGCCTCATCCCCTTCCTGTTTGCCACAGGACCCGGCTCCGAGGTGCAAAAGCCGCTGGCGATCGTGGTGATTGGCGGTTTGATCACCTCCACCTTGCTTACTCTGGTGGTGTTGCCCACCTTGTACCGTTTCTTTGAAGAACGCCGCGTGGAGGCTTGAAGATGAAAGAGATCAAAGCGATTGTGCAACCGCATCGTCTGGCAAAAATCCGCGCGGCTTTCCGCCATATCAAGGGCTTTCCCGGTATGACGGTGAGCAAGGTGGAAGGCGCCGGGGCGACTGACCGACGCGAGGTGCGTACCATCAAGGACGAGCTGACTGATTACACACCCAAGGTGCGCATCGAAATCCTCTGCCCCAACGAACTGGTGGAGGGCGTGCTGCAAGTGCTGGTCGAAGTGGGGCACACCGGCAATCGCGGTGATGGCGTGGTGTGGGTGACCAGTGTCGAGCGCATGATTCGTCTCACCGAGCAGGTGGAAATCGTCGATATTCCGCCCGCACCTTCGCCGCATTCTCGGCTATGATGCTCAGCCATGCACATTGACAGGACAGAGCCATGAACTACACCCCCGAGCCGATTACCGATGATGAAGTGCAGGAGCTGGAGAGCTTCCTGTTTGGCGACAATGTGCCCGAGGAGTGCATGACCCTCTCCGAGATCGATGGCTTTCTCACCGCGCTCGCTGCCGGCCCTGAGCTGGTGCCACCGAGTGAGTGGCTGCCGGTGATCTGGCAGGGCGATGGGCCGATGTTCGAATCGCCTGAACAGCTCGAACGTGTGCTGGCGCTGATTCTGGCGCTGAATGCACGCATCGTCGCCACGCTGAGCAAAGGCGAGATTGCGCCGATGTTCAATATTGAGGTGGATGAGGACGATAACGAGCTGATGACCCCGGACGGTTGGTGCTGGGGCTTTATGGAAGGTGTCGCCTTGCGTGAGAGCGCATGGAAGCCGATGCTGGACTCGGAAGATTCCGAACTGATCGACCCGATCGCCATGATCGCCAGCGGCGGGCGCGAAATGCCCGAATTTGCCGAGATTCAGAACGACCCGGAGCAGTACGAGGAGTTTCTCGACCTGATCAGCGGCTCGGCGCTGGATATTTACGATTACTGGCGTGAGTCGGGTCAAAAAACCTCGGGTGTGGCGAAAAATCTGCATTGAGGGATGAGCCCTGCAGAATGAGGCAAAAGGCTGTATCTTCGGACACAGCCTTTTTTGTAGCCATGTTCTGGGGGCGTCCATGCACGATGCAACACTCAACCAACGACTGGCCGCGCTTGAAGCGCGCCTTGCGCGGCTGGAAGAACGGCTTGCGCTGCATACGGCAGAAGACGAGCCTCCCGCCATGCAGAGTGAGGTCGAGCCAGTCACGCCGCCTGCACCCCCATCCGGCGCGTTTGCCGCACTGGAGAGCACATCCACCACAACCCGACCCCGCGCTCCTTCCTCTGAGAAAGTGCGAGAGAGAAGCAGCGTCAGTGCCACGCAGATCCTCGGTTGGAGCGGTGCCACGGCGCTGGTGCTGGCGGGCATTTACCTGATTCGCCTGGGGATCGACAGCGGCTGGCTGACGCCGCTGCGTCAACTGGCGCTGGCTGCCTTGGGGGGCGTCGGGCTGGTGAGTGGCGGGTTGTGGTTACGGCGCTTTGATCGCCAGTACGCCGCCTTTTTGCCCGCAGCGGGCGTGGTGTTGCTGTTTGCCACGGTGTACGGCGCGCATTTGTATTACGGTTTGATCGATCAGCAGAGCGCGTTGTTTGCTTTGGTGGGCATGGCCTTGCTTTCGCTTTGGCTGGGTGCGCTGCTTGAGAGTGAGGTTTATGCGCTGTTCGCGGTGCTGGGGACGTACAGCGCACCGCTGTTTCTCCCCGAGCTGCGCGGCGATTTGCTCAGCCTTGCGTTGTATTTTTCGGTGTGGAGCGTGGTGTTTTCCGCCTACGCGCTGCGCCTGCAGCGTCGCGCGCCCTATGTGCTGGCGATGTTTCTCGCCTTGATCGTGTTTTCCTGGTTGTTCCATCGTTTTCTGCAAGCAGAGTGGCAGGGCGCATTGCTGTTTCAAACCGTGCAATTTGTCATCTTCCTCGCTGCGGCCGCGTTGTTTGCCTTGCGCACGCAGCGCAGCATGGATGCATCGGATGCCGCGCTGCATTTTTTCGCCCTGCTGTTGTTCTATGTGCTGCAATACGATCTGCTCGATCGTCATCTGCCCAATCTTGCACCCTGGGTGGCCTTGGGCAGCGCCACGCTGCTATGGGTGGTGCATTGGCTGGTGCGAGCGCGCCTCGGCGAGGTAGGTCAAGCGGCGGGGCATTTGGTGAATGCGTATCTCGCCCTGGTGCTGTTGCACGCGGTGTACCTCAATCTGTTGCCGGATGCATTCACCCCTTGGCTGGGATTGATGTTGCTTGCCGCCCTGCCTTGGTTGCTGGAATGGTCGGATGAACCGCGCTCCAGCATGTGGCCGTTCTGGCTGGTGCTGGCCTTGGTGGTGCTGGCTAATGTGCTGCGCGTGGTGTTCGATTATGACCTGCACCAAGCGGGCGCCTCGGCGTTGCTCGTGCTTTACCCCTTGGCCGGTTACCTGGCCTACCTCAAGCTGCGCGAAGATGAGCGTCTGCGTGCCTGGTCGCCGGCCATGCTCATGCTGGCTCACCTGTGCGCCATGACGGCCGCCAGCCATTTGATCGACACGCCGGCGCTGGTGTCGCTCGTGTGGCTTGTGCTGGCGAGCATTGCCTTGATGGCCGGCTTTGCCTTGCAGGATCGCCGCTTGGGGCAATCATCGCTGCTCATGTTTCTGCTTGCCGGGCTGAAGATCACGCTGTTCGATCTGGCCAACACCGAGGCACTGCTGCGCGTGGGCGTGCTCTTGGTGCTCGGCGTGTCGCTGTACCTTGGAGGTTGGGTGTATCGCAGACTACCTGCGGATTGAAGCCATTAGGGAAGCACTGATTTATTCGGTGCATCCCGCTTGGGGCAGGATGCCCCAACACGAACAAAGACGCCATGTCTTTGATTCGTGCCAGCCATCGCGGGCGTGCACCGCGATGAGTGGGCTGATTTATTCCATGGAAGGAATAAATCAGCATTTTCTAGGCGACATCCACGCCGAACGCCTTGCCGATCAGGTATGTGGCAACCATGGCGAACAGCCCCCACACCATGACGCGCATGCCGCCCTTGATTTTGTCCGCACCACCCGCCCATGCGGCGAGTGCGCCGGTGGCAAACAGCACCACCAGTGCCACCAGACCCAGCACGCCCACCATTTCGTTGGGCATCAGCCAGGCGAGCAACACCGGCAGCGTGGCACCGGCAACGAATGAGGCGGCAGAAAACGCTGCGGCCTGAATCGGGCGCGGGGCGTGGGTGTCGGTCAGGCCGAGTTCATCCTGCGCATGCGCACCCAGCGCATCATGCGCCATCAGCTCGCGCGCCACGGCCACGGAGGTGGCCTCACTCACGCCGCGTGCCTGGTAGATCTCCGCCAGCTCCTGCACTTCGCCTTCCCAGTTTTCTTCCAGCGCGGCCTTTTCCACCGCAAGATCGGCTTTTTCCGTATCCGCCTGCGACTTGACCGACACATACTCGCCTGCTGCCATGGAAATCGCCCCGGCAATCAGCGCGCCCAGACCCACCAGCAGCACGGTGGATTTATCCGCCCCGGCGGCCATCACACCAATCAGCAGACTCACCACCGAGATGATGCCGTCGTTCGCGCCCAGCACCGCGGCGCGCAGGCCGTTCATGCGTTGGCTGTAGTGTTTTTCTTCAATGTGCTGTTGCAGGGAGGTCATGGCGGTTCCTTTGGGCAGATGTTCACGGGCGTTATATCACAGCCGCGTTGCCGAGTTGTGAGCCGCCTGCTTGCGGCTTTGCGCAACGATTGATCGAAAAATTCGACCAATTCAGGCCAAAAACGGCCTTAATCTATCGAATGGATGGGGTCTAAAGCACAGTTTTTGCCCGAAATCCCCAGAGCAGGGCGTTTAATTCGTCATGCTTTCAAGCGATTTCGACGAGCAAGGTTCCGCAGCTCAGTTCGGCCTGAATGGTTGGCCAGTGCTGCGCAAAGACATCGAGCAGCTTTTTCTTGGAGCAATTGCCAATACGCACCCAGATGATGGCGGGCTGGGTCGTGCTCAACGCGGCGCGCACCTGAAAATCATCATCCTTGGTGATGACAACGTACTGATGCTCAAGCGCAAATTGCCAAATGGCGCTGTCAGTCGCGGTCAAAAGACCCAGATCAAGCACATGTGTGGCATCAACGCCCATACTGGCGCTGAGATAGCGTGCCAGAGCCGGTGGCAGTTGGGCGTCCACCAAAAAGCGCATCAAGCAGCCAGCAAGATGGGGTGATCGGCTTGGCGCGAAGCGTAGTGCAGCGCAGCCATGATGTCTTCGCGCTCAAGGTAAGGGTAGTCTTGCAGAATCTCCTCAACCTCCATGCCGCTGGCCATCATGCCGAGGATGTCACTCACGCGAATACGCATGCCGCGGATGCATGGCCGACCTTGGCACTGGTCGGCAGTCACCGTGATGCGTTCCATGAGGTTGGTGTTGTTCATAGTGGATTTCATCTTTGAGCGGCGGACAGCTATTTGCTTGTGCGATCGTATGAAACACCCAACAAAAAGCCAACAAAAAAGCCGGGGCACCCCGGCTTGGTTTTATCAATCTATGCGGCTTAATCCCAGCTCAGCGCGCCGCCGGTCTGGTATTCGGTGACGCGGGTTTCGAAGAAATTCTTTTCCTTCTTCAGGTCGATGACCTCGCTCATCCAGGGGAAGGGGTTGGTTGCGCCGGCGTAGAGTTCCGGTAGGCCGAGCTGGTTGCAGCGGCGGTTGGTGATGAAGTGCATGTATTCCTCACACATCTCCACGTTCAGACCCAGCAGGCCGTTGGGCATGGTGTCGCGTGCGTAGGCCACTTCCAGGTCGCAGGCTTCCTTGAGCATGGTGAGCACTTCGTTTTGGAAACTCGCCGTCCACAGGTGCGGGTTTTCCAGACGAATGGTGTTGATGACGTCGATGCCAAAGTTCAGGTGGATCGATTCGTCGCGCATGATGTACTGGTACTGCTCGGCGATGCCGGTCATTTTGTTGCGCCGGCCGAGGCTGAGAATCTGCGCAAAGCCGGTGTAGAACCACATGCCTTCAAACACCACGTAGAACGCCACCAGATCGCGCAGGAAGTTCTGCGCACCTTCCGTGGTGCTGGTGTCGAACTGGCCATCCATCAAGCCTTTGGTGTACTTGAGCGCCCAGGCGTCTTTGGCGGTGATGGAGGGCACTTCGCGGTACATGTTGAACACTTCGCCTTCCGAGAGGCCGAGGCTATCGACGATGTATTGGAAGGTGTGGGTGTGAATCGCCTCTTCAAAGGCCTGACGCAGCAGGTACTGGCGGCATTCCGGGTTGGTGATGTTGCGGTAGATGGCCAGCACGATGTTGTTGGCCACCAGGCTCTCCGCGGTGGCGAAGAAGCCGAGGTTGCGCAGCACCATGGCGCGCTCGTCGGCGGTGAGCCCATCGCGGCTCTTCCACATGGCAATGTCGGCCTGCATGGAGACTTCGGTCGGCATCCAGTGGTTGTTGCACGCGGCGAGGTATTTTTCCCATGCCCAGGTGTATTTCATGGGCATGATCTGGTTGACGTCGGCGGTGGCATTGATGATGCGCTTTTCCGAAACATCGACGCGCGCTGCACCGGTGGTGATGCCTTCCAGACCGCTCTGTCCACCGTGTTCTTCACCGTGGTGCGCAGCATGCGTCTGCTCGAATTGCGCCAGCGCGGCCTGCACCACGGCGGGCGCCGGTGGCGTGTTCACAGCTTGGGTGGGGCGGGTGGCAGGTGTGATCGGTGTGTCCCAGTTCAACATGATGTGTTTCCTCCAAAGAGTGGCTTATTGGCAGGCTTCGCAGGTGGGGTCGAGAATCGAGCACGCCTTGGGCGCGGCGATCGCCTCGGGGATGGCGTCGCCTTCGGCGCTGACGCCGCGCAGCTTGCCATCGAGCTTGGTCAAGGTGGTTTTTTCGATATGGGTTTTGCCCATGGCGCGCAGGTAGTAGGTGGTTTTCAGGCCACGCACCCAGGCGAGCTTGTACAGGTTGTCGAGTTTCGGACCGGACGGCTCGGCCATGTACAGGTTGAGTGACTGTGCCTGGTCGATCCACTTCTGCCGACGCGATCCGGCTTCGATCAACCAACGCGGGTCGATTTCAAACGCGGTGGCGTACAGTGCTTTGATGTTGTCCGGTACGCGGTCGATGGGTTGCACGCTGCCGTCGAAGTATTTGAGGTCGTTGACCATCACTTCATCCCACAAGCCGAGCTTTTTCAGGTCGGCGGCAAGGTAGGGGTTGACCACGGTGAAATCGCCCGAGAGGTTGGATTTGACGAACAGGTTCTGGTAGGTCGGCTCGATCGACTGCGCCACGCCGCAGATGTTGGAGATGGTGGCGGTCGGCGCGATGGCCATGACATTGGAGTTGCGCATGCCGTGCTTTTTGATGCGCTGGCTCAGTCCCGCCCAGTCGAGGGTCTGGCTGCGATCCTGCTCCAGGTAGCCGCCACGGCCTTCTTCCAGCAAGGCGATGGAGTCGAGCGGCAGAATGCCGCGGCTCCACAGTGAGCCTTCGTAGGTGGAGTACTTGCCGCGTTCTTCGGCCAATTCGCTGGAGGCTTGAATGGCGAAGTAGCTGACCGCCTCCATCGAGGTGTCGGCAAACTCGATGGCCTCTTGCGAGGCATAGGGCAATTGCAGTTTGTACAGAGCATCCTGGAAGCCCATGATGCCCAGCCCCACCGGACGATGACGCAGGTTGGAGTTGCGCGCCTGTGGCACGGCGTAAAAGTTGTAGTCGATGACGTTGTCCAGCATGCGCATGGCGGTCTGGATGGTGCGTTCCAGCTTTTCCATGTTCAGGCCGTCGTCGTCCACATGCTGCGCCAGGTTGATCGAGCCGAGGTTGCACACGGCGATTTCATGATCATTGGTGTGCAGGGTGATTTCAGTGCACAGGTTGGAGGAGTGCACCACACCGGCGTGCTGGTTGGTGTAACGCAGGTTGCACGGGTCTTTGAAAGTAATCCATGGGTGGCCGGTTTCAAACAGCATGCCGAGCATTTTGCGCCACAGTTGCACTGCGGGCAGGCGCTTGAACAGTTTGAGCTGGCCGGCATCAGCCATGCGCTCGTATTCGACGTAACGCTTCTCGAATGCTTGACCGGTCAGGTCGTGCAGATCGGGGCAATCGGCGGGGGAGAACAAGGTCCAGTCTTGTTCTTCGGCCACACGCTTCATGAACAGATCCGGGATCCAGTTGGCGGTGTTCATGTCGTGCGTGCGGCGGCGGTCGTC
>CAYOCG010000015.1:371-32788 GCA_964402435.1 uncultured Halothiobacillus sp. | reverse complement strand
GTCCATGTGCCAGGTTTCCAGATAGGCACATACCGCGCCCTTGCGCTTGCCGCCCTGATTCACCGCCACGGCGGTGTCGTTGGCGACCTTGAGGAAGGGCACCACGCCCTGCGATTTGCCGTTGGTGCCTTTGATGTGTGAGCCCAGAGCGCGCACCCGCGACCAGTCATTGCCCAAGCCGCCGGCAAACTTGGAGAGCAGGGCGTTGTCCTTGATGGCGCCGAAAATGCCGTCCAGGTCGTCCGGCACCGTGGTCAGGTAGCACGAGGAGAGCTGCGGGCGCAGCGTGCCGGAGTTGAACAGCGTGGGGGTGCTGCTCATGAAGTCGAACGAGGAGAGCAGTTGGTAGAACTCGATGGCGCGTGCTTCGCGGTCGATTTCGTTGATGGCCAGCCCCATGGCCACGCGCATGAAGAAGGCCTGCGGCAGTTCGATGCGCTGACCTTGATGGTGGATGAAATAGCGGTCGTACAAGGTTTGCAGACCAAGGTAGGTGAATTGCAGGTCGCGGTTGGCATCCAGCGCCTTGCCCAGACGCTCCAGATCGAACGTGCGCAACACCGGGTCGATCAGTTCATGTTCGATGCCCTTGATGATGGCGGCGGTAAAGGCTTCGCCGTAGCGTGTGTGCATATCGCCCTGTGTGGCGCGATTGGGCATGAGTTGCAGGTGGGTCAAGGCTTCGCTGCGCAACTGATCGAGCAGCAGGCGGGCGGCGACATAGGTGTAATTCGGCTCGGTTTCGATCAGGGTGCGTGCGCTCATCACCAGCGCGGCGCTGACTTCTTTTTCGCTGACGCCATCGTAAAGGTTGCGCAAAGTTTCATTGAGGATCTGGGTGGCATCCACCCCTTCCAAGCCGGCGCAGGCTTCATTGGCCAGTGTTTGCAGGCGTGCGCGATCAAGCGGCACGCGGCGACCATCGGCCAGGGTGACATGCAGTGTGCGCTCGGGCTCACTTTGCGCCTCGGCGGCCATCTGCTCTTCGCGTTCACGCGCCCGCGCCTCGCGGTAGAGTACATAAGCACGCGCCACCTTGTGGTGGCCTTCACGCATCAAGGCCAGTTCGACCTGATCCTGGATGTCTTCGATGTAGAAGGTGCCGCCGCCCGGTGCGCGTCGCTTGAGCGAGGCGACCACCGATTCGGTCAGGGCGGCGACGGTTTCGTGGATGCGTGGTGAAGCTGCCGCCGTGCCGCCTTCCACCGCGAGAAACGCCTTGGTCATGGCCACGCTAATCTTGCTCGGATCGAACACGGTGGCTTTGCCATTGCGTCGGGTGACGCGGAATTCGCCGGGCGCGCGCACGTCGGCGGTCAGCGGCAGGGTGCTGTCGTCCAGGGTATGAGGCAGGGCAGAGGCGGGCGTGGTATTGGTCGAGGCAAGATTCATCGCAGCATCTCCAGGTGGATGGTCCGGGGGTATGTGCGACACATCATATAGTGTTAGTGGGTATGGTCAAGCACTATATGGTGTTGATGAGCGTGTTTGTAGGCGTTGAGTTTTCTGTGGAAAAGCTGGGTGCAACAACTGGGTTGCGGCCTGCAAATGGCGCCCGGACGCACTTGGCGTGGATGAGGCATGCGATGTGCTTCAAAGCGCCATCGTCGTCTGTTGTGTCAGGCCCACACTGGTACAGTGATACAAAATTTTTATGCCCGTGTGGACTGCGTTTGATCGAGTCGGTTCACCGCGCGACTGCGACGGGCAGTCAGCCTTCAACACTGCGCAGCAGAGCCTCAAACCCTTGCGCGAAGAGTTGCAAACCATCGCGTTGCAGGTTTTCGGCAATGTCTGCGTCCAAATCCATACCCAGCGCAGCTAGAGCAGCGTAGTGTGCGCGCGCATCGTCCGCACTCGGCGCATGGCGTGCCTGGATACGCGCATGATCGGCGATGGCATTGAGCGTGGCATCGGGCAGGGTGTTGATCGTTTCCGGCAGCATCACGTCTTCAACGTAGAGCAGGTCGGAATAGGCTGGATTTTTCGTCGCGGTGCTCGCCCAAAGCAGGTTTTGCGGCCGTGCACCCATGTCGCGCAGGGTGGCAAAACGCTCGCCGTGATAGATGGATTGATAAAGCGCATAGGCTTGCGCCGCCAACGCAAGAGCAGCTTTGCCGCGCAGGGCGAGAATGGCAGGATCATGGCCTGCCTCGGCGGCAAGGGTCTCCAGACGTTTGTCCACCAGCGTATCCAGCCGGCTGAGGAATACACTGGCCACGCTGCGCACGGCCAGAGGATCATGGCTGTGCGCCATCCAGCGCGTCAGGCCGCGAAGGTGCGCCTCAAACACGGCCTTGAGCTGTTCAAGACCGAAAATGAGCGTGACGTTGACCTTGAAACCGCGCGCAGTCATTTCCTCAAACGCACGAATCCCGGCCGGGGTGGCCGGCACCTTGATCATCAGGTTGTCGCGCCCCGCCAAGAGCCGCAAGCGCGCCGCCGCAGCCAATGTGCCCTCTGCATCATGGGCAAGCGCCGGGGAAACCTCCCAACTGACATAACCATCTTCACCCATGCTGGATTCCCACAACGGGGCGAGCAGATCACACGCCATCTGCACGTCGCGGGCGATCAAGTGTTCGTACACTGTCTCCGTCGCACCGTCGAATTCCAGGCGCAGGTTGCGCAGATCGGCACGGTAATACACCGCTGCCTCGCGCAGTGCTTTTTCAAGAATGGATGGGTTGGAGGTGACGCCGCGCACACCCAGCTGATCGATGGCATGCTTCAGGCGGCCTTCGAGCACATGCCCACGCGAAAGATTGTCCAGCCAGAGGCTTTGGCCGGTGACTTGGGTATAGCGGGAAAGATCGTTCATGGCATGTTCTCCATCAGGTTTCTTAAGAGCACCATGCCCAGGAGCTTAGCAGTCCGTAGATGAAGTTCACCCCTCAAATGCTGGCAACTTGGGTGTCACGTGTTTGAGCTTTAGCTGAGCGAACAGCGGCAGACCATCGCGGAACGGCGGCACATCCTCGCCTTGAATCAAAGGCAGCATGTAGTGCCGCGCCGCCTGGGTGATGCCGTAGCCATCTTCGCGGATGAATTCGGGCGGCACGGGCAATTCGATATCCGCCACCTGATCCAGATGCACCGCGTCCAGTGTCCACAAATAGGGCACATCCGAGGTGCGGCGGATGGTGACCATGACATCGGTTTTACCCGCTGCGGCAAAACTCACCGCCGCTGCGCCGCAGGCATAGGCTTGTTCCACATCCACGCGCGAGGCAATGTGCCGCGCGGAGCGTTGGAAATAATCCGACACTGCCCAATGGGTTTTGTAGCCCGCGTCGCGGGTGAGTTTGGCCAGCATGGGGGCGAGACCGCCGAGCTGCTCATGACCGAAGATCTCGCTCTCGGCTGCCTGCGCGCAAAAATTGCCGTGACACATCAGCCCTTCGGCGGCAACCACCACACACCAGCCATGCCGCTCGACTTTGTCATGCAGGGCATCGAGAAAGCGCTTGGGTTCAAAGTCGATTTCCGCCAGCAAAATCAGCAGTGGGGTGTCTTCGCCCTCAAAGGCCAAGCCGGCCGCCGCAGCCAACCAGCCTGCATGGCGCCCCATCACTTCAAGAATGAATACTTTGGTGGACGTGCCTGACATGGCGGCAAGATCGAGCGCCACTTCACGCACGCTGGTGGCAATGTATTTGGCCGCCGAGCCAAAGCCCGGGCTGGTGTCGGTCAGCGGCAGATCGTTGTCAATGGTTTTCGGAATGCCGACCACGGTGAGGTCCAGGCCATGCGCACGGGCAAAGCGCGCCACTTTGGCGGCTGTGAGCATGGAACCACCGCCGCCGTTGTAGAAAAAGGTGCCAATGTCATGCGCCTTGAGTACATCCACCAAGCGTTGATACTCGTGGGGGTGCGTTTCCGGTGAGCCGATATCGCGTCGCACCGAGCCAAAGGCGCCACCGGGTGTGTGACGCAGCATGGCGATCTGCGCTGGGTCTTCCTGATCCAGGTCGTACATTTGTTCGCGCAGCACGCCGAGAATGCCCTCTTGCGCAGCGAATACCTTGCCAAATTTGTGCGGGAAACGGCGCGCGGTTTCGATCACGCCACAGGCGGAGGCATTGATGACGGCGGTCACTCCGCCGGATTGCGCATACAGAATATTGTGTGGCATCACGATTTCCTCTTGGGCTTGGCTTGTGCTGTGCATGGTGCTGCGCGGATTGTAGCTAGAACAGCGCAGGGCTATCATGCCACGGTCACATGACTTCACGGTTTCATTCTAAAAACCTAAACAAGAGGATTGCACCATGCAGCTCGGCACCAGCCTGACCCACTTTTTGATCGAAAGCCAACGCACCCACGCGGGTGCCACCGGTGACTTCACCCTGCTGATGAACGACATCGTCAGCGCGTGCAAGGTCATTTCCAACTACGTCAACAAAGGCGATTTGATCGGTGTGCTGGGCAGCGCCGGCTCGGAGAACGTGCAGGGCGAAACGCAAAAGAAACTGGACATCATCACCAACGACGTATTCACCAATACCCTGATGCGCGGTGGCCAGGTGGCCGGTCTTGCCTCCGAGGAAATGGAAGAGGTGTATCACCTGCCGGCCAGCGCGCAGCGCGGCAAATATCTGGTGGTGTACGACCCACTGGACGGCTCATCCAACATCGACGTCAACGTCAGCGTGGGTACCATCTTCTCCGTGCTGCGTGCACCGGAAGGCGTGGAAAACCCCGCGGAAGCCGATTTCATGCAAGCTGGCACGCAGCAGGTTGCTGCCGGCTACTGCATCTACGGCCCATCCACCATGATGGTGCTCACCACCGGTAATGGTGTGAACATGTTTACCCTGGATCAGAACATTGGTGAATTCATGCTCACCCATCCGGATGTGCAGATCCCGGCGGATACCGCAGAGTTTGCCATCAATATGTCCAACCAGCGCTTCTGGGAAGCACCCGTGCAGAAATACATCGCCGACTGCATCGCCGGTGAAACCGGCCCGCTGGGCAAGCGTTACAACATGCGCTGGATTGCCTCCATGGTGGCCGACGTGCACCGCATCCTCTGCCGCGGTGGCATCTTCATGTACCCGATGGATAGCAAGATCAAAGCCCAGGGCGGCAAGCTGCGTCTGATGTACGAGGCCAATCCAATGTCCATGATCGTCGAGCAAGCGGGCGGCATGGCCATCACCGGTACCGAGCGCATCCTCGACATCGCCCCAAGCAAACTGCACCAGCGTGTGCCGGTGATTCTTGGCTCGAAGAACGAAGTGCAGAAGGTCAAGGACTACCATAGCGCTTGATACAAGCGCTGACTGAGTGAGTTAAAACCCCCGCTGCGGCGGGGTTTTTTGTTGCGCGCAATTTTGCACAGCCATACCAGCGGGCTTGCTGGGCCATCGAAAGATTCAATGGGCAAACGCTCAAGGCGTGTTCAAGAATCAACCCGGCACAATCACAATGGAGATTCGATCATGCTGCGTCATTTCCTCGCTGCTCTGGCTTTGCTCAGTGCAAGTTTGTTCAGCATCAGCACGCCGCTCTGCGCTGCGGAGCCGGTCAAGGTGGTGTATCACGTCAATGAGGGCGTGCAACAGGCCAGCCGTGCGATCGGCAATATTCGCAACCACATCAAAACCGATCCGGAGGTCAAAATCGTCGTCGTCACTCACGGCGCGGGGATTGATTTTTTGCTGGAAGATGCGGAAAACGCTTCCGGCGCCAAGTTTGCACCATCCATCGAGGAGTTACAGTCGCAGGGTGTAGAGTTCCGGGTGTGCAACAACACGCTCAACTCGCGCAAGATCGATCCAAAATCCGTGGTGCCGCAAGCGAAAATCGTGCCTTCGGGTGTGGTTGAGGTCAGCCGCTTGCAGGCCAAAGAAGGCTTTGTCTATCTCAAGCCGTGATGCGTTAGCAGGCTGCTGAAATACCGACCGACTTCAGCAGCCTGTTAAGGCGCGAGGCATTGACGCAGGCTGTGTGCCAAAGCACTCAACAGCTGCACATAACCTTCCAACCCATTCGGTAACTTGGCGCCCAGTGGGTCGAGTACGCCACTGCGTGCGGACGTACCCTCGATCAGTACGCCGACCAGCTTGGGCTCGAATTGGGGCTCGCTAAACACGCAGGTGGCACCGAGCTGCTTGATCTTGTCCTGCATCTCGTTGACCCGCTTGGCGCTGGCCATGGCGTCGGGGCTGACCAGGATGGAACCAGCGGCTTTCAGACCAAAGGCATGTTCAAAATACTGGTAGGCATCGTGAAAGACGATGAACGGCTTGCCCTCGACGGGTGCAAGTTGCGCTTTGAGTTCGTTTTCCAGTGCTGATAAACGCTGCACCGCCTTGTCCGCATTGGCGCGGTATTTGGCCGCGTTTTGCGGGTCGCGTTCGCTGAGCGTGTCGGCGACCACCTGCACGATGATGCGCGCATTGGCCGGGGAGAGCCAGATGTGCCCATCTTCGCTGCCTTTGTGCACATGATCGCCGTGAGTGTGCTCGGCCACCTTGCGTTTGCGCTCCCAATCACCGCCCGTGCGTGCGGGCAGGACGGTCATGCCGGGTGCATCGATCAACGCGATGGCCTGGGCCTGAGCCGGGAGGTTGTGCGCCACTTTCTCCAAAGCGGTTTCAACATTCGGCCCGATCCAGAACAGTAGATCGGCTTGTTCAGCGGCCTGACGCTCTGAAGGCTTGAGCGCGTAGGTGTGTGGCGAACTGCCCGGAGGGATCAGGCGTGTGGGTTCGCCCACCCCCTCCATCACGGCCATGACAAGATCATTCACCGGCTTGATGCTGGTCACCACTTTGGGCGCAGCCCAGCTCGGCACACTGAAGCCAAGGGCGAGAAGAAAGAGCACAGCACGCATGGCGGCAATCCTCGTTTGTGGAATAATTATGCAACTTTATAACATGTTTGGAGCGCTATGAGCATGAATCATGCCCCGGTCTTGCTGCGTGCCGAGCACATCCATCTGGCGCGACACGGGCGCGATCTGTTGCGCGATGTATCCATCGAGCTTGCCGCCGGGCGGATCGTGACGCTGGTCGGGCCGAATGGTGCCGGCAAGACCACCCTGGTCAATGTGCTGCTGGGTTTGCAGCCTCAGGACGCGGGTTCGGTATGGCGTGCGCCCGATCTGGTGCTTGGCTATGTGCCGCAGCGTTTTGCCGTGCCGCCGAGTTTGCCGCTGGATGTGGATGGCTTTCTGCGTCTGGCAGGGCGTAGCACGGCGGAAGAACGTGTTCAGATCTTGCAGTCTTTAGGCGTTGCAGCGTTGGTGCGCCAGCCTTTGCGCGTGCTTTCCGGGGGCGAGTTGCAGCGTGTGCTGTTGGCGCGTGCGCTCTTGCGCCAGCCGCAGCTGCTGGTACTGGACGAACCTGCGCAGGGGCTGGATGTGACCGGCCAGCAGGAGTTGTATGCCTTGATCGCGCGTTTACGTGATGAGCGCGGTTGCGGTGTGCTGATGGTGTCGCATGATCTGCACCTGGTGATGGCGGCCACCGATCAGGTGGTATGTCTGGAGCAGCATGTGTGCTGTGTGGGTACGCCGCAAGTCATCAGCCAACATCCTGAGTATTTGCGCCTGTTCGGTGCTGATTTGCGCGGCTTGGCGCTGTATCAGCATCATCATGACCATGTGCATGATCTGCATGGCGATGTGCATGTCTGTGATCAATCCCACGCCCTGACGGAGGGTGGCAAGCATGTTTGATCTGCCGGATTTTTTACTGCGCGCCCTGCTGGGTGGCGTGGCGGTGGCCGTGCTTGCCGGGCCTTTGGGCTGTTTTGTCGTCTGGCGGCGCATGGCGTATTTCGGCGAAACCTTGACCCATTCGGCTTTCCTCGGCGTTGGCCTGGGGCTGATGCTGCATGTGCAGCCGATGCTCGGCGTGGCTGCCATGGGCGCGGTGATTGCCCTGATTCTGGCGCGGCGCAACCCGAACGATGCGCTGGCCGAAGACACGCTGCTTGGCCTTTTGGCGCACACCAGTCTGGCGTTGGGCTTGGTGTTGCTCGCTTTCATGGAAGATGTGCGTGTTGATCTGTTCGCCTACCTGTTTGGCGACATTCTGGCGTTGAAACGCGAGGAGTTGCTGTGGATGGCGCTGGCCGATGTGGTCGGGCTGATGCTGCTGGCGCTGATGTGGCACGGCCTTCTGGCGCTGACGGTGCATGAGCCGCTGGCTGCGGTGGAAGGACGGCGCGTGGCCTGGCTGCGCTTGGGGTTCATGCTGCTGCTCGCCGTGTTTGTTGCCTTGGCAATGAAGCTGGTGGGAATTCTGCTCACGGTCTCCATGCTGATCATTCCCGCGGCAGCGGCGCGGCGTTTGGCACGCACGCCGTTGCAGATGGCCTGGGGTGCCGCGGCGGTCGGGGTGCTGTCCGTGTTGAGCGGTCTGTGGGCGTCGATGAGCTGGGATACGCCCGCAGGCCCAAGCATCGTGGTTGCCGCGGCGTTGTGGTTTTTGCTGCTGCGCGGTTTGCCGGCGCGGGGGTAGTTGGGGCAAGTTCCCCTGGATTTATACAAAAATTCGATAGATTCAGGCCAAAAACAGCCTTGATTGATCTAAAAATTCGATAGATTGAGCCGATTTTGTGCTGCCAACGCCAGAGCAGGGCGGGCAGATTGACCGGAAAAACGCTGTTTCAGCGGGGTTTTGCGCTGCCTGCTTGTTCACTGACAAGCATGGCGCTCAATGTGCCGAGCGCAGGCAATCGTGCGTCCGCATCAAAGTCGGCGTTGAATTGCGACCACTCGCTGCGGCTGCGCGCTTTGCTCAGTGCGTCCGGCAGGCGGTCTTTGCGCCAGTCGAGGTGATGGCCCGCATCCAGCGCGATACGCTCCATGGCGGCATGACCGCGTTGTTGTAACACGTCAAGCAGCCAAAGCTGGCGCAGGGCGAGCAGGCGCAGGATGGCATCGTCCACGCTCAGGCTGCGGACGCCGCGCAGCTTGCCGATGATTTTGCCGCCGTACATCTGGCCGAGTTGCCATAGCCCGCCTGCCGCGGCGCCGGCAAGGGTGGCCGCGCCCAAGGTCAAGCCGCCGAGCACCAGATCAATGCCAATCCCTGCTGCCGCGCCGGCGACCAGTCCGCGGCTCAGTCGAATGCCCATGCGTTTGAGCGCTTCTTCGCTGAAGAGGTCATCGTTCCAACGGCCTTGGAGCATGGGGAGTCCGCTGGATTCGACATCATCGGGGCGAAAGCGATACAGGGCGAGCAGGTCGCGTATGGCGTCGATCTCTGCCTGACGCACCGTGTCGCGCATCTGTGTCAAGCCGTTGTGTAATGCTGCTTCATCCTCGGCGGGCACGTCCATGCGGTAGGCGGCCACATCCAGCAGCAGGGCGGCGATCCGTTGCGCGGCGGCTTCACGCCGTGAGGCAGCCTCTTCGCTGCGCGCGTTCATCAGCCGTTGCAGAGCCTCGGCGTGTGCATCGAGCAGTAGCATCAGCTTGCTCAGCAGGCGCTGTTCGCCATCATCCAGTGGCGTGACCGTGTCAAAGGCCACCACGCTATGCAGGCCGTGGCGCGCCAGCGTGTCTTGCCAGTCGGTCTGATGATTGGGTGTGCTGTGGATGAAATTGAGCACCGGCAAAAGCGGCTTACCACACATGCTCAGCAGGGTGAGTTCGTCGCGGTATTTGGCTAGCACCGGGTCGCGGCTGTCGATGACGATCAGCCCGGCATCGCAGGCCAAAAGCTGACGCAGCACTTTGGCTTCTTGTTCAAAACGTGTGGCGGCGGCGCTGGAGTGAAGAAAGCGTTCGATGCGTGCCGGCCCGTCCAGCCGTTCGCCGGGTTGAGCCTGTGCTTCCAGTGCATCCAACAGGCCGATGGGGTCTTCCAGTCCGGGCGTGTCGAACAAATCGATGACGCGCTCGCCACCGGCCAGCAGACTCAAGCCCTCCACATGCCGCGTGGCGCTTGGCCGGGGAGAGACTTCGCCAAAAGACGCATCATGCGCCAAGGTGCGCATGAGTGAGGTCTTGCCGGTATTGGTGTGGCCGACCACGGCGAGTTTCAGCGCGCACATGGGCTTTGCTCCAGCCACCGTTGGGCTTGGGCGTCATCGAGCAGCGCATCATCCGCCCAGCCGGCATGACGCAAGGCTTCGCGCCACAGTGGGGTGCGCGCCTGCGCTTGCAGCAGCCAGATGAAGCTGTGTGTGCTGTGCGCGGCAAGTTGATTGACAAAGTTAAGGCTGCCGCGATCCGGTGTCAGACGGCTGTCAATGACGATCAACAGGCTGGATGCGGGGTGGGTTTGCAGTGCGTCAAGCACCTGCTGCCGCTCCTGTCGTGAGTCGATGCGCGGGTAAACCGTGCAGCCATGGACGTTGTCCGGCGGCCAGCGCAGATCATCGCCCAGTTCGAAACCGACCAGCACGGGGCTGTCGCCAAAAACATGCGAGGGGATGCGTATGCTCTGCGGCAGTGTTGCAGGCGCAGCATCGACCACGCCCAAGGCTTGACTGGCTTGCTGCAGGCGGGCGCGCAGCAAGGCAAAGCCGGGCTGGTGCAGATCCAGCTTCAGTCGCCGCATACCGCGTTGCCAGAGTACAAAACTTAACGTGAAAGCCAGCAAGCGCGGCACAAGGCCATAAACGACGATGCAACCGATCAGCCAGCCGGCCCAGGCGTGGCGTGTGGCTTCGTCTTGAGCGCCCAGACTGCCGCTATGCTCGATCATGTCGCTTGTGGGCAAGGCAAAGCCGAACAATGCGGGCAGTTGTCCGAGCGTATGCACGAAATGCACAAACCATTGGCCGGGCAGGATGGTGGTTTCCCACACGAACACATGGCGCTGGGTGGCGAGCATGAACAACAGCCCCAAGATGCTGGCTGACAAGGCCAAGAGCCAGAGCAGATGGCTGAGGCTGGCCATGCCATGCCCGAGTAAACGACCGCGACCCAGCAGGCTCAGCCAGGCCAGACCGAGCTCAGCGACAGGTGAGGCCGGCTTGAGGAGTTTTTGCTGCATCCAAACCGCCAGCGTGCCGAGCAGGGTTTGCCCGCTGGAACCCGGCCAGAACACGAACACAAGCCAAACGACAAAGCTGAGCGCGGGCACCAGCAGCAGGGCAAAGAGCAGGAGGATGATGTTCACCACCCGCCCTTCCGCCAGGTAGGCCCCTGCGCTGATCAGTCCGGTGGCCGACAACCAGCCGGAGAACACCGCCATCAGGCTCATGATGATGATCACCCAGCGCGTGCGCGCTTGCCAGGAGCGCATGGCTTGCACACTATTCGGCCAGACCTGCGGCGCGAGGCGTTCAGCACGGCGCAGGATGCGTGCTTCATCATCCGCAGGCTTGGTCAGCTCGGGCAGCAGGGCAGCATCGTTCAGTGCGCCGTGACTGGCCTCATGGCGGCGCAGCGCTTCCGCCAGCCAGCGTTGCTCGAAGGGCGAGAGGCGCATGCGTTACCAGAAATACAGCAGCACCAAGCTGCCGAAAATGATGCGGTACCAAGCAAAGCCGACAAAACTATGACTTGATACATAACGCAGCAGCAGGCGCACGGCGGCCAGTCCGGCAACAAAGGCGGCAACAAAGCCCACCGCAATCATGCCAAGGTCTTCGTCATGCAGTTGTCCGGCGTTTTTGTACAAATCGTAACTGACCGCAGCGAACATGGTGGGGATGGCGAGAAAAAAGGAAAACTCGGTGGCCGTGGTGCGCGACAGGCCAAACAGCATGCCGCCCATGATGGTCGCTCCAGAGCGCGATGTGCCCGGAAACAGCGATACGCTTTGCGCCAGCCCTACCTTGAGCGCATCGCGCCAGCGCATGTCATCCACATGCTGGATGCGCGGCGCGGGTTTGTAACGTTCCACCAAAAGAATGATGAAGCCGCCGACGATCAGCGCGCCGGCCACGGTCAACGGGCTGAACAGGTGCTCTTTGATCAGCTTGTGAAACAACAGGCCGAAAATCATGGCGGGGATGAAGGCAATGATCAGATTCAGTGCAAAACGCTGCGCACCTGCATCGGAGGGCAGCCCGGTGATGACGTTGAAGATTTTTTCACGGTAATGCCAGCATACGGCGAGAATCGCACCAAGCTGGATGGCGATGGTGAAGACCTTGGCCGCTTCCGAGTTGTAGCCGATCAGATCCTGAGCAATGATCAAATGACCGGTGGAGGAAATAGGCAAAAACTCGGTGGCACCTTCGATCAGGCCGAGCAGCGCGGCCTTGAGCAGCATGAGGATGTCCATCATTCCTCCAGCAACAGGAGGTCGAGCACGCGTTCATACACCGCGCACAGGCGCTCCAAGTCCTCGATGCCGACGCATTCATTGACCTTGTGAATGGTGGCGTTGAGTGGCCCGAGCTCGATCACTTCCGCGCCGGTGGGGGCGATGAAGCGTGCATCCGAGGTGCCGCCCGATGTGGAGGCTTGCGTTTCCACGCCGAGCACATCGCGCACCGCAGTTTTCACCGCATCCACCAGCTTGCCGTCCTCTTGGGTGAGGAAAGGCAAGCCGGAGAGGTTCCACTGCAGGCTGATATTGAGCGCATGGCGTTGGAAAATTGCCTCAATCGCCGCTTGCAGGCGCTCAGGCGTCCATTCGGTGTTGAAGCGGATATTGAACTGCACCTGCAGGCTGCCGGGAATGACGTTGTTCGCTCCGGTGCCGGCGTGAATGTTGGCAATCTGCAGGCTGGATGGCGGGAAATGCGCATTGCCCTGATCCCACACCGTGGACACCAATTCGGCCAGCGCGGGTGCGGCACGGTGCACCGGATTGTCGGCGCGGTGCGGGTAGGCCACATGCCCCTGGATGCCATGCACGGTAAGGTTGCCAGTAAGCGAGCCACGGCGGCCGATCTTGAACTCATCGCCCAATACTTTCTGGCTGGACGGCTCGCCAACCACGCAGTAATCGATGCGCTCGCCGCGTGCCTGCAAGGTTTCGATGACTTTCACCGTGCCATCCACGGCCACACCTTCCTCGTCCGCAGTGATGAGAAAGGCGATGGAGCCATCATGATCGGGATGCGCCTGCACGAAGCGTTCTGCGGCCACCACCATGGCGGCCACGCTGCCTTTCATGTCGGCTGCGCCGCGGCCAAACAGCATGCCGTGGCGAATCTCGGGTTGAAACGGCGGCGAGTCCCACGCTGAGAGATCGCCCGGCGGTACGACATCGGTATGACCAGCAAAACAAACCAACGGCGAGCGTGTGCCACGCCGCGCCCATAGATTGAGCACCTCGCCAAAACGCAACCATTCAATCTGAAAGCCGTGGCGCTGCAAGAGCTCGGCAAGCACTGTCTGGCAACCGGCATCCTCGGGGGTGATGGATGGGCGAGCGATCAGATCTTGGGCAAGTTTGAGAACGTCAGACATGAGGGCGATCCTGGCAGAAGGTTTGTTGGTACTGCGCCTCGTTGAAACCAGCGAGCAGGCGACCATCCTCCAGCTCAAGCACGGGGCGGCGCAGCAGATTGGGGTGTTGAACGATCAGTGGCAGCACTTTATCACGCGACAAATCATGCTTGGCCTCGTCCGGCAGGGCGCGCCAGGTGGTGCCGGTCTTTTTCAGCAAGGTTTCCCAGCCCAGCGCGCTTTCCCAGTGGGTGAGTTGCTCAAGGGTGAGTGGCGTTTTCTTATAGTCGACAAACGCGTAGGCGATGTGCTGGGATTCCAGCCAGGCGCGTGCTTTCTTCACTGTGGTGCAGTTGGGGATGCCGTAGAGCGATATTTTCATGATGAGTTGGTCAAGCAAGTGGGTGGGGAAGCATGGGGCGTTTGTTTGTTATGCGAGTAGGCGCAGACACTCCATGTAAGCCTGCTCGTCCGGTCCGCTGGGCGGGGCGTCCTGGAGTGTACGCAACAGGCAAGCAATCATGCGGTGTTCGGTGTCCATCATGTCGCCGCTCTTGCGCACGCAGGCTTCATACAGCGCACGAATCCCCGCCGGACGGTCGGTGCTGATCTGTTCGCGTAAGGCGAGGTGCATGCCGAGGTGCAGGAACGGGTTGCTCATGCCCTGCTCGGGTGACTCTTCCCAAGCAAGCGCCTTGTCCTCATCCGCGAGCAAAGCGTGGTATTCCGGGTGAATGTCGATTACATCGGCAATCAAATGCTCCAGTGGATCAAGCGGAAGACCCGCACAGCGTTTGCGCCAGGCGGTCACGTACATGCGGCGCAGGGTGGCGCGGTCGTTGGAAAGCATCATGGGGCAATCACTCCGCCACAGGGGGCAGTTTTTGCTTTGTAGTCGCACAAATCGCACACCGGGCATGTGGCGCACAGCGGCTTGCGTGCAGTGCATGTGTAGCGGCCATGCAGAATCAGCCAGTGGTGGGCATCGTGGAGAAACGCTTTGGGCACGACTTTGAGCAGTCGCTCCTCGACTGCGCGTACATCTTTGCCCGGGGCAAGCCCCGTGCGGTTGGCGACACGGAAAATATGTGTGTCCACCGCCATGGTCGGCTGACCAAACGCCGTGTTGAGGACGACATTCGCTGTTTTGCGCCCCACCCCCGGCAGGGCTTCGAGTGCTTCGCGTGTGTCCGGAACCTTGCCCTGATGTTTGTCCAATAACATTTGACACAGGCCGATGACATTTTTCGCCTTGGTTTGGTACAGGCCGATGGTTTTGATGCAGTCGCGCAGTGCATCTTCACCCAGTTGCAGCATTGCCTCGGGGGTGTTGGCCAAAGGAAACAAACGTGCCGTGGCTAGATTGACGCTTTTGTCGGTGGCTTGCGCGGAGAGCACCACGGCAACCAGCAATTCAAACGGATTGCTGTAGTGCAGCTCGGTGGTCGGGTGGGGGTTAAGGGCGCGCAGGCGCTGGAAGAATTCTCGACGGGTGGTGGTGTTCATCCATGGTTGCTTCTATAAATTCAAATCAAGCCGATGATGGCAAGGCAAAATGCAGCGAAAAAGCGCAGCATAGACGCACTGTAGGAGCATTTTGAGCTGTATTTTGACGCCGCAAGCGGGGCTTCCGTGAATTTATAGAAGTGCCCCCCATGCAGGCAAGCGAAGGTATTGCTGGTAGCATACCAATCTGTTTGTTTTGTCGGTGATCGACGCATGGATTGGATGTACGCAGTGGCGCGCACCGGGCTATTCATGTTGCCCGCGGAAACGGCGCATGAATGGTCGCTGGAGATGTTGCGTCTGGGCTTGCGCGGCTCTTTGGCGCGCAGATTGCGCAGCAAGGTGGTGGACAGCCCGCGTGATGTGATGGGTTTGCGTTTTCCCAACCCCGTCGGTTTGGCGGCGGGGCTCGACAAGAATGCGCGTTACATCGACGCGCTGGGCAGTCTCGGCTTTGGTTCGATCGAAGTCGGTACGGTGACACCGCGTCCGCAACCGGGTAATCCAAAGCCACGCCTTTTCCGCCTGCCCAAGGCGCGCGCCATCATCAACCGCATGGGGTTCAACAATCTCGGTGTGGAACAATTCGTGGCCAATGTGCAGGAAAGCCGGTTCCGCCAGCAGGGTGGGATTCTCGGCCTGAATATTGGCAAAAATTTTGATACACCGTTGGACAAAGCCGCCGAGGATTATGTGTTCTGCCTGCGTCGGGTGTATGAACATGCATCCTACGTGGCGGTGAACATTTCCTCACCCAACACTTCGGGCTTGCGCGGATTGCAACATGGCGAAGCCTTCGAAGATCTGTTGCTGCGTCTCAAGGCTGAACAGCAACGCCTTGCCGATCAGCATGGCCGCTACGTGCCGCTGGCGGTCAAGGTCGCACCGGATCTGGACGAGGAGGCGATCGCCTCGATTGCTGACACATTGCGCGCGCAGCGCATCGATGGCCTGATCGCCACCAACACCACGCTCAGCCGGGAAGGCGTCGAGGGTCTGCCGCATGCAGAGGAAAAAGGCGGGCTTTCCGGAGCGCCGGTGTTTGCGCGCTCCACCGAGGTGGTACGTCGGTTTGCCGCGCATCTTGCCGGTGAGCTGCCGATCATTGCGGTGGGCGGCATCATGAGTGCAGAGGATGCGCAGGCGAAAATCGATGCCGGTGCCAGTCTGGTGCAGATTTACAGTGGGTTTATCTATCAGGGGCCGGGCTTGGTGCGCGAGATTGCCGAGCATTTGGCGGAAAAGCCGTTTGCCTGTGGTTTGGGTTGACCTGCAGGCAGGTCGAAGGAGAAAACAAGCATGTCGGCGGAAATGATCGACGGTAAGGCTGTCTCGGCGCAGGTGTTGGCCGAAGTGCAGGCCGAGGTGGAGCAGCTGGTTGCCCAAGGGCAACGGCCTCCGGGATTGGCCGTGGTGTTGGTCGGGGATGATCCGGCATCCCAGGTGTATGTCGGCAATAAACGTCGTGCTTGTGAGCGTACCGGAGTTGTGTCCTTTGCCCATCATTTGCCGGCGGATACGTCGCAACAGGCTTTGCTTGCGTTGATCGATCGCCTGAATGGCGATCCTTTGGTGGACGGTATTTTGGTGCAACTGCCTTTGCCTGCCGGTTTGGATAGCACGCCGGTGATCGAGCGTATCGCGCCGCATAAAGACGTGGATGGTTTTCATCCATACAACGTTGGACGTCTGGCGCAGCGTATTCCCAGCTTGCGAGCCTGTACGCCCTATGGCGTGATGCGTTTATTGGAAGCGTATGCGCTCGAGGTCAAAGGCAAAGAGGCGGTGATCGTCGGTGCGTCGAACATCGTCGGCCGGCCGATGGCACTGGAGTTACTGCTTGCGGGTGCTACGGTGACGGTCACCCACCGATTCACGCGTGATTTAGCGGCGCATGTGGCGCGCGCGGAGATCCTGGTGGTGGCGGCGGGCAAGCCTGGACTGGTCAAGGGGGAGTGGATTCGACCGGGTGCGGTGGTGATCGATGTGGGCATCAACCGTCTGGCAGACGGCAGCTTGGTGGGGGATGTGGAGTTTGCTCAGGCCGCCGAGCGGGCGGCATGGATCACGCCGGTGCCTGGTGGCGTGGGGCCGATGACTGTGGCCATGTTGATGAAAAATACGCTGCAAGCGCGCCTGGCATCGCAGGGATATGCAGCACCGTCATGCTGAATCTGTGCTATTAGACGTAGGAAAAAACTAAATCAAATCATCACAGGCAAGCAGATGGGGCATGATCCACGGCGCGCGCAAGCGCGTACTGAACGCAGAGCGACGCTGAAACGACTGCTTGCCGTGCCCTTCGCCTGCGTGGGGGTTGCGCATGGTGCCGAGCTTGGCTCGAATGTTTCCTCAGCTGCATTGGAGCCAACCGCGCCGTTCATTTTGGGCATTACACCGCATGCCAGTGCGCGCGAGCTGTTCAACCGTTATCAGCCTCTGCGTCAGTTTTTGCAGGAACATTTGCGGCGTGAAGTGCGCATCGTGTCTGCGCCCAATTTTGATGAATTTCTCTTTCGCGCCCTGGATGGACGCTATGACCTGGCGATTACCACCGGGCCGCAGGCTCGCCTGCTGCAATTGGATGCGGGTTGGCTACCACTGGCCACCTACCAGGCCGAGCTGCGCATGGTGATTTTTACCGCGGCAAACAATGCAGATGTGCAGCGCTTGGAGGATCTGGCCGGTAAGCGCTTCATTCATATGGGTATCAGTTCGATCACCGGTGCATGGAGCGAGCGTCTGCTCAAAGAGCGCGGCATCGTGCCAGGCAAAATCGATGCCCTCAGTGCATCAGACAGCTTGGCGGAATGGGTGGCCTCTGGCGCTGCGGCAGCAGGTTGCATTTCGCAGGCACATATGGAGCTTCTGCCAGAAAAGCTACGCGGTCAATTGCGTATCATCGAACGCAGCGAACCCTTGCTTGGTCGTGTGTATGTGCTCAATCCGCGCATGATCTCTCAGTCTGCGAAGATTCGAACCTTGCTGGATGAGTTTGCCCGTTCGCCGGCAGGTGTGACTTATTTTCAGCGTAGTTTGGGTACGGGCTATCGCGACATCACACTTACTGAGCTGGAGTCCACCGAACCCTTCGTGCAGGAGCTGCGCAAAACGGTGGCCAAGTACAAGCTCAAAGCACCATCTGCCGCGCCAGCGAGTGACGGAGTTATCCATGCGCCTCGCTGAGCTTTGGCCAAAAACCACACGCGCACGCTTGCTATGGTTGGCGATTTCCGTGCAAGTGGTGATGTTTGCTTTGCTGATTGGGCGCACTGCCTATGTTTTGCAGGACGCCTTGCTGGCACAGACCAAAGCCTGCATCGGTCGCATGACGCCCGCGCTGGAAGCGGCGCTGATTGCGCCCATGTTGCAGGAGGATGTGGCCACGGTACAGAGCGTGGTGCAGCTTGCAGGACAAGCGCCGGGGATCAGTTATCTTGCGGTGCTTGACCCGGAACAGCGCACGCTGGCTTCGGTGGGATGGGGCAACGCGCAGCCTTTGCCCAAAATCAATCACACCCTGGATATCTCGCTCAAGGCGCTGGAGGGTCGGTTGGATGCGACGATTCCTCTGGCCATGGGCAAGCAGCCACTGGGTGAGGTGCGCGTCGGTCTGAATTTGTTGCACATCGCCAAAGCGCGCAACGATCTGCTGCTACAAGCGGGGTTGATTGCTCTGCTAGCATTGGCGATCAGTCTGATTTCATTGAGTTTTCTTGGGCATCTACTCACCCGGCGCATGGCGCGTCTGACCGAAGCCAGTGAGCGCATTGCACGCGGCGAGTTTGAGTTCAAGCCTCTGAGCGAAGGTGCGGATGATGTCGGGCGCATGGGGGCGGCGTTCAACGCCATGTCCCAAGCGTTGCGTCATCGCGCCGAGGAAAATCTGCGCGCGAACGAACTACTACGCCAGGAAAAGGAATTGCTGCAAGTCACCTTGGGGTCGATTGGCGATGCGGTGATGAGCTTCGACCCTCTGGGGCGCGTGGTGTATCTCAATCCCGCTGCAGAGGCCTTGACGGGCTGGCGCCACCAGGATGCGGTGGGACTGCTCGCCGAAGAGGTGTTGAATCTGCTGGATGGGGCAACCGAAACAACCTTGGAAAACCCGGTGCGCCGCTGTTTGCGCGAGAAAAATCTGGCGCGGCTGGATGCCAATGCCCTGCTGCTGACGCGCGATGGTCGCAGAGTCTTCATTTCGGACACGGTGGCACCCATCACTAACCTTCAAGGTGAGGTGACGGGTGTGGTTTTGGCCTTCCAGGATGTGAGTGCCAAGCGCGAGATGCTAGAGGAGATGCACTGGCAGGCCAATCACGACGCACTCACCGGGCTGATGAATCGTCGCAGTTTCGAGGCGCAATTACGCCAGTTGATTGAAGCGGAATACGGCGTGCAGGTGATTCTCAGTGATCACGCGCTGATGTACATCGATCTGGATCAGTTCAAGATCGTCAATGACACCAGTGGACACATGGCGGGTGATGAGTTGTTGCGTCAGGTCACCTTCCTCATGCAGCAAACCTTGCGCAAGAGCGATGTGTTTGCCCGCCTCGGTGGCGATGAGTTTGGTGTGCTCTTACCCAATTGTCCGGAACAACGGGCGCTGGAAATTGCTGATGCGCTGCGCGCTGCGGTGCATGATTTCCGCTTTGTCTGGCGTGACAAGGTGTTTCAAGTGGGTGTGTCGATTGGCCTGGTCATGCTCAGCCAGGACATGCACTCCATGGTCGATGTGCTCAGTGCAGCGGATGTGGCCTGTTATGCGGCCAAAGAGGAGGGGCGCAACCGCGTGCACGTCTATCGTGCCGACGATGCGGCCATCCTTGATCGGCGCCGGCAGATGAATGTGGCCTCAAGCCTGCGTGAATCGCTGCGTGAAGATCGATTTGTGCTCATGGCACAGGAGATTCACGCCAGCCAGATCGATCCCCAACATCCTGGGGTGCGCTATTTCGAGGTGCTGCTGCGCATGCGCAATGAAAACGGCGAGATCATGCCGGCGGATAGCTTCATTCCCGCCGCAGAGCGCTATGGCGTCATGCCGCACATCGATCGTTGGGTGGTGCGCCATGTGCTGCGCAGCGCGGCCAAGGTGCTCGCTCAGGGGGAGGTGCATTTGGGCATCAATCTCTCCGGTCTGTCTTTGATTGACCCGCTCATGCCGGAGTTCATCCGCCTCGAATTGCTGGCCAACAACATCGATCCGCGGCTGATTTGTTTTGAAATCACGGAAACATCGGCGATCAGCTACATCAGTCAAGGTGTGGAGTTCATGCGCCAAATGCAGGCACTGGGTTGCCAGTTTGCGCTGGACGACTTTGGCAGTGGCATGGCCTCGTTCGGTTACCTCAAGTCCTTGCCGGTGCAATGTCTGAAAATCGATGGCACCTTCGTGCGCGACATGTTGAACGACCCGTTGGATCGCACCCTGGTGGAAAGCATTCAGCACATCGGCAAGGTGATGGGCATGCGCACCATTGCCGAGTACGCCGAAACCGAGGCGCATGTGCAGGTGCTGCGCTCCATTGGCATTGATTTTGTACAGGGTTTTGCCCTGTCACGTCCGCGCCTGTTCAGCGAAGTGCTCGATGAAATGCGTACAGCAGAGCCGCCCCTTGACGTGCCGAATGCAGATGCCCAAGGCGCTTGAACGCCGTGTCGCAGTAAGCTGATGTCCGTGCCTTGGTTCCCGCGCGGTCAGGCTGCGCGCTCGCGGCATGTGGCTGTGATCGGCGCTGGCATTGCCGGTGCCAGTGTGGCGCGCAGTCTGGCAGAGCGCGGTTTTCATGTGCGCGTCTTTGAGCGCCATGTGCAGGTGGCGCATGAGGCGTCGGGCAACCCTGCCGGCATCCTCCTGCCGGTGGTCAGCCGTACCGACAACGTGCTCAGTCGTCTGACCCAGCTGGGCTTGCAGCATGCGCAGCGGCAGCTTGCTGGTTTGATGCGCACGCATCCCGAGGTGGATTGGCGTCCCAGTGGTGTGTTGCGCCTGGCGCGCAACCCGCGCCATGCCGCGCAGCAGACGACCATTGCCGCCGAATCTGCCTTGGCAACCGACTTCGCGCGTTGGGTGGATGCGGACGAAGGCAGTGCCTTGGTTGGTATGCGCGTCGAACAACCCGGCTGGTGGTTTGCCGGCGGTGGTTCGCTGTGTCCGCCGCAGCTGGTGCATGCACTATTGCAACATCCGTCCATCGAGCTGCATGAGGGCACCAGCGTGCATCGCCTCAAACGTCGCGACGCGCTGTGGACGCTGCACGATGCACAGGGTGAACCTTTGGCACAGTGCAGTGACGTGATCTTGGCCAATGCGCACGACGCCCTGCGCCTATTGCCCGCGCTTTATACCGAAGCCCTGCCGATAGCGGTGATTCGTGGCCAGATCAGCCTGGCGCCAGCGCAGGGCGCATGGCATGACTTGCGGGCGGTGGTGTGTCGTGAGGGTTATGTCATCCCGCCTTGGCAGGGGCAACTGTGTTTTGGCGCAAGCTTTGTGCATGGCGTGACTGATCGCCACCCATCTGTACACGAGCATGGCGAAAACCTGCAACGTCTTGCCGCCATGTTGCCACACGCGGATCTGCCCGAGGCAAACGCACTCGGCGGACGCGTGGCGCTGCGCTGCGCCACGCCGGATCGTTTACCCCTGCTCGGCCCCTTGCATGATGCCGAGGACTTTCGTCAGCGTTACGCGAAATTGCACCTCACCGGACGGGTGGATGGCGCGGGTGAAGCGCACACCATCCCGGGGTTATGGCTGCATCTTGCGCACGGCGCGCGCGGACTGGTGTGGAGCGGTGTGCTTGGCGAGGCGCTGGCCTGCATGCTGGCCGGTGAGGCCATGCCCCTGCCCGAGGATCTATTGTATGCCCTGCATCCGGCGCGGTTTGATTACCGCATGCTGCGCATCAAGCCGGAGCATCGCACGCCTTGGCGCTTCGCTGCGGATGATTGATCGAAAAATTCGATAGATTCTTGCCAAAAACCGCCCTGATTGATCGAATTTTTCGATCAATCAGGGCACCCAAGGGCAGAGCAGGGCGCCTTCAGCGGTCTTTTGCGAAGCTGATTTCTGTCAAAAGCCGCTGTAACTCACCGCCAGAATCACGTAATTGCGTTGCCCCGCCGGCAGATTGACGCATACCTCGTCACCTTCAGCGCGGCGCAGCAGGGCACGCGCCATGGGCGAGTCGATGCTGATCCAGTTGATTTTGGGATCGAACTCATCCGGGCCGACGATGCGCAGCTGCATCTCTTCGCCCTCGTCGTCTTCCAGATGCACCCAGGCACCGAAGAAGATGCGTGAGGTATCCGCAGGCAGGCTGTTGACCACCACCATGCCGTCCAGCCGCTTGCGCAAAAAGCGCACGCGCCGGTCGATCTCGCGCAACATTTTCTTGCCGTAAATGTACTCGGCGTTTTCCGAGCGATCGCCCAGTGCCGCGGCTTCGGACACGGCTTGCACCACCTTGGGACGTTGCACGCGCCACAGCTCATCCAGCTCGGCGAGCAAGCGGGCATGCCCCTGCGGGGTGATGTATTTCGACGCCGCCATGGTGCCTTACCCTTGGCGGGTCGGCTCCAGCGTGCATGGCTGCACCAGCCCTTTTTTCTCCGTGACTTGTTGCGTGATAGCTTTGATCGCCTGATCGACGTCTTTAAGACGCGTGTCGCGCAGCACGCCACCGGCCGCCCCGGGGTGGCCACCACCTTCGAAATACATGCCGGAGATGATGCCAACATCCACGCCCTCGTTGGCGCGCAGCGACATCCGTCCATTGCCGCCGATGCGGATGGCAATGTCCATCTGTCCGCGGTTTTCCATCAGCTCCATCACCACGCCACGGAACACATCATGCGGCCAGTTGAAAAACAACCCCGTGCGGTAGCTGTCGATGCGCAGCATGGGGATATGCTCGGGTTTGACCTGGGTGGCGGAGAGGTAGTGGTATTTGTCCTTGATGGTATTTTCGGGGTCATTGCGCCGCTCTTCTTCGATGCGCTGATGCAGGAAATCCTTGCGGTAGTCATACGCCGCACGCTCCAGCTCTTCCAGCGTGGCGCCCTGTTCCAGCAGGGTGAAAAAAGCATCGATCAGGTGGAAGCGGAATTCGCGTTTCAATTCGACCAGCGGCGGAGCGAGTTGGTCATCCTCCATGATCAGGCCGATGAGATAAATCGCGCGGTTGAAACGTGGATCGTCCTTCAACCAGCGATCCCCTACGTCGATGAACTCGGCGCGACTGGCATAGCGCGCACGTTCTGCCTCCGGCAGGTGCGGTGCCACCGCTTCAAACGCCAGGCGTGTGGCGCAGCGTTCGGTGTCGAGGTAATACCAGGCATGCTTTTTGGCGGCATCCTCACCCGTGGCGTGGTGGTCGAGCAGTTGCAACAGCGGCTTGGCGGGTGTGTCGTCTGCGGCGCTGTCTTCGCTGGCCGCCAGTGCGCCCTTGAGCATGGCCGCCATTTCGGGCGAGAGCAGGCTGGCTTTGGCCTGTGGCTTGCCGGGCGATTTGGCGCGCGGTGCTGCACCGCCCTTGTGCAATGTTTCGATACGCTGCGCCACCATGTCGGCCTGATCCAATGTCAAGTTAAGGTCCGTGATCAGCAGCATGCACGGCTCTTTGACCTTGCTCATCGCCTCGAAAATGCTGTCCAGCGCGTTGGGAATGTCGCGGTAATCGGCGTTGTAGTAATGCGCACGATAGCCCGCCGCGCGGGTCATGTACTGCGCACCATAACCGTCGAGGTCAATGTGACTGAGATGAAAAAGCAGAATGTCACTGGGCGGGGGCAGGGTGGGCGTGGTCATGCGTCGAAAGGCCAAACATCAAAGCGCGCTATTGTGCCGCAGAGTAGGGGTTTACCCAACAGCGGCCTGTGGGCTGTGCACGACGCTGATCGGCTCCTCATGGATCATGATGTCCGCCCCCGGGTAGGCACGCACAATGGCATCACGCACCGCATCGCCAATATCGTGCGCACGGCGCAGCGGCAAGCGATCATCCAGCACGATGTAGAGCTCGAAAAAGTAAACATTCCCCCCCTGACGGCTGCGCAGGCTGGCAATGCCATGCACACCCTCGACGCCAAGCGCGCGCTCACGCACGTCGCGCACGATGGCATCGTCCAACTCCCGATCCATCAACTGATTGAGTGCGTCACGGGCGATGGCGATGGCGCTCCAGGCGACATACGCGGCAATCGCCAGTCCGACGACCGCATCGGCACGCTGCATGCCCCACACGGCAAGCAGCAGGGCGACGATCACCGCCGCATTGCTCAAAAGATCCGTGGCGTAATGCAAGGCATCGGCACGAATGGCGGTGGACTGAGTGCGGCGCACCACATAGTACTGAAACGTCACCAAAGCAGCGGTGAGCAGCATGGAAAGCAGCATGATGCCCAGCCCCACCTCGATGTTTTGCATCGGTTGGGGATTGAGCAGGCGATTGGCCGCCTGCAAACCAAGCATCACCGCTGAACCGAGGATGAACATCGACTGTGCCAGCGCGGCCAAGGCTTCCGCTTTGCCATGACCAAAGCGGTGGTCATGATCGGGCGGAATGAGCGACCAGCGCACGGCAAGAAATGTCAAGAGCGATGCGACCAAATCCGCCGAGGAATCGAGCAGTGAGGCCAAAAGACTGACCGAGTCCGTCAGCCACCATGCGGTGAGTTTGACGCCGATCAAGGTCAGCGCCACGGCAAGACTGGCCTGCGTGGCCAGACGCAGCAGACGGGCATGCGTTTCAGGATTGGACGCTGGATTGTTCATTGATGGATAATCAACCGGTTTTATCGTTGTGCGGATTCTACCGCACCGTTATCGATCAGTTTGTTGGCGGGAGTATGAACAAATGAAGCAAAGTATTTTCATGGAACGTTATCCGGTCTTCGAGATGGAGCTTGCCAAGTCCGAAACCACGTTCAACACAGTCGATGCCATCATCAATGAGCTCAAAGCCAAGGTGGATGCGCATCCGGTGGCGCAATTCATAGGTTTGTTCGACCATTACGCGCATACCAAAGCATTGCCCGAAGGCAAGATTGCGCCAGAGATTGTGGACGCGAAACTGATCGTATTCTGCTTTGGTACGGCACTGCCCAATCCGCAGGTGCTCGCCGTGCGTCCGCGCTCGATCGGTGTGGCTGACATGGGGGATCGCTTCGTGATCAGCTTCATGGAGCCGCCGATGCCCGTGGCGACCACGGCGATGGAGGCGTGGGTCAAGTCGCTGCAAAACATCTGAGGCCAGAGTCAGCCCCATTGTAGTTGCACTTGGCGATGCCAAGACTATGATCTGCCTTATGAAAAAGGCCAATCACTCACGCAAGATTTCACTCACGATCAGCCTGACTCTCGGGGTGGTCGTGTGGTGTTGTCCGCCTGCTTGGGCGTCCAGTGCGAGTATCAAGTGCTATCGCGACAAGCAGGGTGTGCTCAACTGCACCAATGCGCGCCCGGCAAGCACTAAAGTTGCTACGAGCAATCCAACGGTTACAGCAGCGCCGCACTCCGCGCAGACTGAAGCGGCTGCTCAGCCCGTCGCACCTGTGCCCTCGTCATTCGTTGCCCCGTCCACGAGTGCCGCGCCACGCCAGACCCTTGTTTACAAATACCGTCAACGCGACGGTGTGTCGATGTTCACCAACGTGCCCACCTCGGGCCTGCAGTTGGTTTCGACCACCGTGTACCAGGTGTTTGAAAAAGGATGGGTGGGTAACGCATTCAAAGGCAACTGGAAGCTCAACCGTGAAGCGTTTGCGCCGGTGATCAACCAATTCGCGCAGATGCATGGCGTGGATCCGGCGTTCATACGCGCGGTGATGCATGCGGAAAGCAGCTTCAACCCTTCGGCGGTGTCGCGTGCTGGCGCCATGGGTTTGATGCAGCTCATGCCGGGTACTGCGGCACGTTTTGGCGTGAGCAACGCCTTTGATCCGCAGGAGAACATTCGCGGTGGTGTCACTTATCTGCGGTTTTTACTCGACAAATTCAATGGCGACACACGGCTCGCCGCCGCAGGTTACAACGCCGGCGAGGGTGCGGTGATGAAATACGGTGGCGTACCGCCATACGCAGAAACCACCGAGTACGTGGCGCGGGTGTTGGATTTACACCAACAGTATCGCAACACGCACTGAGCTAAGCTGCACCAAGGCTGCGAAGAGTCGTGTGTGCCGATTGCCTGTCGGCGGTGTCGCACGAGTAGAATCGGCAAGGCATACCATCTCTGTCGCGGTTTTTTTTGCATATAGCAAAGGTGCTTCATGGCCACGATGCCGCCCATTGATCGCTTGGTGCAGTTGATTTTTGATGAGCAATTGCATTTGCAGCGGCGGGAAAGTCACGCAGATCGAGTTGTTCCGCCTCCGCTCGTCGCGCTCACTCATGATTACGGCTCGGGCGGTGAGGTCATTGGACGTTCCTTGGCCAAAGCGTTGGGTGTTGAGTTTATGGGTGATGACGTCACCTATCGTGAAGGCGATGCGTGTCACCTGGAAGCTCTGATTTTGCAGCGCCTGGCCAAAACAGGCGATAAAGGCGAAAACATCCTGGCAGCCTATCTGGCGGGCGGACCTGCAGTACATGAGATGTACCGACGCACACTGGTAAGTGTTTTGTTAGATATCGCACAAAATCGTGGCGGCGTGATCGTCGATCGCGGGGCGCATCTGATATTGCGTGAGCGTGCGGTGTTTCGTGTGCGTATTGTTGGCTCGGAAGAGGTGTGTGCGCGGCGCGTGGCAGAGCGCGAAGGGTGTGATGAGTCGAGTGCACGCGACAAAGTACGCAAAATCAATCAACAAAGAATGAATTATCTGCGTGCATTAGTGGGCACCGATCAGCTTGATCCGCGTTACTTCGATGTCACACTGAATACCGATCATTTCCCCCATCTTGATGAAGTTTATCCGGGTCTGATTGGGGCAATGCGCGCCATGGGGCTGAATACGGGACGGGCATGAAGCGCGGCACACCAGCACTGATGCTGGACGTGGTGACCATGCCGCGTCCGGTTTTGAGTTTGCCCATCCGTCAGGTTGTCGTGCGCAGTTTTGAGGGGGAACTCGCGGTGCTGTATGGGCACATGCCTCTGATGGCGTTGCTCATGCCCTGTGTGTTGCAGGTTTGGCCAGCGGACGTTTCTCCAAACATTTGCGTGCAGAAAGTGTTTATCAGTGGCGGTGTGCTCGAAGTGCAGCCACGGCAGGTGACGATCCTCGCGGAAGATGCGTTGTTCGCCGAAGAAATTGAGATTGATCACGCACGAAGCATGTTGGCGGACGCACAGCAGCGCGTGAAGAACAGCTTCTTGTCAGAAGATCGAGAACGCGCACGCGTTGAAGTCACGAGTGCACAGGCTCAGATTGAGCTTTGGCAATGGGCAAGGGAGGGGCGCGTTAGGCAAGCGCAGAGCTGTGCAAAGTTTTTTCACCAACCCAAATCAACACCCACATAAAGCAAAGCCTCGCGCAGCACGTCCGCGCTGTTTTCTTTATGCAAGCCGGGTTGTGAGGCGTGCTCGCTCAAATGGCGCCGGAAGGCGCGAGCACCCTTCTCGGCGCGGAATGCACCGAGAATATGCCGCGTCATGGCGTGAAGTTCCGTGCCTTTGCTTAGCTGAAATTCGACGTAGCGCAGAAACTCGCGCATGACGTCGACAGGGGATGGGTCGGCAGCCTGGCTGCCGAACACACGACGATCGGCCTCAAGCAGAAGAAATGGATTGTCGTAGGCCGCACGCCCGATCATCACACCATCCACATGCTCCAGTTGCTGCAAGGATTCATCGAGCGTGCGAATGCCGCCGTTGATGACGATGTTGAGCTGGGGGAAATCCTGTTTCAACTGGTGCACCACGTCATAACGCAGTGGCGGAATCTCGCGGTTTTCTTTCGGCGAAAGACCCTGCAACCAGGCTTTGCGCGCATGCACGATGAAGGTGTCGCAGCCGGTGGCGGCAATGCTGCGAATAAAATGCTCCAGCGAGGCGTAATCGTCTTGGTGATCGATGCCAATACGCGACTTCACCGTGACGGGGATGTGTACCGCATCACGCATGGCGGCGATGCATTCGGCCACATGCAGCGGCTCGGCCATCAGGCAGGCGCCAAAGCGTCCGTTTTGCACCCGATCCGAAGGACAGCCAACGTTGAGGTTGATTTCATCGTAGCCGTAATCCTCACCGATGCGAGCGCAGGTGGCGAGCTCCGCCGGGTCGCTGCCACCGAGTTGCAGGGCGAGTGGGTGCTCACTGGGGTGGAAGCTCAACAGACGCTCGCGCTTGCCGTGAAAAATGGCACCCGTGGTGACCATTTCGCTGTACAAGCGGGTGTGGCGCGAGAGCAGGCGCAAAAAAAATCGCGCATGGGTATCGGTCCAGTCGAGCATCGGCGCGATGCACAGGCGATGGCTGTCATGGCGCGGCGGCAAATCCGCGTGAACCGCCTCCTCAGCGTACTGCATGCAGCTTATACCGCAGCGTGATACGCTGGGCTGATCTCACGCACGGCTTGCACCAATGCTGCAACGTGTTCGGGGTTGATACCAGGATGAATGCCGTGACCGAGATTGAACACATGCCCGCTACCTTGGCCGAATGCGGCTAGTACACTGGCGACTTCTTCACGAATGCGCGCCGGTGAGGCGTAAAGCACGTTGGGGTCCATATTGCCCTGCAACGCCACCTTATGGCCGACGCGCTGGCGCGCCTGCGCCAGATCGCTGGTCCAGTCCAGCCCAAGGGCATCTGCGCCCGAGTCGGCCATGGCTTCCAGCCACTGCCCGCCGCCCTTGGTGAATAGCACCACCGGTACTTTGCGACCTTCGATTTCTCGCGTCAATTGCGCGATGACCTGGCGCATCGGCTCCAGCGAAAAGCGCAGGTAGTCGCGCGGCGAGAGCATGCCGCCCCAGGTGTCAAACAACATCACGGCTTGGGCGCCGGCAGCAATCTGACCATTGAGGTAGGCAGCGACCGACTGGGTGATTTTGTCCAATAGACGCTCCATCAGCATGGGCTGGTCGAACATCATTGCCTTGGCTTTGGAAAAATCACGGCTGCCTTCACCCTCCACCATGTAGGCGGCCAGCGTCCAGGGGCTGCCGGAGAAGCCGATGAGTGGCACTCGACCGTTCAGTTCGCGGCGAATGGTACGCACGGCATCCATGACGTATTTCAGCTCACCCTCAGGGTCGGGGATGGGTAAGCGATCAACGTCGCTGGCTGAACGCACGGGACGTGCAAAGCGAGGTCCTTCACCCTCAAAAAAGCCAAGCCCCAAGCCCATGGCGTCCGGCACAGTGAGAATGTCGGAAAAAAGAATGGCCGCATCCAGATCAAAACGATCAATCGGCTGCAAAGTGACTTCACACGCCAGCTCGGGGGATTTGCACAGACTGAGAAAGTTACCGGCTTTGGCGCGGGTGGCGCGGTATTCCGGCAGGTAACGACCGGCTTGGCGCATGATCCATAGCGGAGTGCGATCCACGGGTTGGCGCAGCAGCGCGCGCAGGAAGCGGTCGTTGTGCAGTTCGCGCATGGCCATTAAACGCCCAGATAGTTGAGGATGCCCTTGGCGGCCTCGCGGCCTTCAAACACGGCGGTGACCACAAGATCGGAACCACGCACCATGTCGCCGCCGGCGAAGATTTTTGGGTTGCTGGTCTGGAAGGCATGCTTGCTGTGCGATGAGGCCAACACACGACCATCCTTGTGCAACTCAATGCCAAAATCAGCCATCCATGCCGCCGGCGAGGGGCGGAAGCCAAACGCAATCAAAACCGCATCGGCAGGGATGATTTCTTCCGAACCCGGGATGACCTCCGGGGTGCGGCGACCACGTGCGTCGGGTTCACCGAGGCGGGTTTGCACGAACTTCACACCTTCGACCTTGCCATCACCGACAATCTCCACGGGCTGGCGGTTGAACAGGAAGTGCGCACCTTCCTCCTTGGCGTTGGCCACTTCACGCTTGGAGCCCGGCATGTTGTCTTCATCACGGCGATAAACACAGGTCACCTTGTCAGCGCCCTGACGCAGCGAGGTGCGCGTACAGTCCATGGCCGTGTCGCCGCCACCGAGGACGATGACGCGCTTGCCCTGCATGTTGATGAAGCGCCCCTCGGCGCCCTCGATCTCAAGCAGGCGATTGATATTGGAAATCAAGAAGGGCAGGGCATCATGCACGCCGGGCAAGTCTTCACCTGGGAAACCACCTTTCATGTAGGTGTACGTGCCCATGCCCATGAAGACCGCGTCGAATTCATCCAGCAGGCTTTGCATGCTGATGTCCTTGCCGATCTCGGTGTTCAAACGGAATTCGACACCCATGCCTTCCATCAGCTCGCGACGGGTTTGCAGGACGTCTTTTTCCAGCTTGAACGGCGGGATGCCAAAGGTCAGCAGGCCGCCGATCTGCGGGTAGCGGTCAAAGACGACCGGCTTGACACCATTGCGCACCAGAATATCCGCACAACCCAGCCCAGCCGGGCCCGCGCCAATGATGGCCACGCGCTTGCCAGTCGGGACTACGCCGCTCATGTCAGGCCGCCAGCCCTGCTTGATGGCTTCGTCGGTGATGTATTTCTCGATGGAGCCGATGGTCACCGCCCCGAAGCCTTCGCCAAATGGGGCATAGCTGTCGGTGTTAAGCGTGCAGGCACCTTCACACAAGCGATCCTGCGGGCAGACGCGACCGCACACTTCAGGCAGGGAGTTGGTCTTGTGTGACATCTCCGCCGCCTCGAAGAGGTTGCCCTCAGCGACCAGTTTCAGCCAGTTGGGAATGTAGTTGTGCACCGGGCACTTCCACTCGCAGTATGGGTTGCCACAGGAGAGGCAACGATCCGCCTGCTGTACAGCCGTCGATGCATCAAACTGACCGTAGATCTCCTTGTACTGACGCACACGGATTTCGGCCTTGACCTTGGGAGGATCTTGACGGGGGACATCGATGAACTGGAAGGCGTTACTCATGCTGGCGGCTCGCTATGATCGGCAACGGTAAGAATTGAAAAGCTCATGCCAAAATGCACAGCACGAGCCAGAAAGCAACTGTAAAACAGGCGGCAGCGTCAGCTCAGTGCCGTTTTGATGCGCGCACTGACTGCGGCCATGTCGGCGCGTCCTTGCATTTGCGGGCGAAGGATGTTCATGACCGCCCCCATTTCACGCACGCTGCTGGCTCCACTTGAGGCAATGGCCTGCGCAATCAGTGTATCAATTTCGGTGTCGCTGAGCGGGGCAGGGAGGAAGCTCTGAATGATGCCGAGCTCATAACTTTCCTGCTCCTCAAGATCACTGCGCCCAGCAGCTTTGTACTGTTCGATCGATTCGCGGCGCTGCTTAGCCATTTTGTCGAGGATGGCCAGCACATCGGCATCGCTGAGTTCGACGCGTTCATCCACTTCTTTTTGTTTCAACGCAGCCTGGATCAAACGAATCACGCCAAGCCGCGACTTGTCGCCGGACTTCATGGTCGCCTTCATTTCGTTGATCAGGTGCGCCTTGAGTGCGCTGGGTGCGGCGTCGGTCATTTCAGTGGTCTCATGCCATGCGGGGATTGCATTCTGCGAGAAGCGAAAGGCTGGATAAACCAGCCTTTCACACATCATCCGCTCGAATACGAAATCAATACAAGCGAGTGCGGCGAGCAGCTTCCTTCTGCAGACGTTTCTCGTTGCGCTTGACCGCAGAGCCCAGGCGACGCTTGCGCTCGGTGGTGGGCTTCTCGTAAAACTCGCGTGCACGCAGCTCAGCAATGGTGCCGGCTTTTTCGACAGTGCGCTTGAAACGACGGATGGCAACCTCGAAAGGCTCGTTCTCTTTGATACGGACGGAAGGCATGAAGGCTCCAGTGGGGTGTTATAAATCAACCTGCGCGCTGCAAAGCTGATTCAAGGTAAGCTCAAAATAGTTAGGCGCGAGATTATACGACCAGCGTTCGCTGATGCACAATAGGGCACATCGAAAAACCGTCACGAGCGGGCGGAGTGCAAGAAGCCCCGCAGCGAATCCCCGAGACATATCAAATCGATAGGCGAGGGGTGAGCGAGGAAGCGACGCAGCAATCTGCTCGCGCAGTAGGATTTTCGAGGTGCCTGATAGCAAATTGAGATATTTCAAGGATAAGTGCTTATGCTGGTTTTGGGATTGGAGACGTCGTGCGATGAGACGGCATGCGCCCTGTACTCGACAGAGCAGGGTTTGCTGGGGCATCGCGTGTGGACGCAGACCGTGCATGCTGAATTTGGTGGCGTCGTTCCCGAATTGGCCTCGCGTGATCATGTGCGCTACCTGCTGCCCATGATCGAGTCGCTTTTGGCGGCGTTGGCGCTGACCCCGCACGACCTTGACGCGGTGGCGTACACCGCGGGCCCCGGTTTGCTCGGTGCGCTGTTGGTCGGGTCGGCCCTGGGGGCGGGCTTGGCGTTTGCGCTGGATGTCCCGGCAATCGAGGTACACCACATGGAAGGCCATGTGCTCGCACCTATGTTGGATGACGCAAACATTCAGCCACCGTTTGTCGCCCTGCTGGTCTCGGGTGGGCACACCATGCTGGTGGCCGTGCCCGCGATCGG
>CAYOCG010000015.1:0-256 GCA_964402435.1 uncultured Halothiobacillus sp. | reverse complement strand
CAGCTTCAGGGCGTGCGGCCAATCAGACAGGATTTGCGCCTTTTCCCCGTCCCATGACCGATCGCTCCGGTCTTGAATTCAGCTTCAGCGGCCTGAAAACCCGCGCCATGCAGGCGTTGCGTCAAGTCGAACAAGGAGAGACACCTGAGCAGGGGCGCGCGGACGTGGCACGCGCGTTGCAAGAGGCGATTGTCGATACCCTGGTGATCAAGTGCCTGCGCGCATTGGAGCAATCAGGCATGCGCGATGTCGTTGT
>CAYOCG010000014.1:34756-45387 GCA_964402435.1 uncultured Halothiobacillus sp. | reverse complement strand
GTGCTTGTAATGCGTTGGATGAATTTGAGCATGATCGTTTTCCTTAAATCGTGGGGTTACTGCACGTTTTGCACTTCGGCCATCATGCCGTTTTCAACGATGCGTGGGGTGACGAAGATGAGCAGTTCAAACTTCTGATGTGAGCGCAGGCGCTTACTAAACAATGCTTCACCCAGCCAAGGAATATCCCCAAGGAAGGGAATCTTGTCGAGTTGGTTGATGCTGGCGATTTCATAAATACCGCCGAGCACCACGGTTTCACCATTGTTGACTTGGACTTTGGTGTTGACCTCACGCTTGTCCAGCGGCGGCACGCCATTGACTGATCGCGTCCAGTCCGGTTCGTCCTTTTGTACCTTGATGTCCATGATCACGTTGTTGTTGGGTGTGATTTGTGGTGTTACCACGGTTTGCAACACGGCTTCCTTGAACGAGGTGGTGGTGGCACCGCTTGAGCTTGCCTCCTGGTAGGGAATTTCCTTGCCTTGCTTGATGTAGGCGGCTTGGCCATTGGCAGTGAGTACGCGCGGGCTGGAGATAATTTCACCCAACCCCTCAGCCTGCATGGCGGAAATTTCCATATCCACCAAGACGTTGGAGCCCAGAATGCTCAGACCCAAGGTGCCCATCGGGTTGGTCACCGGAAGGTTGACGTTGTAGCGGTTGAGCGGATTGCTCGGAAAGCCGGGTGAGGGCGGTGCCACCATATTACCGGGAATGATGCCGTTGGTGATGTTGGACAGCATCTGGTTGGTCCCGGTGTTGTTGCCGCTATAAACCATGGTGCCATTGTTGCCACGATTGACGCCGGTCACCCCCCAACGCACGCCCAGTTCGCGCGCGAAGTTGTCCGTGGCAATGACGATGCGTGTTTCGATCAGCACCTGCTTGATGGGGGAGTCGAGTTTTTTTACCAGATCACGAATGCGTTCAAGGCTATCGGCGACATCGCGCACCAGCAAGGTATTGGTGCGGTCATCCACTGTGATGGTGCCGCGCGGGGTGAGAAAACCGTTTTGCACTGCTGCATTGGGTGTGGTGCCCAAGGGGCTGGCTCCTCCGGGTCGAGCCTGGGGCAACAAGAGCTTGGCAATGTCTGCGGCCTTGGCATAGTTGATCTGGACGAAATCCGACACCAGCGGCGCGAGAGTTTCATTCTGGCGAATCAAATCAAGCTGCGCTTTTTCCTGCGCGGCAATCTCTGCCGTGGGCGCGATGAACATGACATTGCCGTTTTGCCGCATCGAGAGGCCGCGGGTCGTGAGGATCAGGTCCAGTGCCTGATCCCAAGGCACGTTTTCCAGTCGCAGACTCATGCGGCCGGTGACGCTATCGCTGACCACGATGTTTTGCCCGGTGAAATCAGCCAGCAGTTGCAGCAGCGGACGGACTTCGATGTCCTGGAATTTCAGTGTCAGGCGCTCGCCGGTAAATTTCTTCGGCGCCAGCGGGTTATTTTGGTTAGTGTCGGGCGGGGCGACCGGGCGGATGTCCACGGTGAGCAGGTTGCCCACCTGGTAGGCCATGTTCTCAAACGCCTTGCTGTTTTCGATGGTAATTTGCGATCCGCTACCCTTGCGCTGCACGATGATGTTTTTCGCGGGGGTGGCGAAGTCTGAAACATCATATTGAGCTTCTTTGAGCGGGGTCTGCGGCAGGTCGATGAGCAACCGGGTGCCTTCGGTTTTCATCGTCATCGGCGCATTGGCGGATGGCATTTGAATCAGTACACGACCCTCACCCTTGGCGCCGAGTTTGAAATCCACTTCCGGAGCGGCACTCGCCTTGACAGAGCTAGGTGCAGCGGCCGATTTGGGCTCGGCAGCAGCCATGGCCTGTTGTGCCTGTACTGTGTCGGATGGTGTGCCGAGCGTGACGTTTTGATTGTCGATATTGAGTACAACAGCATTGCCATCGAGGCTGAGTTTGTAAGGTGTGCTGCGTTGCAGGCTGACGATGGCGCGTGCGCGCCCCTGTGCCTCGGCAAAACGCAGATCATGCACATTGCCCAGCTCAATGGTGCGCAGCTTTTTACTGGCATCAATGCTGGTATCCGGGAAGTCAAGGGCAATGCGTGCCGGTTGATCGATGACAAAGTTGGTGGGGGTCGCCTTCAGCGGTTCAGTCAGCACAAAACGAATTTGCGTTGTGCCGTCTTGCAGCAGATCGACCTTGATGTCTTGGATTTCGTTGGCGGCCCATGCCGTCGAAAGGCTTAAACCCAGTGCAAGGGCGATGGCCTGAGTAAGGCGAGATTGAGGAGACGTTGGCTGCATCATGACTATTTACCCTGGGTTCCTGATTCTTTCATGGAGATGGAGGCAGGCTGTTCCATCCAGCCGCCATTGCCGTCGGGGACGATTTCAACAAGATCGACCTTGGTTTCGGTGATTTTGGTGATTTTGCCGTAATTTTGACCCAAATAATTACCCACTACGAGGGTGTGTACCGTGCCATCCGGTGCTGCGATCAAAGCCTGAGTCGGACCATTACGCTGAATGATGCCCATCATGTTGAGACCATCCAAGGGGAATGCTTCCAGGGGTTCCTTGGTGCGGTTGCTGTCTGGGCGTATGCCGTTGTCTTTTTTCTCTTCTACGTACTCCGTGATCGAGAATGGATCGCGCGCATCAAACGCGGTGTAGATGAAGGGTACGTAGGGTTTGAGCTGCGGAATCGGCGGGATGGCCTTGTTCGCCGGTTTTTGCATGGTCTGTTCGACGAATTGCACCAAATCATCCGTTCCCTGCGCGCAGCCGTGAATCATCGGCAGTGCAACCATGAGCAGGCTCAGGCGTAAAGTGTTGAGTAAACGACGTTTCATGTTCGGCCTCCTTTAACTTCCGGTCTTGGCGGCCGCCGCCTGGTTTTGTTTGATTTCTTCCGGCTCAAGATAGCGATAGGTCTTGGCGGTGATTTTCAGGTCAAGAATCTTGTCTTTGGAGAAATCAGCTGTCGGTGTGATGGTGGCGAAATTGTGCATGGTGATAATGCGTGGTAGCGCGGCAGCGTCACTGACAAACTTGGCCAATTGGTGATAAGTGCCCTGGAAGCGAAGGGTGTAGGGAGCTTCCGCGTAGTAGTCATAGGGCACTTCGGGGAGTGCCTGAATCTGTACTTGCTTAAGACCATCGGCCAGCGAGGTTTTGGCGACCGAGACGATCAGATCCTCAACCTGCTTCTTGTTGGGCAGTTGGCGCAGAATGGCTTGCAGAACGGCCTCCATTTCAACCAACTGCGCTTTGTAAGCATCGAGATTGGCAACGAGTTGTTGTTTTTCCTCGATTTTCGTTTTGAGTTCAGGTTCCTTGGCGCGCTCGCTATCCAGCTGCGTTTGCAGGTTTTGAATGTCCAGGTAGTAGCTCAAACCCAATACGGCCAGCACGATGAGAACAAGCAAGGTGATACGCACGCTCAGTGGAGCGCTACCCAAATTGTTTGGATCGTCAACCGATTGAAAGTCTTTGATCAGGTTCATTTCTTGCTCTCCGCGTCACCTGCGCCTTCCAGGCTGGAAGCAGGCGGGACGATGAGGGTATTGATGGAAAAGGCGTAACGACCGTCGAAGGAAGATTTGGTGGCGTTTTTCGCCCCCGGAGCGTTGGATTGCTCCTTGGCGAGGATGCCCTCGCCAATGATTTCGGCATTCTCGAAGAGCTCAGTGCGGTTGAGATTCGACAGGTACTCTGCAACGCGTGCGGAGGTATCACTGAAGCCATCGATGCGCAACGAGTTTGCCCCTTCACCCACCGAAACATTGGTCAGGATGATGCCCTCAGGAACGGTTCTTGCGAGGGCATCAAAAATACGCACGATCAGGCTGCGGGTGGCTTGAATCTTCTCGATCGCACCCATGCGCGCGATCAAATCATCTCGCTTTTGCTTCAGTGCCTTGATTTCTTCGATTTTTTTATCAAGGTCTGCGACGACGCCCTCAAGGTAGGTGTTGCGCTGAATCTGGTCATCGATTTGACCTTGCACGGTCATGTGTGCGAGCAGGGCAAGTGCGCCTGCTCCAATCAATGCAAGACCCGCGTGGGTCACAAAGTCCTTTTGGCGTTTTTTGCGTAGAGCCTCACGCCAAGGCAATAGGTTAATGCGTGGCATCAGTCGAAGCTCCTCAAAGCAAGTCCACAGGCGATCAGCATGGCGGTGGCATCTTCATTGAGCACTCGACTGCCGGCAGCTGCGGATACCTGGGCGGAACGGGTCATGCCAACGAAGGGATTGGCGATCTGTGTCTCAACGCCTGTGCTCATGGCAATGCGTTCGGTGAGTTCAGGAAGCGCCGCAACCCCGCCGCCGAGCAGGATGCGCGTTAGCGGGATGCTCGGGTTGGCAGCGTAAAAGAATTGCAGGAATCGGCCAATCTGCTGCGCGACCAATTCGATGAATGGCTGGAGCACTTCGGCGTCGTAACTTTCAGGTAACCCACCCTGGCGTTTGGCGCGCCCCGCCTCGGCATAGCTGAGTTGGTAGCGGCGCATGATTTCTTCGGTATGCTGGCGCCCGCCAAAGGGGTGTTCGCGGGTGTAAATCATGTTGCCCTGGTGAAAGACGTTGACCGACGTGGTGTTGGCGCCAATATCCAGCAGCACAACGCCACTGTCGGCATGAATCTTGTCGAGTTTGGGCTCAAAGACCTGCTGAAATACGTTTTGCAGGGCAAAGGGTTCGACATCGACGATTTCGACATTTAGCCCGCCCATGTCGGCAGCATTTTGCCGTGATTCGACCTTTTCCGTGCGTGATGCGGCAAACAAAATATCGACGTTTTCTGCGTTACCCGGCGTGGGGCCGAGGATATCCCAGTCCAGGCTGACATCGTCCATCGCGTGCGGTACGAATTGCTCGGCCTCAAGCCGAACCTGCATGGCCATTTCGGCGTCTGTCAGGTCTGCAGGCAGGGAGAGAACGCGTGAAATACTCGCTGCACCCGGAATCGCAACACAGGCACTCTTGGCGCGTGTGCCGGAGTCCTTCACCGCTTTGCGGATGGCAGCCGCCACAGCTTCGGCGTCGATGATGTCTTTGTCTTGGATGGCGCGCTCGGGCAGGGGCTCGATACCGATCGCCTCGATGCGAAACCCGCCAGTCCCTCGGCTGAGTTCAATGAGCTTGACGGAAGAGGAGCTGATGTCCAGGCCAAGCAGCGGTGATTTGTTGGTTCGTCGAAACACTAAGTTTTCCTCTCTCGAAGCCTTTGCAGTATCGTGACACGTGCTCATTACTTTTAGCAGACGAATGCGCGATTGCACACCGGGCTGTATAAAAATGATGGCTGTCGTTCAACAACACTTAAGCCACCTTGTCATGTCATTTCTAACATTCATTTTTAGGTTTGTCTTCTATGTTGTTGTATTTATTGCACTGATTGCGCTTTCGTTCTGGGGTGTGGCTCGTTACGTTTATAGCCAAGACTTGCCCGATGTCAATTCACTGCGCGAGACGCAGTATCAGGTGCCGATGCGTGTTTATGATCGCGATGGTGGCTTGATGGCAGAGTTTGGGGAAAAGCGGCGTATTCCTGTTCCGATCGAACGGGTGCCTCCATTGGTAAAGCAGGCATTTCTCGCGGCAGAGGATGATCGCTTTTATGAGCATCCGGGTGTGGACTGGCAGGGTTTGTTCCGTGCGGCGTGGGAACTGGTACGCACCGGGCAGAAGGGGCAGGGCGGCAGTACGATCACCATGCAGGTGGCGCGTAATTTTTTTCTCAACAGTGAAAAGACGTACAGCCGTAAATTCAATGAAATTTTGTTGGCGATCAAAATCGAGCGTGAGTTGAGCAAGGATCAGATTCTTGAGCTTTATCTGAACAAGATCTACCTCGGTAACCGGGCCTATGGCGTGGCAGCGGCAGCTTCGATCTATTTCAACAAAACACTGGATCAGCTCACGCCTGCTGAGGCGGCGATGCTTGCCGGTTTACCCAAGGCACCCTCGAAATACAACCCCATCGTCAACCCAACCCGCGCCAAGATTCGCCGGGATTACATTCTGGGTCGGATGTTTGATCTGGGGTACTTACCTCAAGATCAGCTTACGATTGCATTGAGTGAGCCGGTGTCGACGACGCTTTACATGAATGCCTCGATCGAGTTGCAGGCGCCCTATGTTGCAGAAATGGTACGCGCGCGCATGGTGCAGGATTATGGCGAGGCGGCGTATGAAATCGGTTTGAAGGTGTTCACAACGATCGACCCGCGCTTGCAAAAGGCGGCGCATTCTGCGCTGCAGAACGCGCTGCTCGGCTATGAGCGGCGCTATCGCTGGCATGGGGCGGAGGGGCATGTTGAATTTGCCACGCTGGATGAAGCATTCGAACGCGCACGCGCGCAGCGTCAGGTGGACGGTCTGGTCGCAGCGGTTGTGACCGAGGAGGGGAAGCAAGGACTCAAGTTGGCCAGTGCGAGCGGAGAGGTCATTGAGCTTGATGCAGCTTCGCTCAAGTGGCTCAAGTCAAGCTTGGGTAAGGATGGTGAGCGGGTGATCGTTGCGCCAAAAGTGGGCGATGTCTTGCGCGTGCGCGCAGGGGGGAAGTCGGGTGAGGCTGTTTTGGCACAAATTCCCGAGATTGCCGGCGCCTTCGTCGCCTTCGATCCGACCACCGGCGGCATGCTCGCCTTAAGTGGCGGCTTTGATTTTGCTTTGAGTAAGTTCAACCGTGCCTTTCAGGCGCAAAGACAGCCTGGCTCATCGTTCAAGCCGTTTCTTTATTCCGCAGCTCTGGAAAATGGCTTCACGCTGGCCTCGGTGATCAGTGACGCACCGTTGATGTTTGCCGGGCAGGCGGGTGGCAAGGACTGGAAGCCGGAAAACTACGGTGGGCAAAGCTATGGCCCAACGCGCTTGCACGAAGCTTTGGTGCGTTCACAAAATCTCGTCTCGGTGCGCATCATTGATGCCATTACGCCGCAAGTTGCGCTGAATCACGCCAAGTTGTTTGGCCTGCCGGTGCAGCAATGGAGTCCGACGCTTTCGCTGGCGCTAGGGAGTTATGCGCTTACCCCGTATGAATCCGCCGCGGCCTATGCGGTGTTTGCCAATGGCGGCTATCGCATTGAGCCGTATTTCATCCAGCGGGTCGAAGATGTGAACGGTTTGGTGCTGTTTGAACACAAACCGCCGACGCTTTGCGATACCTGCTCTCCAGGCGAAAACAACATCGCGCCGCGTGTGGTGCCCGCGGAGAATATCTGGCTGACCAATCTCATGCTGCGTGATGTGGCGCATCGTGGCACGGGAGCTGCGGCTGGCAAGGCATTGAAGCGCCCCGATGTAGCCGGAAAAACCGGCACCACCAACGATCAACGCGACGCCTGGTTTTGTGGTTTTGGCTCCGGGGTGGTGGCCACGGCTTGGGTGGGCTACGACGATTATCATTCCATGGGGCGCAAAGAAACCGGTGGGTCGGCGGCGCTGCCCATGTGGATCGATTTCATGCGTGTGGCATTGGACAATGTGTCGGTGCAGGATTTGAAGCCCCCCAAGGGTATTGTCACAGCCAGTGTCGATCCGGCGACTGGTGTGGTGGTCGAGGCGGGTACGCCGGGGGCGATCAAGGAGTTTTTTGATGCGCGGCATCCGTTCTACACCACAGCAGTGATGAAAGAGATGTTGCCGCCGGCGGAGTTGTCGGAGAGCCTGGGCGATGCGCAGGTCACTGAAGAATTATTCTGAACAAGGGGGTACACCATGCTGAGCGTAACGATCACCGGTAGCAGTGGGCGCATGGGGCGTGCGTTGATCGAGGTTTTGGCTGCATCCGACAAGGCGCGGCTGCATGCGGCGATCGATCGTGGCGGCAGTGATCTGCTCGGGGTGGATGCGGGCAGTCTGGTCGGTGGTGCTGCGCTGGATGTGGCCATTCATGATGATCTGGCCTTGGTGTTGCCGGGTTCGGATGCAGTGATTGATTTCACCCGCCCCGAGGCGACCTTGCACTACTTGCCGTTGTGTGTGGCAGCCAGCGTGCCGATGGTGATTGGCACCACGGGTTTTAGTGCCGAGCAAAAAGCGGCACTAAGTGTGGCGGCAAAGCACATTCCGATTGTGCTGGCCGCGAACTTCAGTGTGGGCGTCAATCTGTGTCTCAAGCTGTTGGATACCGCCGCGCGTGTGCTCCATGAAGGTTATGACATCGAGATCATTGAGGCGCACCATCGTCACAAGGTGGATGCGCCTTCGGGCACCGCGCTGGCTCTGGGTGAGGCCGTGGCGCACGCTTTGGGGCGTGATTTGCGTACCTGTGCGCTGTATGGACGTGAAGGCATCACCGGCGCGCGTGACGCGCAGACGATTGGTTTCTCCACCATCCGCGGCGGCGACATCGTGGGCGATCACACCGTGCTGTTCGCAGGTGTCGGTGAGCGCATCGAGATCACGCACAAGGCATCCAGTCGCCTGACCTTTGCTCGCGGAGCGGTGCAGGCTGCACTCTGGCTCAAGGGAAAAGCTCCCGGTTTGTACGATATGCAGGATGTGTTGGGGCTGAAGTAAGGTGCATGCCGCGGGTCACATGGACGCCTTGGGGCGCGTCTGCTACAATTCACGCACATTATGATGAACTACGGGAAGATGCGCCGCACTGCGAATCGTCCCGTTTTTTATGTCCCCCGCGTTGCCTGTGCCTTAACCCATGACCCAAACGCCCATGTCTGCAAAAATCCCCGCCCTGCTCGCCCTTGAAGATGGCACCGTGTTTTACGGTGAATCCGTGGGCGCGGTGGGTCATTCCGTCGGCGAGGTGGTGTTCAATACGGCGATGACGGGCTATCAGGAAATTCTCACCGATCCGTCTTACAGCCGGCAGATGGTCACCTTGACTTATCCGCACATTGGCAACACCGGGGTGAATGCCGAGGACGAAGAAGATCCGCGGGTGCATGTGGCCGGCCTGATCGTGCGTGATGTGCCGCGCTTGCATAGCAATTGGCGTGCAAAGGAAAGTCTGCCGGACTATCTGCGCCGTCACGGCGTGCTAGGCATTGCTGGCATCGATACGCGCAAGTTGACGCGCATCTTGCGCGAAAAAGGGGCGCAAAACGGCTGCATGATGGCCGGCGAAGGCTTGGATGCGGCCAAGGCGGTTGAGCTGGCGCGTGCCTTCCCCGGTTTGTCGGGTATGGACTTGGCCAAAGAGGTGACTACCTCCGCAGGGTACACGTGGATGACGCCGAGCTGGGATGCCAAGGCGTTGCGTGCCGGCCAAGACGTTGAACGTTCTAACTACCATGTGGTGGCTTATGACTTTGGCATCAAGCGCAATATCTTGCGCATGTTGGTCGATCGTGGCTGCCATATCACGGTTGTTCCGGCACAGACACCGGCAAATGAGGTTTTGGCGCTGAAACCGGATGGCGTGTTTCTCTCCAATGGCCCTGGCGACCCGGCAGCTTGCGATTACGCCATTGAAGCTACCCGCGAGCTTTTGGCTGCCGACGTGCCTTTGTATGGCATCTGTCTTGGGCATCAGATTCTGGGTCTGGCCTGCGGTGCCAAGACAGTGAAGATGAAATTCGGTCACCACGGTGCCAACCATCCGGTGCAGGACGTGAGTAGCGGCAAGGTGATGATTTCCAGCCAAAATCACGGCTTTGCTGTCGATGAGTCCAGCCTGCCGGCCAACGTGGAAGCAACGCATAAATCGCTGTTTGACGGCTCGTTGCAAGGTATTCGTCTCAAAGATAAACCCGCATACAGTTTTCAGGGGCACCCTGAAGCCAGCCCCGGGCCGCACGATGTGGCCTGCGTGTTCGAGCCTTTCATTGAAGAAATGCACAAGCGCAAACATCGCTAAGCCGGCGATGCAACGCACAGCCTCGATGCTCCAATAAACCACCACCATGCCAAAACGTACAGACATTCACAGCATCCTCATCATCGGCGCCGGTCCGATCATCATCGGTCAGGCGTGTGAGTTCGATTACTCCGGCGCACAGGCGTGCAAGGCGCTGCGTGAGGAGGGATACCGTGTCATCCTGGTCAACTCCAATCCGGCGACCATCATGACCGATCCCGAGATGGCCGATGCCACGTACATCGAGCCCATCGACTGGCAGACCGTGGCCAAGATCATCGAAAAAGAGCGCCCAGATGCTGTGTTGCCCACCATGGGCGGGCAAACGGCGCTCAACTGCGCGCTGGATCTGGCACGCGAAGGGGTGTTGGCCAAGTTTGGTGTCGAGTTGATCGGCGCCACGGCGGATGCCATCGATATGGCGGAAGATCGTGAGCGCTTCCGCGAAGCGATGACGGAAATCGGTCTGCATACGCCCAAGTCGTTCATCGTGCACAGCCTGGAAGAAGCGATGCAGGTGCAGCCACAAATCGGCTATCCGGTCATCATCCGTCCGTCGTTCACCATGGGCGGCACCGGCGGTGGCATTGCCTACAACCGTGAAGAATACGAAGGTATCGTGCGTCGTGGCTTGGATTTGTCGCCCACGCGCGAGCTGCTGATCGAAGAATCTGTGCTTGGCTGGAAAGAGTACGAGATGGAGGTGGTGCGCGATAAGGCGGATAACGCCATCATCATCTGCTCCATCGAAAACTTCGACCCGATGGGCGTGCACACCGGCGACTCGATCACGGTGGCGCCGGCACAAACCCTGACCGGCAAGGAATAC
>CAYOCG010000014.1:0-34736 GCA_964402435.1 uncultured Halothiobacillus sp. | reverse complement strand
CAACGCCAGCCTCGCGGTGCTGCGCAAGATCGGCGTGGAAACCGGCGGCTCGAACGTGCAGTTCGCCATCAACCCGGCCAACGGTCACATGATCGTCATTGAGATGAATCCGCGGGTGTCGCGCTCCTCCGCACTGGCCTCCAAGGCCACCGGCTTCCCGATTGCCAAGATCGCCGCCAAGCTGGCGGTGGGCTTTACCCTGGATGAGCTGAAAAACGACATCACCGGCGGCGCCACGCCGGCATCGTTCGAGCCATCCATCGATTACGTGGTCACCAAGGTGCCGCGTTTCACCTTCGAGAAATTCCCCCGCGCCAATGATCGCCTGACCACGCAGATGAAATCGGTGGGCGAGGTGATGGCCATGGGGCGCACCTTCCAAGAGTCGCTGCAAAAGGCCTTGCGCGGATTGGAAACCGGTATGGATGGCCTGAATGAAGTGCTGGATTCATCCTTGTCGGCAGACGATGCCCGCGCGCGCATCATCCATGAATTGCGCATGCCGGGTGCCGATCGTTTGTGGTACGTGGCCGATGCCTTCCGCCATGGCTTCACGCTGGACGAGATTCACGAGCATTCGCGCATCGACCCCTGGTTCCTGATGCAGATCGAGGAGCTGGTGCGCGTCGAGCAGTCGATTCGTGGGCGCGATATCGAGAGCTTCAGTGCCGAGGAGTTGCGCGAGCTCAAGCGCATGGGCTTCTCCGATCGTCGTCTGGCGCGGTTGCTGGACGACACCGAGAAGTGTGTGCGCAACCACCGTCATGCACTTGGCGTGCGCCCGGTGTACAAGCGCGTGGATACCTGCGCGGGCGAGTTTGCCACCTCCACCGCTTACCTCTATTCCACCTACGAAGAAGAGTGCGAAGCACGTCCGAGTACGCGCGAAAAAATCATCGTGCTCGGTGGCGGGCCAAACCGCATCGGACAAGGCATCGAGTTGGATTACTGCTGCGTCCACGCGGCGCAAGCCTGCCGTGAAGATGGTTTTGAAACCATCATGGTCAACTGCAACCCGGAAACCGTCTCCACCGATTACGACTCCTCCGATCGTCTGTATTTCGAGCCTTTGACGCTGGAAGACGTGCTGGAAATCATCCACGTCGAACAGCCCAAGGGCGTGATCGTGCAGTATGGCGGGCAGACGCCACTCAAGCTGGCGCGTGATCTGGAAAAAGCCGGTGCCCCCATCATTGGCACCACGCCGGATTCGATTGATCTTGCCGAAGACCGCGAGCGCTTCCAGAAGCTGATTCATGAGCTTGGACTACGCCAGCCACCCAACCGCACCGCGCGCTCGGCAGAAGAGGCGGTCAACCTGGCTGCGGAAATCGGTTACCCCCTGGTCGTGCGTCCGTCCTATGTGCTCGGCGGTCGGGCGATGGAAATCGTGCATGGCGAAGAAGATCTGCGCCGCTACATGCGTGAGGCGGTCAAGGTATCCAACGACTCGCCGGTGCTGCTGGATCGCTTCCTCGATGATGCCATCGAACTGGACGTGGATGCGGTGTGTGATGGCCAGCAGGTGTTGATTGGCGGCATCATGGAGCACATCGAGCAGGCTGGGGTGCACTCCGGCGACTCCGCGTGCTCGCTGCCGCCGTACAGTGTTTCCGCCAAGATCCAGGATCAGCTGCGCGAGCAAATTGTCAAAATGGCGCGCGGTTTGCGTGTGGTCGGCTTGATGAATACCCAGTTTGCGGTCAAGGGCGACGACATCTACGTGTTGGAAGTCAACCCACGTGCCTCGCGCACCGTGCCGTTCGTTTCCAAGGCCACCGGCCGCCCGCTGGCCAAGATTGCTGCGCGTTGCATGACGGGTAAGAGCCTGAAGGAGCAAGGCATGAGTGAGGAGCTGGTGCCCAGCTTCTATTCGGTGAAAGAAGCCGTGTTCCCCTTTATCAAGTTTGCCGGTGTCGATCCGGTGTTGGGGCCGGAGATGAAATCCACCGGTGAGGTGATGGGCGTGGATCGCACCTTCGGCGCCGCCTTCGCCAAAGCGCAAGCTGCCGCCGGTTCGCGCTTGCCCACGTCAGGGCGTGCGTTCATCAGCGTGCGGCGTGAGGATCATGCAGCAGCGGTGGACGTGGCGCGCGATCTTATCGCGCACGGTTTCAGCATCGTGGCGACCCGTGGTACCGCCGATAGCCTGCGTGCCGCTGGCATCCACTGCGAGGTGGTGAACAAGGTGATCGAGGGACGTCCGCATATTGTGGATATGATCAAGAACGAGGACATCGATCTCATCATCAATACCACCTCGGGTAATCGTCAGTCACTGGCGGATTCCTCCGAGATTCGCCGCGAAGCCTTGCAACGTAAGGTGACCTACTTCACCACCATTGCTGGCGCTCGCGCCACCTGTCAGGCTTTGCGTCATATGCACGAGCCGCTGGACGTGCACCGCCTGCAGGAGCTGCACGCCAACCTGCAATCCATCGCTAATTAACGAGCTTGCAACCATGGAACGAGTACCGATGACCGCTCAGGGGGCTGCGCGTCTTGAGGAGGAGCTCAAGCACCTGCGCAGTGTGGAACGTCCGCGCATCATCAAGGCGATTGCCGAGGCGCGCGAATTGGGTGATCTGAAAGAAAACGCCGAATACCATGCCGCGCGTGAAGAGCAGGGCTTCGTCGAGGGGCGCATCAAGGAAATCGAGGGCAAGTTGTCGCTGGCGCAGATCATTGACGTGACCAAGCTGCCCAACACCGGCAAGGTGATTTTTGGCAGCACCATCGTCGTGCTGGAAGAAGAGAGCGGCAATGAGATCACCTACAAGCTGGTGGGCGATGATGAAGCCGACATCAAGCAGAACATGATTTCGGTGCATTCGCCGATTGCGCGTGCGCTGATTGGCAAGCACATCGGCGACACCATCATCTTCAAAGCACCGGGCGGTGAGCGCACCTATGAAGTGCTTGAAGTGCATCACATCTGATGCGTGAAGGACGAACACCATGCTAGACCCCAGACTTTTGCGCAATGATCTTGCGGCGGTCGCCGCCGGCCTCGCTCGCCGTGGTTTTGTGCTGGATGTGGCACAGATCGAAGCGCTGGAGGCCGAGCGTAAGCAGGCGCAGATGGAGGCCGAGCGTTTGCAGGCGGAGCGCAACACCCGTTCCAAGGCCATCGGTCAGGCCAAGGCCAAGGGCGAAGATGTGCAGCCCTTGCTCGACGAGGTGGCCAGCCTCGGCGCACGCATGGATGCCGCCAAGGCACGCTTCAATGCCATTGCCGAGCAGATGGATGCCTTGCTGTTGCAATTGCCCAACCTGCCGCATGCCAGCGTGCCGGACGGCGCCGATGAAACCGGCAATGTGGAGCAAAAACGCTTCGGCGCGCCGACGCGCTTAGACTTCACGCCCAAAGATCACGTCGCCTTGGGTGAAGGACTGCATGGCGCGATGGACCTCGCCGCCGCAGCCAAGCTCACGGGCAGCCGTTTTGTCGTGTTGAAAAGCGAGTTGGCGCGCCTGCACCGTGCGCTGACCCAGTTCATGCTCGATCTGCACACCCGCGAGCATGGCTATCAGGAAGTGTATGTGCCGTACATGGTCAACGCCGACAGCCTGCGTGGTACGGGTCAGTTGCCCAAATTTGAAGATGATCTGTTCAAGCTCGGTGGCGATTCACCGTATTACCTGATCCCCACCGCCGAAGTGCCGGTGACCAATCTGGTGCGTGATGAAATCCTTGATCTGGCGGCCTTGCCGCTGAAGATGGTGGCGCACACGCCCTGCTTCCGTTCTGAAGCAGGTTCTGCCGGGCGCGATACGCGCGGCATGATTCGCCAGCACCAGTTTGAAAAAGTCGAACTGGTGCAGATCGTCCACCCGGATCACTCTTATGCTGCGCTGGAAGAGCTGACCACACACGCGGAAACCGTGCTCGAACGGCTTGGCTTGCCCTATCGCCGCATGTTGTTGTGCGCAGGGGATATGGGCTTTGGCGCGGCCAAAACCTACGATCTGGAAGTCTGGCTGCCGGCGCAGGACACCTACCGTGAGATTTCTTCCTGCTCGAACTTCGAAGCCTTCCAGGCGCGTCGCTTGCAGGCGCGCTACCGCCATGCCGAGGGTAAGCCGGAGCTGGTGCATACCCTCAATGGCTCAGGGCTGGCGGTGGGGCGCACCCTGGTGGCGGTGCTGGAGAATTTCCAGGATGAGGGCGGGCGCATTGCCATTCCTGACGTGTTGCACGCCTACATGGGCGGGCAGACGCATTTGGGAGCCTAAACGCGTTGTTGCCTCTACTGCATGCCGGTGAGTGGAGCGCGCCGGCGGACTTCACTCCATCGCATGACCTTGCCGCTGACCTGCGCCTGATTTTGCGCGATGCGCTGCAACTGGGCGATGAGGCGATGCGCTTCGATGAAGACACGCCCCTGCTCGGTGAGCTGCCGCAACTGGATTCGATGGGGGTGCTGGCAGTGCTCACCGCACTGGAGCAGCGCCTCGGCGTGGCGGTGCATGATGACGACATTGATGCCAGCCTGTTTGCCAGCTTTGGCAGTCTGCTGGCGTTTGTCCGTCAGCGTCGCTCATAAACTTCGGCGAGTTCCTCCATGCCCCTACTCAGCGTTGACCACCTCAGCTTTGCCGTCGGCACGCGCAGCCTGCTGAAAAATGTCGCGTTAAGCGTGGAGAAGGGGGAGCGCATTGCCCTGATCGGGCGCAACGGTGAGGGCAAATCCACCTTGCTGCGTATCCTCACCGGCGAGCAACGCCCCGATGAGGGGGAGGTGCGTCTTGCCCCTGGTGCGCGTGCGGCCTACCTGCAACAAGACCCGCGCATGGAAAGCGAGGCCACGGTCTATGACTTGGTGCTGCAAGGCTTGGGCAGCCTGCATGACACCTTGCTTGAATACCACGAGGTCATCGCGCGTATGGCTCAGGGTGACGAAGCCGCCATGCAGCGCCTTGACGTGTTGCAACACGAACTGGATGCGCGCCAAGGTTGGGACGTGGCGCGTCGGGTCGAAGAAGTCATCACCCGCTTGCAGCTCGACCCCGAGCGCAAGGCGCGTGAACTCTCCGGTGGGGCGCAGCGTCGTGTGCTGCTTGCGCAGGCTTTGGTGCAGGAGCCGGATCTGTTGCTGCTCGACGAGCCGACCAACCACCTCGACATCGCCAGCATCGAATGGCTGGAAGGTTTCATCCGTGATTTTCGTGGTGCGGTGCTGTTCATCACCCACGACCGCGCCTTTTTGCAACGTCTGGCTAACCGCATTGTGGAACTGGATCGCGGCCAGCTCACCTCGTGGCCGGGCGACTGGGACAACTACCTGCGCCGGCGTGAAGAGCGCGAACATGCCGAAGCGCAGCACAACGCCGAGTTCGACAAAGTGCTCGCCCAGGAAGAGGTGTGGGTGCGTCAGGGTATCAAGGCGCGGCGCACGCGCAATGAAGGTCGCGTGCGTCGTTTGCTCGCCCTGCGTGCCGAGCGTGCCGAACGGGTGAGCAAGCAGGGCAAAGTGGATGTCAGCCTCGCCAGCGCACCCACCTCGGGCAAGATCGTGGTCGAAGCCGAACACGTCAGCAAGAGCTTTGCCGGCAAGATGCTGGTGCGGGATCTCTCCATCCGCATCCAGCGCGGCGATCGCATCGGTCTGGTCGGACCCAACGGCGTGGGCAAGAGCACGCTGCTCAAACTGCTGTTGGGCGAGATCGCCCCCGACAGCGGCAAAGTGAGCATCGGCACACAGCTGCACATCGCCTATTTTGACCAGCACCGCGCCCAGCTCAATCCGGAATGGACGGCGCTGGAAAATATCTGCGACGGCGGCGACCGCCTGGACGTGCATGGCAGCAACATGCACGGCATGGGCTATCTGCAACGCTTCTTGTTCACGCCGGATCGCGCGCGCACCAAGGTGGCTGCACTCTCCGGCGGCGAACGCAACCGCCTGCTGCTGGCGCGCCTGCTGGCCAAACCCGCCAACCTGCTGGTGCTGGACGAGCCGACCAACGATCTGGATCTGGAAACGCTGGAGGTGCTGGAACAGGCGTTGATCGACTACGACGGCACGCTGCTGGTGGTCAGCCACGACCGCGCGTTTCTCGACAACGTGATCACCAGCCTGTTGGCCTTTGAAGGCGATGGCCGCATCCGTGAAGTGGTGGGTGGCTATGCCGACTGGCAGCGCATCCGTGCGCAAGAGACCTCTGTCACCCGCGACGCGAGCAAGGCGCAAGTGACTGCCCCACCTTCCGTCGCAGCGCCCTCCGCGCAGCACGCAGCACCGCCCAAGGTGCAGGGTAAAGCCAAGCGTAGCTTCAAGGAACAGCGTGAACTCGAACAGCTACCGGCACGCATTGAAGCCCTGGAGCAAGAACAGGCCGCGCTGAGCGCGCAAAGCAGCGACCCGGCGTTTTACCAGTGCGATCAAGCGGCGATCAAAACCGTACTCGACCGCTTGTCGGCGATTGCACTTGAGCTGGACGCCGCCTATGCACGCTGGGCGGAGTTGGACGGATAGGCGTCGTTGCAAGAACACAGTTTTTCACGCCGTTCCAGCTCCCTGCTTTTGCCTTAGCGCGATGCTTTGACAGCAATCTATCGAAAAATTCGATCAATCAAGGCCAAAAACAGGCTTAATCTATCGAACGGACGAGGTCTAAAGTGCAAAAATCGCCGAGCAGGGCGACTTGAGCATGATGCTGGGCACACACAAACCACTGCTTGATCAGCGTACTCGGGGGGTGTTAGCCCAGAGGGCAGGCGCCGGGTGGGTGCGTTTCGATGCGGTCGCGTCCGCCTTCCTTGGCGACGTAGAGCATGCGATCAACACAGCGCAGCATGTCGTGCACGTTCATCTGATTATCGGCTTGCATCATGCCGATGCTGAGGGTGACATCGTGGCCGTCGGCATGTTTGCAGCTGTGCTCGCGCAAGGCGTGCTGGATGTGTTGGCCGAGCTGACGTGCTTCGTCCAGGGTGGTGTCGTACCAGATGACAAGGAATTCTTCGCCACCCATGCGCACGGCAAAATCCAGCGGACGGCGCGAAAACTGACGCAAAATGCCGCCCAAATGACGCAAGCAGTCGTCGCCTGCTTCGTGGCCGAGCTTGTCGTTGATGGCCTTGAAATGGTCGATGTCGAGCAGCGCCAGTACCAGCGACTTGTGTTCGCGTCGTGCCTGGTCGAGTACATGCCGGATGCGTTGTTCAAAATCACGGCGGTTACCCAGTCCAGTGAGGGCGTCGGTCACGCTTTGGTGCAGCAGTTGATCGTTGAGGGCGACCAGTGTGTGGGCATCGCCACGCAACTGCCGGCGGGTGCGCAGTAAAACCCAGCCGACCAGCAAGGCAAACAGAACGAACCCGCCGACGTACAGTGCAAGGCGTTGCAGCATGGTTTGCTTGACGCTGGCGATGAATGCGTTCTTGACGTGACCCTGCACCACGATCTCGCTGTTGGGGACGCGGAACTCGACAAAGCCAGGAAGGTGGGCGTGTGCAGAGCTGTCCTGGCCGTCGCTGCTGATGATGTTAAGCACCAGATTGGGATTACTGTGTCGGGTGAGGTGCGCGTTGAGGCTTTCCAGGGCAAAAGTGATCAGAAAAATGCCTTGTGTGCCGCTGGGGCTTGTGATGTGGATGCCAATATCGAAATGCGGCAGGCCGCCCATGCCGTGAATCGGCGTGAGATCGGTCTTGGTTTGAGCGCTGTGTTGCAAATCGGCCAAGCAGGCCGCGCCGATGTTGCCTTTGAAATCGGTGATCAGGGGCGTGCCTTGGTCGTTGGTGACGGTGAAGGCCAGCGCACGAGGGAACCAACGCTCGACCACCTCGGCAAGGGGGAAGAGGTAATCGTCCGGGGCGGGGGCATGCATCAAATCTTCAAACAGTGCTGCATGCTCCTCAGTGAGGGCATGCGCCATGGCGCGGTACATGCCGATTTCCTCACTCAGCACCTCGCTGGTGATGCGCGCGTGTTCCCCTGCCGTAGCCTGCGCGTTGTGAATGCTGATGCGCGCATCATCCACGATGCCCCAGGTGATCATGCAGGCCATGAGCACGGCAGCAAGCACATAGCCGACAATCAGCCCATCCAGCGTTTTCAGCCGGATGGCGGGTGGTACGCTGTCTCTGGTGGTTTTCATGCCGAAGACGCGACCAAGTCAGTGTTGGCGATTTCCATTGCCCGAACATAGGTGGCTTTCGTCGTATTGGCAACAGCGTGCGCCCGTTGACGGACAAAACGCGGGTCAATGACTAGACTGGGAACAACGATCGAGTGGAAACCTGCCGTGTTCAAGTCCATGCGTGTGCGCACCAATATTCTGCTCACCATCACTGCGGTGGTGGCGATTCTGGCGGTCAGCCTGCTGGCGCTGCAGCTTTATCTTGGCGAGCGGTTGGCGCATCAGGCCACACATCAAGCATTCATCCAGACAGCGGAAAAAATCCAAAGCGCCATTCTCAGTCGTGACACGCTGGCCAAGGAGCGCCTCCGCTTGATGGCGTTTTACCCGGATCTGGCCAAACCGCCGCAGAGTGGAGAGCCATTTCCGCACACCAAGGTCGAACAGTTCGCGCAGGCGATGGCGCACGATCCGCAGATCTACGCCATCTATGTGGGCTACCCCAACGGCAACCTGTTTGAAGTCATCAGCATGTCCTGCGCGAGTGGTTTGTATGAGTCGTTGGATGCACCCAGGGCGACGCGCTGGATTGTGTTTCGCGTGTTTGATACACCGCATCACGGGCGCATCCGCGTGATGGATTTCCTCGACGAGGACATGGAGCTTTTGCGCACCCGCGACGTGCCGACGGACTACGACAGCCGTACACGCCCGTGGTTTATGCAGACCCAAGGGCAGGGCGACATTGTGCGCAGTGCGCCCTATCAGTTTTCCAGTATTCAGCAGCCCGGTATCACGTTTTCCTACCACCTGCCCAGCGAACAGGGGGCGATGGTGCTTGCACTGGACTACACCCTGCAGGGGGTCAGCGCCTTGCTCAAGGCGCAGTCATTTTTTGCCTCCGGTGCGCTTTATCTGTTCAGTGACGATGGTGTGCTCAATGCATCCAGCGTTGGCGACCACGTCACCGATCGGGCGCTGGCGGATGCTGTGCGTGAACGGCGTTTTCATCAGGTCTTCCGCTACTCACAGGCGGGTGTCTGGCGCTATGGGTTGGTCATCCCGCTGGATGCTTCCGCCGATCACGGCGCGGTGTTGGGCTTGAGTGTCAGCGTGGATGAAATGCTCGCGCCTTATGTCGAAGGCATCAGCTATGCGTTCGCGCTTGCCCTGCTCATTCTGCTCTTGATGTACCCCGTCGTGCGTTATGCCACCAGTCTGATCGTGCAGCCGATCAAAGATCTGATGGAGGAAAACGACAAAATCAAAGCACGCCAATTCGACCGCGTGCGTGCGGTCAAAACCAACATCACCGAATTCATCGAGCTTTCCAACTCCCAGCTCGCCCTGTCGCAAAGCATTCTCGAATACGAACAGGCGCAGAAAAACCTGCTCAAATCCTTCGTGCGCCTGATTGCCGATGCCATCGACGAAAAATCGCCCTATACCGGCGGCCACTGCAAGCGCGTGCCGCTGATTGCCATGCAGTTGGCCAAGGCCGCCGAGGCGCACGGTCAAGGCAGCCTCGCCATGTTCAGCTTCCACAGCCAGGACGACCGCGATGCGTTTGAGATGGGGGCCTGGCTGCACGACTGCGGCAAAATCACCACGCCGGAATTTGTCGTCGATAAAGCCACCAAGCTGGAAACCCTCTACAACCGCATCCACGAAATCCGCACACGCTTTGAAGTGCTCTGGCGCGACATCGACATCGAAGCCCTGTACCGCCTGCAACGCGGCGAACATCCCGCCGAAGTCACCGCGTGGCAACAGACAGAGCGCCAAGCGTTGCAGGACGATTTCGCTTTTGTGGCTGCATGCAACCAGGGCGGTGAATTCATGCACGATGCCGACGTGCAACGCCTGGAACGCATCGCGCAACGCACCTGGCGGCGTCACTTTGACGACCGCCTCGGCCTGTCTGCCGACGAGCGCCTGCGCTACAACGGCGAGCCTGCCGCCTTGCCTGCAGAAGAAAAGCTATTGGCCGACAAACCCGAACACCGCGTGCCGCGCACCGATTTTGATGCCGAGGCTTACGCCCGCGACGGCTTCGTGCTGGATGTGCCCGAGCTGCTGTACCACCGTGGCGAGCTGTACAACCTCAGCATTCGCAAAGGCACGCTCAGCGCCGAAGAGCGTTTCAAGATCATGGAACACGTCATCATGAGCATCAAACTGCTCGAACAAATCCCCTTTCCCGAAGAAATGCGCCGCATCCCCGAATACGCCGGCACTCACCACGAAACCCTCGACGGCCACGGCTACCCGCGCGGACTCGGCGCGGGGCAGCTGTCCATTCCCGCACGCATCATGGCCATTGCCGATATCTTTGAAGCCCTCACCGCCAGCGACCGCCCCTACAAGCCGGGCAAACCTCTTTCAGAAGCTTTAAGCATCATGCAGCGCATGGTGACTGAGGGCCATCTGGACGCGGAACTGTTCGCCTTGTTCCTTCGCTCCGGCGTATGCAGCAGCTACGCGCGCGAGCATCTCAAACCCGAACAGGCGGATGTGGATGATTTTGAAAATTATCTGCCGATGGATGGGGTGCGGGGAGGCGATGATTCCGTTGCCGCTTAATCCCCTGATCCTATTGATTCTTTGGCAGCCTGTTTCCCTGCGCTTTTGCCCGGCCAAATCAACACGGCAAGTACGGCCATGACGGTGCCGATGACGGACTCAGCGAAGCGTAAGGATGCATTTTCCAGCGCACCCAATTCGGGGTTGAAATTGGCGCTGATCATCACCACGGCGACGGTGAGTGCAGCAAGGCGTGCGTGATCCGGCACGCGGGCGGCGTGGCAGAGCAAAACCGTGAAAAAAATGCTCACCGCAAGACCCAGTGGGCTGAAGGGCAGCAGGCTGAGGTAGATGCCGCTGACGATGGCGCCGATCAAGGTGCCGAGCACGCGCATGACGGCGGAGCTAAGGGTGTCGCGCTGCGTGGCTTGCAGCACGACAATGCCGGAGATGACGGACCACAGTGCGCCAATTTCGGCGGAGGCGTGATGAAACAGGCCGGTGAAACCGCGCCCGGCAAAATAGGCCGCGAGGCTGACGATGGCAATTTGCAATGCCATGCGCAGCGCATTTTTGGCCTGTTCATGGCTCACGTCTTGTGACTTTCCTGCTGTTTGGCGGCGTGGCGACGTGCAATTTCATCCCAGTCGATGTTGTTGCAGGCTTCACATTCTTCTTTGATCAGCCCCATCCAGACGAACAAGGCGTGCAGTTTGCAGCCCACACAGAAGCCAAGCACCGTTTCCATCCACATGAAGCCCAAGCAGACCCAGACCAGCACCAGCGGTATCCAGGTGGGCATAAAGCTGACGGTATCGGGCAACAGCGGCTTGCCAGCAATGCCGTTAACAAACTCAGCCACGGGGACGGGGTTGAAGAACACCAAGCAGACGCTGATGAGAATGGCACCAATACTCCAGGCAAAGCGCTTAGGTGCCAGCGGTTTCCACACCGGCGGCGCTTTGCGCGCCAGAAAGCTTGCAAGCAGCACGGTGGGCGAGAGGCGCGAGGTGGTGACCGTCATGCCGCTGAGCATTTCAAACAGGGCGTAAAACAGCACCCAAGTTTGCACCGTGTAATCCCATGTGCGACGAATCACTTCGGCGGCGTAGATGGTGTGTCCGTCCCAGTCGGTGTTGTAGGTATCGGTGAGCGAGTTGCCATCCACCACCCAGCGCACGCCCCAGATGGCATCCAACAGGGTGACGGTCATATAGAGCGGAATAAAGAGCAGGATGCCGGCGCGGATGCGCACGGCGACTTCGTTGATATAGGTTGGATGTTCGCTTGGGTCACGAAACCAGAGGTTTTTTATTAAGGAATGCATGGCGGCTCCTAGGGCGACATTTTTATGCACGCATCATACGCAGCGCACGCTGCAATGCAGTTCGCATGTTTTTATGCGCCCCACGCATTCCCTAATGATTTGCTGCGGCTTTTTTCAGCATCCTCATGCTGGAGACTAACCGGTTGAGACGTGTACGCAGTTGCCCGGCATGCATGTCAGGGTGCGCGGCGTAGCAATAACGCAGGTAGTCCTCGATCCAATCGGCCGCCTCATGCAGCGCCGGCTGCTGGCGGCGCAGACGTTGCTGCAAGGCGCGTGGCGATTCGTTGCTGTACACGGCGACGCCATGGTTTTGCAGCATGTTGTGCAAATCGCGCCAAAGGCGTTGTTGTACGCTGAGCTTGGGACGTGCGCGCCAGCGTTGTACGGCTTTGAGCAAGGCGAATCCGAGCAAGGTGCTGAGGATGGCCAGCCCCCACAGGGCAAGGTTTTGTTCACCTACCCAGCCGAGGGCAGCAAGCAGGCGTTGCTGGTCGCTGGCATCAAAGCCGAGCACCCAGCGGTTCCAGCGGCTTTCCACGCCATCCCAGTTCAGGCGCAGGCGGTGCAGCAGGCCAAAGTCGCGGCGCAGGGCGGCAGGCAGTTGTTGCGCGTTATCGCCAACCAATAAAGCGCTTGCGCCGCGTTCGATGCGCTCTGGGGCGATGCTGGCGGTCGGGTCGATGCGTACCCAGCCTTCGCCTGCCAGCCAGACTTCGGCCCAGGCGTGGGCATCGCCCTGGCGTACGATCCAGTAACCTTCGGGGTGGCGCTCGCCGCCCTGGTAACCGGTGACCACGCGCGCCGGCAGTCCGGCGGCACGCATCAGCAGCACGAAGCTGGTGGCGTAGTGCTCGCAGAAGCCGGCGCGGGTGTTGAATAAAAAATCGTCCATGCCGTCTTGCTCGCCCAGCGGCGGCGGTTCGAGTGTGTAGCGGAAATTCTGCCGGTTGAAGAGCTCCAGTCCGCGCTGGATGCGGGTCTGCGGTTCAAGCGTCGCCCAGCTTGCGCCCAGATCGCGTAGCAGCGGGTTGTCGGCTTCGGGCAGTTGCAGGGCCAGACGGCGCAGATCGTCGGGCAGATCGACATCGAGCTTGGCCAAGGGGTCGCCTTGCAGGACGATGAGTTGGCGTTGATCTTGCGGCAAACGGAAGCGCAGGCTGGCATCGCGCAGCAGGGCAGCATCCGCCGGCGCATCCAGCGGGCGATCCAGCGCGGGCAGGATGGTGCTGTTGCTCGCTTCCAGCATCAGGTCGTAGCGCAGCACATCGCCCTGGGGCTGGATGCTGCGTGCCTTTTGCTGCGGGTTCATCAAGGCGAGCTCGGGCGGCAGGCGCTCCCAACGCTGGCCGTCGTAACCCCAAAACACCGGACCACGCCAGTAGAGTTGGTTCATCTTGGGCTCGGCACCGCTAAACGTGGCGCGAAACGCCAGTTCGGGCGAACGCGCCAATTGGGTGATGTTGCCCGGTTGCAGCTCATCGGAAAGCCCGGTGCGCGCCACGCTGGCTTGAGGCACGCCAAACAGCGGCGCACTCGGGCGTGGCACGAGAACAAACAAAGCCAATGCCAGTGGCAGGCTCCACAGCATGGGTTTGAGGCTGGCGCGCAGGCTGTGCTTGAGCGCCTGCGGTTCGCCGCCATGACTGAGATCGTGCAACAGACTCAGCAGCATGGCGAGGCTGAACAGCGCCCACAGCGCGGTGAAGGGGCTTTGGTCGAACAAAAATACGGTGAACAGCAAGAACAGGCCGAGCAGGGCGCTGATGCGCGCATCGCGTAGGTTGTGGATTTCCATCAGCTTGAGTGCGGTGAGCATGAGCACGAAACTCACGCCGCCGTCACGCCCGATCAGCGTGTGATGGCTGACCCAAACCAAGCCCATGCCGCCGGCCAGCAGTAGCCAGCGCATCCAACGCGGCACGGCAGGCACGCGACCGTGCAAGTAGAGGGTTTGCCACGCAAAGCCCAGTGCCAGCCACAGACTGATTTGCGGCGGCTGAAACAGGAAGTGCGGTAGCAGCACGACGGCAAGCACCAGCAGAATGCGGCGCTGGGTCGTCTGGGAGATCGGGGGAGAGAGCTTGGCCATCAGGCTTCGGCCAACAGGCGCAAACAGCGCAGGCGGTGCGCCTCGCCCACACCCGGGGGCGTTGGGGCGTGGTTGGCAAGACGCAGGGCATACGTTTCGCCGGCGTGTTCGCATTGCACGATCCACGCGGCAAGCTGGGAGAGGCGTGTCTCGCGTGGCAGATCGAGTAGCAGGTGTTCATCCAGCAGTCTCGGGCGCGCGGGGCAGGCTTGCTCGCTGGCGAACTGCTTGACGCGTAGCTCGGGGTGTCTTGGGTCGGATTTGGCGAGTGATTTCCAGTGAATGCGTGCTGGAGCATCGCCCGCTTGATAGCTGCGCAGGCCGTGAAAATCATCCTGTCCGTGCGCTGCATCCGGCGCGGCGGGGACGGGCAGGGGACGGTTGCCTTGCGCGACGGGGTACACCCAGTAACGCTGGCTGAGCGGCAACACACGTTCGGCGCGCACCACGCCGAGGGCGTCACGCAAGCGTAGGCGCACGTTGCCTACGCGGTGCGCGCCGCGCAGTCGAGGCGGTAACGACACGCTTTGCAGGGGCGTATCGATGCGCCGCGCGGGGGTGTCCGATGACTCGTCCATATCCAGGGTCAGCCACAGTCCTTGCGCCTGGCGCAGCTCAAGATGGACGGCCAAGGGCGTGTCGGCAAAGCCTGAATCGACCTGCTGCACGCGCACTTCGACGCGCGCTAGTCTCGCACGCAAGCCAAACAGCCCACCGACCGCCAGCGCAATCAGCCAGAAGGCAAAGAAAAAACCGAGGTTGTTGGCATACTGCGTCGAGCCAAACAGCAGCACCAGCACCAGAGCAAAGAAGGGCAGGGCAAGCGGTTCGCGATGCAGGCGCGTGTCCATGGCATATGCACCGTCAGAGGCGGTTTTCAGGCGGCGGCACCTGCTCGAGCAACCAGTGCGCCGGGTGGGCGTGCTGCTCGGCGAGCAGCGGATCGGCAAACACCAGGCGGTGGCCGGTGATGTGCGGCGCGAGCTGACGCAGATCTTCTGGTTCGACATGCTCGCGGCCATGCAGCAGCGCCCAAGCACGCGCGGCATGCAGCCAGCCCAGTCCCGCGCGTGGCGACAGGCCATGCACAAACACCTCGTGCCGACGGCTGGCGGCGAGAAGATCGAGAAGGTGCTCGATCACCGCCGCGCTGACATGCACCGCGGACACGTGCTCACGCAGTTGCAGCACGCGGGGTGCATCCAGGCATGGGGCGAGGTTACGCGCATGTTGCCGTGTGCTGCCGTGGGTGAGCATCAGCCCTTCGGCGCGTCGATCGGGGTAACCCAAGGAGAGGCGGAAAAGAAAGCGATCGAGTTGTGATTCCGGCAGCGGATACACCCCCTGCTGTTCCAGCGGATTTTGCGTGGCAATGACGAAAAAGGGATGCGGTAGCGCATGGGTGATGCCATCCACACTGACCTGCTGCTCCTCCATGGCCTCAAGCAGCGCGCTCTGTGCCTTAGGGCTGGCGCGGTTGATCTCGTCGGCGAGCAGTACCTGGGTGAAGATCGGCCCGGGGGCGAAGCGGAAATCGCCGCTGGATGGTTGATAAATCGACGCACCGAGTACGTCGGAGGGCAAAAGATCGCTGGTGAACTGCAAGCGCTGCGCCTGCAGGCCGAGACTGTGCGCGAGTGCACTGGCCAGTGTGGTTTTACCCACGCCGGGAATGTCTTCCAGCAAAACATGACCTCCGGCAAGCAGCGCAGTCAGTGCCAGGCGAATGCGATCCTGCTTGCCGATCAGAGCCTCGGATACGCGGCTGATGACGCAATCCAGTTGTGCGCGAATAGGGGGCTGAGACATGGGTAGAGTCATACGATGAAGCGTTAGTGCGCGATGTTAGCCGGTTTTTCACCACGTTTTGCGCACAAGCTTCTGCCTCATGTGCTGAGCGAGGTCAATCATGCGGCAGGATGCTCTGCTTTTCTTGAGCGTATGCCGGCGATTGTGCTAATGTGCCGCGTTCGCAAAGTTGTCGCCTTCGGGCGTGATTTTGTACATGCGAAAGTGGCGGAATTGGCAGACGCACTGGATTTAGGTTCCAGCGCCTTTGGCGTGAGGGTTCGAGTCCCTCCTTTCGCACCATTTCCGAATACGGTGCCTGATGAAGAGTGGCGTCGTTTCAATCATGATTTTGAAGTTTTGAATTTTGAGGTGTTTGACGTGCAAGTGACTGTGGAAACTGCGGAAGGCCTGCTGCGCCGTTTGTCGATCAATGTTCCGGCCAGCCAGCTGGACGAAGCGGTGGAGCTGCGTCTGAAGGAGATCGGTCGCCGTGCACGTGTCGATGGCTTCCGCCCCGGCAAGGTGCCGCCGCAGGTCATTCGCCAGCGTTACATGGGTCAGGCGCGTGAAGAGGCGGTGGATGCCGTGGTACAGAAGTCCTATGGCGAAGCATTGCAGCAGCAGGCACTGAATCCGGCGGGCGCGCCGCGCATCACCGAGTTCAAGATGCCTGAGGGTGAAGAAGGCTTGCGTTATGTCGCCGAGATTGAGGTGTTCCCGGAGATCACCCTCGCAGCGATGACGGAAGTCAAGGTTGAGCGTCCGCAAACCGAGATCAGTGAAGCAGATGTGGACGCGATGATCGAGAACCTGCGCAAGCAGCGTGCCAGCTTTGCAGCAGTTGAGCGTGCGGCCGCTGAAGGTGATCGCGTGACCGTGGATTTCAAGGGCACGATCGACGGCGAGGCGTTTGATGGTGGTTCGGCGCAAGGCATGCCTATCGTCTTGGGTGAAGGCCGCTTGCTCAAAGATTTTGAAGGCCCGATCGTCGGCATGAAAGCCGGCGAGAGCAAAACCATCACTGTCACCTTCCCTGAGGATTACCACGCCGAGCAACTGCGCGGGAAGAAGGCAGATTTCGAAGTGACCGTGCAGGCTGTCGAAGAATTGGTGCTACCTGAGGTGGACGATGCCTTCTGCGCCGCATTCGGTGTCAAAGAGGGTGGCGTCGATGCTCTGCGCAGCGAAGTGCGCAAGAACATGGCGCGTGAGCTGGAGCAGGCGATCAAGCGTCGCGTGAAGCAGCAGGTGATGGACGGTCTGCTGGCCGCCAATGAATTTGCTGTGCCGCAAGTTTTGGTGGATGAAGAGGCTGCGCGTGTGCGTGAGCAATTCACCCAGCAGATGCGCGGTGCGCAAACCGCCGAGTTGCCGCTCAAGCTGTTTGAGGGTGAGGCGCAGCGCCGTGTCAAATTGGGTCTGTTGATTGCTGAGCTGGCCAAGAACGCTGAGTTGCGTGTGGATGCGCAGCGTATCGACGCGCTGCTCGATACCGTGGCTGCCAGCTACGAAGACCCTGAAGAGGTCAAGCGCTATTACCGTAGCCGCCAGGATCTGATGCAGAGCCTGGCCAATCTTGCCGCCGAGGATCGTATCGTCGAGTTCGTGCTTGAATCGGCCGTGGTAAGTGATGTGGCTATGCCTTTTGCTGAAGTGGTCAAGCCGCAAGCCTAATGGTCAACGTTCTCTTGGAGCCGGTCATGAGTGATGTTCTAGCGCCCAGCGCCGCTTTGGTGCCGATGGTCATCGAGCAGAGTGCGCGTGGCGAGCGTGCCTATGATATTTACTCGCGTCTGCTCAAGGAGCGGGTGATTTTTATCGTCGGCGAGATCGAAGATCACATGGCCAACTTGGTGGTGGCGCAGTTGTTGTTCCTTGAGTCGGAAAGTCCGGACAAGGACATTCATCTGTACATCAACTCGCCGGGTGGGGTGATTACCTCGGGCATGGCGATTTATGACACCATGCAGTTCATCAAGCCGGATGTCAGCACGCTGTGCATCGGTCAAGCGGCCAGTATGGGTGCCTTCCTGCTTGCGGGCGGTGCCAAGGGCAAGCGTTTCTGTCTGCCCAATTCGCGGGTGATGATTCACCAGCCGCTGGGCGGTTTTCGTGGTCAGGCATCGGACATCAAAATCCATGCCGAGGAAATCATCAAGACGCGCCAGCGCATGAATGAACTGCTGGCGATGCACACCGGTCAACCGGTGGAGCGGGTGGAAATGGACACGGACCGCGATAATTTCATGGATGCGCAAACTGCCATGGCTTACGGTTTGGTCGATCAGGTGCTGCAAAAACGCAGTGTTTGACTGAAATCCTCCTGAGTGTGTTTGATTTGCCCCTGCCATGTCGCCGCATCGCAGGGGCGTTTGGTTATGGGAGCCTGCACTTGCAAGATGACGTTGAAAGTCGCATGTTTGCCATAACTCGACCTTGTTAGGAATTGCACAAATGACAAAAAAGAATGAAGACATGACCGACGGCGCGCTGCACTGCTCGTTCTGTGGCAAAAGCCAGGACGCGGTGCGCAAACTGATTGCCGGCCCTTCGGTGTACATCTGCGATGAATGCGTGGATTTGTGCAATGACATCTTGCGTGAAGAACTGAAAGACGACACGCCGCCGGTCAAGCGTGAATTGCCCACACCGCATGAGATTCGTGCCATTCTCGATCAATATGTCATCGACCAGGGCGATGCCAAGAAAGCACTTTCCGTGGCGGTGTATAACCACTACAAACGTCTGGAGTTGGCGCAGCAACGCGGTAAAGACGAGGACGAGGTCGAACTCGGTAAGAGCAATATCCTGCTCATTGGTCCCACCGGTTCGGGCAAGACGCTTCTCGCGGAAACCCTGGCGCGCATTCTTGATGTGCCGTTTGCCATCGCCGATGCCACCACACTGACCGAAGCGGGCTATGTGGGCGATGATGTGGAAAGCATCATTCATAAACTGCTGCAAAAATGCGACTACAACGTCGAACGTGCGCAAACAGGCATCATTTTTGTGGATGAAATCGACAAGATCACACGCAAAGGGGATAACCCCTCGATCACGCGTGATGTGTCCGGGGAGGGTGTACAGCAGGCATTGCTCAAGCTCATCGAGGGTACCGTTGCTGCCGTACCCCCGTCGGGCGGGCGTAAGCACCCACAGCAGGAGTACCTGCATGTGGACACCTCACACATTCTGTTCATTTGTGGCGGCGCGTTCGAGGGGCTGGACAAAATCGTGCAGCGCCGCGCCGAAAAAGGCGGCATCGGTTTTGCGGCAGATGTAAAGTCCAAGGATGACAAGCGCTCCCTCAGTCAGTTGTTCAAGGATGTTGAGGCCGAAGACCTGGTCAAGTACGGCTTGATCCCTGAAATCGTCGGCCGCCTGCCGGTGACCGCAGTGCTTGAGGAGTTGGACGAAAAGGCGCTGGTGCGCATTCTCACCGAGCCGAAAAACGCCCTGACCAAGCAGTTCGCCAAGCTGTTTGACATGGAAAATGTGCAGCTTGAGTTCCGCCCTGAAGCACTCACTGCTGTGGCAGCGCAGGCAATGAAGCGCAAAACGGGTGCGCGTGGTCTGCGCACGATTCTGGAACACACCTTGCTCGATACGATGTACGACCTACCGTCCTTGCATAACCTGCAAAAGGTGGTGGTGGATGAATCCAGTATCAAAGGCGAATCACAGCCCTACCGCGTGTTTGATAACACAGAAACCACACGCATTGCATCTTGATGGACAGGACGGGCTTGTAACATAAGTTTCACGCCCCCATGTATTGCACAGTTGCCGACCTTTTGTCGTTTACCAGGCCGTTGAAAAAGTCTTTCAACGGCCTGGTAAAGCAAGCCAAGGAAGGCTTGCACGAACATCAAATACTGTAAGTGTTTGATGTTCGGCGTCATTCGCGGACATGCGCCGCGAAAAGACGCGTTGAAAAAGGACACGAAGTCATTTTTCAACATCCTGCTAGAGGGCATCCGTCATGACAAACACAACAACACAACCTTCTTCTCTTATCCAGTCGGTGCCCGTATTGCCCTTGCGCGATGTCGTGGTATATCCGCACATGGTGATTCCTCTGTTCGTTGGACGGGAAAAGTCCATCGCTGCGCTGGAAGCTGCGGTGCAGGCCAACAAGCAGATTTTGCTGATTGCGCAAAAGAGCGCGGACATCGATGAACCCACGCCCGAGCAATTGCATCGTATCGGCACACTTTCACAAATCCTTCAGCTACTCAAACTGCCGGACGGCACGGTCAAGGTGCTCGTGGAAGGCGCTGAGCGGGTGCATGTCGAGCATATCGAGCCGTCAGAGGATTACTTCGTTGCTACGGTGCAGGCTGTGCAAGAAGATTCAGCCCATGATGAGCGTGAATTGGACGTCCACCGCCGCACCCTGCTGGGCCAGTTCGAGCAATACGTCAAGCTCAACAAGAAAATTCCGCCAGAGATTTTGAGCTCGCTTGAAGGCATCGACGATGCTTCACGTCTGGCCGACACCATCGCCGCGCACATGGCGCTCAAATTGGACGAAAAACAGCACATCTTGGAAAAGATTGATGTCGCCGAGCGCATGGAGCAACTCATGGCGCTGATTGAGGCCGAGGTTGATCTGTTGCAGGTGGAAAAACGCATCCGCGGCCGTGTCAAGCAGCAGATGGAAAAAAGCCAGCGCGAGTATTACCTGAATGAGCAGATGAAGGCCATTCAGAAAGAGCTGGGCGAAATGGAGGACGGCCAGCCCAGCGAGCTTGAAGCGCTGGAGATGAAGATCAACAAGGCAGGTATGCCCAAAGAGGCATTGGAAAAAGCGCGTGCCGAGTTGAACAAGCTGAAGATGATGCCGCCGATGTCCGCCGAATCCACCGTGGTGCGCAACTACCTCGACTGGATGGTGCAGGTGCCGTGGAAAAAACGCAGCAAGGTGCGTAACGATCTCACTTTGGCTGAGCAGGTGCTGGAGGCCGATCATTTTGGCCTGGAGAAGGTCAAGGAGCGCATCCTGGAATACCTCGCCGTACAGCAGCGGGTGAAGGCACTCAAAGGCCCGATCCTCTGCCTGGTCGGTCCGCCCGGGGTAGGTAAGACCTCGCTGGGTCAGTCGATCGCCAAGGCCACCAACCGCAAGTTTGCGCGCATTGCCTTGGGTGGCGTGCGCGATGAGGCGGAGATTCGTGGCCATCGGCGCACCTACATCGGCTCGATGCCGGGCAAAATCGTGCAGACCTTGAGCAAAATGGGCACAAAGAACCCGCTGGTGCTGCTGGATGAAATCGACAAAATGTCGGGCGATTTCCGCGGTGACCCGGCGTCAGCCATGCTCGAGGTGCTTGATCCGGAGCAGAACAACGCGTTTGGCGATCACTACATGGAAGTGGACATCGATCTTTCTGAAGTGATGTTCATTGCGACCGCCAACAGCCTGAACATACCCGGACCGCTGCTCGATCGCATGGAGGTGATTCGTCTGGCGGGTTACACCGAAGATGAAAAAATCAACATCGCCCAGCGTTATCTGCTCCCCAAGCAAATGAAAAACAATGGCCTGCGCGCCGAAGAATTGCAGGTCAGCGAGGCCGCGATCCGCGATATCGTGCGTTACTACACGCGCGAGGCGGGGGTGCGTAATCTTGAGCGTGAGCTTTCCAAGATTTGCCGTAAGGTGGTCAAGGAGATCCTGCTCGCCAGTGCCAAAGCCAAGGCCAAAGGGGCGATCAAGGTCACCCCAGCCAATCTGGATAAATACCTTGGGGTGCATCGTTTCGATTTCGAACGTGCGCAGGAAGAAAACCAGGTGGGGCAGGTCAATGGTTTGGCCTGGACCGAAGTGGGCGGGGATTTGCTGACTATCGAATCCGCCATCATGCCGGGTAAGGGCAAGCTCAGTTATACCGGGCAACTTGGCGAGGTGATGCAGGAGTCGATTCAGGCAGCGATGACCGTGGTGCGTGCGCGTGCCGAGCGCCTGGGGATTGCCGCAGATTTCCATGAAAAGCAGGACATCCACATCCACGTACCGGATGGAGCCACCCCCAAGGATGGTCCGAGCGCAGGCATTGCGATGTGCACCGCGTTGGTGTCCAGTTTGACGGGCATACCGGTGCGCGCTGATGTGGCAATGACCGGTGAGATCACGCTGCGTGGCGAAGTCATGCCAATTGGCGGGTTGAAGGAGAAACTCCTCGCTGCGCATCGCGGTGGCATTCGCTTGGTGCTGATTCCCGAAGGCAATTGCAAGGATCTGGTGGATATTCCAAAAAATGTCAAAGACAAGCTGGATATCCGTCCGGTTAAATGGATCGACCAAGTGCTGGAGTTGGCCTTGGCTGAGCCGCCGCGCCCGAGAGCACAAGACGTCCAACCGGTCGAACTGGCTGCGCGCGCCGTGGCAGCCATTGACAGTCCGTTGGCGCATTGATGTTGTCATGGTCTGATGAGGGCATTCAAACAATGTTCTGTGGCGGTGCATCCCGACCGTTGACGCTACGCAAGCCCCTTGCTATAAAGCCTCGTAGTTGCCTCTGCGTTTGATTGAGCGAGCTTTGCTGACTTCGATGCGGGGGTTGATCTGAGCGTGTCTGTAAGCCGTTTGCCTTCCCCAACCAAAATAAGGATTTTCCGACAATGAACAAATCTGAGCTGATCGATGCCGTTGCCCATGCTTCCGGTCTGACCAAAACTGACTCTGCCAAGGCAGTGGATGGCGTGATTGCCGCCGTGACCGAGGCGCTGAAAAATGGCGATCAGGTGACTTTGGTGGGGTTTGGTACGTTCTTGGTGCGCGAGCGCGAAGCACGTACTGGTCGTAACCCGCAGACTGGCCAGGAAATCAGCATTGCAGCTTCCAAACTGCCTTCGTTCAAGGCCGGTAAGGGTCTGAAGGACGCGGTCAACGGCTGATCGTCCGCCCCATTTCTTTGTAATAATTTGCCCCTCGTGCTTGCGCTGCTGCCTTCGGGTGATGCCGTGCAAGCCGAGGGGTTTATGCCGTCTATAGGTTCATGTTCGTTGAGATCGTTTCGCCATGTTGATGGATTTGCGTGAAAAAATTACGGGTTGGATTGCTTACACCATCGTTGGATTGATCACCATCCCTTTTGTGCTTTGGGGCATCGGTGAGTATTTTCAGGGTGGCGAGGCGCAGCCATTGGCCAGTGTCAATGGTCAGGACATCACGCAGCGCGCGTTTGATCAGGCTTATGATCAGGAGCGCCAGCGCATGGCGCAACAATTCGGTGGTGCCGTATCGCCGGATATGTTGGAAAGCATGGGTCTGAAGCAGCAGGTGCTTAGCGCTTTGATCATGCGTGAAGTGCTCAGCCAGTATGCACAGGCGCAAGGCATGCGCGTCAGCGATCAACAACTCGCCTCACTGCTGCGTTCGATTCCTGCCTTTCAAGAAAACGGTCAGTTTAGTCAGGCACGCTATGAGCAAGTGCTGCGCATGCAGGGGCAGACGCCCTTGAGCTTTGAGCCTCTGGTGCGGCTTGATCTGGTGGTGCAGCAGTTGCAGGACGGCATCACCCGCTCGGCGTTTGTGACTTCTGCTGATGTGGACGCTTACGTGCGTTTGCGTGATCAGGTGCGTGAGGTTGAAGTTTATCTCTTGGCCGCCGCCGATCGTCGCGCAGCCATCAAGCCCGATGAATCCGCGCTACAAGCTTACTTCAACGCACATAAGGCCGAGTTTCGCCGCCCCGAGCAGGTCAAGCTGGAGATGCTGGAGCTTGATGTGGATGCCTTGGCCAAGCGTATGAAACCGAGTGAGGACGACATTCAGCAGGCATACAAAGCCTATCTCGAGGCGCAAAAACAGCGTGAAGTGCGCGTGGCCGCACATATCCTCTTGCCGGTGGATGCGGGCGCGGATGAGGCGACGGTTCGTCAAGCGATCGAGGCATTGCGTCAACGTGCCGAGCAGGGCGAGGCTTTCGCCAAGCTGGCGGAGGGATACTCCAAAGATCCGGGTTCAGCCAAGCAGGGTGGGGGCTTGGGTAAGGTGACGCGTGGCATGATGGTCGAGCCGTTTGAAAAAGCGTTGTTTGCCATGGCCAAGCCCGGAGACATCTCCGCGCCGGTGCGCACCAAGTTTGGTTGGCACATCATCAAACTGGAGGGCATTGAGCCGGCGCCGGTGTTGCCGCTGGATCAGGTGCGTGCACAGATCGAGCAGGATGCGCGCAAAGCCCTGGCCGAAGCACAATTCCATGACGTTGCTGATCGTTTGGCGACACTGACTTATGAACACCCGGATAGTCTGCTGCCCGCGTCTGAGCAATTGGGCTTGCCGGTCGTAAAAAGCGACTGGCTGGTGCGTGGCGAGGCGGGGGTAGCGCCCAAGTTGTTGCAGGCGGCCTTCTCGGATGAAGTGCTCAAGCAGGGGCGTAACAGTGAACCCGTCGATTTGGGTGAACAAAAAGTTGCCGTGGTGCGCTTGCTCGAATACCAAGAGGCTGCGGATCAGCCGTTTGATGCGGTGCGTGCCGAGGTTGAGCAGCGCTGGGTGGCGCAGCAGCTGACTGAAAAGCTCCAAGCTGAAGCTGAGCAGCTCAAGCAAGCCTTCGCTCAAGCTGGCGCGGTCAATGCCCCGTCGGGGGTGCAGCGTTCATTTGCGGGCAGCATCAAACGCCAAGCGCGTGAGGTGGAGGCGGCGATTGCTCAGGCGGCATTCAGTATGTCGCCGCCTGCTGTGGGTGGCGTGACGGTGGATGCGCTGCGTCTGCCTTCGGGTGATTTCGCCGTAGTGCGTTTATTGGGCGTGCAACCGGGCAACCCTGCTTTGTTGAGCGCAGACGAGCGCCGTCGCGTGCAGGATGAATTGCAAAACTATCAAGCCATGACTGACAACGCGGCGTTTGAGGCTTTCCTACGCAGCAAGGCGAATGTGACAGAGCGGCAGGGGTCATGACAGGCTGTTGAAAAAGTCTTTCAACAGCCTGATAACCCGCGCATTTTCAATGGGATCCTGAGCCCAATTACCCGCCCGCTTGGGTGAGTGGCTTCGATTTTTCGCGGGAATTATCCTCCCCAGTTAGGCGATAATGCACACATTGCCTGACTGAGTGTTGCCCATGCTGCCCGCCAAGAACATTTTTTCCTACAAGCCCTACTGGGCGAAGCGCTTCGGCACGGCGCCGTTTCTGCCCATGTCGCGCGCAGAAATGGAACAGCTTGGCTGGGATAGCTGCGACATCATCATTGTGGTGGGCGATGCCTACGTGGATCACCCTAGCTTCGGCATGGCGGTGATCGGACGCATGCTGGAAGCGCAGGGTTTCCGCGTGGGGATCATCGCCCAGCCGGATTGGACCTCGGCGGAGGCTTTTCGTCAGCTCGGCAAGCCCAATCTGTTCTTCGGGGTGAGCGCGGGCAATATGGATTCGATGGTGAACCACTACACCTCGGATCGCCGTCTGCGCCACAACGATGCCTACACGCCGAACGACGAGCACGGCAAACGTCCGGATCGCGCCGTGACGGTCTATGCCCAGCGCTGCCGCGAGGCTTACAAGGATGTGCCGGTCGTGATTGGTGGCATCGAAGCCAGCCTGCGGCGCATTGCCCATTACGACTATTGGTCGGACAAAGTGCGCCGCTCGGTGTTGCCCGATTCCAAGGCGGATTTGTTGGTGTACGGCAATGCCGAGCGCGCCATTGTCGAGATCGCCCACCGTGCAGCCAAAGGTGAGCATCCGCGTGAGATGAAAGACATTCGCGGCACCGCCTTCATGCACGACGGCGCCATGCCTGACGATTGGGTCGTGCTGGACTCGACCACCGTGGACGAGCCAGGGCCGGTGGCCCCGCATCCCGATCCGTATGCCATGACGTCGGCGGCAAGCTGCGAGAAGAAAGAATCCTCGCCCGGCGCGCAGGTGGTGCATCTGCGCCGCGAAATTCCGCGCAATCATCCGCGCGAGCGCACGGCGGTGCGCATTCCCGCCTATGAGCAGGTCAAGGATGACCCGGTGCTGTATGCGCATGCCTCGCGCGTGCTGCATCTGGAAACCAACCCGGGCAATGCGCGTGCCCTGCTGCAACGTCATGGCGAGCGCGATGTCTGGCTCAACCCGCCGCCCATTCCACTGACCACGGCGGAAATGGATGGCGTATTTGGTCTGCCCTACGCCCGCGCCCCGCACCCGGCGTACGGCAACGCCAAAATCCCGGCGTGGGAAATGATTCGCTTCTCAGTCAACATCATGCGCGGCTGCTTTGGCGGCTGCACCTTCTGTTCGATTACCGAGCACGAGGGGCGCATTATTCAGAGCCGTTCGGAAGCATCCATTCTGCGTGAAGTGGAAGAAATCCGCGACAAAACGGCCGGCTTTACCGGCGTGATCTCCGACCTTGGCGGGCCGACGGCGAATATGTATCGCCTGACCTGCAAGGATGAAAAGATCGAGGAAAATTGCCGTCGCCTCTCCTGCGTTTATCCGGATATCTGCAAAAACCTCAATACCGACCACGGCCCGCTGATTCAGCTCTACCGCAAAGCGCGCGCACTGCCCGGCATCAAAAAAGTGCTGATTGCCTCTGGCCTGCGCTATGACCTGGCGGTGGAGTCCCCCGCCTATGTCAAGGAGCTGGTGACGCATCATGTTGGCGGCTACCTCAAGATCGCCCCGGAACACACGGAGCAAGGGCCGCTATCTAAAATGATGAAGCCCGGGATGGGGGCGTATGACCGCTTCAAGGCCATGTTCGAGAAATTCTCGCGCGAGGCCGGCAAGGAGCAATACCTCATTCCCTACTTCATTGCCGCCCATCCGGGCACCACGGATGAAGACATGCTCCAGCTTGCCCTTTGGCTCAAGCGCAACGGCTTCCGAGCCGATCAGGTGCAGGCCTTCCTGCCCAGCCCCATGGCGCTGGCCACCGCCATGTACCACTCCGGGCGCAACCCGTTGCGCACCGTGCGCCGCAGCGGCACCGAGGAGGTGTTTTCACCCAAGGGATTGAAGCAACGCCGATTGCACAAAGCCTTTTTGCGCTACCACGACCCGGAAAACTGGCCGTTGTTGCGGGAAACGTTGAAGAAAATGGGGCGTGCCGATTTGATTGGCAACGGCAAGCGCCATCTCATCCCCACCTGGCAGCCCGAGGGCACGGGGCTGGCCGGTGGCGAAGGCGCGCGCACCGGGCGCAAACATGGCGAGCAAAAATTCCTCACCAAACATGCCGGCTTGCCCAAAGTCCCCGAGGCACGCGCCACGCCGCGTCCGCAAGTGCGCTGGCCCGAGGCGAAAAAACCTGCCGCTCGCACGCCGGCGCGTCGCAAGCGTGATTCATAAACCTATGCGATTGAGGGCAAAAACCTTTGATGATTGTTGTGGGTTGAAGCGGTCTAATCTTGAGTTGCTTCGTCAACCAAGCCACAGGGGGAAAACCATGAAGCGGATTGCAAGCGTAAGTTTGGCGGTGACAGCCTTGTTGCTCGCAGGCATTGCCCAGGCCAGTCCGGAAAGCATCGCCAAAGGCGAAAAATTGCACGCCGAAAAATGTGCCGCCTGCCACAAGGCGCCGCACGACGCCAAGTTTTATGAGAGCCGTGTGGGCAAGAAAATCAAAAACAAGGCCAGCCTGAACACCATGGTGGCGTCCTGTGCCAACCACTTCAATATCGACTGGTTTGATGACGACGTGGCAGCGGTGACGGATTACTTGAACTCGAAATACTACAAGTTCAAGTAAGCGTTGTTTGCATAACGCGGGCGGCCGTATGGCCGCTTTTTTTGTGTGTGCAGAAAGTTGCTCTGCCTGTCTTGGCAGGATGCTGAAAAACCTCATCCATGAGCTTTTCAGCCCTGTCGAGTTCGGTACACGCCCGGACTCGACAGCGACATATCAATCACTTGTGTGATTGATTTGCGAGCGGGACATCCATGCCCCGCCCTAACAGGCTGCTGAAATCGATATTACAGCAGCCTGTTAGGCGACTTTGCGCAGAAGTACGTTATATTGTTGTACATTAAAACGTACAATTACGGAGTTCAGGTATGGACGCAATGACCTACACCGCGGCACGCGCGAACTTGGCAGCCACGATGGATCGCGTGTGCAACGACCATGAGGCGCTGATCATCACGCGCAATGGTGCGCAGTCCGTGGTGATGCTCTCGCTTGAGGATTACAAAGCGCTTGAGGAAACGGCTTACTTGCTGCGCACCTCAGCCAATGCCACGCGTTTGCTTGCGGCGATGGAACAGCTAAGCAGCGGGCAGGGGGTTGAGCGGGTGCTGGCGGAATGAAACTGGTTTTTGCGGACGAGGCTTGGGATGACTACCTGTACTGGCAAAAGCAAGACCGCAAAATGGTGGAACGCATCAATAAACTGATTCGCGAGATTCAGCGCGAACCGTTCAGCGGTGTCGGCAAGCCCGAGCCGCTGAAACACGCCTTATCGGGCTACTGGTCACGCCGCATCACGGATGAACACCGCATCGTCTACCGCGCTGAGGGTGATCAATTGCTCATCGCTCAATTGCGCTTTCATTATTGAGGCGCATGGGTGGATGCCAAGGACATTGAGCGGAGAGCGCAAATAATCGCGTCGCGTCCTTCTAATGTTCTTATTTCACTTCTCCCCCTCCGCCACGTGATACACCGGGTCTTCCTTGATATTCACTTCCACCAAGTCGCCCGCTTTGCGCAGCAGTTCGCGGCATTCGGGGGCGAGGTGGCGCAGGTGCAGGGTTTTGCCTTCGGCGCGGTATTTTTCGGCCAGATTGTCGATGGCTTCCAGTGCAGACTGATCGGCCACGCGCGAGCGGGCGAAGTCGATGATGACGTGTTCGGGGTCGGTTTTCGGGCTGAACAGCTCGGCAAAGTTTTGCGCTGAGGCGAAAAAAAGTGGGCCGTCCAGGCGGTAGAGCTTGCTGCCATCGGCGAGCAATTCGCTGTCGGCGCGGATGCGTTTGGCATGATCCCAGGCGAACACCAGCGCAGACACAATCACGCCGGCGATCACTGCCAAGGCCAGGTCGGCGAGCACGGTGATTACCGCCACCATGATGCTGATGAGGATTTCATTGCGCGGCACCTTGCCGATCATGTGCAGCGTGCCCCATTCGAAGGTGCCGATGACCACCATGAACATCACGCCCACCAGGGCGGCGAGCGGGATTTGTTCGATGATCGGCGCAAGAAAGAGGATGAACAGCAGCAGCACCAGCGCGGCGGTGATGCCGGAGAGTCGGCCGCGACCGCCGGACTCGACGTTGATGATGCTCTGCCCGACCAGCGCGCAGCCACCCATGCCGCCGAAGAAACCGCAGGTGACGTTGGCCGCGCCGAGGGCGACGCATTCGCGATTCGGCTGGCCACGGGTGGCGGTGATGTCGTCCAACAGTTGCAGGGTGAGGAGGCTTTCGATCATGCCCACGCCGGCAAACACAAAGGCATAGGGCAGCACGATCCACAGCGTTTCCCAGGTCATGGGCACCGCCGGTATGGCGAAACTGGGCAGGCCGCCGGCGATGGAGGCCATATCGCCCACGGTGCGCGTGTCCAGATTCAGCGCAAAGGCCAGCAGGCTGACGGCAATGATCGCTACCAGGGTGGAAGGCACGGCCTTGGTCAAACGTGGTAGAAAGTGAATGATGGCTATGGTAAGGGCGATGAGGCCGAGCATGATGTACAAGGCCGAGCCACTGATCCATTCCTTGGTGCCCTCGGGGGCGGTGATTTTGAACTGCTCAAACTGCGCCAACAGGATGACGATGGCCAAGCCGTTGACGAAGCCGAGAAACACCGGGTAAGGCACGATGCGGATGAATTTGCCCAGCTTGAGCACGCCGGCGACGATTTGAATCACCCCCATCAGCACCACCGCGGCAAGCAGGTACTGCGGCCCGTGTTGCACCACCAAGGCGACCATGACCACCGCCAGCGAGCCCGCAGCGGCGGAGATCATGCCCGGGCGACCGCCGAAGCTGGAGGTGATCAGCGCCACCATGAAGGCGGCGTACAAGCCCATCAGCGGATGCACCTGCGCCACCAGGGCAAAAGCCACGGCTTCCGGCACCAGGGCGAGGGCGACGGTCAGCCCGGAGAGTACCTCGCTGCGCGGATTGGCGTGTTGTCCAAGATGAAGCAAATGAAACATACGGGTTCCTTATTTTGATGAGCGTGTCAGTTTGCCGTCAGCTCGCGGGGCTAGATTGACTGCGTGCGCCATGCACGTTCACGTTTTGATCTTGTGTTGGGAGGAAAGATTGATGAACCGTCGGAATTTTCTGCGCCAGAGTGGTGTGGCCGTGTTGTTGGGGATGAGTCTTTTGGGCAGTGCCCATGCCGGGGCGAAATCATCCGCCATCAGCATGCAGGATGTACTCCAAGCGGAAGATGCCTGGGCCAAAGGCATCGTGCACATAGGCAAGGTGTATCAGGAAGGTGGTGATTATAAAGCCGATGCCAGCGCGATGATCGACAAGATGTATGCCTATGACCAAGGCAAGGTGCTGTTCAAGCCGACCAAGGCGGCACAGGATCAATTCCGCGAAACCAAGGACGAGGCTCTGTCTTACTTTGTCGGCGGCAGTAATCCAGAGGACCACGGCTTTGCCATCCAGCCCTGGTCACAGGTGCGTTTCGACAACGATGAGGTGATTTTTAACCCCGGCGGCAAAACCGCCGAGGCGATGGGCAATTACTACTTCACCGACGCCAAGAGTGGCAAGGAAGTGAAAGTGGAATACACCATGGGCTTCGAGAAGCTCAAAAACGGTCAGGTGAAGATTTTCCTGCATCACTCCTCCTTGCCTTTCAAGCCGGAAGCGCACTGAAAAGCTCTGTTCAAGACGCCCTGCTCTGGCTAAAACAGGGTCAATCAATCGAATTTTTAGATCAATCGAGGCGTTTTTAGGCGTGAATTGATCGAATTTTTCGATAGATCTTTTTCAGCAAGCAAAACAAAGCCCCTCGATGAGGGGCTTTGGCTTTACAGGGTGTAGAACGTATTACACGTCGCGCAACAGTTCGTTGATGCCGACTTTGCCCAGTGTTTTGGCATCGACTTTTTTCACGATCACCGCGCAATACAGGCTGTACTTGCCGCACTTGGAGGGCAGGTTGCCGGAGACGACCACCGAGCCTGCGGGCACGCGGCCGTAATGCACTTCGCCGGTTTCGCGGTCATAAATCTTGGTGGACTGGCCGATGTACACGCCCATGGAGATCACCGAGCCTTCTTCGACGATCACGCCTTCGACCACTTCGGAGCGCGCGCCGATGAAGCAGTTGTCTTCGATGATGGTCGGCGCGGCTTGCAGCGGCTCCAGCACGCCGCCAATGCCCACGCCGCCGGAGAGGTGCACGTTTTTGCCGATTTGCGCGCAAGAGCCGACGGTGGCCCAGGTATCGACCATGGTGCCTTCATCGACATACGCGCCAATGTTGACGTAAGAGGGCATCAGCACGCAGCTTTTGGCAATGAAGCTGCCGCGGCGCGCCATGGCCGTGGGGGCGACGCGGATGCCGGCAGCGCGGAATTGCGCATCGTTCCAGCCGGCGAATTTCGGCTCGACCTTGTCGAAGAACTGGATGTCGCCACTGCCCATCACGCGGTTGTCATTCAGGCGGAAGGAGAGCAGCACGGCCTTTTTCAGCCATTCATTGACCTGCCACTGGCCAATGCCCTGGCGCTCGGCGACGCGCAGCGTACCGCTGTCCAGCAGGCTCATGGCCTCATTGACCGCGTCGCGCACGTCCTGCGGCGCGTTGGCGGGGGTGAAGTCGGCGCGCTGTTCAAAAGCGTCTTCAATCAGTTGGCGAAGGTTGTCCATGACGTGTTCCTTGAGGGTTAGCTTGAGAATCAAAGGGTTTGGCAAAAGGTGCGAATCCGCGCCGCAGCGTCCAGACATTCATCCGGCTCGGCGACCAGCGCCATGCGCACATAGCCCGCGCCGGGGTTGTGGCCTGCCACCTCGCGTGAGAGGTAGCTGCCGGGGAGCACGGTGACGTTGTGTTCGGCAAACAGGCGGCGGGCGAATTCGGTGTCGGCGATGGGCGTTTTCGCCCACAGGTAGAACGCACCGTCCGGCATGGACACATCCAGTGTGCCTGCCAGTATGTCCAGCACACGGGTGAATTTGTCCAAGTACAGGGCGCGATTCTGTGCCACATGCGCCTCGTCGCTCCAGGCGGCGGCGCTGGCGATTTGCGTCGGCGGGGGCAGGGTGCAGCCGTGGTAGGTGCGATACAAGTGATAACCTTTGAGGATGTTCGCATCCCCCGCCACAAAGCCCGAGCGCAGGCCGGGCAGGTTGGAGCGTTTGGACAGTGAGTGAAACACCACGCAACGGGCAAAATCATCGCGCCGCAGCTTGGTGCACACTTCGAGCAGACCCATCGGCGGATCGGCGTAATACAGCTCGGAATAGCATTCGTCCGAGGCGATGGTGAAATCATGCTCATCCGCCAGTTCGATCAGGCGGCGGTAGGCCGCCTCCGGTAACACTGCCCCCGTCGGGTTGCCTGGCGAGCAGACGTAGATCATCTGGCAACGCTGCCATACCTCGGCGGGGATGCTGTCAAAATCCGGCAGGAAGCCGTTGTCTGCCGGTGTGGGGTAAAACCACGGCTCGGCACCTGCCAGATAAGCCGCGCCCTCGTAAATCTGGTAGAACGGGTTGGGCATCAATACCAGCGGCTTGTCGGCGCGATTGACCACGCACTGCGCAAAGGAAAACAGCGCCTCGCGCGTGCCAGCCACAGGCAGAATCTCGCTTGCGGGGTTCACCTTGGCGTGAAAGCGGCGTTGCAGCCAGTGCGCGATGGCTTCGCGCAAGCCATCCATACCGCGGGTGAGCGGGTATTGCCCCAGGCCGTGTACATGAGCAATCAAGGCCTCAATCACGAATGCGGGTGAGGCATGTTTGGGCTCACCAATCGACAGTGCAATGTGCTCAAGCTCGGCCGGCGGCGTGCATCCGGCCTTGAGCTTGGCCAGCTTTTCAAACGGGTAGGGCTGCAACAACCCAAGATCAGGGTTCATGGAAGGACAAAAGCGGTGGAAAATGGCGGCGGATTATAACTGAAAGGCAAGAACATGACCGAGGTTGCCCAGGTGTTGGGTGTGCACCATGTCAGTGTGTTGGTGCGCGATGCCGCGCAAAGTCAGGCGTTTTATCAAGACGTGCTCGGCCTTGAGCTCCTGCCGCGACCCGACTTGGGCTTTCCCGGCGTGTGGCTGGCCTTGGGCGCGCAGCAGTTGCATCTGTTGCAACTGGATAATCCGGACCCTGTGGGCGGGCGACCCGTGCACGTCGGTCGTGACCGGCATATGGCCTTGCACGTCACTTCGTTGGAGCCGTTCATCGCCCGTCTGCAAGCGCGCGGTGTGGCCTACACGCGCAGTCGTTCGGGACGTGCGGCGATCTTTCTGCGCGATCCGGACGGTAACGGCATCGAACTGGTGGCAGCATGAGCGCGACGATCAAAGCATTGCTCGCCTCGGCGCAGGAGACGCTCCGGTCGGTCGAAAGCCCGCGCGCGGAAGCGCAGATTCTGCTGGCGCATGTGCTGCATAAGCTGCGCAGTTTTCTGCTCGCCTGGCCAGATGCCGAAGTGACAGCGGAACAGGCAGCGCGTTTTGGCGCATTGGTCAGCCGCCGTGCGCAAGGTGAGCCGGTGGCTTACTTGCTCGGGCGGCGTGAGTTTTTTGGTCTGGATCTGCATGTCGTCCCCGGCGTGCTGATTCCACGACCGGAGACGGAACTTTTAGTGGAAGCGGCCTTGGCGCGTTTGCCCCAAGGCGCGTGTGATGTGCTTGATCTTGGTACGGGCAGTGGGGCGATTGCCTTGGCGCTGGCAACGCAGCGTCCGGAATTGCGCGTCGTGGCGGTGGATGCCTCAGCGCAAGCGCTGGCGGTGGCCGAAGAAAACGCGCGCCGTCTGGGGGTGGATGTGGTGTTTCGTCACGCGGACTGGTGCAGCGCCTTGCACAGAGAGCGTTTTGCCATGATCGTCAGCAATCCCCCGTATATCCGCGAGGATGATGTGCATCTTGCGCAGGGTGATCTGCGCTTTGAACCGAGGATGGCGCTCGCCTCGGGGCGGGATGGATTGGACGCGATACGCACCATCCTGGCGTGTGCCGCAAAACATCTTCTGCCCGGCGGTTGGTTGTTGCTGGAGCATGGCTTTGATCAGGCGGATGCGGTGGCCGAACTCATGCGCACGCACGGCCTGGTGCAGGTCACGACACTGTATGACCTGCAGGGGCACGGGCGGGTGACACTTGGCCGGCGATCTATGGAATAATCCGCGCAAGCAACTACCTTGAGCCACCTCGTGATGGATGAAAACCGCAAAAAGGCGCTGGCCGCCGCGCTGACGCAGATCGAAAAACAGTTCGGCAAGGGCACGGTGATGCGCATGGGCGATTCCAGCGCGTCGCGTGAGGTGGATGTGATCTCCACCGGCTCACTCGGGCTGGATATTGCGCTGGGCATTGGTGGCTTGCCGCGCGGCCGGGTGGTGGAAATCTACGGGCCCGAATCCTCGGGCAAGACCACGCTCACCCTGCAAGTGATTGCCGAAGCGCAGAAAAAGGGCGGAGTGTGCGCGTTTGTCGATGCCGAACACGCGCTGGATCCGACCTATGCCGCCAAGCTTGGGGTGAACGTGGATGACCTGCTGGTCTCCCAGCCCGATACCGGCGAGCAGGCGCTGGAAATTGCCGACATGCTGGTGCGCTCCAATGCAGTGGACGTGGTGATCGTCGATTCCGTGGCAGCCCTGGTGCCTAAGGCGGAAATCGAGGGCGAGATGGGTGATTCCCATGTGGGTCTGCAAGCGCGTTTGATGAGTCAGGCGCTGCGCAAGCTGACCTCGAACATCAAAAAGTCCAACACCTTGGTGATTTTCATCAACCAAATCCGCATGAAGATCGGCGTGATGTTCGGCAGCCCG
>CAYOCG010000013.1:0-45805 GCA_964402435.1 uncultured Halothiobacillus sp. | reverse complement strand
CTACGGACATAAAAAAACCCGCAAGCCTTGATCTGGTGCGGGTTTGAGCTTTGTTATTAGGACGTTGTGAAACGTCGTGATACAGTAAGTTGGTGCCTAAGGAGGGACTCGAACCCTCACGCTGTCTCCAGCGGCGGATTTTGAATCCGCTGCGTCTACCGATTCCGCCACCCAGGCTGGGTAAGCGCTGCACTATAGGGGATTGAGGGCATCTTGCCAAGTCATTTTTCGTTCACATGAGTAGAGCACCAATAAACCTGAGCATGGATATTGCTGATTTCGATTTTGATTTACCCGCATCGTTGATTGCGCAGGAGCCATTGCCTCAGCGCTCGGGAGCGCGTTTGCTCTGTTTGGACGGTGAAACAGGGCAGCTTCATGACACCCAGGTCAGCCGATTGGTGGAGTGGCTCAATCCGGGCGATGTGCTCATTTTCAACGACACCCGCGTTATTCCTGCGCGCTTGCATGGGCAAAAAGAGAGTGGCGGCAAGGTAGAGGTGTTGCTGGAACGCATCCTCGACGAGCAAGAGGGTGTATTCCATGTGCGTGCGAGTAAATCACCTAAGCCTGGGGGCAGGCTTTTGATGGAAGGAGGCGTCGAGCTGCACGTGCTCGGACGCGAAGGCGAGCTCTTCCGTCTGCGCTTGCATGACAGCACGACAAGCCTGCTAACGGCGTTGGAAACGCATGGACACATGCCACTTCCTCCTTACATCGAACGTGAAGACGGTGGGGCGGATCGCGAGCGCTATCAGACGGTGTTCGCTGACCGACCGGGGGCAGTGGCAGCGCCTACGGCAGGACTGCATTTTGATGAACAGCTTTTGGCTAGCATACGATCACGCGGTGTCGAAACAGTGCGTGTCACGCTGCATGTCGGCGCCGGCACGTTTCAGCCGGTGCGTGTCAATAACATTCACGAACACGTCATGCATGCGGAGTGGGGAGAGGTGCCGCAAAGCACGGTGGATGCGATTGCGGCTGCACGCGCACGGGGTGGGCGTGTCGTGGCGATCGGCACGACTTCGGTGCGTGCCTTGGAGTCCGCGGCGCGTTTTCATGCGGGAAAACCCTTGGCCGCTTGGCAGGGGGATACGCGCTTGTTTATTACGCCGGGAGTGCGTTTTAAGGTGGTGGATGCTTTGCTGACCAATTTTCATTTGCCGCGCTCCACGCTTTTGATGCTCATCAGTGCGTTCGGAGGGCATGAGAATGTCATGCGCGCCTACCGTCATGCCGTGGCCGAGGGGTATCGCTTTTTTAGCTATGGTGATGCCATGTTCATCACGCCAGCGGAGCACGCTTTGGAAAAATTTCAATGAAATTCGAGTTATTTAAAACGAGTGGGGATGCGCGTCGTGGGCGCCTGACCTTTGCGCGCGGCACGGTGGAAACACCTGCCTTTATGCCGGTCGGGACGTATGGGACGGTGAAAGCCATGACGCCGGAAGAGCTGCGTCAGATTGGTGCGGAGATCATCCTCGGTAATACCTTTCACCTCTGGTTACGCCCCGGGGTGGAGATCATCAAGAAACACGGCGATCTGCATGACTTCATGCACTGGAGTGGGCCGATTCTGACGGATTCCGGCGGTTTTCAGGTGTTCTCATTGGCCGAGTTGCGCAAGATCAGCGAGGAGGGCGTGCGTTTTCAGTCGCCGGTGGATGGCAGCAAGGTCCATCTTGATCCGGAAACATCGATGGCTGTGCAACATGCGTTGGGCTCGGACATTGTCATGATTTTCGATGAATGCACGCCGTACCCAGCCACCGAGCAGCAGGCGCGTTTTTCCATGGAGCTATCGCTGCGCTGGGCGGCACGCAGCAAGCAGGCACATGTGGCGTTGCAGGGCGATGACCCGGCCGCGTTGTTCGGTATTGTGCAGGGGGGGATGTATGCCTCACTTCGCCAGGTTTCGGCCGATGGTTTGATGCAGATCGGCTTTGATGGCTATGCCATCGGTGGCCTCTCGGTGGGGGAGCCAGAAGACGAGCGCATCAAGGTGTTGGAAGCAACGACGCCCATGTTGCCGCAGGATCGGCCGCGTTACCTGATGGGCGTGGGTAAGCCGGAGGATATCGTGGAGGCAGTGCGCCGTGGCATTGATATGTTCGACTGTGTCATGCCCACACGCAACGCGCGTAATGGGCATTTGTTTACCCAATGGGGCGATGTTCGTCTGCGCAATGCCCGCTATGCCGATGATACTCGCCCCGTGGATGCACATTGCGCCTGCTACACCTGTCGTCATTACAGCCGTGCCTACTTGCGTCATCTGGATAAGTGCAACGAAATTCTAGGATCACGCCTGAACAGCATCCATAACCTGCACTACTACCAGTTCCTCATGCAGGAGATTCGCCAGGCCATCAGCGAGCAGCGATTCGACGCTTGGGCAGAGGAGTTTTATCGTAAGCGTCGTGCGGGTATTGATGCGGCGGATTGAAATCAACCCGTACTGCCACCAGCATGAGGTGACGCTTGAACCGCCTGTGGCATAATGCCGCGCACTTTTTACCTACCCAACGACAGGTGTTTGTATGAACTTCATTTCCACCGCGATGGCTGATGCCCCGGCCGCCGCAGCTCCAGCCATGCAACAACCCGATCCTTTGATGAGCTTTTTGCCGCTGATTTTGATCTTTGCGGTGATGTATTTCCTGCTCATTCGTCCGCAGGCCAAGCGGCAAAAGGAACACAAAAAGCTGATCGATGCCTTGGCCAAGGGCGATGAAGTACTGACCAGTGGCGGATTGCTCGGTCGCGTGATCGAGCTGCACGACGCCTTCGTCACCATTGAAGTGGCGGATGGCACGCAGCTGTTGTTACAACGCGTGGCGGTGGTCAATGTGTTGCCCAAGGGAACGATGCGCGATCTGCGCGGTTCCTGATTTTAACGACCCATCAACCCGCCTTGTGGCGGGTTGAATGCATGGGAGATGCCCGTGAATCGCTATCCGCTCTGGAAAAACCTGCTTGTGGTGCTCGCCCTGGTGTTCGGCGTGATTTATGCCCTGCCTAACTTGTACGGCGAAGACCCAGCGCTACAAATCAGCGCCCGCGCCTCGGCCATCACTGCCGCAGATCAGCAGCGCGTGACTGAAGTGTTGCAACAAAATGTCATTCCGTTTGTTCGCGCCGAGTTGGTCAACGACCAAGTTCTGGTGCGTTTTGCCAACACCGAAGACCAGCTCAAGGCAGCCGAGGTGGTGCGCAAGGCACTCGGGCGCGGGTATATCGTTGCCTTGAATCTTGCATCCAATACTCCGGCGTGGCTCAGCGCGCTCGGCGCCAAGCCGATGTATTTGGGTCTGGATCTACGCGGCGGCGTGCACTTCTTGATGGAAGTGGACATGGACGCAGCCTTGAAGCAGTTGCGTGAACGCACGGTTGAAGATGTGCGCGGCTTCCTGCGCACTGAAAAACTGCGCTACCAACTGGTGGCGAGCGAGGGCAACGATATCGTCGTGCGTTTTGCGGATGATGCTGAACGTGAGTCATCCAAAGACAAACTCGCCAGGCAGTACCCGGATCTGGAGTGGGTTAGCAAGGATGATGGCAAGTTAGCACTTTTACTTGGGCGTTTTTCTGAAAAAGCCGTGCAGACGGAGCGCAAAGCCGCTCTTGAGCAAAACATCACCACCCTGCGTAATCGTGTCAACGAATTGGGCGTCTCCGAGCCTGTGATCCAGCAGCAGGGGGATGACCGCATCGTTGTGCAGTTGCCCGGGGTACAGGATACGGTGCGCGCCAAAGAAATTCTCGGCGCCACGGCCACTTTGGAGTTCCGCCTGGTGGAAGGTACACCAACGGAGTGGGAAGAAGCCGCTAAAACTGGGCAAGTGCCCGCAGGCGCGTTGCTCTTTGAGCAACGTGGTGGTCATCCCGTCTTGCTGAAACGCCAGGTCATCATCACAGGCAATCAGATCGTCGATGCGTCTTCTGGTATCGAGCAGCAAAGCGGCTCACCTGCGGTATTTGTCAACCTGGACAGCAAAGGCGCCAAGCGCATGAGCGAAATCACCGGCAAAAACATCGGTCAACCGATGGCGGTGGTGTTCATCGAAAACAAAGTTGAAACCGTCGAAGAAAACGGCCAGATCGTGAAGAAAAAGAGTGTGGTGCAAGAAGTCATCAATATCGCCACCATTCGTGACCAGCTGGCCAACCGTTTTCAGATTTCTGGGCTGGATAGCAGCAAAGAAGCGCGTGATTTGGCGCTGTTGCTGCGCGCAGGCGCACTGCGTGCGCCGATCGAAATCATTGAGGAGCGCACCGTCGGCCCGAGCCTGGGTGCAGATAACATCAAGGCGGGGGTGAATGCGGCCATCATCGGCTTCATTGCCGTAGCGCTGTTCATGATCATCTACTACAGCCTGTTTGGCGTCTTTGCCAATGTGGCTTTGCTGGTCAACCTGATGTTGATCGTTGCTGCACTCTCGCTACTGCAGGCCACGCTGACGCTGCCGGGTATTGCTGGCATTGTGCTGACACTGGGTATGGCGGTGGATGCCAACGTCCTGATCAATGAGCGCATTCGTGAAGAGCTGCGCAACGGCAACACCCCTCAGGCAGCGATTCATGCCGGTTATGAGCGCGCCTTTGCCACGATTCTGGATGCCAACCTGACCACCTTGCTTGCCGCGCTCGCTCTGTTTGCCTTCGGCAGCGGGCCGATCAAGGGCTTTGCCGTCACTCTGACCATCGGCATCGTGGCTTCGATGTTTACCGCGATCGTGGTGACCCGTAGCCTGGTCAATCTGGTGTACGGACGCCAGGCTCGACTCAAATCCATCGCCATCGGAGGGGTGTGACATGCGTTTGATTCCTAACAACACCCGCTTTGATTTCTTCGGCAAGCGCTACATCGCTTATGTGGTGACTGCGGTGTTCGTCTTGGCCTCGATTGTTTCTCTGGCGACCAAGGGGCTTAATCTTGGCCTGGATTTTACCGGTGGCATGGTCGTTGAGGTGGTGTATCCGCAGTCAGTGGCCTTGGACAAGGTGCGCAATACCCTGCAGGCGCAAGGTCTGGAGGGCGCCGTCGTGCAGCATTTCGGTGCGACCAATAATGTGCTGGTGCGTTTACCGCCGCGTGAGGGTGTCAAGCAGGCCGAATTTTCTGCCACGGTTCTTGAAGCCCTCAAAACCGTGGATTCGGGTGCGGAGATGCGCCGGGTGGAGTTTGTCGGCCCGGCGGTAGGTAAAGAGTTGGTCGAAAACGGCGCCATGGCACTGTTATTTGTGCTGATTGGCATCATGATCTACGTCGGTCTGCGCTTTGAGTTCAAGCTTGCGTTTGGCGCGGTGCAAGCGCTACTGCACGATGTCATCGTTGTGCTCGGCTTCATGAGCTTTTTCCAGATCGAATTTGATCTGGCGGCACTGGCTGGCGTTTTGGCGGTGATGGGCTATTCCATCAACGACACCATCGTGGTGTTTGACCGTATTCGCGAGAACTTCCTCAAAATGCGCAAGGCCACGCCGATCGAGATCATGAACACCTCGATCAACGACACCCTGTCGCGTACCACCATGACCTCACTGACCACGTTCCTTACCGTGGTGGTGCTGTTTTATTTTGGTGGTGCAGCGGTGCATAGTTTTGCCTATGCGCTGATCATTGGCATCATTTCCGGCACCTATTCGTCGATCTTTGTCGCTGCAGCGCTTTCTTTGGCCATGGGGCTCAAGCGCAGTGATCTGGTGCGTGAACGTACCAAGGATGGCGAGCCGCTGGATGATCGTCCTTGATCGAGCTAGCTTGATAACAAATCAATGCGTCTAGGGAGAGTGAAGGCGAAGGGGCGATAAGCCCCCTTTTCAAAGTATCTTCCTGTGCAAAAAACAACGCCCCGGAAGAGGGGCGTTTTGTTTGATACATCAGGGCGTTGCCGCCCTGCGAGGGGCAGAATTAACGCTTGCCATAAACCAACTCGGCACGACGCTCCTGGCTGTAGCAGCTCTCGTTGGCGTCTGCGCAGCCAGGCTTTTCTTCACCGTAGCTGACGATGGAAATCTGCGCACTATTCACGCCTTGCAAAATCAGCGCATCGCGCACCGCCATGGCACGCTTTTCACCCAAGGCGATGTTGTATTCCGCACTGCCGCGTGGGTCTGTGTAGCCTTCAATCGTGACTTGACGCTGTGCATTGGCACTGAGGAAGGCGGCGTTTTGTGTGATCACTGGGCGATACTTTGCGTTGACGACATAGCTGTCGTAGTCGAAATACACGGTGGATTCAGTTTGCGAAGGCTTGCCCGCGTAGAGCTTGCTTTCGTCATAATCCGATCCGCCGATACCTTTGCTACCCGCGCCCATGCCGGCACCGGCGCCCGCGCCGCTACCTTCTTCAGGCGTAGAGCTACAGGCTGCCAGACCAAGCATGGCGATGATCAGAGCGGAAGTTTGCAAAATGCGCATGGTTGAGTTCCTTTAACAAGATGGAAAAACGGAAGGCAATGTGCCTGCTTTGTTGATTCTATAGCAGCATAGACATTCGTGTGAATGACTTGTGTAAGTTTCAAGCATTTTTTGCGCCAATCCACAGCCAAAGTGGGTATGAAGCTGGGGTTGCTCGTATTTTTGTGGGTGCGAGTGTTGTTTGAGCATGGGCGATGACACTGAATTGTCCACTCTTCGTGCGAGAATGCAGGTCGTTTTTGAGGCGTATAAGGGTTTGATGGGCGCTGTGGATGCTGTGAGTGGAAGAAAGCAGGCGATGGTTCGGCGTAAAGTGGAGCCGAAACTGAATGCAGGGGTCTTGACCCTGCATGTAGGGCGTTTTTTGCGCGAGTCTGTGCTTTATATCGCGACGGCATTGGGCGTCTATTTGCTTTTTGTTTTGCTGAGCTTTGATATTCGTGATCCGGGTTGGTCGCAAGCCAATAACGCCAAGCAGATCATGAATGCCGGTGGCCTGCCTGGCGCATGGATTGCCGACATCCTTTTCTATCTCAGCGGTTATGCCGCGTTCATTTTGCCGTTTGGCGTATTGATCATGGGCTGGCTGGTGCGCAGCGGTGCCAATGCGCGTTTGTTTTCGCGCACGTGGCTAGCGTTGCGTCTCTTGGGGTTTGTCTTTGCTTGGCTTGCATTGGCGGGCTTGTTTTTTCTGCACATGGTGGTCGGTCATCATGCGCTGAGCATGGGCAGTGGTGGCGTGCTTGGTGAGTGGGTGGCGGTGACCTTGAGCCACTGGCTGGGCTTGTGGGGCACCACGTTGCTTCTTTTGCCTTTGGCGGTGGTGGGATTGACGCTGTTTTCCGGTTTTTCCTGGGTAGCCTTATTTGATCTGGTTGGCGGGGGGATTTGGGCATTATTTGCCTGGATGGGGGCGCAAAAAAATCCCGAGGGCGCGCAGCAGACTGAGCTTCAACAGCTTGATGATGTGTTGACAGCGCGGGTGCAGACCGTGTCGGATGAGCAGCAGGCCGATAATTATGTGCCCTGGGTACGTCACGACGATTCCCCACCCTGGGAAATCCCATCGCCTGATGTGACACAAAAGGATGCCAAGGCGGATGAACCCTGGATGGACGAAGTGGAGGAAGACATATCGCCCTCCAAGCAGGCTGCTCAGGCGCTAACCGTTGAGCCTACAACTGCTTCTACACAGATGAAGCCACAAGCTCCGGCATCACGCTCGATGAACGTGGCTCGCAACCCGAAGGTGGGTACACCAACGGTGCCGCGTTTGCCTGAACTCGCCTTGCTCGATCCTCCGCGCGTGCGGGTGGGGGGGTATTCAGCGGAAACCTTGCAGTCCATGTCACGGCTGATTGAGGAGCGCCTGCAGGAATACAACGTGCAGGCGCGAGTTGTCTTGGCACAGCCGGGGCCGGTGATCACGCGCTTTGAGCTCGAACTGGCGCCGGGCGTCAAGGTCAGTCAAATCACCAATCTGGCCAAAGATCTGGCGCGCTCGCTCGCCATGATCAGCGTACGCGTGGTTGAGGTCATCCCTGGAAAGTCCACGGTAGGACTGGAAGTGCCCAATGTGCAGCGTGAGGTGATTGCGTTTTCCGAGATGATCGGCTCCAAGGTTTATCAGGAGGCGACATCGCCGGTGACCCTGGTGTTAGGTAAAGATATTGCAGGCCAGCCGGTAGTGGCTGATCTGGCACGTATGCCCCACCTGCTGGTGGCTGGCACCACCGGCTCGGGCAAATCGGTGGGCGTGAACGCGATGTTGATGTCGATGTTGTTCAAATCCACTGCCGATGAAGTGCGCCTGATTCTCATCGACCCGAAAATGCTTGAGCTGTCGATTTATGAAGGCATTCCGCATTTGCTTGCGCCGGTGGTGACGGACATGAAAGAAGCGGCCAACGCCCTGCGCTGGGCGGTGGGGGAGATGGAGCGGCGCTATAAACTGATGTCAGCGCTTGGCGTGCGCAATGTTGCCGGCATGAACAAAAAACTGCGTGAAGCGCGTGATGCGGGTGAGCCGATTCGTGATCCACTCCACAACCATGCCGAGGCACTTGATCCCGATCTTCCAGCACCTGAACTGGAGCCTTTGCCGTACATCGTGGTGGTTGTGGATGAATTTGCTGATCTGATCATGGTGGTGGGTAAGAAGGTCGAGGAGTTGATTGCGCGCATTGCGCAAAAAGCGCGTGCTGCAGGCATTCACCTGATTGTGGCCACACAACGACCCTCCGTCGATGTGATTACCGGCCTGATCAAGGCCAACATTCCCACCCGTATCGCCTTCCAAGTGTCGAGTAAGATCGATTCGCGCACCATTCTGGATCAGATGGGCGCCGAGTCATTACTCGGCCACGGCGATATGCTCTATCTCGCGCCCGGTACGGGGCTGCCCATGCGGGTGCACGGCGCTTTCGTCTCAGATCAGGAAGTGCATCATGTGGTCGAATTTCTCAAGAGCACGGGTGAGCCGCGGTATGTTGAGGGTGTGCTCGAAGAGTCCGCAGTGACCCTGCCGGGCGAAAAGCCTGCTTCCGGCGATGGCGATGCGGAGAGCGATCCCCTCTATGACCAAGCTGTGGCGATCGTGCTGGAGTCGCGTAAAGCGTCCATTTCCTATGTGCAGCGCCGACTTAAAATTGGCTATAACCGTGCGGCGCGTCTGATTGAAGACATGGAGTCCGCAGGTCTGGTTGGCTCGCTGCAAGCCAACGGGCAACGCGAGATTCTTGTGCCCAATCAGCGTGGTTGAACTTGGCTTTGGGCATTGCAAACCAAGTGCATACAGGGCTGCTGAATCTATGCGGCCTGCATTAATTATTAAGGAGTGAACATGCGTTTCGCGTATTTAGGTGGCGCTTTCGCGCTGCTGTTGCTGTCGTTCAATGCGCAGGCGGGCGCAGCACTCGATAGTCTGGATGCCTTTCTGAAGACCATGAAATCTTTGCAAGGGCAGTTTGTGCAAACTCAGTTCAACGCCGAACGGCGTGAAACGCAACGCGCAAGCGGCACGCTGGAGCTTTCGCGTCCTGGAAAATTCCGCTGGATTTATGCCAAGCCCTATCACCAAGAGCTCATTGCAGACGGTGAATCCTTGTGGATTTATGATCAAGACTTGGAGCAAGTGACGCAAAAGCCCCTGCTGCAGGCCACTGCGCAGGCGCCCATCATGCTTTTGCTGGAAAAAAAGTCGCTGGATAAAGATTACATTCTGACGGATCTAGGTAGTGATCAGGGCCTGGATTGGGTGGGGCTGAAACCACGCAAGGATGAAAGCGACATGCGCGAAGTCAAACTGGCCTTTAACAAAAAAATGCTTGCGCGCATGCAGTTGACCGATGCGTTTGGCCAAATGACCCTCATCGAATTTAGCGAGATGAAGCTCAACCCGAAACTGCCCGATGGCCTGTTCAGCTTTGTGCCACCGGCCGGTGTGGATGTGGTACGCGCTGGTCAGTAAATCGGCCATGACCGGTCTTTTTTCCCAGCCGAGCCAACCTTGGCAACCCTTGGCGGATCGGATGCGTCCGCGCCATGTGGACGAGGTGGTCGGACAAGATCATCTGCTCGGGACGTCGGGCGCACTGCGTCGTGCCTTACAGGCAAGGCATCTGCATTCCATGTTGTTCTGGGGACCTCCTGGCGTAGGGAAGACCACACTCGCACGCCTGATGGCCGAGGCTTTGGGTGCGCGCTATCTCACGCTGTCTGCGGTATTGGCGGGCGTGAAGGAGGTGCGTGAAGCCGTCGATCAGGCGCGTGAATGGGCGTTAAGTGCAGGTCAGCCGACACTGCTGTTTGTCGATGAGGTTCACCGTTTTAACAAAGCACAGCAAGATGCCTTTTTGCCGCACATCGAATCCGGCACGCTGGCGCTGGTTGGTGCCACTACGGAAAACCCATCTTTCGCGCTCAATAATGCGCTGCTCTCACGCTTACGTGCCTACGTGCTCAAGCCTTTGGATGCACAACAGTTGCTGGTATTGCTTCGCCGCGCGCTGGATGATGAGGAACACGGGCTCGGGCGTTTGCAATTGCATGTTGAGGATGATGTTTTATTGCGCTTGGCTCAGGCTGCTGATGGTGATGCACGGCGCGCGTTGAATATGCTGGAAATGGCGGCGGATTTTGCTGAAGACGGTGCTATCGATGCCCGTGCTCTAGTTCAGGTGGCAGAGCAAGCGCCCAGACGCTTCGATCAGGGGGGCGATTTTTTTTACGACCAGATTTCCGCGCTGCACAAGGCCTTGCGTGGCTCCGATCCGGATGCGGCGCTTTATTGGCTCGCACGCATGCTGGATGGCGGTGCGGATACAGATTACATTGCGCGCCGTCTTGTGCGTGTAGCCTCCGAGGATATTGGCAATGCCGACCCGCGTGCCCTAAGTCTGGCGCTTGAAGCGTGGCAAGCCTACCAACGCTTGGGATCGCCCGAGGGTGAGCTTGCACTGGCGCAGGCAGTGACCTACCTTGCCTTGGCGCCTAAAAGTAACGCGGTGTATACAGCCTTTAAGACGGTGATGAACGTGGCAAAGGATGGCGGCAGCCTTGACGTGCCCATGCATCTGCGTAACGCGCCTACGCAATTGATGAAGCAGCTCGATTACGGCAAGGGTTATCGCTACGCGCATGACGAACCCGATGCGTTCGCGGCCGGAGAAACCTATTTGCCTGAGGCGCTGGTAGGGCAACAGTGGTATCAGCCCGTGGCACGTGGTCTGGAAATCAAGCTCAAGGAAAAACTTGATTATTTGCGTCAACAAAATACGCTTGCCAGACGCGACAAGGAGAATGGGCGATGAAGGCTGGAATGAAGTGGGTCGCGTTATTGGCGTTTTTTCCTGCGTTGCTCCTAGCAGACGCGGAAAAACCACCCGAACGCGAAGTGTTAAAACTCAGCCCGGAGCAAGAAGCGCACGTACGCTATGAAATGCGCGGGTTTTTGGTGGCGTTGCAAGGCATCCATGAAGCCTTGGCCAAGCAGGATTTTGAAGCAGTGGCACGATACGCCCGTCAATCCGGTGCGGCAGCGCCCCAATCCGGTCCACGCGGCCTGGGCAAGGCGTTGCCACAGCGTTTTCGTGAAATGGGCAGTGCAACACACGCCGCGTTTGATCAAATCGCTGTGGATGCAGCCACCATGGGCGATACGCGCGTGGTGCTGGAGCAGGTGTCCGGCATCATGAAAACGTGCATTCAGTGCCATGCCACCTATCGCTTTGCCAAGTAAGTGTTTGATATGACGAGCATGAGTGCGCCGTTCTGGTTGGCTTTGGCCTTGGCCGGAGCTCTGGGCGCCATGGCGCGTTTTGGTCTCAACTTTTTAATGATGCAGTGGCTTGGGCGATCTTTTCCCTGGGGCATATTCAGCATCAATATCCTTGGTTCCTTTTTGATCGGCTTTCTGGGCGTGTTTTTGCTTAGCAAGCTGCAATGGTCGGAGCCGATGCGCATCGTCGTGCTGACGGGATTTCTAGGTGCTTTCACAACGTTTTCAGCGTTCAGCGTCGATGCCTTGGCACTGATTGAACGCGCAGCCTGGCTCCCTGCGGCTTTCTACATCATTGGCAGCGTGTTGTTTGCGCTCATAGCGACCTGGAGCGGCATGCAACTTGCCGAGCGCTTGTTGTAAGCACGTGGATCTTCAAGCGTTCGCCGTGCAAATCAAGCAGTGGGGGCGTGACCTCGGTTTTGCGCATGTGGGCATTGCTTCGCCGGATCTGCGTCGCTTTGAAGCAGGGTTTGTGCGCTGGCTGGATGCGGGCATGCATGGTGACATGGATTATATGGCGCGGCACGGTTTGAAGCGTCTGCGCCCTGCTGAGCTAGTGCCCGGCACCCTGAGCGTGATCAGCGTGCGCATGGATTACATGCCAGATGCTCTGGCAGGGGCGCCAGCGGTACTGCGCGACCGCCACAAAGCTTACATTAGCCGCTATGCATTGGGTCGTGATTATCACAAGGTGTTGCGCTCGCGCTTGCAACAACTGGCCGAACGCATCGAGCGCGAGATTGGCGCCTGCGGGCATCGGGTGTTTGTCGATAGCGCGCCGGTGTATGAAACCGGGTTGGCGGAAAATGCCGGACTGGGTTGGAAAGGCAAGCACTCGCTGATTCTTAACCGCACGGCGGGCTCGTGGTTTTTTCTCGGTGAGTTGTTTATCGATCTTGATTTGCCCAAGGATGCGCCAAGTACGCGAGGACATTGTGGGCGCTGTACCGCGTGCATGGATGTGTGTCCAACCCGCGCCATTGTCGCTGAAGGTGTGGTGGATGCGCGGTTGTGCATTTCGTATCTCACCATCGAGCACCCCGGCGCGATTCCTGTTGAGCTGCGCCCTTTGCTGGGCAACCGCATTTATGGCTGTGACGATTGTCAGCTGATTTGCCCGTGGAACCGGTTTGCCCAACCCAGCGAAGAAGCGGATTTCAAACCGCGCCACGGCTTGGAATCGGCCGAGTTGCTGGATTTGTGGGCGTGGTCGGAGCAGGACTTCCTGCAACGCACCCAAGGTTCAGCCATCCGTCGCATTGGCTATCAACGCTGGCGTCGCAACCTTGCCGTAGCCTTGGGTAATGCACCCTTCAGCCAATGCGTATTGCAAGCGCTTGAAGATGCTCTGCCGCATGCCAGTGAATTGGTTGGCGAACATATTCACTGGGCTTTGGTGCAGCAAAAAAAGAAATCCAACGATGAGGCAGGCGAAGAATGCGTTTAACACTCTAAGCTGCGGGGCATTTTCAAGCGTGACTCAAATAGCACGCGCCTGTTGCGCTGCATTACCGGTATAACTTGCGGGCGTCATGGCAAGTAAGTGGTTTTTGGCTTCATCAGGAATATCTAGTTTTTCGATGAATGCGCGCATGGCTACAGCGTCCACGCGCTTGCCACGTGTGAGTTCTTTGAGCTTTTCATAAGGCTGTTCAATGCCGTAACGACGCATGACGGTTTGCACCGCCTCACCCAAAACTTCCCAGTTACTGTCCAATTCGGCCAGCATGGCCTCACGATTGGCTTCAAGCTTGCTCATTCCGCGCATCAGCGATTGATAGGCGATGACGCCGTGCGCCAGGCCGAGTCCCAAGGCACGCAGTACGGTGGAGTCGGTGAGGTCGCGCTGCCAGCGCGAGATGGGAAGTTTTTGCGCAAAGTGGGTTAGCAGTGCATTGGCAATGCCAAGGTTGCCTTCGGCATTTTCAAAGTCGATCGGGTTGACCTTATGCGGCATGGTGGACGAGCCAATTTCGCCTGCAACGGTGCGCTGTTTGAAGTGACCAAGGGCGATGTAGCCCCACACGTCACGCGCAAAGTCAATCAAAACAGTGTTGATGCGCACCAAAGCATCGCAGTATTCCGCGATGTAGTCGTGGGGTTCAATCTGAATGGTGTAAGGATTCCATGTCAGGCCGAGGCTTTCGACAAACTGCTGCGCGAATTGAGGCCAGTCGATCTCAGGGTAGGCCGCAAGGTGGGCATTGTAGTTGCCGACTGCGCCGTTGATTTTGCCCATGATTTCTACGGCAACCAACTGATCGCGCAGACGCTTGAGCCTGTAAGCGACGTTGGCAAACTCTTTACCCATGGTGCTTGGGGACGCGGGCTGGCCGTGCGTGCGCGAGAGCAACGAGGCATCCGCCAGTGCGTGCGCCATGTCACGCAAGGAGCCAAGAATATTGTCCAGTTGCGGCAGCAGCACGTGTTGACGCCCTGCATTTAACATCAGCGCATAGCTGAGGTTATTGATGTCTTCTGAGGTGCAGGCGAAGTGGAAAAACTCGCTGATGGCGCTCAGCTCACTGTTGTTTTGTACTTTTTCCTTGAGGAAATACTCCACCGCCTTGACATCATGGTTGGTGGTTTTTTCAATGTTTTTCACCCTCCGTGCATCGTCTGCATTGAAGTGATCAACAATGGCATTGAGTACGCTGTTGGCGTGTGCCGAAAGCGCGGGCACTTCGCCGATCTTTGCATGTGCGGACAACGCCTGTAACCAGCGAACCTCGACCAGAACACGATGATGAATCAGGCCAAACTCGCTAAAGATGGGGCGCAATGCATCGACTTTGGACGCATAACGGCCGTCAACCGGGGAGATGGCGAGGAGGGTGAAATCATCGTGTGAGGTAGGCAGCATGAAGTCGAGTTCTCAGGCAGGGTCATTTGAAAAAAAGGGCGTTGTTGATTAACCAACGCCTACAGTTCGCGATTTTAACACGCCGACAGATCGCAATGCCTGATCATGACGTGCTGACAATCAGCCCTTGCTTGTGATTTAATACGCAGCGCAAATCTTCGCGCTAGGTGTAGCTGCTGCGCATAGCGGTTTGAAATTTGCAATTTTTTTACTTTCACTCCACACGCGCACCATCATCTGTATGACGGGGTGCCTGTTTTTCGCTTTGGGCAAAAGCAGGTCGTCATGCAGGGGGCGCGGAGGCCTAACCCAAGAGGATACATAAATGGCTCAAGTTAGTATGCGTCAGATGCTGGAAGCCGGTGTTCACTTTGGACACCAGACCCGCTACTGGAACCCCAAGATGGCGCCGTTCATCTTTGGTGATCGCAACAAGATTCACATTATCAACCTTGAAAAAACCGTGCCGATGTTTAACGACGCACTGAATTTTCTGGGTAAAGTCGCTGCCAAAGGCGGCACCATTCTGTTCGTAGGTACCAAGCGCTCGGCGCGTGAGGTGGTAGGCGAGCAGGCTGCGCGTTGTGGTATGCCTTATGTCAACCACCGCTGGTTGGGCGGTATGATGACCAACTTCCGTACGGTCAAGCAGTCAGTTCGTCGCCTCAAGACGCTGCAAACCATGTCACAAGATGGCAGCTTTGATCGTCTGGTCAAGCGCGAAGCACTGGATTTGCAGCGCGAAATGGAAAAGCTGGAAAACAGCCTGGGCGGTATCCAGAACATGGAGCATCTGCCGGATGCTTTGTTTGTGATCGACGTTGATCACGAGTCCATCGCTGTGACCGAAGCACGCAAACTTGGCATTCCTGTGGTGGGCGTCGTTGATACCAACAGCTCACCAGACGGTGTGGACTATGTCATCCCGGGGAACGACGATGCGATTCGCGCCATTCAACTGTATGTCATGGCAGTAGCGGATGCTATTGAAGATGCCAAAGGCACAGTCACCGTGGCAAGCGATGATTTCGTCGAGGTCAGCGAAACTGAGGCCTGAGCATTAGACATGCCTGACTGAGGGTGGCTCAAGCGACTTTTTAATAGGCGCGGGTGTCATGGATGCCGTCATCCTCACAAAGTTTGGATGTAGATGTTTTTACAAAGAACGGGTCATTTTGACCCGTTGTTTTTATCAAAATGATGGAGACTCACAATGAGCGCGATTTCTGCAAGTCTGGTGAAGGAGCTGCGTGACCGTACCAGCGCCGGGATGATGGAGTGCAAGAAGGCATTGACTGAAGTCGGTGGTGACATCGAAGCCGCCATCGAATGGATGCGCAAGCAGGGTTTGGCCAAAGCAGACAAAAAAGCCGGACGCACCGCTGCGGATGGCATGGTGGTGATTGCCATGTCAGATGACGGTAAATCCGCTGCGTTGGTGGAAATCAACTCCGAGACCGATTTTGTCGCCAAGAGCGAAGATTTTGTGAAATTTGCCAATGAAGTGGCTGAAGTGGTGCTCAAGCAGAATCCTGCGGATGTCGATGCACTGCTTGCTTGCAAAATGGCCAGTGGTGAAGACGTCAATACTGTGCGTTCTGCGCTGGTGGCCAAGATTGGTGAAAACATCCAGGTGCGTCGTTTCGTGCGCATTGAAACCAATGGCGTGTTGGGTGCCTACCGTCACGGTGAGCGTATCGGTGTGCTGGCCGATCTGACTGGCGGTGACGCCAGCGTAGCCAAAGATGTCGCCATGCACGTTGCTGCGAGCCGTCCGGTGTGTGTATCCGAAGCGGATGTGCCTGCAGATCTGGTGGAAAAAGAGCGTGCCATCTTCTTGGATCAAGCGATGCAGAGCGGCAAGCCTGCGGAGATTGCAGCCAAAATGGTCGAAGGACGTATTCGCAAATATCTCGCCGAAGTGGCTTTGACTGGCCAGCCTTTCGTCAAGGATGCTGATGTCACGGTCGGTGCCATGCTGAGCAAGGCGGGTTGCAGCGTGACCCAGTTTGTGCGCTTCGAAGTCGGTGAGGGCATCGAAAAGCAAACCACGGACTTTGCGGCTGAAGTGGCAGCACAAGTCGCGGCGAGCTAAGCACTATTTGCCAAAACCTTTGTCGCTGGATGCTGCAAAGGTGTTCAATTTGCGCTGGCCAATACGCTGGCGCCTGAATTGACGGGGGCCGCACATGGATGTGATGACCCCGTCTGAATTGAGCGTCAATCCAATAGGTTCGAAATCATGCAAACGCCTCCATTACGTTATCGCCGCATTCTTCTTAAGTTGAGTGGTGAGGCGTTGATGGGAGAGTTTGATTATGGCATCGATCCTAAAGTGCTCCACCGTCTTGCCGGCGAGATTTTGCATCTGCAAACCATGGGTGTCGAAGTCGCGTTGGTGATCGGCGGTGGCAATATTTTTCGTGGCGCGGGACTTGCCGAGGGTGGCATGGATCGTGTCACTGGCGACCATATGGGCATGCTTGCCACGGTGATGAATGCACTGGCCATGCAGGATGCTATTGAGCGCCAAGGTGGGGAGGTGCGTGTCATGTCCGGCCTTTCCATTCATCAGGTCTGTGAAGACTATGTGCGCCGTCGCGCAGTGCGTCATCTGCAGAAGCGTCGCGTGGTGATCTTTGCTGCCGGTACAGGCAGTCCTTACTTCACCACAGATACCGCAGGTAGCTTGCGTGCCATCGAGTCCAACTGCGATGTATTGATCAAAGCGACCAAGGTGGATGGCGTGTACGATTGTGATCCACACAAACACGCGCACGCACGGCGTTATGACACACTGACCTATGATGAAGCCATTTCCCGCCAGTTGGGTGTGATGGATGCCACTGCGTTGGTGATGTGTCGTGATAATGATTTGCCGCTGATTGTGGCCGATATCAATGCCCCCGGCCTGTTGCAAAGCCTGGTTTTGGGTGAACGGGTAGGGACTCTAGTGATGAGGGAGATACAGTAATGACGGAAGCACTTCGCAAAGATGCAGAACTGCGCATGGGTAAAAGTTTGGATGCGCTCAAGGCCGAGCTGGCCAAAGTGCGCACGGGACGCGCTCATCCTTCGATCCTCGACCACGTCAAAGTGGATTACTACGGCCAGGAAGTGCCGCTCTCCCAAGTGGCCAAAATCACTGCAGAAGACGCACGTAACCTGAGCGTTTCTCCTTGGGAAAAGGACATGGTGAGTAAGATCGAAAAGGCCATCATGACGTCAGATCTTGGACTAAACCCCACTACTGTGGGTATGGTGATTCGTGTGCCGCTGCCGGCTTTGACCGAGGAGCGCCGTCGTGAGTTGGTCAAGGTGGTGCGTGCTGAAGGTGAGGGTGCCAAGGTGGCGATTCGCAACATCCGCCGCGATATCAATGCCACGCTCAAGTCCCAGCTTAAAGACAAGCAGATCAGCGAGGATGAAGAGCGTCGCGCACAGGATGTTATTCAGAAATTGACCGACAAAGCGGTGACTGATGTTGATCAATTGCTTGCAGCCAAAGAAAAGGAGCTGATGGAGGTTTGATGTTGCTTGTTGTGCTTTTAAGCACGAGCCCTCCGGCAACATTCTTAGGTTCGGAACTTTATTGAATACCTCAGCTTCCAGCGGTGCTATGCCCTTGCGTGAGTTGCCCAAGCATGTAGCCATCATCATGGATGGTAATGGCCGCTGGGCGCAGCAACGCAACTTACCGCGTGCTTTGGGTCATCAGCGCGGCGCGACCAGTTTGCGTCACGTGATTCGTGCTTGTGCTAAACGCCAGATTGAAGTGCTCACGGTATTCGCCTTTTCCAGCGAAAACTGGTCACGCCCGGAAACTGAGGTGAATGCATTGATGCTGCTTTTTGCCCACTCGTTGCGGCGGGAAGTGGCCAAGCTGCATGAAGCGGGTGTGCGCCTGCGTTTCATCGGCGATCGCAGTCGTTTTGATGCAGGCTTGCAGGCACGCATGGCGGATGCAGAACAGCTCACTGCCAACAATCGAGCCATGACCTTGGTCGTTGCGGTGAATTACGGCGGTCGCTGGGACGTGCTGCAAGCGACGCGCAACGTTCTGCATGCCATCCGCATCGCGCAGCTTGACGAGGCTGCACTGACTGAAGAGTCTCTCTCGCAGTACTTTGCACTTGGCGATCTTCCTGAGCCCGATTTGCTCATTCGCACGGGCGGGGAGCAGCGCATCAGCAATTTCATGTTATGGCAAATGGCTTACACCGAGCTGTATTTCACACCGACGTTGTGGCCAGATTTCAGGGTGGATGATCTGGATCGCGCCTTGCGCTGGTTTGCGGAGCGAGATCGTCGCTTTGGTCGCGTGCATTGTGCGGATTGAGGATGCAGCGTGCTTAAACAACGCCTTTTGACCGCCCTGGTATTGATGACGTTTCTGGGGGTAACCCTTTTCATGCTGCCGCCATTGGCGTTTCATCTGCTCGTGGCGCTGGTGGTGGCTTTGGTGGCCTATGAGTGGGCAGCCCTGGCTCAATGGCGGGGGGCGTTGCGTGCGCTATATGTTGCGGCGTTAGTTGTGGGTGGGGCGCTGGTGGTGTTTGCCCCCATCAACGGTATGTTTCACTTGGGTTTGCTCCTGGCCGGCGTTACTTTGTGGGTCTTGATTAGTCTGCGCGTGTTTTTCTACGCGCACGTCCCTGAATTTCTTCATCATGCCAGCTTCAAACTGCTCTTGGCGCCCTTGGTACTTTGGGCTGCCTGGTTTGCGCTAGAACGTTTGTTTGCCCTGCCAAATGGTGCATTGTGGGTATTGGGAGCCTTGCTTGTGGTGGGCGTGGCGGATAGTGCGGCGTATTTCGCAGGGCGCGCCTTCGGACGCCATAAGCTGGCGCCACACATCAGCCCGGGCAAAACCATTGAGGGGTTGCTCGGTGCGCTGCTCGGCGTGGCGGTCTACGCATCGATTGCGCATACCTTTGAGCCATTTCAGCAACTTTCCCTGTGGGGGTGGTTGGCGCTATGCACCACGGTGACCTTGTTCTCTGTGATTGGCGATCTGCATGAAAGCCTGCTCAAGCGTGAGGCCGGGGTGAAGGACAGCGGCAGCATTCTTCCAGGACACGGCGGCGTGTTTGATCGTGTGGATAGTATGCTTGCTGCGGCACCGATCATGGCATTTGGCCTCATGCTCATGGGTGTGGGGGTGCTGTCATGAGCGTTGCACCGCCACAGGGTGTGTGTGTTCTTGGGGCGACGGGGTCGATTGGCAAGAGCACCCTGGACGTATTGCGCCGCCACCCCGAGCGCTGGCGTGTCGAGTCGCTCGGCGCGCAACGCGACGTGGATGGCATGCTGGCGGCTTGCGAGGAATTTGCGCCGCGCGTGGTGGCGATGGCGGACGCAACGGCGGCGTATGAACTTCGTCGCCGTTTGACTGCACGAGGCCTGCCTACAGAGGTGCTGGACGGTGAGCAGGGCATGTTGGCCATCGCAGCTGATGCCGCCAGCCCTATTGTGGTGGCGGCGATTGTAGGTGCTGCTGGACTGCAACCATCCCTTGCCGCCGTGCGCGCAGCCAAGCGTGTCTTGCTGGCCAACAAAGAAGCCTTGGTCATGTCCGGTGCATTGTTCATGCAGGAGGTGGCTCACTACGGTGCCACCCTGATTCCACTGGATAGCGAACACAATGCCTTGTTTCAATGTTTACCCTATCTTGGTCACGCAGCAGATGAAAAAGAGGATGGGGTTGAGGCGCTGATCCTGACCGCATCAGGTGGTCCTTTCCGTGAATGCACAATCGATCAGTTGCGTGTGGCGACCCCCGAACAAGCCTGTGCGCATCCGAATTGGTCGATGGGGCGTAAGATTTCCGTGGACTCCGCCAGTCTGATGAACAAGGGGCTGGAAGTCATCGAGGCGCATTGGTTGTTTGCCATGCCCCCTGAGCGTATCCGTGTGGTGGTGCATCCGCAAAGCATCATTCACTCCATGGTGGCCTACAAAGACGGCTCGGTATTGGCGCAGTTAGGTTTGCCCGATATGCGCACGCCCATCGCGCACGCCCTGGCCTGGCCTGAACGGGTGAGTTCTGGTGTAGGGAGTCTGGATTTGACGCGCATGGCGGGACTGCAATTTTATGAGCCGGATACACGGCGTTTTCCGTGCTTGCGTCTGGCTTATGCCGCGCTGCACGAAGGCGGCTTGGCTTCGACCGTGCTCAACGCAGCCAATGAGATCGCCGTCGATGCCTTTTTGCAGCATCGACTGAGCTTTATGGATATTCCTCGCTTGCTTGAAAATACCCTCGAATACGTGTCATTGGGTGCGGCTCACGACCTGGACGCTGTGCTCGATGCGGATGCACAGGCGCGCCGTCATGCTGCAAAATGGCTGCTTCGCCATGGAGCGAGGGCATGAGCCATTTTTTGCTGAGTGTGCTTGGGTTCTTACTCGCCGTCGGCTTGTTGGTCACCGTGCATGAGTGGGGGCATTACTGGGTTGCGCGCCGTTTGAATGTCAAAGTGTTGCAGTTCGCCATTGGCTTTGGTCCGGTGATTCGTGCCTGGCGTCGCGGAGAAACTGAGTATGCGCTACGCGCGGTGCCGCTGGGTGGATTTGTCAAAATGCTTGACCACCGTGAGGGTGAGGTCGATCCCGCGGAGGCCGATCGCGCCTTCGATCGACAATCCGTCGGGCGGCGTGCGGCGATTGTGTTTGCTGGGCCTTTGGCCAATATTGTTTTCGCCATTTTGGCGTACACACTCATGTTCATGTTCGGTGTGCAAGGTCTGACACCCATCCTTGGCACACCGGTAGCAGGTACACCGGCGGCTCTGGCGGGGCTGCAAAATGGCGATGAAATTGTCAGCGTCAATGGGCAAGGGGTCAGAAGTTTCGAGGCGTTGCGTGTGGCGGTGTTGCAAGCCGTAGCGCGCGATCAAGACGTGCACCTGGAGGTACGTGCAGATGCGCTTTCTGCCCTTCATGCAGGCCAAGCGGCAACACGTTGGGTGACATTGGCGGACACGCGTGCCTTACTTGCAAAACCGGTCGATCCTCTGTTGCAACTTGGTCTGCGTCCATGGCAGCCCGAGCAAGGTAAGTTGATGGTGCGCAAGGTTTCGAGGGGTTCCGCCGCAGAGCAGGCTGGCATGCTTGTCGGTGACCAGATTGTCGGTGTAGGCGGCATCCCTTTGCAGCAGGCTGATGCTTTTTTTCAGGAGATACGCAACCATCCGGGTCGTTCGTTGCAGATCGAAGTCGAACGTGATGGTCGCACGCTGTCTTTGCACGTCATTCCAGCCATCAAGCAGCAGGGCGGGGTGAGCATCGGCTTCCTCGGTGCTGGCTTTGGGTGGGACATCCCCGAGGATATTCGCCAGCGCCTGTTGACAGTGGAGCGTCTTGATCCTTGGCAAGCAAGCCAAGCCGCTGTAACAAAAACTTGGGACATGACTGTTTTAAGTCTGCAAGTCATGGGTAAAATGCTGACCGGCCAGGCCAGCCTGGAGTCCATCAGTGGGCCGCTTGGCATTGCGGATATCGCTGGTCGAACACTGGTGCTCGGGATCTCGACCTTTCTTGGGTTTCTCGCTTTGGTCAGCCTGAGTCTGGCGATTCTTAATTTGCTACCGATTCCGGTGCTGGACGGCGGACATTTGCTGTTTTACTTGATTGAAGCACTGCGTGGTCGTCCTCTGTCGGAGCGAGCGCAGATGCTTGGGCAGAAAATCGGTCTTTCCATGTTGCTTGCACTCATGGTTTTGGCCATGTTCAATGACATCACGCGGTTGCTTACTTGACGTGCGCGGACGAACTCAACAGGACTGAAGTACGAATGAATAGGCTTGCACAGATTTTTTTGAGCGCCGGTGTGGCATTGAGCATGGGCGCTTCAGCGCAGGTTCTCGCGGCCGTCAAGCTGAGCGATATTGAGTTGCAGGGGTTGCAAAACATTGATGCGGGTACGGTGTTTACTTACTTGCCTTACCGCGTTGGTGATGAGTTCAATCCGGCTGATAGCACGCGTGTGGTGCGTGATCTGTACAAGACGGGTTTTTTTCGTCAGGTTGAAGTTGATCAACGCGGTGATGTGCTGGTGGTCAAGCTCGATGAATTGCCGACGATCGGTGAGCTGAAATTCTCGGGTAACGAAAAAGTCGAAAAGGCCGATCTGGAAAAGGCTCTGAAATCGGCAGGCTTGGTCAAGGGGCGCATTCTTAACCGTGCCGTGCTTGAGCAGATGGAGCAAGAGCTGCAGCGCCTCTACTTCAGTATGGGTTTGTATGGCATGAAAGTAGATGTCAAACAAACCGAATTGCCAGGTAACCGTGTTGCACTGGATATTGAAATCAAGGAAGGCACGGAGTCGCGTATCCGTAGTATTTCATTTGTTGGCAATACAGTGTTCTCGGAGTCCACCCTTGCCAGTCAGTTTGATCTCGGCCCAAAGAGTTGGTGGGAATTTTATTCCAGCAAAGACCAGTATTCACGACAAAAGCTCGCCGCTGACCTGGAAAAGCTGCGCTCGTTTTACCTCGATCGTGGCTATGTGAAATTTGCCATAGAATCCACCGAGGTTTCCATGTCGCCCGATCGGAAAGATATTTACATCACCATCGGTGTCAATGAGGGCAGCCAATACAAGGTCTCCGGCGTCGAATTTGCCGGTAACAAGGTGGTTGATGAAGCCGAGTTGAACAAGCTGGTGGTGATGAAAACGGGTGAGCCATTTTCACGCAAAGAGTTGAGCGAATCGACCAGTGCGATGATCAAGCGCATTGGCAACGAAGGTTATGCGTTTGCCAACGTCAACCCAATTCCTCAATTGGATGAAAATAACAAAACGGTCAAGGTTGTGCTGTATGTCGATCCGGGTAAGCGGGTGTATGTGCGCAACATCAATATCCAGGGCAATTACATGACCGACGAGGAGGTGTTCCGTCGGGAATTACGCCAAATGGAGTCAACCTGGTATTCAGGTGAGAAGCTTGATCGTTCCAAGGCGCGTTTACAGCGTTTGCCTTATGTCGAATCCGCAACGATTGAAACCAAGCCTGTAGCTGGAAAGTCTGATGTGGTTGATGTCAATGTGGGCGTTACCGAAAAGCTTTCTGGCCAGTTCAACGTGGGAGTAGGTTACTCCCAATCGGCGGGTGTCCTTTTTAACCTCAATGTGTCTTTTTCTAACTTCCTCGGTACCGGCAACCAGGCTGGAATCAAGCTTGATCGCAGTGCATCCTACAGTTCTTATAACTTGAATTACACCAATCCGTATTGGACCATAAACGGTGTAAGCGCCGGAGTAAACCTTTTCTATACCGCCACCGATACGGATGCATTAAATTCTACAGTAATCAGCCGTTACATTGTTGATTCGTATGGCGGTGATGTGCGTTTTAGTATGCCTATTTCTGAAACGACCAATGCCAAATTGGGTGTTGGTGCTTCGAATGCAGCGTTGAAGCGCACTAGCGAATCCCCTGATTGGGTGCAAAACGCGAGCTATGACTTCTGGACGCTTACTCCGGGGCTGAGTTATGACACTCGTGATCGTCTGGTGTTTCCGAATACGGGTATTTTCACCGGAGTGTACGCAGATATTGCCATGCCAGGCAGTGGGCTTGAATTTTATAAGCTGAACGCAGATTACACCCAATATTTGAGTATTGCCAAAAACTATGTACTAAAGGGGCATGCAATGCTTGGATATGGAGATAGCTATGGCAAGAAATATACTTACACCAACTCTATGGGGCAGGTGGTGGAAACGCCTTTGCCACCGTTTAGGAATTATTACGCGGGTGGTGTGCGTTCGGTGCGAGGCTATCAAGACTACAGTTTGAGCTCAGGCCCTGGAACATTAGACAGCCAAGGCAACCCGATGGGCGGTGCCTTCAAGACGATCGGTAGTCTCGAGTTTTCCACCCCCGTACCGTTCTTGGGACAGGAGATGGAGAAGAACGTGCGCGTCAGCTTGTTCTACGATGTAGGCAATGTGTATTATGACGCCAGCAGCTTCGATGCCAATGAGTTGCGCATGTCTACAGGTGTATCGCTGAACTGGATTTCACCGATTGGTCCGCTGATTCTGAGTTACGCCGTGCCTCTTAATGATAAGCCTGGCGACCGTCTGCAAGCGTTCCAATTTTCTGTTGGTGCTGGTTTTTAACTTTTGGGGAGATTTGTGGTGTTAAACGGTTCAGTTTTTCGTTCAGGTTGGGTGGTTTTGGCTTTCTGCGTTGCCAGTGGTTTTTCTGTTGCTGCGCAGGCTGCCAAGGTGGGTTTTGTAAACTCTGCCATGTTATTGGATAAGGCGCCTCAAGCGGAGGCTGCGCGTGTGCAATTGGAGAAGGAGTTCTCATCGCGTGAGCGCGAGCTGGTGGAAAATCAGAAGGCTGCGCAGGCCATCGAGCAAAAGCTGGCTAAAGATGGTGCGACCATGAGCGAGGCCGAGCGTACACGTCAGGAGCGTGAACTCAATCGCCGTATGCGTGAGTTGCAGCGCCAGCAGGTGGAGTTTCGTGATGATTTGAATCTGCGCAAAAACGAAGAGCTGGCCAAATTGCAGCGCACTGTTTTCCAAGTGATCAATGACATGGCGAAAAATGAAGGCTTCGATCTGATTCTCAGTGATGGCGTAGTCTTCGCCAGTCCCTCAGTGGATATCACCAATAAAGTCCTGGAGCGTTTGCAGTCCGCCAAGTAATTCATTACGCACGTTGCCGTGACCCTTGCAGAACTTGCACAACAACTAGGCATTCCCTTCGTTGGGGATGCCTCTTTTGTTATTGAAGGTGTGGCATCGTTTGAGGGTGCACACGCGCATGCGCTTTGTTACGTTCAGGACGCAGGTTACCTTGCATCAGCAAGACAATCTAAATGCGGTGCGATTCTCCTTTCTGCTCAGCATGTGGAGGTCATGGCTGCTGCACCTTGTACGAACTTTCTGCTCTCTGACCACCCACAATTAAGTTTCATTAAGGCTGCAGGAATACTGCATCCGCCCAAGAAGCGGACAGGTATTCACCCAACAGCTGTGGTTGCGTCGTCGGCGCAGATTGCTTCGGATGCTTGGATTGGGGCATACAGTGTGGTCGAGGAGGGCGCGTTGATTGGCCAAGGCGTGCAAATCGCTTCTCATTGCCATATTGGCGAAAGGAGCCGGATCGGTGAAGGTACACAGCTTCATCCGCGCGTCACACTTTTGCATGATGTACACATTGGGGCGCGTTGCCGCATTCTTTCCGGTGCGGTGATTGGTTCCGAGGGCTTTGGTTTAGTCCACGATGGTCATGGTTGGGTGCAGGTACCGCATCTTGGTCGCGTGGTGATTGGCGATGATGTCGATATTGGTGCGAACACGACTGTAGATCGCGGCACGTTGTCTGACACTCTCATTATGAATGGTGTGAAAATCGACAATTTGGTGCAAATTGCGCATAACGTTGTGGTGGGTGAACATACAGCGATTGCAGGTTGTGCAGGCTTGGCGGGGAGTTCTGTCGTCGGTTCGAACTGTATGTTGGCAGGCGGCGTGGGTTTGGCAGGGCATCTGAAGCTTGCCGATGGTGTACAGGTGACCGGAATGTCGATGGTCACCAAGTCGATTACGCAAGCGGGTGTGTACTCTGCGGGAACACCGTTGGACAATAATCACCGCTGGCGCCGAAATGCTGCGCGTTTCAAGTCACTCGATCACATGGCGCGCCGCTTGAGTCGCCTTGAACGTCATTTGGGTTTTGAAGATAGTACAGAGGAATGATGCGTGAGTCGCACGATTAATATTCAGGACGTAATGCGTCATTTGCCCCACCGTTATCCTTTTTTGTTGATTGATCGCGTGATTGATTGGCAGGCGAATGATTATCTGATCGCGCTAAAAAATGTGACTTACAATGAAAACTACTTTCAAGGTCACTTTCCTATTCGCCCGGTGATGCCGGGGGTCTTGATTACTGAGGCACTTGCACAAGCCACAGGCATTCTTGCGTTTGCAAGTCTTGGCGATAAGCCGGACGATAATTCTTTATATATGTTGGTCGGTTTGGATGATGTGTCGTTTCGTCGCATGGTCGAGCCGGGCGATCAGTTGACTTTGCATGTCAAACAAAAACGTCTGGTACGCAATTTGGGCATTTTTGAGTGTGAAGCGCGTGTCGGTGACGAGCTAGCAGCCAAGGCGACGATCAAATGCATTGCAAAGGATGTGACGACATGATTGATTCGCGTGCAGTCATTCATCCGCAGGCCAAAATTGGTTCTGGAGTTTCGATTGGCCCGTATTCTGTAATTGGGTCGGATGTTGAGATTGGTGATGGAACCTGGATTGGTCCGCACGTGGTGATCAACGGTCCGACACGGATTGGGCAGAACAATAAAATTTTCCAGTTCGCTTCGGTGGGTGAGTCCCCTCAGGATTTGAAGTATGCCGGCGAGCCTACGCGCCTCGAAATTGGTGATCGTAATATCATTCGCGAAAATTGCACGATTCATCGCGGAACCGTACAGGGTGAATCGGCCACGCGCATCGGTAACGATAATCTTTTCATGGCAACCGTACATATTGCTCATGACTGCCAAATCGGTAATCACGTGATCATGGCCAATGCGGCTTCGCTCGCTGGACACACGGTGGTTGAAGACTGGGCAATTATGAGCGGATTTTCTGTTGTACATCAGTTTTGTCGTATTGGTGCGCATAGTTTTGCGGGTGGATTCACCAAGATCACTCAGGATATTCCGCCGTACGTCATGGTGGATGGAGCGCGCGCGCGTCCGATTGGCATCAATAAACACGGCCTGAAACGCAGAAACTTCAGTGAAGAATCGATTCGCGATTTGCACCGCGTTTTCAAATTATTGATTCGCAATCGCCCAACCAAGGAAAACTGGGATGAGGCGGAAGAAATGGCAGCAACTTGTGCCGAAGTACGCCAGTTTATTGACTTTATTCGCGCAAGTCAGCGCGGTATTGTGCGTTGAACCATGAATACCTTTGATGCTTCGCAAACCCGCGTTGAGCGGGACAGCATGGGAGAATTGTACGTTCCCGCCGATGCGCTGTGGGGAGCGCAAACGCAGCGTGCCGTGAATAATTTTTTTATCGGCAAGCGCTCCATGCCCTCACCATTCATTCGCGCCATTGCGCTGGTTAAAGCGGCATGCGCCAAGGTGAATGGCAGTCTAGGTTTATTGGATAGTCAGCGCGCTGAAGCGATAGTGTCCGCGGCCATGCAGGTTGCTGCTGGTGCCTTTGATGCGCATTTTCCTGTGGACGTGTTTCAAACCGGCTCGGGTACGTCCAGCAATATGAATGCCAACGAAGTCATTGCCCGACTCGCCTCTCAGTCTGGCGTGGCGGTTCATCCGAATGATCATGTGAACATGAGTCAAAGTTCGAATGACGTCATTCCGACCAGCATTCATTTGAGCGCCGCGTTACAAATTCACCAAGAACTGTTACCCGCCATCCGTCACCTGCGCCAAGTGATTGATCGTCGTGCGGCCGAATGGGCGGACGTGGTTAAAACTGGGCGCACGCATTTAATGGATGCCATGCCGATCACGTTGGGGCAAGAGCTTTCAGCTTGGTCGGCTCAGCTTGACGCTGTTGAACAGCGCTTGAGCAGCAGCATGCAACGCCTACAACGCTTGCCCCAAGGTGGAACAGCCGTAGGAACAGGCATTAATGCGCCGGAGTCCTTCGCCAGCGTGTTCTGCGAAACCCTTAGCGACATGACTGGCTTGCAATTCTCGCCGATGGACAATCTGTTCATGGGGTTGTCCAGTCAGGATACCTCTGTAGAGATCAGTGGCCAGGTGCGTACGCTGGCGGTTGCGCTGATGAAAATCAGCAATGACCTGCGCTGGATGAACTCCGGACCCTTGGCAGGCTTGGGCGAAGTCGTGCTCCCTGCACTCCAACCGGGCAGTTCGATCATGCCCGGCAAGGTCAATCCGGTGATTCCCGAAGCAGTTACCATGGCTTGCGCACGGGTGATGGGTCACGATGCGTCCATCGCGATTGCGGGTCAGTCGGGTAATTTTCAGCTCAATGTCATGTTGCCGCTGATTGCGGATGCGCTGCTTGATTCCATCATGCTCATGGCTCATGCCTGTCGCTCACTGGCGGATCTGGTCATCGAAGGTATGCAGGTGAATGAGCCTGCATTGCAGACCGCCTTGGCGCGTAATCCGATTTTGGTCACAGCCCTCAATCCGGTGTTGGGTTATGAAAGGGGTGCGGCGCTTGCCAAACGCGCCTACGCCGAAGGCCGCACCTTGCTTGAGGTGGCGTTGGAAGACACCGATTTGGATGAATCGACATTGCGTCGCTTGCTCAATCCTGCGGAATTGGTGAGCGGTGGCATCCGTCAAGGCCTGTCATCGGGTTAATTCGCGCTCAAATTTCCGTGGATTACCTCGTTTCAAGAAGTCGCACTGTGTTCGCTCACTCGCCCCACCTTGGTGCGTTCAAACTGGATTGATCTAAAAATTCGATAGATTGAGGCTATTTTTCGCCTCAATCTATCGAATGGACGAGGTCTCAGGCCGATTTTATCCGTGGAAACAACAGAGCAGGGGGCTTGTGAGCATTGTTTGAAGCTCAAGTATTCATGGCACCTTGTGTTGGTTTTACGTTGAATCTGGCATGTTCGTTGCCTGAGTATGAGATTGTTGATCTGAGAAACCGTTGAACTAGGCGCATAGCATCAGAGGAGAACCACATGCTCGAAACCTACCGTCTGCACGTTGCCGAGCGCGCCGCTCTTGGCCTCCCCCCTTTGCCGTTGACGGCTGAACAAACCGCTGCCTTGGTGGAGTTGTTGAAGAACCCGCCGGTCGGTGAAGAGCGCGTTTTGCTGGATTTGATTGCCGAGCGCGTGCCCCCAGGGGTTGATCCTGCGGCCTATGTCAAAGCGGCATTTTTGGCCGATGTTGCCAGCGGTAAGACAGCGTGTCCGCTGATTGACCGCAAGCGTGCAACGTTTCTGCTCGGCACCATGCTCGGTGGTTACAACATCCAACCTTTGATTGCCCTTCTAGATGATTCAGCGGTGGCGGAGGAGGCGGTAGCCGCGCTTTCGCGCACGTTGCTGGTTTACGACGCATTCCGTGACGTCGAGGATAAAGCCAAGGCAGGCAACACCTTTGCCCAACGGGTGATGCAGGCGTGGGCAGATGGGGCATGGTTTACTCAACGCGCGCCATTGCCCGCAGAAATCACGCTTACCGTATTCAAGGTGCCGGGCGAAACCAACACCGACGATCTCTCCCCTGCCACCGAGGCATGGAGCCGTCCGGATATCCCCTTGCATGCCAAGGCGATGCTGACCAGCAAGATGCCGCAAGGGCTTGAAATCCTTGAGCAGCTCAAAACCAAAGGCCATCCCATTGCCTATGTCGGTGATGTGGTTGGCACCGGCTCCAGTCGTAAATCGGCCATCAACTCCGTGCTCTGGCACATGGGTGACGATATCCCCTTCGTACCGAACAAGCGCACCGGCGGAGTGATCTTGGGCGGTAAGATTGCGCCCATTTTCTTTAACACTGCTGAAGATTCCGGCGCATTGCCGATTGAAGTGGATGTGTCCCAGCTTGAGATGGGCGATGTGGTTACATTGCGTCCCTATGCGGGAGAGTTGTTGAAAAATGGCAGCGTCATTGCTCGCTTTGAGTTCAAGCCAACCACACTGGCAGATGAAGTGAGGGCTGGGGGACGCATCCCGCTGATCATTGGCCGCGCACTGACAGATCGCGCTCGTTCGGCGTTGAATCTCCCGTCCTCTGATCTATTCGTGCGCCCGGTGGCGCCCGCGGACACCGGCAAGGGCTTCACCTTGGCGCAAAAAATGGTTGGCAAAGCTTGCGGGGTGCAAGGTGTGCGCCCGGGTACCTACTGCGAACCGCGTATGACTACCGTCGGCTCACAAGACACCACAGGCGCCATGACCCGCGACGAGCTGACCGAGCTGGCCTGCCTGGGCTTCTCGGCCGATCTTGTCATGCAGTCCTTTTGCCACACCGCGGCTTACCCCAAGCCGGTGGACATCAAGTTGCAACACACCCTGCCTGATTTCATCCAGACCCGTGGTGGTGTTTCGCTGCGCCCGGGGGATGGTGTGATTCACTCGTGGCTCAATCGCATGATTCTTCCCGACACCGTCGGCACCGGCGGTGATTCCCATACGCGCTTTCCAATTGGAATTTCCTTCCCGGCGGGTTCGGGGCTGGTGGCCTTTGCTGCCGCGTTGGGTGTGATGCCGCTGGACATGCCGGAATCCGTGCTGGTGCGCTTCAAGGGCGAGATGCAGCCTGGCATCACCTTGCGTGACTTGGTCAACGCCATTCCCTACGTGGCTATCCAGAAAGGTTTGCTAACAGTTGAGAAAAAAGGCAAGAAAAACGTCTTCAACGGTCGCGTACTGGAGATTGAAGGTCTGCCGCAACTCAAGGTCGAACAGGCGTTTGAATTTGCCGATGCGTCGGCCGAACGTTCGGCCAATGGTTGCACCGTGCGCTTGGGTAAAGAGCCGATCATCGAATTTCTGCAGTCCAACATCACGTTGCTCAAATGGATGATTGCCAACGGCTATGAGGACAAGCGCACTCTGTCGCGCCGCATCGAAGCCATGGAGGCTTGGCTTGCCAACCCGGTGCTATTGGAGCCGGATGCGGATGCCGAATACGCCGAAATCATTGAGATCGACCTTGCTACCATCACCGAACCGCTGCTTGCCTGCCCGAACGACCCGGACGACATCAAGCCGCTTTCCGAAGTGGCGGGCGATGTGGTGCACGAGGTGTTCATCGGTTCTTGCATGACCAACATTGGCCACTACCGTGCCGCAGGCAAAGTGCTGGAACACCACGCAGGCGCCGTGCCGACGCGCTTGTGGATCGCACCGCCGACCAAAATGGATGCGCACCAACTCACCGAAGAGGGCTACTACAGTATCTTCGGCAAGGCCGGTGCACGCACTGAAATGCCTGGTTGTTCGCTGTGCATGGGCAACCAGGCGCGCGTGGCTGAGGGGGCAACGGTCATGTCCACCTCCACGCGTAATTTCCCCAATCGCATGGGCAAGGACACCAACGTTTATCTTGGCTCTGCCGAGCTTTCAGCCGTGGCCGCTATCCTCGGTCGCTTGCCGACTGTTGATGAATATCTGCAACACGTCAAAACGCTGGAGCCATTGGCCGATGATGTGTACCGCTACCTCAACTTCCATGAGATCGCGGAATACAAAAAGCTGGCGGATAAAGTCATTCCGCTCGTGCCAGCATGAAGTGTCATACGCGCTTCACACGATAAGCGCTTTCTGACATAATGCGCGGATTCACGGGGCGTAGCGCAGTCTGGTAGCGCACTAGTCTGGGGGACTAGTGGTCGCAGGTTCAAATCCTGTCGTCCCGACCAATAAAATCAAGGGGTTAGGCAAGAGAGCCTAGCCCCTTTTTCTTTGCTGCACCCTCCATGTGACCCATGGGCGCAGGCTGGGAGTGTTTCCAAAAGACCGAAACAAAAAAGCCGGCATGAAGCCGGCTGTAAAATCACTTTTGCTTAGAAATTAAGCAATGGCGATTTCTTCAGAGTCAGAGTTACCCTTGGTGTCCTTCCACATAACCTTGACTTTGTCGCCCACTTTGGCCGGGGCTTTGAAAGAAAGGTAGGGGTTCTTGGAAACCGCTGCAGACATGTTGCCTGCAATCACTGTTTTGCCAGCAACTTCGGCAGAGATTTCAGTGATGAATTCCGGAGCAATGTCGGCACCGGTGGTTTTGTCTTTGCGGTTGCCCGGCTCCATCGGGTGGGTGATCAGGCACTTGACTTCAGCCATGTCGCCAGCGACAGAGGCGCGGATTTTGATGCTACCAGCCATTGAAATATCTCCTAAATGAGTTTGTCAGTTCGAAAGAATCCGCAGGGGCGATTAGCCGCCGCAACCACCGATGGTGACCTTGACTTCTTTCTTCGCGCCGATCAGTTTGCCGCCGCTCTTCAGTACGCCGATGACGTTAGAGGTTTTGCCCATCTTGATACGGGTGGACAGGTAAGCTGCTGCGCCAGTCAGTGCATAGTTGCAAACCAGCGGCATGTCATTGCCTTCTACCAGGATGGCAACTGCTTCGGCAGCGCCTTTGCCTTCTACGGTGACAGGAACCACAGCGCCGTTTTCAGCGATGTCGGGAGCCTTGACAGATACATCGGCGCTTTCAGTGAAGCTGCCAGAACCCATGACGGCTGTCAGAGCGTCAGCGACGCTCTTGGCCTTGAAAGCGGCCTCCGGCCATGCAGCAAACACTGCACGCGGGGTCAACAGACCTGCGCCAACAGCAATACCTACAGCACTGGCGGCCAGGCTGCCTTTCAGAAATACACGACGGTTGCTCTGCATGTTGATCTCCTCATGTTTAGAGTTTGTGTGTGTGAAACACATCTACAGTAATGCATCCGCCGTGCCAAGAATCATTTATGGAAATTACCCTAATTTTTTCAAACGGTTATGCTGAATGGGATTCATGTGATTTGATTGTTGAATTGCAATTTGCAAACCCTGGGCATTGCATCTTGCATTTTTAACCTTCGAATCCTTGCAATTTGCGCCATAAGGTTGACTTATTGATCCCTAGGGCGCGTGCGGTTTGTTCGCGATTACCGTCAAAGCGCTTCAAGGTCTTGTAAATGTAGCGACGCTCCAATTCCTCAAGACTCGGGTGATCCGCATCGATGGACTCTTCTGTGATGTTCCTTGGTTGCAGCGTATAGGCTGAAGAGGAGGGAACCGAGGTTCGCCCGGGCACGATGTGCAGCATGGGTTGATCGGCGAGGGCAACATGGCGCTCAATGAGGTTTTTGAGCTCACGCACATTGCCCGGCCAGTCGTAGGCCGTCAGTGCTTGCAGGCTTTGTTCGTCGAAACCACGTACATCGCGGTGGTAGCGCTCGGCAAATTCACGCAGAAAGTGTTGCAGCAGCGCGGGGATATCCTCACGGCGTTCGCGCAAGGGGGGCATGCGCAGCTTGACAACATTGAAGCGGTGGTAGAGGTCATGGCGGAATTGACCGGCCTCCACCAGACTGCTGAGTTCGCGATTACTGGCGACCACAAAACGCACGTCGATGTCGATGGGTGTCAAGCCGCCCACACGGGTGACTTGCTGTTCCTGCGCTACGCGCAGAAGCTTGGTCTGCATGCTATCGGAGATATTGCCGATCTCATCAAGAAACAGCGTGCCGCCACTGGCGACTTCGAGTAAGCCGCGTTTGGTTTGGTGTGCGCCGGTGAATGCGCCTTTTTCATGGCCAAAAAGCTCGGATTCGAGCAGGCTACCGGTGATCGCGCCGCAGTCAATCACGACAAAGGGCTTGTCAGCAAAATCGGAAAGATTGTGTACCGCGCGCGCCGCGAGTTCTTTACCTGTGCCGGATTCACCTTCGATCATCACGTTCACGCGCACATCATGAATTTTTTCAATGACCTTGTACACCGCCTGTATGGCGGGCGATTCGCCCAGCATGCCGCCGTAGCGGCGTGCGGGTGGGGCTGGTTTGGGAGTGCGTTCGAGCTGCTCGCGCACCAAGTGCAGAAGCTCGTCCATGTCGAACGGCTTTTTGATGAAGTCGGTGGCACCAAGGCGCAGTGCTTCGATGGCGTCATCCATGGTGGAATAGCCGGTGATCAGAATAAACGGCAGTTTGCTATGCAAGCGTCGCACTGCTTGCAGCAACTCAATGCCATTCATGCCGGGCATTTTCAGATCAGAAATCATCAACGATGGGGTGTTGCCCAGTTGGATGAACTCTAACGCGTCCGTAGGGCTGCGAAAGGTTTCTAAAGCGAAGGGTTCCGTACGCGCAAAGCGGCGGAAAAGATCCCCGGCACGCGGGTCATCATCGACAAAAATAACCAAGGGCTTGGGATGTGATGCAGGGCGATTCATTCGATCGTTTCATCAGCGGGGTAAGTGGGAATACGCGGTGGCGCCGGGTGCAGGGGTATGTGCAGCGCGGCTTCCACGCCACCCTCGGGATGATTGCGCAGAATCAGCTCGCCACCGTGATATTGAACGATGCCCAGGCTGATCGACAACCCCAATCCGCTGCCTTCACCAACGGATTTGGTGGTGAAAAATGGATCGAAGATGTGCTCCAGCACAGCCTGGGGGATGCCGGCGCCGTGATCACGTACCTTGATCTGAAGATGACTCGTTGTGCATAGCGCGTGGATGTCGATGGTTCCTCCCGATGGACTTACATGCAGGGCATTACGCAGAAGATTGAGCATGACCTGTTGCAGTTGATCGGCGTCGGCGTCGGCAACGCAGTCGGGTTGACAGGCTTGCACGGCAAGGGTCACATCCTTGGTCATGGCTTCCGGTTCGATCAATTCTAATGTGTGTTTGAGCCACGGGCAGACATGAAAGCGCCGATGTTCGGGAGGAAGCTGGCGGGCAAAATTCATCACTCCGCGCACGATGCGTCCAGCACGTAATGCCTCCTCGCGGAGAGCATGGATATCCTCCTGCAGGACACGTTGCTCAGGAGGCAAGCTGCGTTCGAGAAGCCGGCTGTAGGAGAGGATGTTGTTCAGCGGGTTATTGATTTCATGGCCAATGCCCGCAGCCATTTGCCCAATACTGGCGAGCTTGGCCTGTTGCAGCATTTTGCGCTCGCTGCGCTTACGTTCCATTTCTGCAGCGCGCAGACGCTCGGCCATGTCGTTAAAGTCGCTTTCCAGTTCGCGAATTTCTTTGGTCTGGCTGCTCACCGCCACGCGGCGGTTTGGGTTGCTGGAGAAATCATGCAGCGCCTGACGAAGCTGCAAAATGGGCTTGGCAATGTGCCGTGCGCCCAACACCGCAAGCAGCGCCGAGGCGATGAAGACTAGAATCACCAGCATCCACAATGACTGACGCAGGCTGCTGTAAGGGGCATCGAGCGTGCCAAAAGGGATGGCGAGGGCGAGAATCCAACTGGTGAGTTGGTTGGGGTAGGGGTGAAATTCCTGGTAATAGACACGCCAGCGTCCATCCTTGGTGTTGAACTGACCATAAGGACTTTGCTGGATGTGCGTCCACAGCTCACCGTTGTCCAAGCTTTGCAGCCTGACCTCATGGGGTTTAGGGACGCTGAAACGGGTATCCAGTCGGTCGTGGTACAAAATAAGCCCATTGCGCTGGGTATCGTCGAGATTGCGTTCTGCGATGAGCAACTCTGCACCGTTCGGGCGTGGCATGAGGCGCAAGATGCGATCGAGGTATTCGCCAAACGTGTTTACCGCCAGAATGGCATCGATTTTGCCGCTTTCGCCCAACGGCACAAGCGCCGTCAGCATGGTGAGCGTTTGTCCAGTCGGTAAATCCCAGCGATTTTGCGGCAGCGGCATAAAAACGATGTCGCCGCTTGGGATCTGACGCATGGCACGCATGAAGCCCGGCGCTTGCAGTTCTTCCTCGGCATATTCGACATTACCTAGGCTCGGATAGATGGCCGGTCGCGCACGCCCCTCGCTCACCTTGATCAGTGTGTTGCCCAGACCGTCCAGCACGCGCAGGCTGCCAAGGTTGGGAATGGTGCGCTGGAGATTGAGCAAAAACTGGGTCAGTTGATTCTTTTGTACGGCAAATTCCGGATGGCGTGCACCTTCCGTCGCGGCTCGCGCAACCAGCAAAAAATCCTGCATGGCGCTGGATTGAGCAATGCCGCGGATCATGTCGCGCTCGTAGCCCAGACGGTTGTCGATCTCACTGGCCAGGGCATCCAGGCGACGGGTCATGTCGGCATCCACATCGCTCAGGTGGCGCGTTTCGCCCCATGAAAGCAGGACGAAGGTCAACCCGAGCAGCGGCAGGCCGGTGGCCAGGAGCGTCCAGAAAAAAATCGTGCCGCGTAATCTCATGGCACCCTAAGACCCGAAATGTTCCAACCACCACAACCGTGCCTTGAGCCCCCAGGCGGTGGTGTAACCGGTTTCAACAAAGCGAATGGTACCGTCGCCATCCAACACAAGATGCAGCGGCACGGCCTTGATGCCGAGCGGAGCGAGGATGCGACCGCTTGGATCGTTGATCACATCCAGTGAAATGTTCTGCTCCCTTAGAAAGCGTTCGATGTGTGCATCATCACCCGACTTCCACGCAAAGCTCACCACTGGCACCTCCTGCGCCAATGTAGCCATGCTATCCAACTCGAGCCGACAGGCCGGGCACCATTCCGCCCAGATATGAATAATCATCGGTCTGGTGTTTGTCGCTGGAATGTTGACCTCTTTTCCTTGCAAACTGAACAATTGCATGGCTGGAAACTGAGCGTATGGCAGTTCTGGCGCATTGCACGCCCTGATGCCGAGTATCAGAGCGACGACCAGCATGATTTCAACGCCAAGGCGCAGGATGCGCTTCACCCTGTTTGCAGCAGCTGGGCGTGGTGACGCGTGCATCACACGATCGATTTCAAGATGCTTGTTTGTCAGTGTCCCGCGATGTGCATGCAGGTGCATCACAGGTGACGCCACAGGTCACACATTCCCCGCGTGCGTTCTTGAACATCGGACAAAAACCGGTAAACGTGGCCTGTATCGCGTTGGCACTCATGGCCAGCATGATCCAGAACACCCAGTCATGGCGTAAATCGATTTGCGCCGTCAGATGCGCGGCGACGATGAGCACCACCATGCCCATGGCAAAGAAACGCAATGGGCGATTGTTTTTAACGACGATCTGTGAAGCGTTCATGGGCAACGAGCCTCCGTTGGTTTGCATAAACATCCTTGCGCTGGATTATCATGCAGCCATGTCAAAGAAGATACCCACCGTGCTCGCAACGCGCGCCCTGGCGCAAACACGCCTTTTCCGCGTCGAGGAGGTGCATTTGCGCTTTGCCAACGGCGTGGAGGCGCATTATGAGCGTCTGGTGGGCAATCCGCACGGCGCGGTGCTTTTGGTGGCGCTCAATGCTGCAGATGAGGTCTTGTTGGTGCGTGAATACGCGGTGGGTCTGGAACGCTACGAACTCGGGCTGCCCAAAGGTGGCATGGAGGCGGGCGAAACACCTTTGGAGGCTGGTCTGCGTGAGCTACGTGAGGAAACCGGTTTTGCTGCACGCAAGCTGGATCTTTTGGGTGAATTGACACTCGCGCCGGGATACAGCAGTCAACGCACGCACGTGGTTTTGGCGCGTGAGTTGTATGCCGATCCTTTGCAGGGCGATGAGCCCGAGCCGCTTGAAATCATCCCCTGGCCGCTGGAAGGCTTAAATGAGTTGATTGCTCACCCGGAGTGCTCTGAGGCGCGCACCTTGGCGGCCATGTTCATGGCCAAGGTGTTTTGCACTCAGCCTGATGGCGAGGATAAATGTCGTGAAGCTTGACGCCAATTTATTTGCTCAAGTGCGCCAGCTTGCGCTTGATGCCGGTCGGGAGATCATGCGCGTTTATGGCGGTGAATTCACGATAAGCGCGAAAGACGACCAGACACCGGTGACCGAAGCGGATCTTGCGGCGCATCGGTTGATCGAACAAGGCTTACGTGTCTTGAATCCTGCATGGCCGGTGCTCTCCGAGGAGGGCGCCAATATCCCTTATGCCATCCGCCGGACATGGAAAAATTACTGGCTGGTTGACCCCTTGGACGGCACACGCGAATTCATCAAGCGCAATGGTGAGTTCAGTGTGAATATTGCCCTGATCGATGGCCATGATGCGGTGCTTGGTGTGGTGCATGCCCCGGCACTTGGGGTGACCTATGCCGCCATGCGCGGTGCGGGCGCGTGGAAGTGGTTACCGGGTGAGGAACAGCCCCAACCGATTCACGCCCTCGTGCCATCCCCGCGTCCGCTGCGCGTCGCCTTGAGCCGTTCCCACGCCAATGCGCGCATGCAATCCTACCTGGATGCCATGCAGCACCAGTGGGGCGACTATGCTTGCCAGCGCATGGGCAGTGCCATCAAGTCCTGTTTAGTCGCTGAAGGGGTAGCGGACATTTACCCCCGCCTTGGACTGACCTCCGAGTGGGATACCGCTGCCGCGCAATGCGTGGTTGAAGAAGCTGGTGCGTATATGCAAGACACCTCGGGGCAACGCATGCTTTACAACGCGAAAGACTCACTGCTCAACCCAGAGTTTTTGGTTTTCGCCGACACGCAGCTGGATTGGATCAGTGCGGTTCCGCCCGAGCCAGCGTAGCGCGGGTGATGTGATCGTCACAGATACCGATTCCACGCATGATCGGCGGCGGTGTGCTTGTCATCGTCCGGCAAGTGATGTTTCGACTGACGCTGCTCACGCAATCCGGCCAGTTCACGCAACGCCTCGTGCGTACCAATCGGCAGGCTGAGCTTTTCGCGCTGCGCGTCTTCACTGTATTCAATCAATGCCTGCGAGATTTTGCTCCACAGACTGGCATCGAGGTGAATACCACGCCAGGCGAGAAGTTGCAGAATGCCGCGCAAGCAGATGTGATGTAAGTCATAACGAATGCGAACGCGCTGATGATCCGCAGACTCGACGGTCAAAATGCCCTGCAAGGAGAGCAGCCAGGCGCGATCTTCATCGGCAAGCCCAGGATGTGGGGCGCGCAGGCGAATGTCACGGGTTTTGATCGCGTCTTGGCTTTGCATGATCCAAGGTTAAGCGTGTGCCTTTTTCTTCGGCAAATAAAACCTCAACACACAAGGCAACAAGACTTTTATCAAACGAAAAATAACGCGCTGGACGCCCTGCTATGCTGAAACGATGCCGAATTGATCGAAAAAACAGTGTTTAAATGGCTTGAAAACACTCAAACCTATCGAATTTTTCGATAGGTTTTTTCAGTCGTAGCTACGCGCGTCCTTTTTCGTACCAATTACGCGAGCGGTTGACGATGGCGACGATGGACAGCATCACCGGTACTTCGACCAATACACCGACCACGGTGGCGAGTGCGGCACCGGATTGCAACCCAAATAGGCTGATGGCCGCCGCCACCGCCAGTTCGAAGAAGTTGCTCGCGCCAATCAAGGCCGCAGGGCCGGCAACGCAATGCGCCACGTTGAAGCGACGGCTCAGCCAATACGCCAAGCCGGCGTTGAAATACACCTGAAACAGGATGGGCACCGCCAGCAGAGCGATGACCAGCGGCTGTTGAATGATCTGCTCCCCCTGAAAGCCAAACAGCAGCACCAAGGTGGCGAGCAGCGCGAGCAGAGAGAGCGGGTGCAGCGTTTTGAGCGTGGCGTCCAACGCCGCTTGCCCGCCCTTGGCAAGCAACGCCCGCCGCCAGATCTGCGCAACCACCACCGGCACGATGATGTACAACAACACCGAGAGCAGCAGAGTTGCCCACGGCACGCTGATGGCTGCCACACCGAGCAGCAAACCAACGATGGGGGCAAAAGCGAAGATCATGATCACGTCGTTCAACGCCACCTGCGAGAGGGTGAAGTGCGGCTCACCGCCGGTTAAACGACTCCAAACGAACACCATGGCGGTGCATGGCGCGGCGGCAAGCAGAATCAAGCCGGCGTAGTAGCTATTGAGTTGCTCGGCGGGGAGCAGGCTTGCGAACAGTCCGTAGATGAATATGCCCGCAAACAGCGCCATGGAGAATGGCTTGACCGCCCAATTGATGAACAGGGTGACGCCAATCCCACGCCAATTTTGACGCACCTCATGCAGTGCAGAAAAGTCGATTTTCAGCAGCATGGGGATGATCATCAGCCAGATCAAAACCGCAACCGGCAGGTTGACGTGGGCGATTTCCATGCCGCCGATGGCGGCAAAACCACTCGGCCAGAGGTGGCCAAGCCCCATACCCACGAGAATGCACAGCGCCACCCACAGGCTCAAGTAACGCTCAAACAGACTCATGCTCTGCCCAGCGCTTTGCTTCGCTGCGACTTCACATTGCACGGACATACGCTAACTCCGTCGGATGACTCATTGACCTTCAAACTGAAGGTACGTGCGGTTCATGACGGTTTTGTGCCAAGTGTCGTAATGCTTGAGATGCTTGAACTCAGGTCGATCAGCATTGGCTTTGATCACCTCGTCCATCGGTTCCATGTTCTGCGCGGCTTTACCGACGACGTTGACGAGGAAGGCGTAGTAATCGCCGGTGTCTTTTTTCGCCTTGGCCATGTCACACACTTGCCCATGCCCTGGAATGACTGTGGTTGGGTTGAGTTTGACCAGCTCCTGCCAAGCCGCCCAGGCTTTTTTGACGCTGGAGGTGTCATGCACACCGAGCATGCGATCGACATACACCAGGTCGCCGGTGATGGCGATTTTCTCCTTGGGCAACCACACCATGCTATCTCCGGGGAAGTGGGCGTCGGTCACACGCATTTCCAAGGTTTCACCGCCCAAATTGAGCGTGGTGGGGGAGGCTTTGAGCACACGGGTGGCATAGGCCGGGGTGGTGCCATCCATGCGCTCTTTGAGCGTCTTTTTCAGTGTTTCGATTTGCGCGTTGCCGACTTTCTTTTGCGTGTCGATGGTGACATCGTAAGCAATCACTTCAGCGCCTTTCTTGGCGAAGTAGTCGTTGCCCAGCCAGCGATGATCTTGACTGCCGGTGTTGATCACCCACTTCACTGGCAATTGGGTGACATTGGCAATCGCCTTTTCAATGCGCTCGGCGCCTTTTTTGCTCGCGCCAGAGTCGACAAGAATCACACCGTCCTTGGTGAGAATGAAGGCCTGGTTGTTATTCAGGCCATCGTTCTCGTAGCTGCGATCATCGATTTCCCCAACGATGGCATAGACATGATCGTTCACCTTGGTCACGTTGAGCGGTGCATCCGCGGCATAAAGGTTTGCAGAAACAAGCACAGCAGTGGAAACGAAAAGTGTCTTGAGCATGGCGCGATCTCGCTGTCATAAAAAATTCATGGCTCATTATATCTGCTAAATCGTATATTTAGCTTATCGAATGTTTTTATCATGATGCGAGGGGGATAGCCATGACAGTGCGTGTAGCCATCAACGGATTTGGGCGTATGGGACGGCTGGGGCTGCGTGCAGCATGGGGCGGCAAGGATTATGAGATCGTGCATATCAACGAAATCAGTGCCGATGCGCCTTCACTGGCACACCTTCTGAAGTATGACTCCGTGCATGGTCGCTGGGGCAATGAAGTGAGCAGCGAGGCCGAGGCGATTCTCGTCGATGGCAAGCGCCTCACTTACAGTATGGAAAAAGACCCGGCCAAGATCGATTGGGCGGGTCTGGGCGTGGATATCGTGGTGGAAGCCACTGGTAAGCTGCGCACGGTGGAGCAGATTCAGCCGCATTTTGCGCGCGGAGCGAAAAAGGTTGTCGTGGCGGCGCCGGTGAAGGGCGCGTTGAACATCGTCATGGGCGTGAATGATGATCGTTATGACGCAGCAACGCATCATCTGGTGACGGCTGCATCTTGTACCACCAACTGCTTGGCACCGTTAGTTAAAGTGATGCATGAAAACATTGGCATCAAACACGGCACCATGACCACGCTGCATGATTTGACCAACACGCAGTCAATTTTGGATAAGGGGCATAGGGATTTGCGCCGTGCCCGCGCCAGCAGCATGTCGCTGATTCCGACCACCACCGGCTCGGCCAAGGCGATTGGAGAGATTTTCCCTGAACTCAACGGTCGCTTGAACGGGCATGCGGTGCGTGTGCCCCTGGCCAATGCTTCGCTGACGGATTTTGTGTTTGAGGCCGAGCGCGAGACCAACGTGGATGAGGTCAACGCCTTGTTCAAACAGGCGGCGGAAGGTGAGCTCAAGGGCATTCTTGGCTATGAAGAGCTGCCGCTGGTGTCGATGGATTACAAGGATGATCCACGTTCGAGCATCGTCGATGCGCTTTCCACGCTGGTGATCAACGGCACGCAGGTGAAAGTGATGGCGTGGTACGACAATGAGTGGGGCTATGCCAACCGTATGATGGAGCTCGTCGCCAAGGTGGCGCGTTCGCTCTGAGGCTGAAGCAATGCAAACTGAATTGCGCAACTACGCCATCGTCACCGGCAACTACTGGGCATTCACCCTTACCGATGGTGCGTTGCGCATGTTGGTGCTGCTGCACTTCTACAATCTCGGCTACAGCGCGTTCGAGATCGCCATGCTGTTTTTGTTCTATGAGGTGTTTGGCATCGTCACCAACGCGGTAGGTGGTTGGCTGGGGGCGCGCATCGGCGTGAATCGCACCATGCAGGTGGGTACCGTGTTGCAGGTGATGTCTCTGGCGATGCTGCTCGCACCGGCGGCGATGCTCACTGTGCCGTATGTTATGGCAGCGCAGGCACTCTCTGGTATTGCCAAGGATTTGAATAAAATGAGTGCTAAATCCTCGGTGAAACTCGTGGCCGGGGAGGGCGCATTGTTCAAATGGGTGGCCATTCTTACCGGTTCGAAAAATGCGCTCAAGGGCGTGGGCTTTTTCCTCGGTGGCTTCCTTTTGGCGGTTTGGGGGTTTCAGGGGGCGTTATGGGCGATGATCGTGTTGTTGAGCGTGAGTCTGCTTGTCACGCTTACCTTGCCGAATGCCTTGGGTGTGGTGAAGGGTAAGCCCAAGTTCACGCAGATTTTTGCCAACAATCCCGCGATCAATTGGCTCTCGCTGGCGCGGTTCTTCCTGTTTGGTGCGCGGGATGTGTGGTTTGTGGTTGGTGTGCCGGTGTACTTGCACAGCGTGCTCGGCTGGGGCTTTGCCGAAGTCGGTGGCTTTATGGCACTGTGGGTGATCGCTTATGGCATCGTGCAGGCTGCTGCACCAGGGCTTTGGCGCGGTGCGGTTCATCCTCCGGGGCGTAACGCGGTGGTATCTGGCGCGTTGGTTCTGGCCATCGTGCCATTGGGCATGGTATGGGCGCTGGGTGCGGGATTTGCGCCGCAGTGGGTGATGATCGTCGGTCTGGCGCTGTTTGGTGTGTTGTTTGCGCTCAATTCATCGGTGCATTCCTTCCTCATCCTGGCCTATGCCGAAGGCGATAAGGTGGCGATGAAGGTGGGTTTTTACTACATGGCCAATGCCGGGGGGCGGCTGGCGGGCACGGTGTTCTCCGGTTGGACGTACACCGTGTGGGGGCTGGAGGGCTGCCTCATCGCCTCCGCGCTTTTCCTGCTTGCCGCAGCGGGTTGTTCACTCGCCTTGCCCAAGCTGACGCAGATTCAGTCCGGCCAGTATTGAGTGAACTGCCACGGGTCGCCACGCTCGCGGCTGGGGGTGGGTGCGCCTGGCGTACCCAGAGCAAGGTAACCCATCAGGCGCTCATGCGCTGCCAAGCCTAGCTGCTGCATCAGCCAAGCATCCATGCAGCGCTCACCGGAAAGCCAGATGCTGCCAAAGCCGAGCGCATTGGCCATGAGTTGCATGTGGCTGGCAGCGGCGCCGAGCGACATCATCTGCTCCCATTCGGGCACTTTGGCGTTGTCTTTGGGGCTGAAGATCAGCAGGAGCAAGAGCGGTGAGCGCGTGGCCTTATCACGTTCGCGTGCAACTTGTTCTGCAGTTGCATTCGGTTGGCGGCGCAGCAGGCTCTCGGCGAACACTTCGCCCAAGCGTTGCAAACCTTCATGTTCTACCAACAGAAACCGCCACGGGCGTAGCCCGGCATGATCCGGTGCGCTGAGGGCGGCGCGCAGGATGAGGTCACGCGCTTCGCCTTGCGGTGCGGGTTCGGCAAGCATTTTGGCAGGGGTGGAGTGGCGCTGCAGTAAGAGTTCGATGCATGGATGAGGCATGGTGTGGATTTCCCTGATCTTGGATGGGTGTCAGATGGAGCGGCTTTGTTAGACTGGGCGACATCCTAATGCGGAGCTTGGTCATGGAAAACCACTACAAAGCCATTTTGAGTTTGCTCGGTGAGGATGTGCAGCGTGATGGTCTGCGCGACACACCCAAGCGCGCGGCCAAAGCCATGCAGTTTCTCACGCATGGCTATCAGCAAACCCTGGACGAGGTAATTGGCGGCGCGCTGTTTGATTCGGACAACGACGAGATGGTGATCGTCAAAGACATCGAGCTTTACTCGCTGTGCGAGCATCACATCTTGCCGATCGTCGGCAAAGTGCATGTTGGTTACATGCCCAATGGCAAGGTGCTTGGGCTGTCCAAGGTGGCGCGCGTGGTGGAAATGTTTGCCCGCCGCTTGCAGATTCAGGAAAACATGACACGGCAGATTGCCGAAGCCATGCAAACCGCGACCGGTGCCAAAGGTGTCGGTGTGGTGATCGAAGCGCAACATTTCTGCATGATGATGCGTGGGGTGGAAAAGCAAAACTCCTGGACCACCACCTCGATGATGCTTGGGCGCTTTCGCGAAGATCGCGCCACGCGCATGGAATTTCTACAATTGATCGGCAAGTGAGAAACACATCATGGCACGTACCCCTTCCACCATGCTGGCACTGGGCACCACCGCCCCCGACTTTTCCCTACCTGAGCCTTTGACCGGGCGCACGGTGTCGCTGGCACAATTTACCGGCCAACCTTTGTTGGTCGTGTTTTCCTGCAACCACTGCCCGTTCGTCAAACTCATTCACGATGCCTTTGTCGCCTTGGTGCGTGAATACCGTCCTCACGGTCTGGCATGCGTGGTGATCAACGCCAACGATGTGGCTAACTATCCTGACGATGCGCCGGACAAAATGGCCGCCCTGATGCGTGAACTTGGTGTGCCGTATCTCTACCTGTACGACGAAACGCAGGACGTGGCTCAAGCCTATCAGGCCGCCTGCACCCCGGATTTTTTCCTGTTTGATGCCGAGCACAAACTTGTCTACCGTGGTCAATTTGATGATGCACGCCCGGGCAATGGCGTGGAACCCAGCGGTGCGGATTTGCGTGCCGCTATCGATGCAGTGCTGCGCGGCGAACGTCCCAGTGAAGCGCAAAAGCCCAGTCTTGGCTGCAATATCAAATGGCGGGAAGGCAATGCGCCAACGTATTACGCCACATGATTGCCTTGCCGCAAACCTTGGCCGCGTGGTCGGATGAATCGCTAGCCAACACCGCGCTAAGCGAACTTGCAGCAAACAATGTTTTGGCGCGGCTGCTGCAACGTGGCCTGCAAAGGGGCAATATCGCCCTGTTGGATGATGTAGGCGCGCGAGTTTTACACGCCCATCAGCAAGGTGATGCTTACCACCTGCGCCTTGGGGTGAATTATTGCTCGCTGATCACCGGCTGCGCCTGCACCGATGATCCAACGCCACTGTCCGAATTGCCCGAGTACGTCGAGCTGGATATTCATCTCAACGCGGATGCGCAGGCAAGCGTCACATTGTGTGAGGATTGACGCG
>CAYOCG010000012.1:0-46093 GCA_964402435.1 uncultured Halothiobacillus sp. | reverse complement strand
TGGGCGAGGGTGTGACGCAGCGCAGCCAGATCGCGCGGCCGGGCGCTCTTGAGCGCAATGCGCGCAAGAATGCGCTCGACATCGGCGGTTTCGCGCAAAAGATCGTGCAGATTTGCTGCCGCGTTATGTTCGATTAGGGCAGCGATGGCTTCCTGGCGGGCGAACAGGGTGGTTTGATCGCGCAGCGGGCGGTTCAACCAGCGGCGCAGCGCGCGCGCGCCCAAGGCGGTGACCGTGCGATCGAGCACACCGAGCAGGCTGTGTTTGCGCTCGCCCATGCTGGAGGCTTCCAGCTCCAGATTGCGCCGCGCCACGGCATCGAGCATCAGCCCTTCGTCGTGACGCTCCAGCCCGATGCCGGCAAGATGTGGCAGGGCAGCGCGCTGCGTGTCTTTGAGATACAGCAGCAGCGCACCGCTGGCGGCGATGGCGCGTGTGTGTCCGCGTAAACCAAAACCGCTCAAGTCATGCACGCCAAACTGCGCGCAAAGATTGCGCTCCGCGCTTTCCGCGGCAAAGTGCCAGTCGGCACGCGGGCGCAAGCCGCGCAGCTCACGCAGCTCCGCGGGCAGCATCAGGCTTTCCGGGTGCAGTAGCTCGGCGGGGCTGAGGCGCGCCAGTTCGGCGAGCAGGGCGGCTTCGTCGGGTAGTTCCATGGCGCGAAAGCGACCGCTGGCCAGTTCCACCCAAGCCAGCCCCCAGCCCTGTTTGTCGTTAAGGATGGCGGCGAGCAGGTTGTCGCGCTTGTCATCCAGTAGCGCCTCGTCGGTGAGCGTGCCGGGGGTGATGATGCGTACCACCTTGCGCTCGACCGGGCCTTTGCTCGTTGCCGGATCACCGATCTGTTCGCAGATGGCCACCGACTCGCCCATTTTCACCAGCCGCGCCAGATAACCTTCAGCCGCATGGTAGGGCACACCGGCCATGGGAATCGGCTCGCCAGCCGACTGGCCGCGATGGGTCAGGGTCAGATCAAGCAGCGCGGCCGCTTTGCGCGCATCGTCATAAAACAGCTCGTAAAAATCCCCCATGCGATAAAACAGTAGCGTGGTGGGAAACTCCGCTTTGAGCGTGAGGTACTGGCGCATCATCGGCGTATGGGCGGAGAGATCCATTAAGCCTCCTTGCGTGCGGCGCATACCGCGCAATGGGGATCGCGCTTGAGTTTGAGGATGCGCATATCAAAACTTAAGGCATCGAATAGCAGCAGGCGGCCGCGTAGTGGGTTACCCAGGTTGAGCAGTACCTTGATCGCCTCCAGTGCTTGCAGTGTGCCCAGGCTACCGACGACGGGCGCGAGGATGCCGTTTTGCGTACAGGTTTCGGCCTCGGTTTCGGCGGTTTCGGGGTAGAGGCAGTGGTAACAGGGACTTGCGGCATCGCGCGGGTCGAAGACGGCAAGCTGCCCTTCAAAGCGGATGGCAGCGGCAGAAACCAAGGGCGTGCCGGTGGCTTGGCTTGCGCGGTTGATGGCGTGGCGCGCGGCAAAATTGTCGGTGCAGTCGAGCATGATGTCGGCGCTTGCCGCAAGCTGATGCAGTTCATCGTCATCCAGGGTGGCTTGCAGCGTGGTGATGCTGATGTCAGGGTTGAGGGCGAGCAGGTTGTCTCGTGCAGACTCGACCTTGGCGCGCCCCACGTCAGCCGTGCGGTGGACGATCTGGCGTTGCAGATTGGACAGATCCACACGGTCGAAATCCACCATGGTCAAATGACCCACACCGGCCGCGGCCAGGTAGATGCTTGCCGCAGAACCCAGACCGCCGAGGCCGATGATCAGCGCATGGCTGTGCAGCAGTCTGTCCTGCCCGGCGTAGTCGATTTGCGGCAGAAGGATTTGCCGGCTGTAGCGTAGAAGTTGTTCGTCTTGCATGACGCAGGATTCTACTCATGAATCCTGCTACGGCGCATTTTATGCTTGACATTTTTTTATCATGAATCGAATATGCGCGGCCTTGGAAGCGTGGCAGAGCGGTTTAATGCAACGGTCTTGAAAACCGTCGAAGGGGTGACCCTTCCGTGAGTTCGAATCTCACCGCTTCCGCCAAACACGAAAAAGCCATCGCATCATGCGGTGGCTTTTTTTATGCTTGGATGCAAATCAAACCCATCAGGAGCTGCGCCGTGCTGGCTGCGTTTGTCTTTGCCTACCTTGCCTTGTCGATACTGATTGGCCTTTTCGCCGCGCGGCATGTGCACAGCGCCGGCGATTTCGTCACCGCAGGGCGCAGTTTGCCGCTTTGGATCGTGATTGCCATGGTGTTTGCCACATGGTTTGGCGCCGAGGCAGTGCTGGGGACGCCGGCGACGTTTCTAGAAAAAGATCTAGGCGCGTTGATTTCTGATCCGTTTGGTGCGGCGTTTTGCCTGATTTTTTTCGGCATCTTTTTTGCCCGCAAGCTGTATGCCATGAATCTGATGACGATTGGCGATTTTTACCGTCAGCGTTTCGGGCGCAAGGTGGAGGTGATCGCTGCGCTGGCGATTGCACTGTCTTACCTTGGTTGGGTTTCTGCGCAGGTCATGGCCTTGGGCGTGGTATTTAATGTGCTTTCTGAAGGTGCGATCTCGCAGGCGCAAGGAATTCTCATCGGTGCCGGGGTGGTATTTTTCTACACTGTCGTGGGCGGCATGTGGTCCGTGGCGTTGACCACGGCGTTTCAGATGGTGGTGATTGTCCTTGGCCTGTGTTTCATCGCCTTTCTTGCCAGCACGCAGACTGGCGGTGTGCTACCAGTGATTGAACATGCTATGGAGCATGACAAGTTCAATTTCTGGCCGGACATGAATGCCGTGGCCATGCTCGGCTTTCTGTCGGCATTCTTGACTTTGGCGTTTGGCTCGATTCCGCAGCAAGACGTATTCCAGCGCGCCAACGCGGCGAAAAGCGCCCATGTTGCGGTGTGGGGCACGATTCTGGGCGGAGTGTTGTACTTGGCTTTCGCCGTAGTGCCGTTGTTTCTGACGTATTCGGCGCAACTCATCGACCCGCAGCTGGTGGCGCGTCTTCTACCGGGACAGGCAGATAGCATTCTGCCGGAGTTGATCAAAGGGCATATGCCGTTTTACGCGCAGGTGATTTTCTATGGTGCGCTGCTGGCGGTGATCATGAGTACCGCGTCGGGCACCTTGCTTGCACCTTCGGTGACGCTTGCCGAGAACATCTTCAAGGGTTGGTTGATTAAGAATCCCAGCGATCGGCAGATGCTATGGTTGATTCGCGGGGTGATCAGCGTATTCACCGTGCTGGTGGTGCTTTACACCCTGTGGTCACTCGAAAAAGAAACCGGCATTCATGCCATGGTGGAGGCGGCGTACAAAGTCACGCTGGTGGTGGCCTTCGTGCCGCTGGTTGCCGGCTTGTTTTGGTCGCGTGCCAGCAGCTTGGGGGCGTATCTTGCCATCGGCCTGGGTGTGTTGGTGTGGATTCCACTGGAGTTCATCGCGCCGGAAGCCGAGGTTGCGCCACATTTCTGGGGCTTTTTGGCCGCAGGCATGGGGATGGTGATGGGATCGTTGCTGCGCCCTCAGGCATCGTCTGCTTGATGGGTACGCGCTTCCTGGCGCACGCGTAGATGCAGCGCGGCCTTGGCCATGAGGTGCGCACTCACTGGGGCGGTGATGAATAAAAATAAGGTGACCAGTACTTCGTGCAGGCTCACCTCACCCCGGTGGCTGAAATAAACCGCGGATGCGACGAGAATCGCGCCCACGCCGAGCGTGGTGGCCTTGGTCGGGCCGTGCAGACGCATGTAAAAATCAGGCAAGCGCAACAAACCAAGTGAGCCGACCAAGGTGAAAAAGCCGCCGGCGAGGATGAGTAGGGCGAGGACGATGTCGAGCATGTTGTTTATTCCATGATATCGCCGCGTAAAAGATACTTACTCAGCGCCACCGTACCGACAAAGCCCATCAGTGCAATCAATAACGCGGCTTCAAAGTACAGCGCGCTTTGTGCGCTCAAGCCAAACAGGATCAGTAAGGCAATGGCGTTGATGTACATCGTATCCAGCGCCAGGATGCGATCCGGGATATCCGGACCACGCAGCAGGCGGACGAAGCTGAAGATAAAAGCCAAAGCCACCATGCCGATGCTGGCATGAATCGACGCGCTGAGAATATCCATCAGTCAAACACCTCTTGCAAAGGCTGTTCATAACGCGCTTTGATTTGCCTGATTTCCGCCACGATATCTTCAACATGCAGTGCATGCACCAACAGGCTGCGACCATCGGCCGAGAGATCACAGGATACGGTGCCGGGCGTGAGGCAAATGGTGTTGGCCAAAAGACTGATACCAAGCGATGAACGGATGTCCAGCGGCACGCGCATAAAGCCCGGTTGCAGCTTGTGCGGCGCGCCGAGAATACGCCGCGCGACAATCACATTGGCCAGCAGAATGTCGCCCAAAACGCGCAGTGCGAAGTGCAGCAGTGTCATCGGGTTACGCACACGCACCGCCTCTGGCCAAAAGGCATGCGTCAAAAGCGGCAACGCGAGGGCAAGCAGGCTGCCAAGCACGATGTGCCCGGCAGAGAAGCTATTGTTGAGCAGAAGCCAGAGCAAAAGCAGGGTGAATGAAAGGAGAGGATGGGGCAGCAAGCGTTTCATGGCCGCGTTCCAATGGCTTTGAGCTGAAACACGGCATCCATGTAGGCACGGTGATCCAGGGTTTGTACAGCCGTCTGTTCCAGCCAAGTGTTCAGCGGGTGGGCAAACAGCACCACCAGCGGAGAAGCTGCGAGCAGTGCGATCACAATGGCAAGTGTCCCCAAGGAGGGCGGGGATGGCGGACGCGGCGCTGTCGCGTGATCGTGGGTCGGCGTCAGCGATGCTTGGCGATAAAACAGCAGGCTCCCCGTTTTGGCCAGGGCGACGATGATGATGAAGCTTGCCACCAGCACCACGGCAAGATGTACAGGCATGTTGGCTGTCTTCATACCGGCAGAGAGAATCATCAGCTTGCCAAAAAAGCCGGAGAGCGGCGGCATACCGGCCAGGGCGATGGCAAAGACGAAGTACAGGCTACCAAGCAGCACAAGGTTTGATGCGATGTGCCCTTCCTCAAAACGATCTTCCGTGGCATCACGCTGCTGACGAATCAGATCGGCCAGCAAGAAGAACCCGCCGGCAAGCAGGGTGGAGTGCATGAGGTAATACAGCGTGGCGGAGAGCGCCTGGCTTCCGGGCAGACTCAGCCCAAGCGCGATCATGCCCACCGAGGCGAGCACAAGATACGCAGCCTGTTCGCGCAAGAATCGCGCAGCCATCACCCCAAAGGCGGCAAGCCCCAGCGTGACCCATCCAAGCCCCATCAGCCAGGGTTGCACCAGACTGGCAAGCTCGCCGGCCTCACCGCCAAACAGCGTGCCATGCACGCGCAGCATGGCGTAAAGCCCGACCTTGGTCATGATGGCGAACAACGCCGCCACGGCCGCGCTGGTGTGTGCGTAAGCGGCAGGTAGCCAGAGGTAAAACGGAAACAAGGCCGCTTTAAGGGCAAACACGGCAAAGAGCAACAGTCCGGCACCGGCGATCACCGCGTGATCTTCGGTTGGGGCATGAGCAATACGCGCAGCCATGTCGGCAAGGTTGAGCGTGCCAAGCACCCCATACAGCGCACCCACGGCAAACAAGAAGAGGGTGGAGCCGACTAGGTTGATGACGACGAAATGCAAACCAGCCTTGGTACGCAGTCGCCCGCCGCCATGCAGCAGCAAGGCATACGAGGCGAGCAGAAGCACCTCGAAGAACACGAACAGGTTGAACACATCACCGGTGAGAAATGCACCGTGCAAGCCAAACAGTTGCAGCATGAACAGCGGGTGAAAATAGGCACCGCGCGTGTCTTCGTCGTGCAGTACGGCGTAGAGCAGGGCTGCCAAGGCCAGCAGGTCGGTCAAAAGCAACATCAGCGCCGCCAGTCGATCGAGCACCAAGACAATGCCAAAAGGCGCAATCCAGTTGCCCAGGGCATACACCCGGTGGATGCCATCATTGCTGCTCATAAGCAGGCCGAGGGCAAGCAAAACCATGAGCCCCATGCTGATCAGGCTGGCGATGCGCTGGCGTTGCAGACTGCGCTCGCCGCTGAAAAACAACAGCAGCACGCCGCTTAAAAGTGGCAACAGCAGCGGCGCAATGACCCATTGACTCATTCGTCCTGCTCCTTGCGCACGCGGTGGGTGCCGTCCACGTGGTCGTTCCCCATCTCGGCTTGCGCTTTGAGTGCCAGCACAATGACAAAAGCCGTCATGCCGAAGGCAATCACGATGGCCGTCAATACCAAGGCTTGCGGCAGCGGGTCGGCATACCCCGCAGCGGCTGGGTCGAAGACCGCCGGTTGACCAATTACCAGCCGCCCCATGACGAAAAGAAACAGGTTGACGGCGTAAGACAACAGCGTCAGCCCAAGTACCACCGGGAAGGTGCGCGCACGCAAGGTCAAATACACCCCGCAGGCGGTGAGTACGCCGATGGACAGGGCGACCAGCCAACTCATGTTTTGTCCTCGGCGCGACTGAGTTTACCGAGGCTGACCAGCATCATCAGCGTGGAACCGACCACCACCAAGAAAACGCCTAGATCAAATGCCATGGCGCTGGCGATTTCAAACTCACCGACCACAGGCCAATGCACGTGGGTGTACGTCGAAGTCAGGAAGGGGTAGCCGAGCAGCATGGCCACAAGCCCGGTCAGCGTGGCAATGCCGAGACCGGCGGCCACAAGATGTGCTTTGGCGAACGGCAGACGCGCGCTCGTCCAGCTCAGGCCATTGGCCATGTACTGCACAATCAGCGCAATGGCGGTGATCAGCCCGGCAATGAAGCCGCCCCCCGGCAGATTGTGGCCGCGCAGGAAAATGAATATTGCTACCAGCAGCATCAAGGGCAGCAGCAAGCGGGTGAGCGTTGCCATGATCGGTGGATGGATGTCGCGACTCCATGCCCGCCCGAAAGGGTCGTGTTTAGGGGCGAGCACATGCAGTCCCTGCAAAAGCGCGACGATGCCCAAGCCCGCTAAAGCAAGCACGGTTATCTCGCCCAATGTATCAAAACCTCGAAAGTCCACCAGAATCACGTTGACCACATTGGTGCCGCCCCCGCCGGGAAGGGCGTTGTCGATAAAGAATTCGGCGATGCTGTCATATGGACGGCTCATCACCGCCAGCGACAGCAGGGTGGCGCCCAAGCCTGCAAGTACAGCGAGCAGCGCATGCCCGCTCTTTTGGCCAGTGCTTGATTCCTCCGGTGAAGAGGCGGGCAGAAAATACAGCGCCAGAAGCAGCAACACGATGGTGACCACTTCCACCGAAATCTGCGTCAATGCCAGATCTGGAGCGGAGAATTTGACAAACGCCAGCGAGACGATCAGACCCACCACCCCCATGACGATTAAAGCTACTAGGCGCTGGCGGTGCCAGATCACGGTCAGGACGCTGGCAATCATCAAAATCAACGCCGCCACAAGTGTGACCCCATCCAGCGCCGGCGCGTTCAATGCGCTGGTGCCCAATAATGCGCCGTTGTACCGCCAGAAACCTGCACCCCCAAGCAGCAAGGCAGCCAAAAGTATCCATACGACGATGGCTTGCAGTTGTCCACGATCCAGAGCGCGAGTGAGCTGTTCGCTTACGCTGTGCAGCAAGCGCATGCTGGCATTGAACGGCACACGCGCATCGATCTGCTCCAGCGTGCGTGCATGCCAGGCAAACAGCGGCTTACGAAGGAAATACAGCGTCACCCCCAGCGTCATGGCAATCAACGACATGATCAGTGGCGGATTGATGCCATGCCAGATCGCCAGATCCACATGCGGGGGCACTGCCTGCAGTACACCGCTGGATGCGACCATCAACAGCGGTGCTACTGTGAGGGCGGGAAAGATGCCGACGGCAAGACAGAGCACGACCAGAATATCCACCGGGATTTTCATGAAGCGCGGCGGCTCATGCGGTGTTTTCGGCAAATCGATCGGCTCACCGTTGAAAAAAACGTCATGGATGAAACGTAGCGAATAGGCCACAGAGAACATACCGGCAAACGTGACCAGCATGGGCACCAACCAGTGCACTGACATGTGTTCACCAAATTGCCAGGCTTCACCAAAAAACATCTCCTTGCTCAAAAAACCGTTGAGCAGCGGCACTCCAGCCATCGCCGCTGCGGCAATCATCGCCAGTACGGCAGTATGCGGCATGTATTTGAGCAAGCCATTGATGCGGCGCATGTCGCGCGTGCCAGTTTCGTGGTCGATGATGCCCGCGACCATGAACAACGAAGCCTTGAACGTGGCATGATTGATGATGTGAAACACCCCCGCAACCGCGGCAAGCGGCGTGCCAAAACCAAACAGCAGGGTAATCAAGCCCAGATGCGAAATCGTCGAGTAGGCCAAAAGCCCCTTCAAATCGTGTTTGAACAACGCGGTATAAGCGCCAATCAGTAAGGTAATCAGCCCTGCGCCACCGACCAAAACGTTCCAATCCAGCGTACCGGAAAGCGCGGGAAACAGGCGAGCGAGGAGAAATACCCCGGCCTTGACCATGGTGGCGGAGTGCAGGTAAGCCGACACCGGCGTGGGCGCAGCCATGGCATGCGGCAGCCAGAAATGAAAAGGAAATTGCGCCGACTTGGTGAATACGCCGAGCAAAATGAGGATCAGCGTGGGCAAGTAAAGATCATGTTGGCGAATGAGATCACCCTGCTTGAGCACCTCACTGAGCTCATAGCTACCGGTGATGTGGCCCAAGAGCAAAATGCCTGCGAGCAGCGCCAATCCGCCTCCACCTGTAATCGCCAGCGCCATGCGCGCACCCTGACGTGCTTCCTTACGGTGTTGCCAATAGCTGATGAGCAAAAACGAGGAGAGTGAGGTCAGTTCCCAGAACACCAGCATTTGCAGCAGGTTTTCCGAGAGCACCACGCCGAGCATCGAACCCATGAACAACAGTAGATAGGCGTAAAAACGCCCCATTGAATCGCGCGCGGAGAGGTAATAGCGTGCGTAAATGACAATCAGCAGGCCAATGCCGAGAATGAGCATGGCAAACAACATGGCCAAGCCATCCAGGCGGAAGGCAAAGCTCAGGCCAATGGACGGTATCCATGCCCAGCGCTGGATGATGGTTTCGCCGGCAAACACGCGCAGCACATCAGACAGCAAGATGCTCAGCGCCACAACCACCAGTGCCCCGGCCAACCACGCCGCGCGGGTACGGCCATGGCCTGCCACCCACGCCGCCAGTGGAGCAGCAAAAAACGGGAGGAGCGCGACCAGTGCGAGACTCATGTGTGCAAAGAGGTTCAGATGAGGAATGGATCGAACCTTAGCATGAAGTCAGATCATTTGTTTTCGGCATGGGCGCGCGCTTCATGCCGCACGCGCACCACAATCAGGTAATAGGCGATGGCCAGAGCTAAGGTCACCGCTGCGGTGGCATAGATATGCGGCGCGCTGACATCGTTGAAATCAAGCACGATGACCTTGCGTGAAATGGCCATCAGTGCTGTTCCGAGCACGATTTCAACCGCCAGGTGCCGGTTGTGGTTGTCTTCGGCATAAAGAATGATGTTGTGGTAGATCTCCACTGCAATCAGCACCGCCATGAAGGCGCCGAAGGTTGCGAGGATGTCTTTGATTTCCAGCAGCATGAACGGTGGCGCCATCAGGCGTTGATAGAGCACATGCACCACGTCAGCCACGCCCCAGGTGATGACCAGCACCATGATCACCGCCAAAACACGCGCCACTTGAGCGATGACGCGGTTGAGAAACAGAACCAAAGGGTCATGTTTGGGTGAATCATCATGCTGCATGCATTGATCCTCGAAATCTCACGCTGTGTTTACCAAAACATCGCACGATGCTTGGGTGAGTACGTGCTTACTGACGCTGCCGAGCAGAAAATCACGCAGCGCATCCTGCCCTTGCTTGCCGATGATGACCAGATCCACATCACGCTCTTCGACGGCTTCGAGAATGCGACTGGGAGGGTGGCCGGTGAGCACCAGCGTGTCGATTTTGCCATGAGCATTGATGCTGGATTGTTGGAGCAAATCGCTCATCTGTGCACGCGCCCATTGCAATGCCTGCTGACGCAAGGTCATTTTCAAGGCTGCATCGTGGATGGCTCGCTCCAGCCGATCTTCAAACGGCATGTCGTAAGCGTTTAGCACAGTAATGCGAGCATCGGGTGCTAGTTGTAACGCCAAATCAAGCGAGTGTGCACTGACGGGTGAAAAATCCACCGCAACGAGGATGTGGCGGTAGGCTTCATGTGGCATTTGCCGTACCACCAGCATGGGCTTGTGTACGATGCGCAAAAGACGCTCGGCCGTGCTGCCCAACAGAATATGGCGCAAAAAACCTTGTCCACGCGCGCCTAGTACGAGCAAGTCGCAAGGTGCCGATTCGGCATAGTGCTGAATCTGCTCCAGTACCGAGCCTTCCAATAACCGCAGAGTGGGTTGCAGGTCATATTTTTCCTGCACCTGACCGGCCAAAGCATGCAACTCCTGCCAACTCTGCTGACGCAGACTTTCCTCAATCTGCGTATCTCGCAAATGCCACGCACTGAGCTTTTGCGTTGGCAATATATGCGCAATCTCAAGCGCAGAATGATGAGAAAACGCCAGTTGCGCAGCACGTTCGACCGCATGCCGCGAGGGCGCCGATAAATCGGTGGTAGCCAGAATCCGCTGTGGACGTGTAAGCATGCAAACCTCCCACCGCAGTGACCTGAGTTCGAGTGTAGTGCGAAACAAAATGGTTGCACCGCATATTCATCAGCAAGGTGGCCTTGTCTGCGCAGACGTTTTGCGCCCGCTGCTGCTAGAATGCGCAACTATTTAATTTTGTTCGTTAGCCAAACTCAACATGCAATCCACCGACGATTTACGCATCACGGGCATTCAGGAAGTCACGCCGCCTGTCGAGGTTCGCCGTATCCACCCGTTAACCGAGCGCGGCGCAGAGACCGTATTTCATGCGCGTCAGGCCATTCACCGCATTCTCAGTGGCGAGGATGATCGCCTGCTGGTGGTCATGGGGCCGTGCTCGATTCACGATGTCAAAGCGGCGCGCGAATACGCCACGCGTTTGAAGGCATTGGCTGCCGATGTGGCGCAGGACGTTTTAGTGGTCATGCGTGTGTATTTTGAAAAGCCGCGTACCACGGTGGGCTGGAAAGGGTTGATCAATGACCCCAATCTTGATGGTAGTTATCGCATCAATGAGGGCTTGTTGCTGGCGCGTCACTTGCTGGCGGATCTGGCGGACATGGGGGTGCCTGCGGCGACCGAGTATCTAGATTTGATCAGCCCGCAATATGTCTCAGACTTGATCAGCTGGGGGGCGATTGGCGCGCGCACCACGGAAAGCCAGGTGCATCGTGAGCTGGCCTCGGGGTTGTCTTGTCCGGTCGGCTTCAAAAACGGCACCGATGGGGGCCTGCAGGTGGCGATCGACGCCATTCGCGCCGCCGAGCGTCCGCATCACTTTTTGTCGGTGACCAAAGAAGGTCATTCGGCGATTTTCTCCACCAAGGGCAATGAGGATTGTCATATCATTCTGCGTGGCGGACGCGAGCCTAACTATGATGCCAAGCATGTCGCGCAAGCGGTTGAAGCGCTGGAAAAAGCACATTTACCCAAGCGTTTGATGATCGACTTTTCGCACGCCAACAGTCGCAAGCAGCATATGCTGCAAATCGAGGTGGCCAAGGATGTGGCCGAGCAAGTTGCCAACGGGCAGCGTGCCATCGTCGGGGCGATGATTGAAAGTCACCTGCTCGGCGGGCGGCAGGATGTGCAGGATGTAGCCAGCCTGACCTACGGTCAGAGCATCACCGATGCCTGTGTGGCGTTTGAAGATGGTGCTGCCATGGTGCAAACGCTCGCTGCGGCGGTGCGTGCGCGCCGCGGCGTTCAAGACTGAACTCATCATGAGGCTGAGCCATGCTTGATTTGATTCTTCTCGGTGGCTGGTGGATGGCGCCGATCGTACTGGCATCGGTGCTGGCATTAGGCATTGTTCTTGAGCGTAGCTGGAGCCTGCGGCGCTCCAGAGTCATGCCTGCGGGTGTGGTCGAGGAGCTTGAGCGGCTGGTGCAAGGCCGTGAACTGAGCATGGATCATTTGCGTGGTATCGCTGCGCGTTCGCCACTGGGGCGAGTGCTGGCTGCGGGGCTTGCGCCCTTCATCATTAGTCGCGAGGAAATGAAGGCGCGCATCGAAGATGCTGGACGGCATGTGGCACATGATCTGGAATGTTGCCTGCCCACACTGGGCACGATTGCCATGATTAGCCCGCTGCTGGGCTTGCTCGGCACGGTGGTGGGCATGATTCAAACCTTTGATGTGCTCACTACCACCGGCATTGCCAAACCCAATGAGCTGGCCGGCGGTATTTCAACAGCGTTGATTACCACCGCAGCAGGCTTGATCGTTGCGCTGCCTTCACTGGTGGCTTATCGCGCCCTGCGTGCGCAGGTCGATCGTTTGGTGATTGACATGGAGCGTGAAGCGATGCGTTTGCTGGATGCGTTGTACACCCGCGAAGCGATCAACAAAAAGGTCTGAGCATGAACTTCAAAGGCACGTCGCGACGCGATGAGGTCGGCTTGGACATGACGCCGCTGATCGATGTGGTGTTTTTGCTGTTGATCTTTTTCATGCTCACTGCCAGCTTCACGCAAGCGCAGCGCCTCAAGGTCGAGCTGCCCAAGGCGGAGCAGGGCGAAACCGCCGACCCGAGCAAAGACTGGGTGATCGAAATCGATGCTCAGGGACAGTACGCGCTCAATGGCGAAGCATTGGCGGGTGATCAGCTGGTGGTGCGTTTGCGTGAGTTGCCCGGGCGCAGTGAGGAAACGGTGATCCAGATTCGTGCCGACGCTAAAACTCAGCACCAGGCGGTAATTCATGCGCTGGATGCGGCGCGCAGCGCTGGGCTCCAGCACATCGGCCTGGCCACAGAAACACCCGGCGCAGCGCGTCCCTGATGACTGAGCCCGCCGGCTTGCACACGTATCGCCGCCTTCTGGGCTATGTGCGGCCGCATCGTGCGGTCTTTGCCCTCGCGGTGCTGGGCATGATCGCTGCATCTCTCACCGATGTCGCTTTTGCCGCACTGATCAAACCGCTGCTGGATGGCAGTTTTGTGCAACGTGATGCCGCGGTGAGCGCATGGATACCTTGGGCGATCATCGGCATTTTTCTTGTGCGCGGCGTGGGTGAGTTCGCTGCCAAATACGGCATGACCTGGGTGGCGCGCCAAGTCATCAGCCGCATTCGACAGCAGGTGTTTGAAAAATACCTGCGCCTGCCCAGTCGTTTTTTCGATCATGCCCAGTCGGGTGATCTGTTGGCACGCCTGACATACACGGTGGAACAGGTGGCCTCGGCCGCTACTGAAGCCTTGACGGTGATGGTTCGCGACAGTCTGTCGGTGATCGGTTTGCTGTTATGGATGTTTTACCTCTCGCCCAAGCTGGCACTGTTCATCCTGGTGCTCGCGCCGATTGTCGGTGGCCTGGTGGCACTGATTAGTCGCCATTTTCGCCGTTACAGCCGTCGCATACAGACCTCGGTGGGCGAATTGGCGCAAGTGGCCGATGAAGTGGTGGGGGGGCACAAACTGGTCAAGTTGTATGGCGGTGAAGCCTACGAGCAGCAACGTTTTGCCGACGTGAATGAGCGCAATCGCCGCGCGGTGATGAAAATGGAGGCGATCAGCGCAACCTCCACACCGCTGGTGCAACTGCTTGTGGCCCTCTCCGTGGCGGCGGTGATTGCCTTTGCCACCGATGTTGAACGCTTGAATGAACTGAGCGTGGGGACGTTTATTTCATTTCTCACCGCGCTGGCGATGATTCTCGCGCCGATCAAACGCCTGACCAACCTCAACGCTACCCTGCAAAAGGGTATCGCGGCGAGTGAGCAAATGTTCGCCACCTTGGATGAAATCGAGGAACGCAATACGGCTTCTGGTCAGCTTCCCACGCCGCAACAGCAGGGGCGGCGCGTGCAGTTTGTCGATGTTTCGTTCAGCTATGCAGCAGAACAATCACGTGGTGCACTGCATGACATCACCCTGGATATTCCTGAGGGCAGTACCGTGGCCATCGTCGGCCAATCCGGCAGTGGCAAGAGCACCCTGCTCAATCTTATGACCCGTTTTTACGAACCGCAGCAGGGCGCGATTTTGCTTGATGGCGTGGACATACAAAGTCTGGAGCTGACGCATCTGCGTGCGCAATTCGCCTGGGTAGGGCAGGACGTGACCCTTTTTGATGACAGTGTGGCCAACAACATTGCTTATGGCGCGATGCAGGGCGCATCCCGGGATGAGATCGAACAGGCAGCAAGACAAGCGCAGGCTTGGGAATTCATCGAACGCCTACCACATGGGCTGGACACACGTGTGGGTGAGCGCGGGGTGCTGCTTTCGGGTGGGCAGCGTCAGCGCATTGCGATTGCGCGTGCTTTGCTGCGCCAATCGCCGATTTTGTTGCTTGACGAAGCAACCTCGGCGCTGGACAGCGTCTCCGAACGCTTGATTCAGACTGCGCTGGAGCGACTGCTACACCGTTGCACCACTTTTGTCGTAGCGCATCGTTTGTCCACCATCGTGCAGGCCGATCTCATCGTGGTGCTCGATGAGGGGCGTATCGTTGAACAAGGGCGACACGAGGAATTGCTCGCGCGTGGCGGCTCATACGCGCGGCTGTATCACTTGCAGTATGCCGCATGAAAGCGCCTCGGTTTTGGCAAAGCAGGGATGACTGGCGTGCGCGTTTGCTCGCTCCGCTCGGAGCGTTGTGGTGTGCATTGGCGCGTCGGCGCGTGCTAGCGTATCGCTCAGGTCGAAAAGAATCGATACGCTTGCCCGTGCCAGTGATTGCCATTGGCAATGTCACCGTGGGTGGCACGGGGAAAACGCCACTGACGCTGTGGCTTGCCAAGCAGCTGCTTGATCGAGGTCTGCGCCCTGCGGTGCTCAGTCGTGGCTATGGGGCAAAAGTTCAAGGTGCAGCGCGGTGCGTAAGCATCGATAGCCGCGCGGAGGCAGTGGGCGATGAGCCGCTGATGCTCAAGCTCGCCTTGCCTGAGATCGAGGTGGTGGTGCATCCCCAGCGAGCACTTGCCGGGGAGCTTGCCTTGCGCCTCGGTTGCAATGTGCTGCTGCTTGATGATGGCCTGCAACACCTGCAACTGGCGCGGGATTTGGAAATTGCTGTAGTGGATGCCGCGTATGGCCTTGGCAATGGGCGCTGCCTGCCCGCAGGTCCCTTGCGTGAACCGATCGTGCGCCTGGAAGAAGTGGATGCGCAGGTAGTGCATCAGGGCAAGGACGATGTGGCACATCAGTGCTGGGCGATGCGGTTCGAAGCTGTGGATGCTGTAAATCTGTTTGACGGCTCACGCCAACCTTTAACGCGTTTTGCCGAGCAACCATGCGACGCCTTGGCCGGTATTGGTCAGCCGCAACGCTTTTTTGCCATGCTGCGCGCCAAAGGCTTGGCGATTGACGAATACGCTTTTGCGGATCATCACGCATTCAGTGAGCACGATTTGCGCCGTTTCACTGCGCGCCCGCTGCTGATGACCGCCAAGGATGCCGTAAAATGCGCTCCACTGGCGCGGCAACACGGCTGGCACAATCATTGGTGTGTGCCGGTGGATGCCATCATCGATGAAGGTTTTGCTGAATTTATTTTTTCCAAACTGGAGGCGTTGCCGTATGGACAAACGATTGCTTGAAATTCTTGCCTGCCCCATCACCAAAGGCCCTCTGGTGTACGATGCCAAGGCGCAGGAGTTGATTTCGATTGCTGCGCGTCTGGCCTATCCCATCCGCGATGGCATTCCGGTCATGCTGCCCGAGGAAGCGCGCACGCTGAGTGAAGACGAAGCCGAGCAACTGCGCGCCCAGCATCCTGCGGTCGCTTGAACATGCGTTACAAGCTGGTTGTACCCGCGCGCTACGCCTCGACCCGTCTACCGGGCAAACCGCTGTTGAAGATTGCTGGTAAGCCCTTGGTACAGCACGTGCTCGAAGCAGCCGGTGGTGCACAAGCTGAGGAGGTGGTGCTTGCCACGGATGATACGCGCATCGCCGCCGTCGGTCAGATGATGGGTGTCACGGTGGTCATGACGCGCGACGATCACCCCACGGGTACTGATCGTCTGGCCGAGGTGGTGCAACATTTGGGTTGGGATGACAACACGGTGGTGGTCAATCTACAGGGCGACGAGCCGCTGATTCCCCCCGCCTTGCTTGATCGTTTGGCGCTCAATCTGATTGATCATCCTTACGCCGGCATGGCGACCTTATGTACACCGATTCATCATGCGCGTGATCTGTTGGATCCGCATGTGGTCAAGGTGGTGCGTGATACGCAAGGTTTTGCGCTGTATTTCAGTCGTGCGCCCATTCCGTGGGAGCGCGATCGACTGGCGTTGGAAGACGACGCGGTGCATGAACACGCCATGCGCCATTTGGGGATGTATGCCTACCGCGCCGGTTTTTTGCGGCATTTCTCGACCTGGTCAGAAGCGCCGATTGAGCAACTGGAAAAGCTGGAGCAGCTACGTGCGCTATGGCATGGCGTGCGCATTCATGTCGATGTGGTCAACGAGCCGCCAGGGCATGGGGTGGATACGGCAGAGGATGCACAAAGAGTTGAAGGTTTATTGTCTAAATTTTACTGAGGATAAGAAAAATCAATCAAAAGGTTCGAAATATGATACCTTTCGGGCGCCAGTTTATTTTTTTCATCGCTCAAGATAACTAGCAACATGACCGAACTTGCCCCCTGTGCGCAGTGCCAATCTAAATTCACTTATGTCGATGGCGACATGCTCATTTGTCCCGAATGTGGGCATGAGCAATCTTTGTCGCAAAGCCACGACATTGAGTCGAGTGAAGTGCTGGTCGTCAAGGACGCCAATGGAAACATGCTCAACGATGGTGATACGGTGACGGTCATCAAGGATCTGAAAGTCAAGGGAAGTTCCCTTGTCGTCAAGGTGGGTACCAAAGTTAAAAACATTCGCTTGATGGATGGCGATCACAATATCGACTGCAAAATCGATGGTATTGGCGCCATGCAACTTAAGTCAGAGTTTGTGAAGAAGGGCTGAGATCCACAGCGATGCTGTCGCCGTGCTTGATGGCGCGCAGCATTTCCCGCTTACCGGCAAAACCAGGTTGTTTTTCCACATGAAAACCAACCTGTTGCAAGCCGCGGCGCACATGCCCGGCACTGGTATAGGTAGCCAGCGTGCCGCCGATGCAACTTAACGCGCCGACCTGGCGCAGCACCGCATCACTCCACATGGTCGGATTGCGTGCTGGCGCGAAACCATCGAGGAACACCGCGTTGATGTACGGCGTGATACGCGCAAGCATGTCGGCCACCTCGCCAAACAGCAGCGTCAAGGTCACGCGCCCATCTGCCAACTCAACACGATGCTCGCCAGGCGTGAGCACCGGCCACTGCGCAATCATCGCCTCAGCAAGCTCGCTAAGCGGTGAATGCGCATGCAAGCGCCACATATTCTGCGCACTGAAGGGGTGTTTTTCGATCGAAATGTACTCTAGCCGCGCTTGCGGCGAGGCATGGCGGCGGAAGCTGTCCCACGTGGTAAGAAAGCTCGTGCCTGTGCCAAAACCTGACTCCAGTAAGCGCACAAATTCGCCGTCGGCAAAACGCTGCTCAAGTCGATTGCCGCAAATGAATACCGCGTGCGCCTGCTCGATGCCTCCTGCACGTGCATGATAAACATCGCCAAATTGCTCACTGTAGGCCACGCCGCTCGCGTCAAAGTGTAGCGTGGCGGGTTGCAGCTCAGTCATGCGGTTTCCGCGTTGTGCACCACCTCGCGCATGTGCAGCAGGCTATCCGGGTTGAGAGAAATGCTGTCGATGCCGTGCGCAACCAGGAAACGGGTGATTTCAGGAAAATCCGACGGTGCCTGGCCGCAAATACCGATGTACTTGCCGTGTTTTTTACATGCATCGATGGCCAGCGCCATCAGTTGCAATACCGCCGGGTCGCGTTCATCAAATTCGGTGAGCAGCCCGGAGTCACGATCCACCCCCAAAGTGAGCTGAGTAAGGTCATTCGAGCCGATGGAAAAGCCATCGCACACTTCGAGAAACACCTCGGCCTGCAAGGCATTGGCCGGTATTTCGCACATGATGTAAACCTTGAGTCCTTCATGTCCGCGCTTAAGACCATGCAGTGCCATCAAATCCAATACCGCACGCGCCTCGTTCACGGAGCGCACGAACGGCAGGAGTAGGGCGAGGTTATCCAGCCCCATGTCCTCGCGTACCCTTTTCAGCGCCGCACACTCCAGCGCAAAACCTTCAGCGTAATCCGCATGGTGGTAACGTGATGCACCGCGCAAGCCAATCATCGGGTTTTCTTCCTGCGGCTCGAAGGCCGCCCCAGCCAGCAAGCTGGCGTATTCATTGGATTTGAAGTCAGAAAAACGCACGATCACCGGTCGCGGGTAAAACGCCGCGGCAATCTGTCCCACGCCTTCCGCCAAACGTTGCACGAAGAATTCACGGCCATTGGCATAGCCGCGTGTCAACTCTGCGAGTTTGCCCTGTGTGGCCGCATCCAGTTTCTCCGGCATGAGCAGCGCGTTGGGGTGCGCCTGAATGCTGCGCATGATGATGAACTCCAGCCGCGCCAGTCCGACACCGTCTGCCGGCAGGCGTGAGAGTTCAAAAGCTGACTCGGCCTGAGCCACATTGAGGTAGATTTTGGTGCGGGTGGGCGATGGATGCGTGTCCATGTGCTCTTCCTCCATCGCAAACGGCAGCGCTCCCCGATAGATGAAGCCTTCGTCCCCTTCGGCACAAGAAACTGTGACTTCGCCACCATTCGGTACGGTTTGCGTTGCATCGGTGCAGCCCACCACGGCAGGAATGCCCAGCTCACGTGCAATGATCGCCGCATGACAAGTTCGCCCGCCGCGATTGGTGACAATCGCCGAAGCCAGCTTCATGATCGGTTCCCAGTCAGGATCGGTGATATCCGTGACCAGCACTTCGCCGGGTTGCAACTGACGCATGTCCTTGGCATGCAAGATGACCCGCGCTTTGCCCTGTGCGATTTTCTGCCCCACGCTGCGCCCCTTGGCCAACACCTCGCCGCGTTTCTTCAGGGCATAACGTTGGAAAACCTTGGTGTCAGCACGCGCCTGCACGGTTTCTGGCCGCGCCTGCACGATGAACAGCTCATTGCTGGTACCGTCCTTGGCCCATTCGATGTCCATCGGGCGGCCATAATGCTGTTCGATGATCACCGCCTGCCGCGCCAGCTCCAGCACCTCGGTATCGCTGATGCAGAAACGTTGGCGATCCTCCGCCGCAACTTCAATGTTGCGCGTGGAACGGCCGGCCTGCGCATCATAGGTGTAGATCATGCGCATGGCCTTGCTGCCGAGTTGGCGTTTGATGATGGGGCAGGGGGCTTGCCCCAAAGTGGGTTTGAACACCAGAAACTCATCGGGGTTGACCGCACCCTGCACCACGTTCTCACCCAAGCCCCAAGCAGCGGTGATAAGCACGGCATCGCGGAAACCGGATTCGGTATCGAGGGTGAACATCACCCCGGAGGATGCTTGATCCGAACGCACCATGCGCTGCACACCAATCGACAACGCTACCTTGTCATGTGCAAAGCCTTGATGCGTGCGATAGGCAATGGCGCGATCGGTGAACAGTGAGGCATAGACGCGCTTGCAGGTGTTGAGCAGGCTGGCTTCGCCCTTGATGTTGAGATACGTCTCCTGCTGCCCGGCGAACGAAGCATTGGGCAAATCCTCGGCCGTGGCCGAGCTGCGCACCGCCACCTCCACCGTGTCGCCGGCTTCAGCGCAGAGCTGACGGTATGCCGTGCTGATTTCCGCAATAAGCTGCGACGGCAGCTCGGCATGGGTCAGCCATTCACGGATGGTCTGCCCGACCTCAGCCAATTGCACCACGTCTTCGATGTTCAATGTCGCAAGCAGGCTGAAGATTTTGTCGCTCAACTGGTTATGTTGCAGAACAGCCCAATAAGCATCGGATGTGGTGGCAAAGCCGTTGGGTACGTTGACACCTTTGGGTTTGAGCGTGCGGAACATTTCACCCAGCGAGGCGTTTTTGCCGCCCACCAGCGGTACATCATTCACACCGAGCTGATCAAAGAAGCGAACAAATTGCATGGCAAACTCCGGGGTTCCATTACTTAATTTATGTCAGGTTGATGACTGGTTCGCCTTGACAAACCAGCTAGCATGCCTATAATGCGCGCTACCGATTGCGGGGTGGAGCAGCTCGGTAGCTCGTCGGGCTCATAACCCGAAGGTCGTAGGTTCAAATCCTGCCCCCGCTACCAAATTCTATCAATCAAAGGCCTGAATGATTCAGGCCTTTGTTGTTTGTCTTGATTTCAAGGCAGTCGAATTTCAATCGACTCGACGTGAAGTAACTCACACGCGCCGTTGCCGCTATCTTCCCGGGTGAGGGAGGAGCGCCAAGTGCTGCCATCCGCTTTACGCGCTTCGACCAGCGTACCGCGCAAGTGGACGATTTGCCCGGGGCGGACGCTGCGTATTTTCTGTTCAATCACAGGGTCGGCAGGTATCAGGTGCACATTGGCACTTTGCCGAACCATCTGAGCGACTGGAATGGGTGGCTGCCCACGCCAGCGGTAGAAATAGAAGCGATTGCTCTGTGTGATTTGCAGCTGATCCAGTACCTTGGAATCTGACATGGCCCCCCAGCCGAGGGCCAGATCAACCGGTACGAGGTCTGCGCCAGCATCAAAGCGGTAGATTTCTTTGCCCAATACGCGCGCGGTGATGTCGTAGCTTGCCAGTGGTTGCAGTGTGTATTGGCCGTGAATGACGCTTTGCGCGGCTTTGATTTCACCTTGCATGGGCTCGTTGGGTGCGATCGCGCCGCGTTGCTCGGGCACTGCGTGCGGACGATCTTGCCAGTATTGCCATGCACCGAAACCCGTAGCCGCGATCAGTAGAACGTGCCACAGTCGCATGTCAGGGTAAAGCCGAATTGTGCAGCATTGTCTTGGCCAGGTTGGCCATGGACTGCACACCATTCTGTGTACCTAAACGCTGCTCCACCTCACAAAGTGCCTGCCGCATGGCTTGCGCGTAGGACGTGTCGTTTAACAGGCGGCTGATTTCGTCTGCCATTGCTTCACCGCACGCTTGATGCTGCACCAACTCTGGAACGATACGCTGCCCTGCAACGATATTGACCAGGGCAATGTCGGGAATGCGGATCAGCGGCTTGAGCAGGGTGTAGGTGAGCGGGCTGACCTTGTAGGCAACCACCATTGGGACCTGCATCAGCGCGGTTTCCAAGGTGGCGGTTCCAGAGGCCACCATCGCTGCATCACAGCAGGCTAGCGCATCGTAGCTGCGTTGTTGGACACGTGTCACATGAACGTCGGGGTGTTTGGCGAGCAAATCACCTACCAGACTGCCATCAATGGTCGATGCCTGCGGCAGGATGAATTGCACGCCCGGGTGTCGTGTTTGTAGGATGCGTGCCGCTTGCAACATCACGGGCAGCAGGCGCAGCACCTCCATCCGGCGGCTGCCGGGTAAAAGGCCGACAATCGGCTTGCTGCCATCCAGGGCAAACTCGCGTAACAGCACCTCACGCGGCTGGCTGGCCTGCACGCGTCCGACCAGCGGGTGACCGACGTAGCGCACCGGGATGCTGTGCGCCTCATAAAACGCAGTTTCGAACGGGAAAATGACTGCCATCATGTCGATCGCTTGACCATACTTTTTCACTCGCCCGGGTCGCCACGCCCAGACCTGCGGGCTGACGTAGAACAGCACCTTGACGCCACAGGCTTTGGCATGGCGTGCCAGCTTGAGGTTGAATTCTTTGTAATCGACGCAGATCAGCAAGTCAGGACGCTGCGAGCATACTGCCTGCTGCATGGTCTTGAGCGCACGACGCAGGCTGCCAAAGTGGCGCAGTACCTCACCCAGGCCCACAACCCCAAGATCACTGGAGTCCACAATCAGCTCGATGCCGGCATTTTGACTGGCCTTGCCGCCCATGCCATTGGCGCGAAGATGGGCGATGTCATGCTGCATGGCACGGAAAACCGCAGCAGCGTGCGCATCGCCGGAGGCTTCGCCGGCGGAGAACATCACGTGCAGCGGTTGATCAGGCGATGGCGCGGCGGATAACGGCGCAGATGCGGTCGATGTGCTCATCGCTCAGTTCGGGGTAAATGGGCAAACTCAGACAATGCTTAGAGACATGTTCGGCGTGCGGCAGGTGCAGGCTAGGGTAGTCTTGCTTGAACACGTTTTGCTGATGCAGAGGGATAGGGTAGTAAATGGCCGAAGCGATGTTTTCTGCTGCCAGCGCTTGCTGGATCGCTTCGCGCTTGTCAGTCAGCAGGGTGTACTGGTGGAAAACATGGGTGCCGATGCCGTCTTCATGCGGCGTGGTGATGGGCAGAGGCAGGTCGGCCAGATTGTGGTTGTACTGCTGCGCCACACGACGACGCTCGGCGTTGTAATGCGCGATGTGCTTGAGCTTGGCACGCAAAATCACTGCCTGCATCTCGTCCAGTCGGCTGTTGTAGCCAATGATGTCGTGGTAGTAGCGCACCTTGCTACCGTGATTGCGCAACATGCGCAGCCGCTCGGCCAGGTCATCGGAGGAGGTGGTGACCATGCCGCCATCGCCAAAACAACCCAGATTTTTGCTGGGGAAGAAACTGAACGCGCCCACATCGCCAAGGCTACCGGTCATGTGCCCTTGGATGTCGGCGCCGAAAGATTGTGCACAGTCCTCAATGATTTTTAAGCCATGCTGCATGGCTAGTTTGCGCACCGCCGCCATGTCAGCCGGCTGGCCGAACAGATGCACGGGCAAAATGGCGCGGGTTTTGGCGGTGATGGCTGCCTCGATGGACGAAACATCAAGGTTGAACGTTTTAGGATCGATATCTACGAACACCGGCCGTGCGCCGACATAGCGAATCGCCTCGGCGGTGGCGATGAAGGTAAACGGCGTGGTGATGACCTCATCGCCGCACTGAATACCGGCGGCAAGCAGCGCCAGATGCAGCGCATCCGTACCGTTGGCCACGCCAATGGCGTGTTTTACACCCAAATACTGCGCCGCTTCTTCCTCAAACGCGCGGACATTCGGCCCGAGAATGAATTGGGCGGTGGTCAAGGTGTGTGCTAATCCTGCGTCAATCTCCGCCTTCAGGCTTTGGTATTGAGCCGTCAGGTCAACCATTGGAATGGACATGGGCAATCTCGTTTTGAAAATAGGTCAAATTTTGTGATGTAAACGGGCACTGATGGCCTCCGCCGCAGCCAGTGCTCGGCGACCGGCCTCACCCGAGACGCGCGGTGTGTGGCCATGCATGCAGCAGTCCACGAAGTGGCGGATTTCTTCCAGCAGCGCATCGCTGCTTTCAAAGCGCTGCTCATCCGGCACAAAGTTGGGCACGCCGGGCTGCATTTCGCCTTCGCCTTTGCGGTAACTGGCCAAAATACGGTTCTGAAAATCCACCGAAAGGTAGGCATCTTGCTGGAAAATACGCATTTTGCGCTCACTTTTCAGGCTGATGCGGCTGGCGGTCACATTGGCCACACAGCCATTGGCAAAGCTCAGACGCGCGTTGGCAATGTCGATGTCGGGGGTGAGCACCGAAGCACCGGAGGCATCGATCTGGGTGATTTCACTGTCCACGATGTCGAGAATGATGTCGATGTCGTGGATCATCAGATCCAGCACGACGCTGACATCGGTGGCGCGCGGCTTGAAGGGCGCCAAACGGGTGGATTCGATAAAACGCGGCTTAGCCAGCACGCCTTCCAGCGCAAGAATCGCCGGATTGAAGCGCTCCAAATGTCCCACCATCAGTACGCGCTTTTTTTCATGGGCCAGCGCAATCAGCGCATCCGCCTCTGTCACGGTGGTGGTCATGGGTTTTTCCACCAGGACATGCGTACCCGCCGCTAAAAAGTCACGTGCTGCGGCAAAATGCAGGCTGGTGGGCACGGCGATGCTGACCGCATCCACTTTGCCGATTAGTTCGCGATAGTCGATCACTTGAGCGCAAGCGTGCTTTTCTGCCACCAATGCTGCGTTGCTGACATCGGTATCAGCCACAGCCACCAGCTCACATTCAGGCAAGGCCGCGTATTTATCAGCGTGAAATTTTCCAAGGTAGCCAGTGCCAATCACGGCGCATTTCAAACGGGACATGCCGTATCCTGTGCTTTTGTGAATCCGTGGATTATAGGGCATGCACGCTTTTTCTCATGACTTATTCAGCAACATCGATGCGCGAGAGGCGCGTATTGCTGGCGTAGATGAAGCCGGGCGCGGCCCCCTGGCAGGGGACGTGTATGCCGCAGCGGTCATCCTTCATCCAGAGCATCCGATTGAAGGTTTGAATGACTCCAAGAAACTTAGTGCACGCCGCCGTGAGCAGTTGTACATCGAGATCACCACTCAAGCGCTGGCCTGGCATATTGCGCGCGCAAACGTGGAGGAGATTGATCGGCTCAATATCCTCCACGCCAGTCTTTTGGCCATGCAGCGTGCGGTTGAAGGTTTGCACATTACACCCAGCGAGGTGTGGGTGGATGGTCATCGTGCGCCGGCGTTTTCGTGTCCTGCGCGCGCTTTTGTCGGCGGAGATGCCCTGCATGCATGCATCAGTGCCGCGTCAATTCTCGCCAAAGTGGCACGCGACCGCAGTATGTTTGAACTCCACGAACGCTACCCGCAGTATGGTTTTAACCGGCATAAGGGCTACCCCACGGCAGAGCATTTGACTGCTTTGGAGCAGTTTGGTGTCATGCCCGAACATCGAAGAAGTTTTGCCCCAGTGCGCAAGATACTTGTTGAAAAAACGTAAAAAACCAAAAACAACTTTTCGCGAGAGGGCGCCCAGAAAGACCTTCACGAGCGAGCGAAGTACACGAATTTCTTGATCGAGCTTCCGGGCCTCTCAAATCGATAGGCAAGATGTGAGCAAGGACGCGACGCAGAAATTAGTTCGCACAGTAGGTTTTTCGAGGCACCTCATAATTGAATGGTTGAACTTGTTGATTGATCTGGTGTCCCCGAGTGGATTCGAACCACCGGCCTGCCCCTTAGGAGGGGGCCGCTCTATCCAGCTGAGCTACGGGGACGCGGCGCGCATTCTAACATTGCGCATGAAGAGCAACAGTCTACTGGCGGCTGGTATCATCACCCACATGACAACCTTCTTCCCTGTTCATGCACCGCGCCCGCAAAGTTTTGCTGCACTGATGGAGGTGTACGAAGCTAATTTCATGCTCCTGCGCCGTCTCATGCCTGCCATGAACAACATGCATGGAATGCATACCTCGGACGTGCTCCAGGGTTTGCCGTTGCATGTGGAAATTTTGCAGCAAGATCGCTTTACCACCGTGCTGCGCTTGTTTTACCGCCTGCCGAGCGAAGATGGCGGCATGAACGAAGCTCCTGATTTGCATGTGCGTATTTATCACGACGCTCGTGTTGCCGAAGCGGTGCGTGGGCATCTACGCGCTCGTGATTGTGGCTCGTTTGCTGTGCAAGGAGAGCGCTGTCTGCTTGTGCGTTGGCGATTGAACCGTTTCTTGTTTAAGTGGCTGCGTTACATGCTGCACCGCGGGCATGGCTTTCCTCAACATTGAACTCATGACGCAAATTCTTGACTAATTTGCTCGGGAAGCTACTATTCCTGACTACAAAGCTCGGATAAAGCACCTTGCAATCAGCAGAACATTGAGGGTTTAAGCCATGAGAGTGTCCACCAAGTCTCGTCACGCCATCACCGCCATGATGCACCTCGCTGCAAATAATGGACGTGGCCCATTAACTCTTGCAGAAATCGCCCAAGCGCAGGGGATGTCGTTGTCTTACCTTGAACAGCTTTTTTCCCGTTTGCGCAAGCATGGCTTGGTGAATGGTGTGCGCGGCCCTGGAGGCGGGTACTGCCTTGCATGTTCGCCTTCGGACATAAGCTTGGCACAAATCATGGACGCAGTGGATGATCGCTCACCCGCTGAACGTGAGCGTTTCTTCGCCTCTTATCGGCGTGGCGCGCGCGGTGAAGCGCATGATATGTGGCACGACTTCAGCCAAAAGTTATACAGCTTCCTCGCCAGCATCAGCTTGAGTGATTTTGGCCAGTCACAAACTGGTTATCAGGCGGCTCATGCAGGCTCAACCCTGCGTAACGTGCACTCCATGCATGCAAATTCCGTGCAAGCGGCGTCATGCGCCTGATGCTTGGCGTAAAATCTGCGCAAACGAACGAGGAAACGCGATGACTCTCAAACTGCCAATTTATCTGGACTACAGCGCTACCACGCCGGTTGATGCGCGCGTAGCGCAAAAGATGTGTGAATGCCTGACGCTTGAAGGCAATTTTGGCAATCCTGCATCGCGCTCGCACGTCTTTGGCTGGAAGGCGGAAGAAGCTGTCGAAGACGCGCGTGAGCAGGTTGCTGCTTTGGTCGGGGCGGATTCCAAGGAAATTGTTTGGACCTCGGGTGCCACGGAGTCAAACAATCTTGCAATTAAAGGTGCAGCACAGTTTTACAAGAAAAAGGGTAAGCACATCGTCACCGTCAGCACAGAGCACAAGGCGGTGATCGATACGTGCCGAGCACTGGAGCGCGAAGGCTTTGAGGTCACCTATCTTGATCCAGAGCCCAATGGTTTGTTGGATCTTGATAAATTCGCCGCTGCCTTGCGTGAAGATACCGTGCTCGCCTCGGTGATGTTCGTGAATAACGAAATCGGTGTGATTCAGGATATCGAGAAAATCGGCGCATTGTGTCGTGAAAAAAATGTTATTTTTCATGTTGATGCAGCTCAGGCTACCGGCAAGGTGGTCATTGATCTTGAAAAGCTACCGGTGGATCTGATGAGCTTTTGTGCGCATAAAACCTATGGGCCAAAAGGAGTAGGGGCGCTTTACGTTCGGCGGAAGCCGCGCATCCGTGTTGAGGCGCAAACTCATGGGGGAGGGCATGAGCGCGGTATGCGTTCTGGCACTCTGGCCACCCATCAGATTGTCGGTATGGGGGAAGCCTTTCGTCTTGCGCGCGAAGAAATGCATAGCGAAAACGAGCGTGTACGCATGCTGCGCGATCGCTTATGGCAAGGCTTGCAAGATATGGAAGAGGTTTATCTCAACGGCGACTTCGAGCAACGTGTGCCACACAATTTGAACGTCAGCTTCAATTATGTTGAGGGTGAGTCGCTGATCATGGCACTTAAGGATATCGCCGTGTCATCGGGATCTGCCTGCACTTCGGCAAGCCTTGAGCCGAGTTATGTCCTGCGTGCATTAGGACGCAGCGATGAACTGGCACACAGCTCGATCCGCTTCAGCATCGGACGATTCACGACCGTCGAAGAAATCGACTACGTTATTGACCTGGTGAAAAAGGCGGTTGGCAAGTTGCGCGATCTTTCCCCGCTGTGGGAGATGTACAAAGACGGCATCGACCTGAACACGGTGCAATGGGCGCACCATTAATTTATTCATATTTTAAGAGGATACGGTGATGGCCTACACAGACAAAGTCATAGACCATTATGAAAACCCGCGTAATGTCGGTAGTTTCGACAAAGACGATCCAACCGTCGGCACCGGCATGGTCGGTGCACCTGCCTGCGGAGATGTCATGCGCTTGCAAATCAAGGTCAACGATCAAGGTGTGATCGAGGACGCAAAGTTCAAAACTTATGGCTGCGGTTCGGCGATCGCCTCAAGTTCGCTGGTGACAGAGTGGGTCAAAGGCAAAACTCTGGACGAAGTGAAACAAATCAAGAACAAAGACATTGCAGAAGAGCTTGAACTGCCTCCGGTAAAAATCCACTGCTCAGTGTTGGCCGAAGATGCCATTGCCGCAGCGGTTGCTGACTACCAGAACAAGCACGCAAAAGCCTAAATTGCTCGTCTTATCACAAGACTGACTGCCACCATCAACCCACGGCGAGCGCCGTGGGTTTTTTATGCATGTTCATGAGCTACAACGCTTTAATAGCTCTGAAATTTAGCGCGCTTATAACTTCGCATAATGTATATTATGTTAAACAATTTGTACTAATTAAAACGCCAAGCACATTCATCATAGCTTGGCGTTAAGTCATCAAGACTACCCTACTTACGGATCAATCTTCCGAGCCGCTATGGCGGTTGATGAAGTACCCCGTCGCAGCACCAACGCCCGCACCAATCACTGCACCTGTCACAGGATTACCCGATTGGTTGCCGACCACCGCACCTACACCGGCACCGATGGCACCACCGCTGAGCGTGGATTGTTGACGCGGTGTCATATCCGCGCAGCCACCAAGCGCCACGACAAAGCACGTTGCCAGAACGAGGCTATTGAACTTCCTCATCCCACTCCTCCCGATCAATCTTCAGAACCATTATGGCGGTTGATGAAAAATCCAGTCGCAGCGCCAACACCTGCGCCGATGACTGCGCCCGTGACCGGATTGCCGACTTGGTTACCGATGATCGCACCGCCCGCAGCTCCCGCGGCAGCTCCACTTAACATCGCCTGCTCTTTTTTGCTCATATTTGAACAGCCGCCCAATGCCACCATGGCGACCAAGATCAATGAGATGTTTCGTACCGATTGACGCATAGTTCCTTCTCCTCAACTCACGTTACGACATGAAATAACATGTCATGTGGGCATCATAACGCCAACAAGCCAAGGACTCACGGAGTTTTATTTGAAGTTGGTAACGCATTGATCGCATTGGCTAAAGACGTAGCGTCTGTTTCCTTGAATTGCTCGATACGTGTCACCTTGCCATTTTGCAGGTGGATCAGTGTGACCTGATCCTCAGCACGTGGCAGCATCGCGGTCTGATTTTTTTCCGCGCCGATGGCAATGCGATAGGCATAGTCACGCATTTTGGGCATGGCCACCATGCTAGTGATAAAACCGGGCATGGCACTGATGTCGGCGATATAGACTGCTTTGCGTTGCGGCAGATAGTCGGCGGGCTGTTGCTTGAGCAGGCCATTGATCATATCGCCTGCCGATTTATCCGCAGTGAACACGATGGCCTGAAGGTCAGCAGGCAGCGGATACGGCTTGTCATGCTGATCGTTTAGCTGAAAGTTTGGCAAAGCATCCCCCACTTTAAGCAGCGCGGGATCGGCAAAGCTCAGTGATGGTATGAACAGTAAAACAGCAAGCAGTTTGCGCATAGAACATCCTCGGTTTATCAATAGATGGCATTTATACGCCCATTGACACCGAGAATAAACCTTGCGCACCGAGGTTTATTGCGCAATGCGCGCAAGTACACGCTGCGCGGCAGCAATGCTGGCGTCAATGTCGGCGCAACCATGTACACCTGATACGAAGCCGGCCTCAAATGCGCTGGGGGCAAGGTAAACCCCCTCCTCCAACATGCCATGGAAGAAGCGTTTGAAAAGATCAATATCGCAGCCCTGCACATCGCCAAATGTTTCTACCTTGTCTTGTGCAGTGAAGAAAAAGCCAAACATACCGCCAACATTGTTGGTGCTGAGTGCAACCCCGGCATCAGCAGCCACTTGGCGTAATCCATCACACAAGTTTTGTGTACGCGCGGCCAGGGTTTCGTAGAACCCAGGTTGCATGACCAAATCCAGTGTGGCCAACCCAGCTGCCATGGCTACGGGGTTGCCGGAGAGCGTGCCAGCCTGATACACGGGTCCGAGTGGCGCGATGTATTCCATGATTTCACGCCGTCCGCCGAATGCGCCTACTGGCATACCACCTCCGACCACCTTACCCAGCGTGGTCAAATCGGGCAACACGCCGTAGTGTTCTTGCGCCCCGCCCAAAGCGACACGAAAGCCGGTCATCACCTCATCAAAAATCAACACACTTCCATGCTTGCTACACAGCGCACGTAAACCTTCCAGGAAACCCGGTTTGGGTGGGATGCAGTTCATGTTGCCGGCGACGGGTTCGACGATCACACAAGCGATCTCACTGCCCTTTTCGGCGAAAACCTGCTCCAACTGACTAAGATTGTTGTATTCCAGAGTCAGGGTGAGCTCGGCCAGCGCTTGCGGTACACCGGGTGAACTCGGAACCCCCAGGGTGAGCATGCCAGAGCCCGCTTTGACCAAAAGGGAATCACCGTGGCCATGATAGCAACCTTCAAATTTAATGATGGTGTCACGACCGGTGTAACCACGTGCCAGGCGGATGGCGCTCATGGTGGCCTCGGTGCCGGAGCTGGTCATGCGCACCATTTCCAGTGATGGGACAATTTCACACAAAAGATCGGCCATGCGCGTTTCCACCGCCGTTGGCGCGCCGAAAGACAGTCCGCGCTCGGAAGCGTGCTTGACCGCATCAATCACCGCCGGGTGCGCGTGCCCGGCGATCATCGGCCCCCATGAGCCGACATAATCCACGTAGCGTTTGCCATCGGCATCAAACACATACGCGCCCTGCGCGCGTTCAAAGAACACCGGGGCACCCCCTACCCCACGAAATGCACGCACCGGGGAATTGACACCACCAGGGATGTGTTTTTGCGCTTGCACAAACAGTTCGTGAGAACGCGACATGCTGAATCTCCTAAAAATATGGCAGCGGCATGCAAACCGCTAAGGTCAATCAAACAAAATGGAAAAACGTCGCGCAGCGGCTTCGATGTCTTGTTGCGCGAACACATCAGAAATCACCGCCAGCATATCCGCGCCTGCATCGAGCAAAGGCTTGGCGTTCTCAGCCTTGATGCCGCCTATCGCGCATAGTGGTACTTGCAGATGTTCACGCGCATATCGCAGCAAATTGATATCTGCCCTTGGTGCATGCGGTTTGGTCTTGGAGGGAAAAAAGCTGCCGAAGGCCACATAATCCGCGCCCTGCTCGACCGCGTGTTGTGCACGTTCAAGCTGGTTGTAACAAGAAACACCAATCACTGCATCGGCGCCGAGTTTTGCGCGTGCATCACGCGGTGAACTGTCATCCATACCCAAATGCACGCCATCCGCGCACACGTGAGCAGCGAGATCGACATCATCATTGATGATGCTCACCGCACCGAAGCGGCGGCAACAATCCACCAACTCACGCGCAAGCCGCGTTCTCAGGTTTGGATCGAGCCGCTTATCTCGGTACTGTACCCAGCGCGCACCGCCACGCAGCGCCTGTTCGATACGCTCGGCAAAAACCTCGTCCGGGATCAAGCCCGCATCGGTAATGACATACAAGCCACGCGGTAGTTTTTTCATGCAGCGAGACTTTCCGCCATATGTGCCGCACCGATCAACGGTGCGCGAGGCTCTAGCACGACTTCAACGGCAATGTTCGTCAGCAAGCCACGAAAGCGCCCTTTATGCAAAAAACCGCGCATGAAGGCGCCACTTTGCAGCATGGGTAGAATTTTTGGCGCGATGCCCCCGCCAATCAAAACGCCACCATGCGCCAGGGATTTCAAGGCAAGATTGGCCGCCTCACTGCCATAGATATGGCAGAACATCTGCATGGCATGACTGGAAGCAGCATCCTCACCTTGTTGCGCGAGTTGGGCAATGGCGGCACTCGGATCGGCAGATTGCAGCACGAGATCTGCTGCGGGAAAGCGTCCGGTTTCGGTAAGGAAAGACCAGATATTGAACAATCCGGGTCCTGACAGAACGCGCTCGACGCTGACATGTCCACCGAGTTTTTCGCGCAGATAAAACAGCAAGGCATCCTCCTCGGCGTTTTGTGGCGCGAAACTGCAGTGGCCACCTTCCGTGGGCTGTGCGTGGTAGTGGCTGCCATCCCAGAAAAGCAGCGCCTCACCCAATCCCGTGCCGGCGGCAATCACGGCCTTCATGCCTGGCTTGGGCTGCGCACTTGGATTGAGAGCAACACGCTGCTCGGGGGCAAGATGCAGCATGCCCAGTGCTGCTGCCTGAAGATCATTCAACAGACGTACCGGGCAACCCAAACGTGCTTGAAGACTCTCCTCGTCCAACACCCAAGGGAGATTGGTGGTGACGCAGCGTCCCTCCACCACGGGCCCGGCCACGCCAAACGATGTGCCATTTAACTTTTCACCTTGCAGAAAGTGATCAAGGATGTCATCGAATTGCGCGTGCTCACGGCTGGGGAAGCTTGCTTCGCGCTCAAGATGCAAGGCGCCAGCACGTAATGCATACAAGGCCAGCAGCGTTTTGGTGCCACCAATATCACCTGCGAGAAACATGCTTCACTCCTCTATCAGAACGAGATGGGCATCGGAGCCCTGTGCAACGAGAAACTCAAGCGCATGGGTGACCAAGGTAGCAACTTCATGCGGCGGGCGTCGATAAAACGCTTCCCACGCCAGATCACGCACCTCACCATAACGTGATGCATCATGCGGATGAACCTCCAGCCAGGCAAGGCGAACCGCATGACCGATGAGCACATCGAGCACCAGATCATCAGCAACATGAAGATTGGGGTTGGCCTGAAACACAGTAAACAACGCGCCGATGGTTTCAATCACCAATTGGCGATATTCAGGCGCTTGGATTTTGTTGAGCAAGTGATCGACGCGCAAAGCGAAGTTTTTTTCCCAAGCGGTGCTTTCCGCAAGAAGCTGCGCGCTATCCAGACGGTTTTTGCGGTTGTATTTATCACCAATGATCAAGGCGCGACAATGACGCAGCATACTCCAAACCTGAGGATAAAAACGCTCAGGCAAACGGCCGATGGCGCCACGCGTTTTGCGCACGGAGAGCCAGTCATGGGCGATGGATGAACTCTCCGCATCCGCATCAAAATGTACTGCCACCACCTCCTGTGGCGTCATAGCCAGGTGCAGCGACTCCACGCGACCAAGACTGCGCTCTTCGTCAGCATAATGTGAAAGGGTCTGGCGCAGACGGGCAAAAAGCTGATGCGGCGGTTCATCCAGTAGCATGTCGAAAGCCGCATCGGGCGTGATGTTGCGCTCTGCGGAGAGGCGCGCAATCAAAAGTTGCAACAAGTGACCGACCCGCAGGGTGAGAATGTCGCGGATCAGGTCATACTCGTTCTTCGCCATGTGGCCGAGGAAGATGATCAGCTCCTGGGTGAGGATGCGTTCACGCTCATCCTGGCCACAAAACTCACGGATCTTTTCCAATGTTTCCTGGTTACCCAGCGGCGCATTGATGATGGCACGGCGACTGTAGGCGCGTCCGACGGCAAGCTGCTTTTGCCGCACCAGGATATCCATGATGGCTATTTCCAGCTGCGCATCCACTTTGCCTAAAAGATCTGCTGAACGGCGCAAAACAGCCCACAGACGTTGCCGTGCGGCGCGTTCAAACACATCCCGCACCAGATCACGCACGGTCAGTGCGTGCTGTTGCTGGGGATGAATCAGTGGCGTGACATAATCACCGCCATGACGCGTGCACAAAGTAACGAGGTATTCGATCTGCGCATACGGGTTAGTGCTTTGCGCAAGGCGTGCGCACAAGACGGCACTGTCCTCCTCCAAACCAAGCTGATGGAAGGCTTCATCACTCAGCGGCATGGGTGATGCCTCACTTTGCAGCAGACCCGCTTTCAATTCTGTGCGCGGCAGACCATCCTCGCTCAGGTCGAAGTCTTGAGCGGTGTAAACCCGTTCCGCCGCACAATGCTGCATGAGTTGATGCAGGCGCCCAGTCCGCACCGGATAGCCTTCAAATTCTCCATCGTTCAGCTCACGCAGCAGGCCAATCAAATGCTCGCTGTCTTGCGCGTTGAGCATGTCGCAGGTAATCCACAGTGTCACCAGGGGCATGCCCGGTTCACGCCAATAGCGGTGGATGAAACCGAACTCATTGCGCAAACGACGACTTAAATAGACGTTGTCGAGGTTGAGGTAAAAATCATCGCGATCAAGCAGTTGCGGCACGAAGACTACACGCTGACCAGCCAGCGCGTACACTTTCGACGTGGTAAGAATACGCATGCGCCGCGCCGGGCGTCCGCTCATGCCGAGCTTGAAGCTGCGCCCAAGCACACTGAAGAGTTCAATCAGTTTGCGCGAATGGACTACGCGTACCGGCGTCACCTGTTGCAGCACTTCCGCACGTATCCCCACCTGCTCCAGGCGCTCCTGCACATGCAGATTTTCCGCCAGAACAGCCACCTGTACCGGGCGCTGATAGCGCTTGCCTACGCGCAAACGACGACCCAAAGGATCAATGTCTGCGGGGTGAAGCAAGCCGTCTTGTATCAATTTACCCAGAATGAACAGGCTTTGCGCCCAGACCAGAGGTAAGTTTTCATTCGGAACGCGCATCTGGCTGCCGGGCTGCGCGCGTTCCGCGTCAATATGCTCAGCCGGTACGATGTACAGTTCAGGCAACAGCGCAAACCCATCCTGATCGATGGCAAGACGGTTGAGTGACTCACGGTAATAGTTGGCTGCCACGCTTTTGCCATAGAACAAGTTGTTCAACAGCAGATAAGTGAAAAATAGCGGCCATTCGGACTCGATATGCTCGAACTGCTTGAGCTCGTGTGGCTCGTAATGCAGCCGTGAAGGGTCTTCCAACACGGTTTGGTGGCCATCGAGCAAAAAACGCTTGCAGCCGAAGGCACCTTGCAGCTTGTTGACGACCTCACGCTGCGTTTCCTCGATCAAATCCATGTTGCGCACCGCAAAGGCAGGAAAACCCACCACGGAGAGCAATGCCGCATCAACTTCCTTGGAGTTGGATTCGCGCGGTAGCAGTGTTTTTAACGTGATTTCCGTACGTGCAATTTCATCCGGCAACACATGCACGGTGGACTTTTCATCGCCTTCGCCACCGTAAAGATCAAAGCCGTTCATCGCCTCTAAAGCGGCCAGTGCCATGCCAATCGAGCTTGCGTTCAGCTCACGGATGCCATGGTTGGTTTTATGCCCACGCTCCCAGATGCCATAGTCGGGCGTGCAGTAAGCGCGACCGATGTAGTACACCAGGTTCTGTACGAAATCGACTTCATCCTGATTGAAGATGATGCGCAAGCCGGAGGCGGTCATCTGCGCCAGCATGAGCAAAAACAGCGAGGTGGCATCGAGCTGCAAATGCCCCCAAGCATCATCACCCACCACTTCACCGCCGGTTTTGGTGTCGTATTTGGCATGCAGCGCATCCAGCGCGTTTTGCGTTTTTTTGAATGCCTCGACCTTGTGTGCCTGCCGCATCATGGCAAACAACAGACCACGCATCAGCTTGACGACGCTTTGCTCCAGCAAGTAAGCCCGCGCGGGGTCTTCATCGGCACGGCGATAGGCTTGCCCCATGCCCCACACAGCAAGGATGCTGTAAACATTGTCACGCACCCAGGCATCGGTGTAATCGCCATGTGCGTTACTGGCCGTGCTCGCGGGCAACAGACCGGTGACCGGATGTTGACGCGCCAGAATGGCGCGCTCGACTTCATCATCGATCAAACGCAAACGACGTAGGCGATCGCCTTTATCCACTAGTAAGGCGTCCGCACCAAGCGCTTTGCGCGTCGCATTCAGATGTTCTTCGTCCATCGTCCATCCTCAACCCGGCGTGTGGGTGACATTTACGCGAAGACTGACTCATCCTTGAAGATGCATCCAGCCCTCACTGTGCAAGCGACATATCAATGAATTCCCTTGGCCTGTTGCAATGGCAAAGATGTAAACAATGCTGCCGCATCCACAGCATCAAAGCGATACTTCGCATTGCAAAATTCGCAGTCCACTTCAATCGCTTCCTGTTCCGCGAGGATGTTGGCAATTTCGTCTGCGCCCAAGGAGCAAAGCATTTCACCAACGCGCTCGCGCGAGCATGAGCACCTGAAACGCAATGGTTGCGCATCGTACAACCTGCGATCTTCCTCATGAAACAGGCGGTAGAGCAGTGTTTCAGGTTCAAGCTGCAACTGCTCTTCACGTGTCAGGGTTTCGGCCAGCATCACAGCGCGTCGCCAATCTTCGTCATCCTGTTGCCCCGCACTTTGCGGCATACGTTGCAGCAAAAGCCCGGCCGCATGCTGGGCATCGGCCTGCAGCCACAGGCGCGTCGGTAATTGCTCAGAGCGTTCAAAATAACCTTGTAAAGCATCGGCCAAACGCTCACCCTGCAATGGAACGATGCCCTGATAGCGCTCACCGCGCGCCGTTTCGATGGTCATCACCAAGCGGCCATGCTTGACCAGATGCAAACCATGCGCTTCGCTGTTTTGGTCGCCATGCCAGCGTGCCAGACCACGCAATTCGAGTGAGGAAGTTATTTGCATCACCAAAAGATGCACCGCAAGCGGTTGCACCTGATCCCGAGCTTCAGGCGATTGGGAAGCTTCGCTGCTTAATTGCAGGGTCAACTTGCCTTCAATTTTCAAGGCAGACGCCAAGAGCGCCGCAGCCACCGCCGCTTCACCAAGCAGTTGCGCCACGGCAGGTGGGTAGTCCGCGCGCGACAACAGGCTCTGCCAACTGCGCTCAAGCCGCACCATGGCGCCGCGCACGGGTGCAAGACGCTCTTCGCCGCTGCTGCCAAGGAGAATGAAGCGTTGCAGATTATCACTCATGCTCATGCCTATGCGTCGAGACGTTGCTTGAGCACGCTGTTGAGTTGCGCCGGATTGGCCTTGCCCTTGGCGGCTTTCATCACCTGGCCAACGATAAAGCCAAACACCTTATCCTTGCCGGAGCGATACTCCGCCACCTGCTCCGGGAATTGCGCCAACACAGCATCGACCATGGCGATGATGGCGCTCTCATCAGTGATCTGCTTCAAACCACGCTTGTCGATAATTTCATCGACACGGCCTTCGCCGTTCCAGAGGGCTTCAAAGACCTCCTTGGCAAGTTTTCCGGAAAGCGTGTTGTCCTGAATGCGCGCCAGCAGCTCACCGAGTGCTTCTGCGGACACCGGGCTGTGTGCAATCTCAAGCCCCGCCTTGTTGAGCGCTGCCGAAACCTCGCCCATGACCCAATTTGCCGCCAATTTGGGTTCGCACTTGGCGGCATGCATGGCTGTTTCAAAGTAATCGGCCAGTGTGCGATCAGCACATAAAAAGTTGGCGTCGTAGGCCGACAGGGCATAACTTTCGACAAAGCGCTGCTTTTTCACCCACGGCAACTCGGGCAGGCTTTGCTGCACAGCTTCGATATATGCCTCGTCGAGCACGACAGGCAGCAGGTCAGGGTCGGGGAAATAGCGGTAATCGTGCGCCTCTTCCTTGCCGCGCATGGAGCGGGTTTCATCACGATCCGGGTCGTAGAGGCGGGTTTCTTGCACCACCTTGCCACCGCTTTCCAGCACATCGATCTGCCGCTCGATTTCGTAATTGATGGCGCGCTCCAGAAAGCGGAATGAGTTGACGTTTTTGACTTCCGCGCGTGTGCCGAACGCCTCCTGCCCCTTGGGGCGCACCGAGACGTTGGCATCGACGCGAAACGAACCTTCCTGCATGTTGCCATCGCACATGCCCAAGTGACGCACCAAGCTGTGGATGGTTTTGGCATAGGCCACCGCCTCTTTGGCCGAACGCAGATCCGGCTCGGAGACGATCTCAAGCAAAGGCGTGCCGGCACGATTGAGATCAATGCCGGTCAGCCCGTGGAAATCTTCGTGCAATGATTTGCCAGCGTCTTCTTCAAGGTGAGCGCGCGTAATGCCCACCCGCTTTGTGCTGCCATCCTCCAGTTCAATATCCAATTGGCCACGCGCCACGATGGGCAAATCCATCTGGCTGATCTGATAGCCTTTGGGCAGATCTGGGTAGAAGTAATTCTTGCGCGCAAAAATGGAGCGCCGATTGACCTGCGCCTGAATCGCCAGACCAAAAGTGACCGCCAGGCGCACAGCTTCCGCGTTCAACACCGGCAGCGCACCAGGCATGCCCAGATCGACCTCATTGGCCTGCGTGTTGGGTTCGGCACCAAAGGCGGTCGATGAACCTGAAAATATTTTGCTTTTCGTGGCGAGCTGGGCGTGAATCTCCAGCCCAATAACCGTTTCCCATGACATGGCGTGGGTTCCTCAAACGAAGGCAGGCGGTAACTGGCGATGCCAGTCGGTCACCTGCTGGAAACGATGGGCGATGTTCAACAGCGTGCTTTCAGCAAATGCCTTGCCAATCACTTGCAGTCCAACTGGACGCGACCCGACAAAACCGACCGGTATGGACAAGGCAGGCAGACCCGCGAGATTCACCGGCACAGTGTAAATATCAGATAAATACATGGACACCGGGTCGCTCAACGACTCACCCAGGTTGGGCGCGACATGCGGCGCGACGGGCCCCATGATGACATCGACGTCGCGCAATACGTTGTTGAAATCATCGGCAATCATGCGGCGAATACGCTGCGCCTTGAGGTAATACGCATCGTAATAGCCGGACGAGAGGGCGTAGGTGCCGATCATGATGCGGCGCTTGACCTCATCGCCAAAACCTTCGGCGCGTGAACGCTCGTACAGATCGCGCAAATCCTTTGGCGCAGCACAGCGATAGCCAAAGCGTACACCGTCAAAACGGGAAAGATTGGATGAGGCTTCCGCCGGCGCAATGACGTAGTACGCAGGAATGGCCAGCTCGCTATGCGGCAAAGACACATCACAAACTTCTGCACCCAGTTTGCGCAGCTCATCAATGGCCTCGGTGATTTTTTGTGCCACGGCAGGATCGAGCCCTGTGGAAAAGTACTCACGCGGCAGGCCGATTTTGAGTCCATGCAGGTCATCTGCAAGCTTGGCGGTGTAGTCTTCCACAGGATGCTCGCTACTGGTCGAATCACGCTCATCCAATCCCGCCATGGCATTGAGCACGATGGCACAATCTTGAGCACTGCGCGCCATCGGCCCACCCTGATCGAGAGATGAGGCGTAAGCCACCATGCCGTAGCGAGACACACGTCCGTAGGTCGGCTTGAGTCCGGTAATGCCGCAATACGCGGCGGGCTGACGAATGGATCCACCGGTATCCGTTCCACTGGCTGCCGGCGTAAGACCTGCGGCAACCGCAGCCGCCGAGCCACCGGATGAGCCGCCAGGCACGGCTTGCGTATCCCAAGGGTTTTTCGTTGCACCGTAAAAACTGGATTCGCTGGTCGAACCCATGGCGAATTCGTCCATGTTCAATTTGCCGAGCATGACGCTGCCAGCGTGTTGCATGCGCTCGACAACGCCAGCGTCATACGGTGCAATGAAATTGTCCAACATGCGCGACCCGCATGACGTCTTCACCCCTTGCGTGCAGAAGATATCCTTGTGCGCGAAAGGAATGCCGCACATGGCTCCTCCCTGCCCTTGCGCCAGCAGCGCATCGGCACGTTGAGCTGTTTGCAGCGCCTGCTCTTCTGTCACGGTGATAAAACTGTTCAGCGCCTTATCGTGATAAGCAATGCGTTGAAGAAAATGCTGGGTTAGCTCCAAAGATGAGATTTTGCGCTGCGCAAGGAGTTGCTTTAGCTCGCTCAGGCTGGCTTGGTGCAGTGCTGACATCATTCAATCACCTTGGGCACGAGGAAAAGTCCGTTTTCAACGGCGGGGGCATGCGCCTGAAGGCGTTCGCGGGCATTGGACTCCGTCACCACATCCGCGCGTAAACGCTGGTACATGTCCAACGGATGTGCCATCGGCTCGACACCCTGCACACCCGCCTGATTCATGCGCTCCACGAGATCAAGCATGCCCGACAAATCCCGCGCGTAGCGCGGTAAATCGTCTTCAGCAAGTGACAAGCGGGCAAGGTGGGCGATTTTCATCACCTCAGGGGCAGAGATCGACATGGCAGCCTCAAGCATGAACACAAGTTTCGGAAATTTAGCACAGCGCCCATTCTTGCCCAAGACGCCGCGCATTGTTACAGTGCGAAATGCTGTTTGAAAGTTCAAACGGTCGAATTCCCAATACGCTCTACAAATCAATATCTTATGTTTAGAAATCTTTTCGGCATGCTCTCCTCGGATTTGTCCATCGATCTGGGTACAGCGAACACATTGATCTACATGCGCGGCAAGGGTGTCGTGCTGGATGAACCGTCTGTGGTCGCCATACGTCAGGACGGCGGACAAAGCGCAATTCAGGCGTTTGGCATCGAAGCGAAGAAAATGCTTGGCCGCACGCCAAAAAACATCATGGCCGTGCGCCCCCTGCGCGACGGTGTGATCGCCGATTTTCATGTCACCGAAAAAATGCTGCAGCACTTCATTCGCAAAGTGCATAGCAATGGACTGTTGCGACCCAGCCCGCGTGTGCTGGTATGTGTCCCCGTCGGCGCCACACAAGTTGAGCGTCGTGCGATTCGTGAATCCGTGTTGGGTGCTGGTGCGCGCAAAGCCTACCTGATCGAAGAACCCATGGCGGCCGCAATCGGTGCTGGCATCAATGTTGATGAGCCACGCGGCTCGATGGTGGTGGACATTGGCGGTGGTACGTCGGAAGTTGCGGTCATCTCCCTGGATGGAATTGTTTATTCGGCCTCTGCACGTATCGGTGGTGACAAGTTTGACGAGGCCATCATCAGTTATGTGCGCCGCAACTACGGCATGTTGATCGGTGAGGCAACCGCCGAACGTATCAAGAAAGACATCGGTTGTGCTTATCCTGGGCGTGATTTGCGTGAAATCGAGGTCAAGGGACGTAATCTCGCCGAAGGTGTGCCGCGCAGCTTTACGCTCAATAGCAATGAAATTCTTGAGGCGCTGCAAGAGCCGCTGTACGGCATCGTGCAGGCGGTACGCACCGCACTGGAACAGACGCCACCGGAGTTGGGTTCAGACATCGCCGAGCACGGTATCGTCTTAACCGGTGGTGGTGCGTTGTTGCACGACCTCGATCGCCTGTTGATGGAAGAAACGGGCTTGCCTGTGATTGTGGCGGAAGATCCGCTGACCTGTGTGGCACGCGGAGGTGGCCGTGTGCTCGAACTGATTGATGAGCGCTACAGCCCGCTGTTCTCGCTTGAATAAGTTTCACCACTGAGCTGAGTATCAGCCGTGGCATCATTGTTTCGTAGTGCGCCAACACGTCCTGTTTGGCTAGCTTTGTTATTGCTCTCTGCTGTGGGGCTTTACCTGGCAGACGCCCGCTTGGGACTGCTTGAGGCCGCGCGCGGTGTGCTTTTGACGGCGCTACAGCCGCTGCAACATCTTGCTGCCTTGCCGGCAAAAGCCTGGAACGAATCGCGCGATGCCCTGCGTTCGCGTGAAGCACTGGAAGCTGAAAACGCTCAGCTACGTGAAGAACGCAAGCTACTCCAGGCGCAAATGCAAACCTTCTGGTCTGTTGAGCAAGAAAATGCGCGCCTGCGCAGTGCGCTGAATGCTGTGGCACCGCTGCAGTTGGATGTCATGCTAGCTGATGTGCTGCGTAGCGCCAATACCAACGGCAACCCCCACCTGCTCATCGATCGTGGCAGCCGCGAGGGTGTATACGTCGGCCAAGCTGCACTTCTCGGCGCTGGGGTGCTTGGACAGGTGGTGCATGTCGGCGCACAAACCGCTGAAATCCTCCCCTTGAGCGACGAACGTATCGCCATTCCAGTGCGCGTGGCACGTTCCGGGCAACGCGGCATCGTGCATGGTACGGGGAGTCTGGATGAATTGCGTGTGCACCACCTGCCCAAACAGGCGGACATCGCCGTGGGCGACGTGCTGATCACCTCGGGTTTGGGCGGCGGATTTCCAGAGGGTTTCCCGGTGGCCTCGGTCACACATATTTCTGCTGAGCAAAGCGGTGCTTTTGCCGATATTCGAGCCCGCCCCATGACCAATCTTGCAGATGTGCGTGATGTGGTGCTGGTCTGGCTGCGTCCTAACCATGCCATGCCTGCCGGAGCCATGCCGAAGGACACGCCTCCAACCATGCAGGCGACCGAAGCACCACCACCGCCTGCAGCGACTGGGCAATCTGCAACCCCGTCCAAGCCTGCACATGCGCAGTGAAAGCAAACTGGCCTGGAGCCTAGTGGCCTCCATGCTGTTGAGTCTTTGGCTGGCAAATTTGCCCTTGCCTTATTTGCCACCGATCCCTTGGCTGCTGTTGACGGTCGTTTTCTGGTCACTCTACCGACCCAGCATCGCCGGGATAGGTATGGCATGGTTCGTTGGCGTGTTGATGGATGTGAGCAGTGCCACGCCACTCGGTACCCATGCGTTAATATTCACCGTGGTGAGCGCCTTGACACTCGCAGCGCGACGCCTGTTGCTTGCGTTTTCACTCATACAACAGGCGCTCTGGGTTGGCCTGATGGTTGCGCTGTATTGGGTGATGTTGTCTTTGCTATCGCTGCAGCACGTACCAACACCTCAATCCATTGGCCTGAGTACCCTGCTTTCAGCATTGGTGTGGATCGGCACTCACCTCATGCTGCGGCGCCCCATTCAAAGCATGGTGCGCTAGCAGCTTGTGGCGGACTCAATCAAGCAGCATCAACAACCAGATGATGCCTGCCAGGAACAGGGTCACCATCACCGCTGCAGAACCCATGTCCTTGGCACGCCCCGAGAGCTTGTGCAGCTCTCCACCGAAGCGGTCAATGGCATTTTCAATGCCGGTATTGAGCAGCTCCACCACCAGCACGAGCAACAAACTACCGATCATCAGCGCTTTTTCGATGTTGCTATCCCCTAACCAAAGCGCAAGCGGCGTGAGCACGATGGTCAGCCATAACTCCTGACGAAAAGCCGATTCCTTGCGATAGCAGGTGGTCAGTCCTTGCCAGGAATACTTACTGGCAAGAAGGATGCGTTTAATGCCGGTATTTTCAGAGGCCATGGACGCATCACTCGCTGCTGTAGTCCCGATAGGCATCGGCATCCATCAAGCCATCCAACGCTTCGTCGTCATCCACGCTGACACGCACCAGCCAGCCTTCACCGAAGGCATCTTCATTGACCAACTCAGGCTGGCTAGCGAGTTGCTGATTCACTTCCACCACACGCATGGCCGCAGGGGCGAGCACATCCCAGGCTGATTTGACGGATTCCAGCGTGACCACCGCATCACCCTCATCAAAATGCGCATCCTCTTCAGGCAACTGCACAAACACCAAATCACCGAGCAGCGATTGACCATATTCAGTCACCCCCAAGGTAACCAAACCATCATCGTCACGACGCAGCCAGGCGTGACTATCGGTGTAAAGCAGATTTTCAGGTAGGCGACTCATGCAGTGCATCTCCTCGGGATGAAAACGTTGTTTTGGATCATGCCACAGAAGCACCGCAGAGATATGACATTCACACGGCAAAGCGTCACGTTCCCTCACATGGTTCACCTTCAAACGGGTTGATCGATGAAAAGACTCAACAGTCATGTAGCAAGGTTTCAAGCCCCATTGCTGTGGCATTTGCCACAGTTCCATACGCTAAGTGTGGTATTTGCCGCATCGTTTCGCGCGAGCCCGCTATCAATAAATATAATTTATTCATAACATCTTTATACTTATATACAATGCCGGCTTGAAACGTTGTTTTGTCAAGGATTACCCTCCATGCGTCACGCTCAGCCCCATCCATTTTTCCGTATCAGTGTTTTGACCTCTGCCGTCCTTACGGCCTGCAGCATGCCGCTATGCGCGGATGAACTCAAAGCGATTACGGTGCAGGAAGCAGTGATCATCCATTCACCCAACGTGGATACCGTGATTCCTGCCGAACGTAATGCCAACAACCCCATCGATGCGGCAGAGGCTTTGCTGGATGTTCCCGGGGTCAGTGCAAGCCGCATGAGTCAGCATGGGCTGGATCTGAGCATTCGCGGCCAGAGTGCCACACAGCTCAATGTGTTGCTGGATGGTGGTTACATTCACGGCGGCTGTCCCAATCGCATGGATCCGCCAAGCAGCTTTGCTTTCCTGCCCTCGTATGATCGTGTCACCGTGCTCAAAGGCGTGCAATCGGTGATTTATGGCCTGGGGGGCAGTGGCGGTACGGTATTGTTTGAACGTGATACGGCCGCGAAAGCCGCGCAGGCAGGCATTCAAGGCAGCGCAGGTATTTCAGGCGCAACCAACGGACCCAACGCTACCACGTATGTCGATGGATTGTTTAGCAATGGCTCGGCCTACATGCGCGCCTACGGTGGCTATCAAGATGCCAACAGCTACAAAGATGGTGACGGGCGCAGCGTGCCCTCAGCGACGACGAAAACGTCTGGAGGCGCTGCGCTTGGCTATCGCCTGGGTGATTATGCCGGCGCTGAATTGAATGTGGATCTGGTACGTCAAGACGACACCCTGTACGCCGGGGCCGACATGGACTCACCCAAGGACGACATGAATACCTACCGCGTCAAACTGTGGCACAACAAAATCGACAGTGCAGTGACGGGTGTCAACTTTGAGGCTTGGCGCAGTGAGGTGGAGCATTTGATGGATAACTACTCGCTGCGCATACCGCCGTCGAGCAAGACCATGTATCGCGCTGCACCCTCCGATGTCACCAGCCAAGGTGCTCGTCTGACCCTGACTTCGACACCAATCAATGCGCTGCTGCTCAATTACGGCCTCGACTATCAAGACGTGCGTCGCAACGGCAATGTGGTCAACCCAGTGAGTACCACGCCTACCGTGCCTTTCTTCTGGCTGTGGCCGGATGCCCAAATGCAGAGCGTTGGCGGCTTTGTCGAGGGCAAATACAGTTTTAATACTGCGCAACGCCTCAAAGCCGGTTTGCGCGTGGATGATGTCAGCTCGCAGATTGATAACAACCTCAAAAGCAGCATCGCCACCAATATGATGGTGCCAGCGGCCATCCGTAACGCTGCAAAGACCGAACAAACCGACACTGCCTGGGGTGGTTTGCTGCGCTTCGAACAGGACCTGGACAAGAACCTGACCGTGTTTGCAGGACTAAGCCGCAGCGTGCGCCAGCCGGATGCTACCGAGCGCTATGTGCTCAAGGCTTCGCCCACGGGGATTTCATGGCTGGGTAACCCTGCACTGGCTGCGGAAGCACACCATCAGCTTGATCTGGGCATCAGCGGTAAGGCCAACCATGTGCAATGGGATGCCGTGGTGTATTACGACCGCGTGGACAACTACGTGCTGCGTGACATCAACCGCACCACCATCGCCGGTGTTGCGCCCAGCTCGACCATTTATCGCAATGTGGATGCCACCTTATGGGGGGCGGAACTGTCTGCTCAATGGATGTTTGCGCAGAACTGGCTGGCTTATGGCTTCCTGGCCTATGTCCATGCACAAAACACCACTGATGATCGCGCGATTGCACAGATTCCGCCGCTCAATGGCCGGGTGGGTGTGGAGTACACCCAGCCTTCATGGAGCGCAGGCGGGCGAGTACGCTTTGCTGCCACGCAAGATCGCATCGACACCTTGAGTGGACTGGACACCATCGAAACCCCGGGCTTCGGCGTGCTTGATCTGTATGGCAGCTATACCCTGGCCAAAAACACCGTGCTTAAAGCGGGTGTGGATAACGTCTTCGACCAGCTTTACGCCAACCACGTCAATCGCGCCTATGCAGGCATCTTCGGCAATCCGCAGGATCGCATCTTCGAGCCAGGCATATCTTTCTGGGCGCGTATCGACACCACCTTCTAAATATTGAGAGGATTACAACCATGAACAAACTCTTGCCACGTGCATTGATTTTGACCGGCGCTTTGATCGCCGCCTCTGTCCACGCGGAGCCGAGCATCACCTTGGCAAGCCCCATTGTCGAGCTGGTGCCCATCGTCAAACAGCAGGCCGACAGCTTGGGTCTGAGCGCTGAGCAAAAATCCAAGCTGGAAGCTTGGATAAACGAAGCGCCGTCCAAGCGCAAAGCTGTCGAGCTGGAACAAATTGAACTGCGTGCTCAGTTGCGCAAAGCCATGCTCACCCTCAATAGTGAGGATGAGCGCAAGGAGCTCATCAGTAAAATCACCGAAAACGAAGCCAAGCTTCTGACCATGCGCGGGCGTTGCGTGGACTTTTTGCGCGGTTTGCTCACTGCCGAGCAGTTCGACAAAGTGGTCGCTGCCTATAAGGCCAAATCCTGAGGTAAGTCTGACGGCAGACACGGCGGTGTCAAGCACCAAGTGCAACAGCGGAATCACTGAAGGGAGTGGCTGGCT
>CAYOCG010000011.1:0-48485 GCA_964402435.1 uncultured Halothiobacillus sp. | reverse complement strand
CAGGCTCATGTTCGATCTCCGTGTTGTAGTGTCAGCGATCCCATGATGACCGCTGCGCTACAGTACAATAGGCAGCATCGATTGCAACCTGTTGAACCCAAGGATCCCAGCATGAACATTCTCGTCATCGGCTCCGGCGGCCGTGAACACGCCCTGGCATGGAAGCTCGCTCAATCTCCGCGCGTCACGCGCGTTTTCGTCGCACCGGGCAACGCGGGCACTGCGCGTGAAGCCAAGTGTGAAAATGTCGCCATTGCCGCCACCGATGTTCCCGCCTTGTTCTCTTTTGCCCAAGATCATGCCATCGACCTGACCGTGGTCGGCCCCGAGGCACCCTTGGCCTGCGGCGTGGTGGACACCTTCCGCGACGGCGGCCTGCGCATATTCGGCCCGACCCGCGACGCCGCGCAGCTGGAGAGTTCCAAAGCATTCGCCAAAGATTTTCTTGCCCGCCACCGCATTCCCACTGCGGAATACCGCGTGTTTACCGAGCTGGCGCCGGCGCTGGACTACCTGCACGACCGTGGCGCTCCCATCGTTATCAAGGCCGACGGACTCGCTGCGGGCAAGGGCGTGGTGGTTGCCATGAGCATGGCAGAAGCTGAAGCCGCAGTGCGCGACATGCTCGGCGGCCAGTTTGGCCAAGCCGGTGCACGCGTGGTCATCGAGGAGTATCTAGAAGGTGAGGAAGCCAGCATCATTTGCATGGTGGATGGGCAACACATCCTGCCCATGGCCACCAGCCAGGATCACAAACGTCGTGACGACGGCGATCTTGGCCCGAACACCGGCGGCATGGGCGCCTACTCGCCTGCCCCGGTCGTCACCCCAGAGCTTGAAGCCCGCATCCTGCGCGAGATCATGCAGCCCACCATCCAAGGCATGGCGCTCGACGGCCTGCCCTACACCGGCTTTCTCTATGCCGGCATCATGATCGACAAGCAAGGCAACCCCAAGGTGCTGGAATTCAACTGCCGCTTCGGTGACCCGGAAACACAGCCCATCATGCTGCGCCTGCGCAGCGATCTGCTCGACCTGCTTGAGGCTGGCATTGATGAGCGTCTCGACCAAGTCGCCGCCGCGTGGGATTCGCGCGTCGCCCTCGGCGTGGTCATGGCGGCTGCCCACTACCCTGCCACACCGCGTCTGGGCGATGTCATTCACGGTCTTGACGCCCCCTTACCTGATGAGTGCAAAGTGTTCCATGCCGGCACGGCGCTCGATGCGCAGGGACATATCGTCACCGCAGGCGGGCGGGTGTTGTGCGTCACCGCACTGGGCGAAACTACCCACGCGGCGCAACAAAACGCCTACGCCGGCGTCAGCCAGCTCCAGTTCGCGGGCGGTTTCTATCGCCGCGACATCGGCTGGCGCGCGATCGCCCGTCACGGAGATTGAGTCATGCGCACACTCGGCACCGCACTGCGTCCCTCCGCAACGCGATTGATGCTGCTTGGCTCGGGTGAGCTGGGCAAAGAGGTCGCGATTGAGGCGCAACGTCTCGGCGTCGAAGTCATTGCCGTGGATCGCTATGCAAACGCCCCCGCGATGCATGTGGCGCATCGTAGCCATGTCATCGACATGCTCGACGGTGCGGCACTGCGCACACTCATCGAGGCGGAAAAGCCCGACCTGATCGTGCCAGAAATCGAAGCCATCGCCACACCAACCCTGCTGGACATGGAGCGGGAAGGCTGGCGCATCATCCCCACCGCCCGCGCTGCATTCCTCACCATGAACCGCGAAGGCATTCGCCGCCTTGCCGCCGAGGAACTTGGCCTGCCGACCTCGCCCTACCGCTTTGCCAACAGTGAAGCCGAGTACCGCACCGCCATCGAGGCGCTCGGGCTGCCCTGCGTGGTCAAGCCGATCATGTCCTCGTCGGGCAAAGGGCAGAGCGTGGTTAAAGACAGCGCCGACATCGAACCGGCTTGGCGCTATGCCCAAGAGGGTGGCCGCGCCGGCAAAGGGCGGGTGATTGTCGAGGGCTTCATCGACTTTGACTACGAGATCACCCTGCTCACCGTGCGCCATGCAGGCGGCACATCCTTCTGCCCACCAATTGGTCACTTGCAAATCAAGGGCGATTACCGCGAGTCATGGCAACCCCAGCCGATGAGCGAGACAGCACTGCTTGCCGCCGAAGGCATTGCGCACAGCATCACCGAAGCCCTAGGCGGGCATGGCCTGTTCGGCGTCGAGCTTTTCGTCAAAGGCGATCAGGTCTGGTTTTCGGAGGTCTCGCCACGTCCACACGACACCGGCCTGGTCACCTTGATCTCACAAGACCTGTCCGAGTTTGCCCTGCATGTGCGCGCCATTCTCGGCCTGCCGATTCCCAACATCCGCAGCCGCGGTGCAGCGGCTTCTTGCGCCCTGCTGGTTGAGGGCGAAAGTCAAAACTTGCGCTTTTCCGGGCTGGACGATGCCCTGGCCGAAGCGGACACCCAGTTACGCCTGTTTGGCAAACCGGAACTGCACGGCAGCCGCCGCCTGGGCGTGGCCTTGGCGCTGGGAGAGGATGTAGAGCAGGCGCGTGCCAAGAGTCGCAAGGTCGCTGCTGCCATCAAGATCGAATACTAATAACCTTGCTGAGGCTTTACAGCGAACCTTGCTAGATTTTATTACGCCCGGCTCAGGGAGCTGTCACTCCGAAGTGCTCGATGCCCAGAACGCTTGACGCACGTCAGGAAGGTTATTGAGTTCCTCGACGAGGTGATCCAACTTGGCACTTTCAACGGACTGCATGCCAAGGGTGGCCTCAATCTCCACATCGTCTTCCCCAAAGGGGCGCACGTCGAGGTCACTCATCGGCAAGGCGTGCGCCTGCATCAGCTTCTTCACGCGCTTGAGCATGGCCTTTTGCTGCGCGCTTGACGTAATCACCGTCAAGGTCAGGGTTGCTTCTACATCGCCCGCATCAAGGGGCTTGCGGTTGACTGCATTGACCAGGGGGCGAAGCAGGGTGTTCGCCGCCAAGACGAACAACGTGCCAAACACCGCCTCGGCAAAGAAGTCCGCCCCCGCCGCAACACCGACTGCTGCCGATCCCCACAGGGTGGCCGCCGTATTGATGCCGCGAATGTTGCCTTCCTCACGCATGATCACCCCTGCGCCCAGAAAGCCGACACCCGAAACGACATAGGCCACCACATGCAGTGGACTGGGTGTGCCACCGTACAGCGCGAAGTAACGCATGGCGATATCGACGAACAAGGCAGCACCTACAGCCACCAGAACATTCGTGCGCAAACCCGCAGTGCGTTGACGAAACTGCCGCTCGTAACCAATCAGCCCACCAAGAATAAAAGCCACCGTCAGGCTGATGAAGGTATCAAGCGTTCCAGACACACTGAAGTGGGCGAGTGCGTTCAAAGTCATGCACCAAAGGCAGGGATGTTTCACCTGCAGGCTAAGCAATCAGCGTGTCATTTTCGTGAAACAGACGTCATTCGCCTTCAAATCAACACCAAATTGTCACGGTGTATGAGTTCTGGCTCATCCTCATAACCCAGCAAGGCGAGCAGAGCATGGCTGGGCTGACCTTGGATACGGCGTGCATCCTCCGCGCCATAATTCACCAAGCCGCGTGCTACCTCCAGGCCCTCGGGAGCGAGCACGGAAACCAGATCACCGCGTTGAAACGAGCCTTCTACCGCGGTGACTCCCACCGGCAGCAAGCTACGCCCCTGCTCACGCAGCACACGCACCGCGCCAGCGTCGATACGCACACGCCCGGCCACATGCAACTGACTGGCCAACCACTGCTTGCGCGCGTGCAAGGGTTCTTGATCGGGTAAAAACACCGTACCTAGCTCCTCTCCAGACGCTAGGCGAGTCAATACATCCGCTTCGCTACCGGAAGCAATCAGCGTCGCGGCACCGGAAAGCGCGGCACGCTGTGCGGCACGTACCTTGGTGGCCATGCCCCCCCGCCCGAGTGCACCACCCTCGCTGGAGGCCATAGCCACCAGGGATGGATCGCTGGCATGCACCTCGTGCAACAGGCGCGCAGCAGGGTCTTTGCGCGGATCGGCGGTAAAAAGCCCTTGCTGATCGGTGAGAATCACCAGCACATCCGCCTCGACCAGACTGGCCACCAAGGCCGCCAAGGTATCGTTGTCGCCAAAGCGGATTTCTTCCGTGGCGACGCTATCGTTCTCATTCACCACGGGGATGACGTCGTGCGCCAGCAGAGTACGCAAGGTGCTGCGCGCATTGAGATAACGCGCACGATGCGCCAGATCATCATGCGTGAGCAAGATTTGCGCCGTACGCATGCCATGCCGCTGGAATACGCTTTCATACGCCTGAGCCAATCCCATCTGGCCGACGGCGGCCGCGGCCTGCAGCTCGTGCAGCGCGGACGGTCGGGTTTTCCACCCCAAGCGCAGCATGCCCTCGGCCACCGCACCGGAGGTGACGATGACCACTTCCTTGCCCGCAGCGCGCAGCACGTGAACCTGTGACGCCCAGCGATCGATCGCCTCCAAATCCACGCCTTGGCCACCGCGCGTGACCATGGCACTGCCGATTTTGACCACCCAACGCCGGGTGCGGCTCAGACGAATACGCGCGTTGTCCGTCATGCTGCATCACCTTCGGTGCTCGCTGCGCTTGACGTTTCGCTGCCAAGCGTCGTCTGGGCGCTTTGGCGCGCCGCCTCACGGCGCTCATCGAGGAAATCCATAATGCGAAACACCAGCTCGCGCGTACCATCGCCCGAAATGGCACTGATGCGGAATACCGGCCCGTCCCAAGCCAAGCCATCGATCACGGCCTGACAACGCGCCTCACGCTCATCCTCTGGCAAAAGATCGAGCTTATTGAGCACCAGCCAGCGCGGGCGATCGAGCAACTCCTCACTGAATTTCTCCACCTCGGCAATAATCACCTTGGCGTTATGCACCGGATCGTCGTCCGGATTGAGCGGCGCCACGTCCAGCACATGCAACAAGAGCCCGGTGCGTGAGAGATGCTTGAGGAATTGAATCCCCAAACCTGCACCCTCCGCTGCGCCTTCGATCAGACCAGGGATGTCGGCCACGACGAAACTGCGCAAGCCATCCACACCCACCACGCCGAGATTAGGGTGCAACGTGGTAAACGGATAGTCCGCCACCTTGGGACGTGCATTGGAAATGGCGCGAATCAACGTGGACTTGCCCGCATTTGGCAAACCCAGCAAACCCACATCAGCCAGCACCTTGAGCTCAAGCTGCAATTCGCGCTCATCGCCCTGCGAGCCATGCGTACACTGACGCGGCGCACGATTAGTCGAACTTTTGAAGCGCGTGTTGCCCAACCCATGAAAACCACCGCGCGCGACGAGTACGCGCTGCCCGGCCGTGACCACATCACCGATCAGCTCCTCGGTGGCAGCATCGTAAATCATCGTGCCCACCGGAACGGGAATCTCCAGATCCTCGCCCTTGGCGCCGGTCATATTGCGCCCGGCACCATTCTTGCCGCGTTGCGCTTCAAAGCGACGCTGAAAACGAAAATCGGCCAAGGTATTGAGATCGGGGTGCCCCACCACATACACACTGCCGCCGTCGCCACCATCCCCGCCGTCGGGACCACCCATCGGGATGAATTTTTCGCGGCGAAAACTGGCCACGCCATTGCCGCCATCGCCAGCTTTGACGTAAATAAGCGCCTCGTCAACAAATTTCATTTTTCACCCCGACAAAAACAAACAAAGCCCCGACCAGGCGGGGCTCGATACAGCGCGACAAAGCCAGAAAATTAGGCCGCGACCACGCTCACATAACGGCGATTGTTCGGCCCCTTGACCTCAAACTGCACGGTGCCATCCACTAGGGCAAACAGGGTGTAGTCCTTGCCACAACCCACATTACGACCTGGGTGGAACTGGGTGCCGCGCTGACGGACGATGATGTTGCCTGCGGTGGCCGCTTGGCCGCCATACAGCTTCACACCCAGACGCTTGGATTCTGAATCACGACCGTTGCGGGAACTGCCCGCTGCTTTTTTGTGTGCCATGTCTATTTAACCTCGCAAACGATCAGGCAGAAATGCCTGTGATCTTGATTTCGGTATAATTCTGACGGTGCCCCATGTGCTTCATGTGGTGCTTGCGACGACGGAATTTCAGAATCTCGACCTTCTTGTGGCGGCCATGGCTCAACACCTCGGCAGACACTTTTGCGCCCTTAACCAGCGGCGCACCAACCTTGAACTCCGTGCCATCAGCCACCATCAGCACCTGATCGATTTCCAAGGTTGAGCCCACATCGGCAGCCAGGCTCTCGACGCGCAGGTACTCACCCGGCTCAACGCGGTATTGCTTACCGCCTGTCACGATCACTGCGTACATGATGGAATGCTCCAAGAAACTCTAAACGTATCAAAGGGCGCGGATTGTATGCGCGCCTAAGCATCAAGTCAAACAGTTTAGTACCACTAAGCTTGCTTGACACTCAAGCCCCGCTTTACCTAGCATCCCGACAATATCAAATTTCTCCGTGATGGCCGCCTGCTGATGAACTTTGCTCAAGTACGCGAACTGGTCGCGCCCGACATGCATCGCGTCAACCAACTCATCGAGCACAGCCTGCATTCTGACGTGGCGCTGGTGCGCCAGTTATCTGCTTACATCATCCACGGCGGCGGCAAACGTCTACGACCGATGTTGCACCTGTTGGCCGCGCGTGCAGCCGGCTACACCGGCGAGCAGCATTACACCTTGGCTGCTGTAATTGAATTCATTCATACCTCAACCCTGCTGCATGATGACGTGGTGGACGAATCCGAGCTGCGTCGCGGTCGTCAGACCGCCAACGCGCTATTTGGCAATGCTGCCAGCGTACTGGTCGGCGATTTCCTTTACTCGCGTTCGTTTCAAATGATGGTCAGTGTCGGCCAGATGCGCGTCATGGAGATTCTCGCCAACACCACCAACATCATCGCCGAGGGCGAAGTGATGCAGCTACTCAACTGCAACGACCCGGACACGAGCGAAGCGCGTTACATGGACGTGATTCGCTGCAAGACCGCGCAGCTTTTTGCCGCCGCCGCACAGCTGGGCGCCACACTCGCCCATGCGCCACGCGAGATCGAAGATGCGCTCTCCGCCTACGGCCTGCACCTGGGCAACGCTTTCCAACTAATGGACGATGTGCTGGACTACCAAGCCAATCCTGCACGTTTGGGCAAAAACATCGGCGATGACCTTGCCGAAGGCAAGCCCACGCTGCCACTGATCCACGCCATGCAGCACGCGACACCGGAAGATTCGGCATTGATTCGCCAAGCCATTGAACAAGGCGGCGGCGAACATATGCATGCCATCCTCGAAATCATTGCCAGTAGCGGGTCACTTGACTATACTGCCCGCCTTGCGATGGACGAGGTTGAGCGCGCAATCGCCGCCCTCTCTGTCCTTCCCGACTCGCCGCAGCGTGCAGCGCTTAAAAGCATTGCTCATTTCGCTGTGGCGCGCGATCACTGAAAACAGCGATCAAATCATTTTCGGAGTGTGGCTCAGTCTGGTAGAGCACTACGTTCGGGACGTAGGGGTCGTAGGTTCGAATCCTATCACTCCGACCATCTTCTCAGCACAACGCCCGGAATTACCCGGGCGTTGTGCTTTTCTGCGCCAACAGTTCCTGTAGCCCCTGCGCATTTACCACCGGCACACCCAGTGCCTGCGCTTTGGTGAGTTTGCTGCCAACGGTCTCGCCGGCAATCAGGGCGGTGGTTTTTTTCGACACACTGTCGCTCACCTTGGCACCACGCGCTTCCAGCTCCGCCTTGATCTGCTCGCGCGTCATGCCCGGCAGTGTGCCGGTGATGACGAAGGTCTGACCAAGCAGGGTTTGCGCCTGAGTTGGCGGCGCCTCGGCATCCCAGTGCACGCCTGCTTCGCGCAGGCCAGCCACCACCTGCTGATTATGTGGCTCGGCAAAAAATGCAGCGATGTGCGCCGCAATGGTTTCGCCAATGTCGGGCACAGCTTGCAGACGGGGATAGCGCTGTTTATTGCTCGGCGATTCATTGCCGGATAGATCCGCCAGCGCGGCCTCTTGCAGCGCCTCCCATGAACCAAAATGCTGCGCCAACCTCTGTGCCGTGGTTTCGCCCACCTCCGGAATGCCGAGTGCATGCAAAAAACGGGCGAGCGTGGTGTGCTTGGAGTGCTGTAACGCATCCAGCAGATTCTGCGCAGACTTTTCACCCATGCGATCTAAGCGCATCACATCCTGCACACGCAGGCGGTAAAGATCATCCAGACGCTTGACCAAGCCCGCCTCATCCAGTTGTGCGATGATTTTCTCACCCAGCCCATCAATGTCCATGGCGCGGCGTGAAGCGAAGTGACGTATGGCCTCGCGTCGCTGCGCCGGGCAATACAAGCCACCGGTACAACGCACGGCAACCTCGCCTGCCACATGCTCGATATGCGAGCCGCATACCGGACACTGCGCGGGTGGTTGAATGGCTTGAGCATGCGTCGGTCGCCGCTCGCGCACGCTGCTGACGATTTCCGGGATGACATCGCCAGCGCGGCGCACGATCACCGTGTCGCCGATACACAAGTCTTTCTGCCGGATCATGTCGAGGTTGTGCAGCGTCGCGTTGCTCACTACTACACCGCCGACATGCACCGGCTTGAGCCGCGCCACCGGTGTCAAGACGCCGCTGCGCCCCACCTGCCACTCCACGTCCACGAGTTCAGTCAGCTCTTCTTCGGGCGGAAACTTGAAGGCAATCGCCCAACGCGGCGCCCGTGCCACATAACCGAGTGCTTGCTGGGCCGACAGATCATCCACCTTGAACACGGCACCATCGATGTCATAGTCCAGCTGATCGCGCTGCGCCAAAAGCTGGGTGGCAAAAGCTGCCGCGCCTTGCACACCCTCCACCTGAGCATTCAACGGATTAACCGGTAAGCCCCACTCACGCAAGCACGCGAGCATGTCACTGTGCCGCTTGGGCAGTTCAAAACCTTCCACCTCCCCCCATCCGTAGGCCCAAAAACTCAATGGGCGTGATGCAGTAATCCGCGAGTCTAGCTGACGTAGACTTCCTGCCGCAGCATTGCGCGGGTTGGCAAAGGGTTTTGCGCCCTGTGCCTGCAACTGAGCATTCAGCGCAAGCAAGCCCTGGCGCGGCATGTAAACCTCGCCGCGCACCTCCAAAACCTTTGGCCATGCTGCACCGCTCAAGCGCAGGGGCACGGCGCGGATGGTACGCACATTCTGGCTGACATCCTCGCCGCGCTCACCATCCCCACGCGTTGCAGCGCGCACCAGCACGCCATCCTCATAGCGCAGGCTGATGGCCAGGCCGTCGATCTTCGCCTCGGCGTTGTAACAAACTGTGCTGACCCCAATTTTTTCACGTACCCGCCGGTCAAAGTCAGCCAACTCGGCCTCGTTCATGGCGTTGTCCAGGGAGAGCATGGGCACGCGATGCTGCACACCGGAGAAGCTACTCAACGGCGCGCCACCCACCCGCTGACTGGGCGAGTCTGCAGTGATCCATTCGGGATGCGCCGCCTCGATCTCGCGCAACTCGCGCATCAAGCGATCGTATTCAGCATCCGGAATGGTTGGTGCATCCAGAACATAGTAGGCGTAGTCATGTGCATGAATCTGCGCGCACAGCTCAGCGAGGCGTTGCAACAACGCATCATCGTGCGTGAGGGACATACGGCTTACAGACTGGGTAGATCGGAGAGCACCGTCGCCGAAGGCGTATCATGCTCAGCACGCGTTCCCGGCAAGATCAAATCGCCACCGAAATTCATGCGCCACTCCATATCGCGGCGTGAATCGCATTGACGCAGCGCCTCTTCACGGCTGATCAAGCCCTGCTGGAACAGGTCAAACAGCGCTTGGTCAAAAGTTTGCATACCTGCCACGCCGCCCTTGGCCATGATCTCAGGAATTTCGTCCACCCGACCACGCTTGATCAGATCACTGATGTAACCGTTGTTGAGCAGGATCTCATTGGCCGGCAGGCGCTTGCCATCCACGCCCATCACCAGGCGCTGCGACACGATGGCGATCAAGGTCAGCGACAAGTCCATGAGCAATTGATCGCGCGCCTCGGGCGGGAAGAAGCGCAAAATACGATCCAGCGCCTGATGACTGTTGGTGGAGTGCAAGGTGCTGACGCACAAATGACCCGTGTCGGCGAAAGCGATCGCGTGGTTCATGGTTTCTTTGTCGCGGATCTCACCGATCATGATGACATCCGGTGCCTCGCGCATCGCTTCTTTGAGCGCATTGGCGTAGGAGCGCGTATCCACACCGACCTCGCGTTGGTTGACGATGGACTTGGCGTGGCTGAAAGCAAACTCCATCGGGTCTTCGATGGTGAGCACATGGCCGGTGACATTGCGTATGCGGTAATCCAGCATGGCCGCCAAGGTGGAGGACTTGCCTGAGCCCGTGGCACCGACGATGAGGATCAATCCGTTTTTTTCCATGACCAGATCGCGCAGCGATAACGGCAGGCGCAATTGCTCGAAGGAGGGGATTTTTTCTTTGATGTGGCGAATGACCAAGGACACCTCGCCACGCTGAATGAACACATTCACGCGATAGCGCCCACGCCCCTCCAGCGACATGGCCAGGTTCAGTTCAAGATCATTTTCAAAGCGGGCAATCTGCTCGGCGGAAAGCAGGGGATAGATCATACCTTTCACATCGCCGGGTTTGAGCCTATCTTGCCCAATCGGCTTGAGATCACCCTCAATCTTGACTTGCGGCGGGGCGCCTACGGTGAAAAACAGGTCGGAGCCTGCACGCTCAGAAAGCAGGCGAAGGTAAGGATCCAAAGTCTGCGTTGCACTCATTTTCCTTACCTCCCCAAGGTGATTCCCGCAGCATGGCCACTTTCTTCTTCGCGAATCGACATGCTCTCGGTCTCGCCCAGCAAATCACGCGTGCGACCGCGCTTGCTGTTGAGTTTGACCGCAATGCGCAGATCATTCACCGAGTCGGCATTGCGCAGTGCTTCCTCAAAACTGATCAGCCCGGCCTCATACAGATCAAACAGGTGTTGATCGAAGGTCTGCATGCCATGCTCACGCGAGCGCTTGATCAGATCCTTCATCTCGTGCACCTTGCCCTCAAAGATCAGATCCGCCATCAAAGGCGTGTTGATCATGATCTCCACCGCCGGCACGCGGCCATTGCCGTTTTCCAGCCGGGTGAGGCGTTGTGAGATGACGGCTTTGAGGTTGAGCGAAAGATCCATCAACAACTGCCCGCGCCGCTCCTCGGGGAAAAAGTTGATGATGCGATCCAACGCCTGGTTGGTGTTGTTGGCGTGCAGGGTGGTGAGGCACAAGTGACCGGTTTCGGCGAAGGCAATGGCGTGATCCATGGTCTCACGATCGCGCACCTCACCGATCAGAATCACATCCGGCGCCTGGCGCAGCGTGTTCTTGAGGGCTACTTCATAGCTTTCGGTGTCCACACCGACCTCACGCTGAGTGACGATGCATTTTTGATGCTGGTGGACAAATTCAATGGGATCTTCGATGGTGACGATATGCCCCTGCGAGTTGGCATTGCGGTAACCCACCATCGCCGCCAGCGAACTGGATTTACCCGAGCTGGTGGCACCCACAAAAATAATCAGCCCGCGCTTGGTCATCGACAATTCGCGCAATTGAGGCGGCAGGCGCAGCTCTTCAAAAGTAGGAATATCGTGGCGAATCAAGCGCAGCACCATGCCCACAGAACCGCGCTGGTTGAAGGCATTCACACGAAAACGCGCCACCCCCGGGAGCGAAATGGCGAAGTTGTTTTCTTTATGCTTTTCAAACTCGGCAAGCTGCTTGTCGTTCATGATCGAACGCGTGAGCACCTCGCTGTGCGTTTGCGACAGCGCCTGGGTGGTCAGTGGCGTGATCAGGCCGTTGAGTTTGACGCTCGGCGGCGCGCCCACCGTGACGAACAAATCCGATGCGTTGAGCTCGATCACTCGACGCAGCAGGTCGTGGACGTAACTAATCGCCTGATTGTGATCCATGACGCGGGTTCCTCAAACCTCGCCCATCGCTTGGGCATTGGTAGCATTCTACCGCCGATGTTTAGGCGAAATCAGCCTTGTTCATCGCGGCGTTGCGCGCCGATTCACGTGAGATCACATTCCGCGCCAGGAGCTCCTTGAGGTTTTGATCCAAGGTCTGCATGCCTTGTGACTGCCCGGTCTGAATCGCGGAGTACATCTGGGCGATTTTGTTTTCACGAATCAGGTTACGAATCGCCGGCGTGCCGATCATGATCTCGTGCGCTGCAATCCGCCCGCCGCCCACCTTTTTCAGCAGCGTTTGCGAAATGACCGCGCGCAGCGACTCGGACAGCATGGCACGCACCATGTCTTTCTCCGCCGCCGGGAATACGTCGACAATACGGTCGATGGTCTTGGCCGCTGAACTGGTGTGCAGAGTCCCGAACACCAAGTGACCGGTTTCCGCGCCAGTGAGTGCCAGGCGAATGGTTTCCAAGTCACGCATTTCGCCCACCAGAATCACATCCGGGTCTTCACGCAGCGCGGAGCGCAGCGCGTTGTTGAAGCTGTGCGTATCGCGATGCACCTCGCGTTGGTTGATCAGCGCCTTCTTGCTTTGATGCACGAATTCGATCGGGTCTTCAATGGTGAGGATGTGCGAGTAGTCTTTCTCGTTGATGTAGTTGATCATCGCCGCAAGCGTGGTGGATTTACCCGAACCGGTGGGCCCTGTCACCAAGACAATACCGCGCGGCTGCTCGGCGATTTCTTTGAAAATCTTCGGCGCCCCGAGCTCTTCCAGGGTGAGCACCTTGCTCGGAATAGTACGCATGACCACCCCCGCGCCACGGTTTTGCACGTAGGCGTTGACACGAAAACGCGCAAGCCCGGGGATTTCAAATGAAAAATCCGTCTCCAGATTGTCTTCATATTCCTTGCGCTGCTTGTCGTTCATGATGTCGTACACCATGGCGTGCACATCCTGATGGGTCAGCGCGGGGGCATTGATGCGGCGGATATCGCCATCGACACGAATCATCGGCGGCTCGCCTGCAGAAAGATGCAGATCCGATGCGCCATTTTTTACCGAGAAGGCCAATAAGGTTTCAATATCCACAAAGCACCCCGAAACGATGAAGCGATGAATAAGTTATCCCTAGCGCCTGAAGGTACTTCCCCCGCTGCGTTTTCGCAAGCAAATGCATGGACTGATGGACTGGACGACACATGCCAAAAGCTACGTGCGCTTGAACGGCGCGTGCAGCTTGCCCGAACGCAGACACCGGACGCAGCACCCGAGGTGCAGATCCTTGCGGTAAGCAAAGGCGTGCCCGCAGCTCGCCTGCGCCAGGCTCTTGCCTGCGGCCAAAACGCCTTTGGCGAAAACTATGTGCAGGAGGCCGTGGGCAAAATCGAGGCACTGCATGATCTGCCGATCGAATGGCATTTCATCGGCCCGATCCAAGCCAACAAAACCCGCACCATCGCTGAGCATTTCTCCTGGGTGCATAGTGTGGATCGCCTGCGCGTGGCCGAACGCCTGAGTCAGCAGCGTCCGCCCAACCTTCCGCCACTGCAGGTGTGCATTCAAGTCAATATCGACCGCGAGGCAAGCAAGTCCGGGGTATTGCCTGAGGATGTCTCTGCACTCGCTCATGCTGTCGCGCATCTACCCGGTTTACGTTTGCGCGGCCTGATGGCCATTCCGCAGCCAAGTGAGGATCGCGCCACTCAGGAAGCGAGCTTCCGCGCAGTGCGCCAGCTCATGCAAACATTGAATCAGCAAGGCTTACAGCTCGACACCCTGTCGATGGGTATGTCCGGCGATTTGGAAGCCGCCATCGCACAAGGCGCAACCTGGGTGCGCATTGGCACCGCCCTCTTTGGCGAGCGCACCAAGCGCGCATAGACTATGCGGTAACCATTTACACACGAGAGGTTCACGATGAGTCCTTTCATTAGTTTTATTGGTGGCGGCAATATGGCGCGCGCCCTGGTCAGCGGATTGTTGCGCAACCAGCATCCTGCCAGCCGCCTGTGTGTTGCCGACCCGAATGCCGAGGCTCGCGATCAGTTTGCCAGCTTGGCGGTGTGCACCTTGAGCGACAACCTGCAGGCCGTGCAACAGGCGGATGTGATCGTGCTCGCGGTCAAACCGCAAGCCTTGGCCGAGGTGGCCAGCGCATTGGCACCCGCCCTGCGCGCGGAGCAACTGATCATCAGCATTGCCGCCGGCGTGCGCATCGACACCCTGCGCCGCTGGCTGGGTGGGCACACGCGCATCGTACGCGCCATGCCCAATACGCCCGCACTGGTGCAAGCGGGCGCCACCGGTCTGTATGCGGGTGAGTCCATCAGCGCGGATGAGCGCGCCTTGGCAGAGTCGCTGCTGCGCGCCATGGGTGTCAGCGTATGGGTCAGCACTGAAGGCGATCTTGATGCCGTCACCGCGCTCTCAGGCAGCGGCCCGGCGTATGTTTTCCTGGTCATGGAGGCGATGCAGGCGGCGGGCGAAAAGCTCGGCCTGGATGCTGCCACCGCACGCCTGCTCACGCTGGAAACTGTACTCGGCGCGGCGCGACTGGCTTTGGAGTCCAACGAAGCACCAGCGGTGTTGCGTGAGCGTGTCACTTCCAAAGGCGGCACCACGGAGCGCGGCATTGCTGCGCTGCAACATGCTGGCCTGACGCAAGCCTTCGAGCACGCGCTGCATGCGGCCTGCGCGCGTGCCAGTGAGCTTGCCACCCTGATGGACAGTATGGATCAAGCCTGATGCTCGAACACGCCATGACCCAGCCGATCGTGCTGCTCTTTCGCATGCTGTTCGATCTGGCCATCATCTTCTTTTTGCTACGCTTTGTGCTGCAACTGGCGCGCGCCGATTTCTACAACCCGGTCAGTCAGGTCATCGTGCGCCTGACCAATCCTGTGCTGCAGCCATTACGCCGTTTCATTCCGCCCATCGCCGGTCAAGATAGCGCGTCACTGCTCTTAGCGTATGCGCTGGCGCTGGTTTTTTTGCTCATCGCTTACAGCGTCACCGGCGGCGTGCCCAACCCATTCCTGCTGTTGCTGTTCGGGTTGCTGCACTTGGTGGAAATCGCCCTCGACATGCTGTTCTGGGGTGTGTTGATTCACGCCATCCTCAGCTGGTTTCCCAACGCCCAGCGTCAACCGGCAGCGCGTGTGCTTGATCAGTTGATCTCACCATTGCTTAAGCCATTGAAGCGCATCATTCCTGAGCTGGGTGGCATCGATCTCAGCCCGCTGGCCTTGTTGCTTGTGGTGCAAATTCTCAAAATCAGCATCTTGCCCCTCTTGATTGCCGCATTGATGTGACAGCGCGCACGCAGCGCGTTACCATCCTTGCCCATTCAACGTACTGATCTGCCATGCCCGCCACACTGCCCCCGGATTCCGTCGGGCTGGTCGTTCCGCAAACGCTGCATTTCGACCAGCCGCTCGAACTGGACAGCGGCAAGACCCTGCCGCAGTTTGATCTGATCATCGAAACCTACGGTGCGCTGAATGCCGCGCGCAGCAATGCCGTGCTGATCTGTCATGCGCTTTCGGGCGATCACCACGCCGCCGGCTACCACAGCATGGACGATCGCAAGCCCGGCTGGTGGGATTCGGCCATCGGTCCGGGCAAACCGATCGACACCAACCAGTTTTTCGTCGTCTGCCTCAACAACCTCGGTGGCTGCAAAGGCAGCACGGGACCAACCAGCATCAACCCGGACACGGGGCGCGTGTTTGGTGCCGACTTCCCTATGGTCACAGTCAACGACTGGGTGCAAAGCCAGGAGCGCCTGATGCGCCGCCTCGGCATTACCCAATGGGCGGCTGTCATCGGCGGCAGCCTGGGCGGCATGCAGGTCATGCAGTGGGCGATTCGTTTTCCGCACGCCCTGCGTCATGCCCTGGTGATCGCCTCTGCGCCCAAGCTCTCCGCGCAGAACATCGCCTTCAATGAAGTGGCGCGCCAGGCGATTTTTGCCGACCCGGATTTTCACGATGGTCACTACCTCGAACACGGCGTCTCCCCGCGCAAAGGGCTGATGCTGGCGCGCATGCTCGGGCACATCACCTACCTGTCCGACGATGCCATGCGCGCCAAATTTGGCCGCGAACTGCGCGCCGGCAAAATCAATTTCGGCTTTGATGTCGAGTTTCAGGTGGAGAGCTACCTGCGCTACCAGGGCGCGAGCTTTGTCGATCGTTTCGATGCCAACACCTATCTTTTGATGACCAAGGCGCTGGACTACTTCGACCCGGCAGGCGAATTCGATCACGACCTCGCCCGCGCCTTCGCCGCCACCGATGCCGAATTTCTCGTCGCCTCCTTCACCACCGACTGGCGTTTTGCCCCAGAACGTTCCCGCGAAATCACCAAGGCACTGCTCAAAGCCGGCAAGCGCGTGACCTATGCCGAGATCGAATCCGACCACGGCCATGATGCCTTCCTCGTCCCCATTCCGGACTACATGAACGTGTTTCGTGCCTACATGCAGCGCGTGGCACAGGAGGTGACGGCATGAGACTCGATCACGCCATCATCAGCGACTGGATCAGCCCCAACAGCCGCGTGCTCGATCTGGGCTGCGGCGACTGCACCCTGCTGCGCGAACTGCGCCACAGCCGCAACATCACAGGCTACGGGCTGGAGCTGAACATCGACAAACTCAGCAAATGCGTTGCGGGCGGCACCCCGGTGATTCAAGCCAACCTCGATCAAGGCTTGAGCGCCTGGTTCGAGGCACACAGCTTCGACTACGTCATCATGACGCACACGCTGCAAGCCATGCGCCACCCCGAGCGCCTGCTCAAGGAAATGGTCAGCATCGGCCGAGAAGCCATCGTCACCTTCCCCAACATGGGCTTTTGGAAAAACCGACTGCAATTTGCCCTCGGTGGACACATGCCGGTGACCAAAACCCTGCCTTATGGCTGGTACGACACCCCCAATATCCACCTGTGCACCATCCGTGATTTCGAGGCACTGTGCACTGAGCTCAACCTGCGCATCCTCGACAAAGCCATGGTGGATAGTGCCCAGCAAAGCCGCCCGCTGATGCGCCTGATGCCCAATCTACTGGCGGAAACGGCGGTGTATCGCTTGGCGGCAAAATAAAACCCGGCGATGCCGGGTCATTGCTCAGTCCTGCAAGCAGCCCTTCAGGCAGCGCGCAACAAACGCCGATTCAGGCCAAACACCAGTTGCACCGTCTTGAACTGCACGAAGACAAACGGCAGCAAAAGCAGCAGGTAAGCCCAGGAAAGTTTCTCCACCAGCCCTGCGCCGACCAGGCCAAGGTTGACGAAAAAGAAGCCAAACACGAAGAACGCCACGCCCGGGCACACCAAGGCAAAGGTGCCGGCATTGCCTTTCTCACCCTGCACATAATCGCGGAAATAGCCCAAGCGTTGCATCACCGCCCAGCCGATCAAGCCAAACAGGATTTGCACCGACAGCACGGCCGCAGTGAGCACGAACAGTGACGAGGGCGAGCCGTGCGCGGCAAAGCCGTGGTGCAGGCCGTGACTGAGACGAATCCAGGTGATGCCGAGCAGGGTCAGAATCGGGATCATGATCCACAGGCTGGGGCTGGCGGCTTCGCTGATGCCGTGTTCCATCATCGCCTTGAAGCCCAGAATCAGCTTGATGCTGGCAAGCAGCATGGCGGTGCTGAAGAAAAACAGCGAAAGCACGATGCTCACCGCCTGCGTGATCTTGATATGGCTCATCGCCGCAGGCGCCGCCAGGCCGACGGCAATCATGGACAGGGCGAAAATGGCGATCATCGGCGCCAAGCTGTTGTTGCTGGCAAAGTCGATGCCGCCCTGAGTGAGCACGCGGGCAAAATAGGTGATGAGGATCTTCAGCGCATACACGCCCACAGCAAGAAACGCCAGCATGGCCGCAGGGAACATCCACTCCACAATGCTCCACAGATTGGGCACGAACACTGCACCGAGCACGAACATAACGTTGATACTCATCGCCAAGGTCAACGGTATGGCCATGAGGCTGATTTCAGCGTTCGAGCTCATGAGCCGTGGATATGCCTCGGTGGTTTTGAACAGCGCATATTCACGCAGATTCCACGCCAGCAGGCGGAAGTGCAAAAAGGCAAAGAACACGATCGCCACAAGATCCAGCGCAATCAGCGCAGAAACGAGCAGATTATCCCCCGTGAGCAAGGGCCAAAGATGGTTGAAGGTCGCCATCGGCGACCCCGGATGCGGGGTCATGAACAGCAAGTAGATGAAAAATGACACCGACAAACCGCCGGCACCCAGCGCAGCGAGGAAATAGAGCGGCGAGTAACTCGCCCCAAGGTTCTGACGCAACATACACGAACTCCATAAGCAGAATCTAATGGAGGCGTAGTGTATGCGCGAAGCGAGCGACCATCAAGCGGGGTTATTCATGCATAAATCCCGCAAGAAAACACGCCTTCAAGCACCCTGCTTTGCGTTTGAAGGTGCGCCAAGCACGTTTAGACCCTGTCTGTTCGATAGATTCATGGCTTTTTTCGGCTTCATTGATCGAATTTTTCGATAGATCACGCATCGGCCTCGGCTTGCTGGCGCAGCAACACCGCAGCAAAGAAGCCATCCGTGCCATGCTGCGCCGGGTCGAGCTTGAGCATGTCGCCGACGCCGGGAATGTGGATGCCTTGCTCAGCGAGGATGGTGTGCGCGGGCACGAGGCGGAATTCTGAGTGCGCGGCGAGAAATTGCTCGACGATGCGCTCGTTCTCTTCCGGCAAGATGGAGCAGGTGGCGTAGATCAGGCGTCCATCGGCTTTGAGCAGACGCACCGCCCCGTCCAGCAGCGCGCTTTGCGTGGCATTGAGTTCTTCAAGGTTCAGCGCGCGCCATTTGAGGTCGGGGTTGCGCCGCCAAGTGCCGCTGCCTGAACAAGGAGCGTCGATGAGGATGCGATCGAACATACCTTTGTTGCGCTTGAGGTGCGCATCGCTCATGCTGCTGATGGCCACCGGGCGCACGTTGGAAAGTCCTGCGCGGCGCATGCGTGGGGTGAGTTTTTCCAAGCGGTGTGCGGAAATGTCCGTGGCCATCAGGCTGCCTTTGCTGTGCATCAGCGCGCCCAGTTGCAGAGTTTTGCCTCCTGCACCGGCGCATAGATCAAGCACGCGCTCACCCGGCTTGGGCGCGACCAGGTGACCGACCAGTTGGCTGGCTTCGTCCTGAATCTCAAACAAGCCCTGCTTGAACGCGGGCAGGCTGAACAGCGGGCGGCGATCCTGCCGGCGCAGACCCTCGGGGGCGTAGGGCGTGGGCTCGGTGGGCAGGCCGAGCCCATCGAGCAGCGCCTTGATCTCATCGCGTTGCGCCTTGAGGGTGTTGACGCGCAGATCCACCGGCGCGGGTTGGTTCATGGCTGCACACAGGGCGAGCAGGGTTTCGGCGTCGTACACCTGGCTCAATCGCTCGGCCAAGGGGTCCGGCAAATTGGCGCGTACTGCTAGGGGTGCCTCATCATCGCTGCGCGCCAGGCCATCCAGTGCCGTTGCCGCGCTGCCACCGCCCAGCCATTTCAGCAGGTAGTCACGATCCGCCCAGCCCTGTTCGAGCAGGAAGCCACCGAGCAGCACATTCCATTGCTGCTCCGTCACGCCCATGCGCCAGGCGAGGCTGCGCCGTTGACGCAGTACGCCGTACACACTTTCCGCGACGATGCCACGATCACGCGCGCCCATTTGCGGATGTCGGCGAAACTGGTGATACAACACCTGATCCGCCGGCAGCGTGCCCTGGGCAATGGTGTGCAGAATGTCGAGCGCCAGGGCGAAATGGTGGTAGCGCGCCTGAAAAGTGCGCCGCGCTGCGGGAACAGCGCTTTCCGCCTTGGGCGGTTCGTCAGGAAAGATGCGCGATAAAAGAGACATGGAGGACACCTGAAATAGCAAGCCCGCACGGGCGGGCTTGTAAGAACCTTTGGGACAATCTCAGCCTGTCACGACATCAAGGCTGATACTGATACAACCACGTTTCGGTCAAGGGCTTGCCATCCAGTTCAAGGTAGGCGCGCAGTTCCACCGGCTCTTTGCCCTCCACACCACCGAGGTCAAACTCGGAACGCCAGCGCGGGGTGTACCAGATCGGCTCGGTGCGCAGCAAGGAGAGATTGCCGCGTGACGCGCTGGCCACCACTTTCGGTCGCGCGCCCCAAGGGATGTTTTTCAGCACATCGCCATCCCACTCGATGACCAGCTTGATGGCATTGGCTGGGCGATCTTTGCCCGGCTCACCCGCGCGGCCAGTGCGCAGCGCCACGGCACGCGCCAGCTCTTTGGGGAAACCCGGCTGGTCGGCCAACCAATGCAGGCGGTATTTGAAATTGAAGCTGGCGCCGCTGTTGGCGGGTTTCTCCGGTATCCAGAACACGCCGATGTTGTCATACACCTCGTCGTCAGTGGGAATTTCCACCAGCTGCACCTTGCCCTTGCCCCAGTCGTTCAGCGGCTCGACCCATGCCGTCGGGCGGCGGTCGTAACTGACGCCATCGAGATAGTGGTCGTAGTTACGGTCGCGCTGCGCCAAACCAAAGCCTTTGGGATTGTTGTCACTGAACGAGGAAATGATGATGCGGTTGGGGTTGTTCAAAGGCCGCGCAATGCGCTCGCCTGTGCCCGTCCACATCACCAAGGTGTCCGAATCATGCACTTCGGGGCGCCAGTCGTGCGAATGCGCCGACGGGTATTCGGCGTACCAGAACATCGAGGTGAGCGGTGCGATGCCCAGACGCTCGACGCTCTTGCGCATGAAGATGTGGTTTTCGATCTCCATCACCACGCCTTTGGTACGGTACATGGCAATGCGGAACGCGCCGGTGACCGACGGGCCATCGAGCAGGGCGTACACCACCAGCGGGTCGCCTTCTTTCAACGCCGGCTCAATCCAGAAGGAACGGAAGTCCGGGAATTCCTCCGGCTCATGGTCACCGGTGTTGAGCGCGATGCCGCGTGCCGACAAGCCGACCTGTCCCAGCTCACCCACCGCGCGGAAGTAGGAGCCACCCTGGAAGGTCGCCCAGGGTTCTTTTTTCTGCCAATCGGTTTTGCGTGACTCCATTGCCCAGAAGCCGGCAATGGCCGACTCGCCGGGGGCGAGCTTGTTCATCGGGCTGGCCGGGCCGTAGCTGAAGTAATCCGGACGATAGACGACTTCGCGTGCCTGCCCGTTTTCCAGCGCAAAGATGCGCACACTTTTCTGGAAATACTCACCCACCGGACGGAAGGTGATCGGATACTGCGAAGGCCCGTCACGCCACAGCGCCAGGTCGTAGTTGAATTTGATGCGCCCCTGCTCGTCGTAATTGATTTTTTTCACCGCCTCGGGGTTGGGTCGCTGCGGCTCTTTGTACGGCTTGTCGGCCATGTCCTGCGCCATTTTGCGCAGCATGTCGAAATCAAACGGCTTGGCGTCGCCAAAGCTCAAACCTGCCTGCTCCGCGGCCGCGAGCATGTCGGGGGTGATGCTCAAAAACGGCAGACCGGCGAGCAAGGCGAGGAAACGGCGACGGGACTCATCAGCAGACATGGATTGCACTCCGATAGAAACAGCACATTTTGGGAATTGTACGTGGTTTAGGTCATCGGTTGCAGGTTCAAAGCAGAACACCACTGGGAAAATAAACGCGCATCGCCTGCACACACCGCAGAACGCTTCTCCAAGGTGTTATTAAACACGCGCTCCCCCTGCAAGGTGCAACTATGCCCGCCCACCTCGTCAAGGATCAATTGCCCAGCCGCATAGTCCCACAAGCCTTGTTTGCCATGCAGGTACACATGAAAGCGCCCTGCGGCGACCCAACACCAGTCCAGAGCCACCGAGCCAATCGAGCGTTGCGAACTGTAAGGCGGGTTTTGCACCAGGGCGCAGGCAAGCTCAGGACTAAGCCGCTTGAAATCGACACAGGCCAGCGTTTTGTTGAGCGGGATGTCGTGCTGCACCGGCGCCATGCGCTCACCATTGCACCATGCGCCCTCGCCACGCGCGGCACAAAAAAGCTCGTCACGCATGACATCGAACACCACACCGAGCTCGATGCGCCCCTGGCGCAGCAGCGCGAGCGCCGGGGCGAAAATCGGCACGCCCGCCGAAAAATTGCTCGTGCCATCCAAGGGGTCGAGCACCCACAAACCTGCATCGGCGTGCTGCATCAAATTCTGCTGCTCTGTGGCGCTCATTTCCTCACCGAGAAAAGGAATCGCAGGGAAGCGTGCGGCCAGTTCGGCCTGCACACGGTTCTGCATCGCTGTATCCGCCTCGGTCAACCACGAACCATCCGCCTTGGTGTGCGCGCTCACCTTGCGAAAGCGCGGCAAGATTTCCTCCAGTGCAGCGGTGCGCAGCAGGCTTGCGATTTCATGCATATTCATCAGTGTTTCCTCAGAGGGTGTTACTTCATCAAGCTCCCCTCGCCTGTACGCAAAGGGTCGGCCGTCATGGAGCGCATTGCTCACCGCGGGTGGTCTTGTGTCGCCCGCCTCCATGCTTTGTACTTCGCTACCACGCTCATGACGGCGGGCGAGCCCCTTTTCTTGTTCGCGCAAGAAAAGGGGCGAAAAGAACGCGCCCCACGGGGACGGCCCTTCGGGCAAACCCTGGCCTGACCCGTTGCAGACGGGTCGCCCTGACGCGACATCCTGTCGCGACAGGGCTGAATGCGCCTTCCCTGGCTCATTCGCCCGTCTTTCACAGGCCAGTCCAAGGCGCCCCCGCAAGGGGTCGGATCGTACGCTGCCTCAACGCAAACATCGTTTCAGCGCTCAAAGCGATAGAACACATCCACGCTACTGGCACGCGTGCCGTATTGACCACGCACTTGAATCGCGCGCGTCCAATCAAACGTCATCACCAAATCCTGCACGCCGGTGCTCAAGCCTTGCAAGTAACGCAGATGCAGACGTGGCGTGAGGTATTTGCCCAGCACCAGACTCAATTCATTGGAACCCAACGCCGTTTCCACACCCATTTCATCCAGCCCGACCTGCTTGGCAATCGAGCCTTCGGCCAGATCGCTCGCCGCCATCAGCCCTGCGGCCTGCGCGATCTGCAACATGGCCTGCGTACTCGCGCCACCACCGCTGCGTGAGGATCGGCCGCTGACGAGGTAAGACAGCATTTCCGACTGCTGCATGGCAGGCTGCGAAAACAAATTGATCCGCGGCGAGGTGGCCCGTCCGGTGATGTGCAGCCCCACCACCACGTCATCCTGCGTCACCCGCCGCACGGCACGAATATCCAACCCGGGGTTGGACAAGGGCGAGTTGGCAAACATCACGCGCCCTTGATCAATCAGCAAATCCTGGCCATAAGCACGGTAACGTCCATCCACCACCTGCAGTTCGCCTTGCGCCACCGGCTGCGGGTAGGACGGATTGTCGAGCACGCGAATCTGACCGGTCACCCGCCCCTTGAAGCCCATGCCCTCGATGCGCACCTGCTCACCCAGCACCAGATCGACATCGACATCCATCAAGCTCTGCGGCTCGGGCGGAGCTTCGCCGAGAATGCGCACATCCGCCGAGCGGCGCAGCGCGCCCGCGCCAAAGCCGCCGATATCGAACAGCGCCTGCGGCACAGTGACCGCGCCGCGCACCTGCTGCTTGCCCGGCGCCAACGCCAGTTGCAGGTCAGGGCTGGCTTGCACACTGGCCTGTGGCAGGCGCATCACCGTCAGGTTCTCGCCGCTGACCTGCATGTCCGCACGCCAGTGAGGCATGTCGCGCAAGTCGATCGTACCACTGAGTCGTGCGCGCCCACTGCCCAGCAGCGCCGAGCCATCCAGCTTGAGCACATTCGTTGCATCCGCGCGCAGCAGCATACGCCCCTCACTGACGCGCACGCCCAGATCCGGCAGTATCACCCGCCCATCCACCACCTGCACCCCGCCGGAGATTTTGGGCGCATCCAGCGTGCCATCGAGCAGCAGGCGACCGGCTAATCGGCCCTGAGGTTCCTTGAGCATGGGCAAGAAGCCTGCCAGCAGGGCGTTATCCTCAAAGCGCAAATCGACGTACCCCTGCAGGGGCTGCTTGGCCGGCACACCGCCATCCAAACTCAACCCAGGCAGGCGAATCTGCGCTTCAAAGCGATTGGCGTCATTGATGCCGATATTGGCGCTCACCCGCCCCACACCACCACCGAGCTCAGCGCCGGCCTCGAACCGATCCAGCGGAATCTCGCGCCACTCAGGCACACCCTGCAAGGCAAGATTCGGCGCGCCGGTTTGCACGCGAGCAAGCACCTCCTGCCCATCGAGCAGCGCCTTGAGCGTCATCGGCTTGCCTTGCGGCGCGTTCATCTCCACGCTGCCGCCGAGCACACCGCGCAGTTGCAGCGGGCGGCCTTGCAGCAGCGCATCCAGCCCCTTGAGGTCGAAATCGCTCAGCTCCAGGCGCGCCTGCGCACCTTCGATGCCCGCACGCCATTGGCCTTGCAGGCAAACATTGGCCTTGCCCGGCGGCGAGGTCATCAGCCCACAAAAACGCGACAAAGCCACCTGCTGCGCCGAGGCAAGCAACTCGGCCGGTTCCTTGCTTGCCCACGAGCCCGCTGGGGTGTGATCGAGCACCAGCGATTGCAGCTTGAGCCGTTCCTCATGTCCATTCCAACCACCTTGCGCGCGCAGATTCACACGCAGCTTGTCCGGCGCTTGCACCAAGGCCAGACGCAGCTCATGAGCTGGGGCGGAGCCGCGTATATCCAGCTTGGCGGTTTCCAGCACGCTTTGTCCCGCGCGGCGCAGACCACGCGCTGTCAGATCGAGATTGATCAGCGCATCCTGGCGCAGGCTACCTTCCCCTTTCAGCTCCAAGGTATCCAGCACGCTGTCCTGCCAGCCGAGTGCCTGACCCCGCGCCTCCAGCCGAACCTGCGGCTGCTGCGCCTCGCCTTGCAGCGTGGCTTGCGCACGCAACGTACCGGAAGCCTGCGGCAGAAACTCGGCCAGATTGGGTGAGTCGATCGCCAGTTGCATGTCCAGGCGCTGATTGAGCACACCATGCGCCTGCACACGGCTCTGCCCCGAGCGCAGTTGCAGCTCATCCAGCTTAAGATGCGGCAGATGCTCACCCCAAGCGAGAATGTCCGCACTCAGCCCGCCCTGCAAGGCATAGCCACGCAGCTCACCGGCAAGATGACTGAGGTGCACACTGCCCAGCGGTCGCCCGTCCTGCAAGGTGCCCGCGCTATCCAAACGCAAAGCCAAACGCCCCGGCCAATCGGCGGCTAGCAGCTCAGGGCGTAGATTCTCAGCCTGCATGGCCACATCCCAGCGAAGCCCCTCGCCCCAGCACACCTCACCGGCCAGCCGTGCCGACCCACCGGCCAACGTCACCTGCACCTGTTCGATCAGTGCGTGGCGGCGTGTGCCCTGGGCACGTAGCTCCAGCGCTGCTTTGCCCAGATTGGCGCGCAGCTCCGGCGGCAAGGCGCTCAACAAATGCGCATGCTCAGCCAGCGCGACGGGCGGCATGGTCAGCGCAGCATTCCACGGCAGCTCACCATCCAGCGCGTCCACATTGGCCTCAAGCGCCAGCGGCAGCGGCGCGGTGAGCTGATGCCTGAGATGCAGCGCATGCAGCCGACCAAGCAGTTCACCCTCGCCAACAAGCGTTGTTTGCTCATGCTGAACACGCCAGTCAAAGGCAAAATGTAATGATGCAGTGGGTTGCAGTGCCCAATTGCCACGCAGGCGCAATGCACTGCCCGCCATTGCGGCGAGGTCATCCACCTCCAATACATGTACATCGAGCCCTCGTTGATCGAGCATGAAGCGCGCGGACAGCTCGCGGAACACGGGCTGGGCTTGGCCATCCGCTACCAACACACGCACATCACGCACGGCAAGCTCATCCACGTGCACAGCAATCGGCATGACCAGCCCCTTCCATGGCGCGCTGCTTTCGCTCTCTGCTTCACCCGGAGTGATCGCGATCCCGGCCACGCGCAGCGCGTCGATCTGCACGCGCTGCTGCCACAGCTCCCACGGCTGCCAGCGCATTTCCAGACAGTCCAGTGCCACCTGCGCATCCCCTACCTGCACCTTGATCTGCTGCAAACGAAAGTGATCCAGCAGCCGCCCTTCGACTTGGCCGACCTGCACCATACCCGTGCTCTCGGCCATATTGATCAGCATTTTCAGCCCGGAAGGCGTTGCCCCGAGCCATACCACCAAGAGCAGGAACAGACTGAGCAGCAACGTCCCCGCGCCAAACAAGACACCGATCAGCGCCAAAAGCAGGCGAGCCACGAAGAACAGGAGCAGGATCAAAACTCCACCCCCAGGGAGAAATGCAGCAACACGGGGTCGTCTTGGTTTTCAAAGCCATGCGCCAGATAAACGCCGAGCATACCCACCGGCGAGCGCCACAGACCGCCGATGCCAGCACCGGTTTTGAGGGATACATCGCCGCCGTTGAACGCGTTACCACTATCGACAAAAAACGCCACGCCAAAGGGATTTTTGAACATCCATTGATACTCGGCACTGACCACCAACAGATTTTCACCGCCCACCACCTTGCCCTGCGCATTCGTCGGGCCGAGCGATTTATAACTGTAGCCGCGCACGCTCATGTCACCGCCGGTAAAAAAGCGCTGTGAAATCGGCACCTTGGCAAAGTCACGCGACCAACTCGCGCCGACACTGCCACGCAGCACGAGCTGATCGGCCGCGCCCACCGGTTGGTTCCATGTGCCATTGAGGCGGAACTGGCTGAGCGATGTGCTCGAAGCCAGTGTGCCCAAGGTGCTCTGCACATCCACATCCCATTGCAATAAGGCCTCCCGGCCACGTATCCGTGGACGATAGAACAGCGCCACGCCAGGCATGAACAAATGACCATAGAGGTTGGGCGACTGGTCGATCTCATCCTTCTCGTACAGCATCAACAAACGCGCCTGACGCTTCCACTCGCCCTTGATATCATTTGCTGCCAATCGCAGCGCCAGCGGGTTGGTGGTCACATCATCCAGCAATTCACGCCGTGTGGTCAGTCCCAGCGCCCAGAAATCAGTACGTGGATTGCCGCCAAACGCCGCCCCGCCGACTTGCCAAGCCTCCAGCCAAGGGCGACGCAGCTCCGCATCCACCTGAATATCGCGCTCGGATACCGCCAGCCGACCGTAAAAACGGTCGCCGCGCGGATTGAGAAAGCGCCGCTCCATTTCAGCCGAGGCGCGCGCCCCGGTGTCCGTGCCATAGCCCAAGCCAAAGGCATAGCGCGTCTGTTTGCGCGCGCTCAAGCCAACCTGCACATTCACCGTATGCGAGGCGCGATCCGGCACCGGATCGACCTCCATGCGCTCGAAATAATTACTCTCTGCCAGGGCGCGTTGCAGATCCAGCAGCGGGCGCACACGGTACGGCTCGCCCTCTTTCCACGGCACGAAACCTTCCAGCAGGCGTTGTTCGAAAATCATATCCCCCTGTTGATCAAAGCGGGTACGTCCAAAGCGATAGCGCTGGCCGCTATCCAGCGTGAGAAACACCTGCGCGGTGTCGTCGATGGGGTTCACCAAAATCTCATGCCGTGTGAAGCGGGCATCCAGATAGCCTTGATCGTGGGCGCGTTGCAGCCACGCCGTTTTGAAGCGCTCGTAGGGCATGTGCACCAGGGGCGCGTTGACGATCAGCGGAAAATTTCTCACCTCATCCGCCACACGCGGATTGTCCTTGGCTTCACCCAGCAAGACGATATCGGTGGAGACAATGCGCACAATCGGCCCGGGCACAAAGTCCAGCGTCAGACGCCAACCGCTGTCTGTGGTCTGCAACTGCGCGCTGACTTTGGCACGGTAAAAGCCAGAGGCTTCCATCGCCTCGGCCGCCTCGCGCTCGGCACGCTGCGCCAGATTACCAACCAGCAGATCATCCAGGTAAGGGCTCTTGCGCTGGCGCTGCACGGTCAGCGAGTTGAGCACATCCTCCTGTAAATACTCCGGCAAGCCTTGCAACACCACCTCCACCTGACGGTTGCCCTGTGGCTCGTCGTCTGCAGTGGGTTCCGTCTTGGCGTTTGCAGGCGGGGCGCTGGCGGGCTCGGCATGCGGTTCGATCTGCAGCCACCACTCGTTGTCATCCTCAGCATGCAGTGGGGCGATGAGTGCGCATGCCAACAGCAGGGCAGCCCAGAGCCCACGCAATGTCAGGCCATGCCTCATACCCCCAGCTCCTGCAAACGCGCCTGGACGCGCGCCATTGAGACCGGCATCACTGTTTTCAACTCCTGGGCAAAAAGCTGCACGCGCCATTCATCCAACAGCATGGCGAGATCGTCCGGCATCGTTGGCAACTTCGTCAGGCGCGGCATGAGTGTTTCCAGAGGCTTGCGACTTTGCGCGTCGCGCTCGGGATTCTGCCGCAGACGCTCGATTCTGCGCTGCATCGCCTGCACATACACCGGCAAACGTGCCCAGCGCGCCGGCGGGGTGTGGCGCAGAAAATCGCGCGCAAACCAGTGTTCGAGCTGTTGGCGCATGTCCTGCGTCACCAGAACATGCACCGGCGGCATGCGTGCCAGCTCAGCCTGCAGACTGCGCACGGCGTGCAAAAGGCCACTTAAGCTTTGCAGCAACTTGAGCCCCTCGGCATAGAGCCTGGAGCGCTGCGCGGCGACAAATTCGGCGAATGCCGCTTGGCTACGCGGCCAGTCCACATCGCACAACAACCCCTGTGCCACGCGCCACACCACATCGTCTTGCAACGTTTGACAGGGCGCCTCCACGCCCTGCATCGCAGGCAGCGCGGCATAGAGCAGACACAACGCCTTGTCGCGTGCGACCTCGCGCTGCAGCGCCTTGACTTCCTCGCGTGCGGCCAGAATGAACAGACGGGTCAAACCGCCCAAACTGGCCGAATGTGCGGCGTGCAAGGTATCCAAGGCTTGCAGGGTCACGCTCTCACCGGCATCCACCAACGCGGGATAAACACTGCTGCTGCCTTGCGTTGTATCTACCAATGCAACCTCTGGCCAGTCGCCAAAGTCCCAGGTGGTGATGCCGCTGCGCGTCGCAAAGCGCTTGACGAAGGCGCGTTTGGCCGCACCGCCCAGCGCCTGCTGCATGGCGGCAAGATCACGCCCTGAACCGCGCACCTCGCCGGCATCATCCACCAGTTCGATTCTTAAACGCAGATGCGGCTCAATGGCATCCAACGGCCAGTCCTCGGGCGCGACTTTCGCGCCGAGCATGCGTTGTGCTTCCTCACTCAGTCGCTGGGGCAAGGTGCCTTGCGGCGGCCACGTGCTCAGCCCGTCGGTGATGCGTTCGCACAGGGCACGCGCCACCTCAGGCGCAGGCACGAGCTGGCGGCGCAAAGGCTTGGGCAGGGCGCGGATCAGCGCTTCGATCTTGTCCTGCACAAGCCCCGGCACCAACCACTCCGCGGCCTGCACGTCCAGACGATTCAGCTCCGCCAAGGGCACGCGCGCAGTCACGCCATCATCCGCCGCCCCGGGGGCAAAGTGATAACGCAACGGCACATCGAGCTCACCCAAGCGCAGGCGATCCGGCAAACGCCCGTCGCCCGTCGCTTTGGCCTCATGCCGCATCAGCGTTTCGCGCGTGAAACGAAGACGCCCATCCAACGACGTGTCTTTGCGCAGCGCCACCGCCAGGGTCACGCCATCCACCACCGTGGCGGGCAAACGCGCATCAAACAGGGCACACAGCACATCCTCATCAACCAGAATGTCCGGACGGCGCGCCTTGGCCTCCAACGCCTGAATATCGGCAATCAGTGCGGCGTTATGCTGCATGAAAGGTGCCTGCTGCCAGGGTAGTTGCGCCACGGAAGATGGCTCAGGCGCCAACGCCTGCACCAACCCTTCACGGATAAAAATCCGCCGCGCCTCGGCGGGGTCGATGCTGGCGAAATTCACCGCGCGCCGCTGCACCACCGGCAGACCGTACAGACTCAAGGTTTCAAAGGCCGCCACACGCCCAGACTCCGCCTGATAGTGCGGCTCGCTGATCTCGCGGGTGAGCAAATGACGCGCCAGCGGTTCGATCCAGCGCGGGTTGATCGCCGCATTGGTCGCCGCCCACAGGCGTGCGGTTTCGAGCCATTGCGCCGACATCAGCCAACGTGGCGGCTGTTTGGCCAATGCCGAGCCCGGATGAACGACCAGCGTGCGGCCTTTCACCCCGCGGTAGCGCACCGGCTCAGGGCGCTTGCCTTTAGGCGGCGTGGTTTTGCGCGTGGTTTCATCACGCAAGGCAAGATGGCCGAGCAAACCTTGCAGCAAGGCGCGGTGAATGGCGTCGTCCGGCGCGGGCTGCGCGTTTTCCTCGATGCCTTCTTCATGCAGCAGACCGCGCAACTCCTGATGCAGCGCGCGCCATTCGCGCATGCGCACAAAGGAGAGAAAATGCTTCTCGCACAGGGCGCGCAGCTTGGCCTGCGACAGATGGCGCGACTGTTCGGCGTACCACTGCCACAGGGCGAGCAGACTGAGAAAATCGGACTGGGCGTTTTTCCATGCCGCGTGCGCCTGATCGGCCGCTTGCGCCTTGTCCGCCGGTCGCTCACGCGGGTCTTGAATCGATAGCGCGCTGACGATGACCAGCATCTCTGCCAGGCAACCGTCATGCTGACCGGCGAGCAGCATGCGCCCCAGACGCGGGTCGATCGGCAGGCGAGCGAGTCGTTCACCCAGGGGGGTGAGCTTGCGCGACATATCCACTGCCTGCAATTCAAACAACAGGTCATACGCCGCCTTGATCTGCCGTCCGTCGGGCTGATCGAGGAAAGGGAAGTCTTCCACATCGCCCAAACGCAGGCTGGCCATACGCAGAATCACCGCGGCAAGATTGGTGCGCAAAATCTCAGGGTCGGTATGGCTCGCGCGCCGCGCAAAATCCTCCTCGGCATACAGACGAATGCAGATGCCAGGCCCGAGACGACCGCAACGCCCGGCGCGCTGCCGCGCTGCGGCTTGGCTGATGGGCTCGACCTGCAAGCGCTGTACCCCGGCGCGCGCGGTGTAACGCGAGATGCGCGCCAGGCCGGTGTCGATGACGTAGCGGATACCGGGCACGGTGAGCGAGGTTTCCGCCACGTTGGTGGCGAGCACGATGCGCCGTCCGTTGTGTTTTTGGAACACCCGCGCCTGCTCGGCGGCGGAGAGGCGGGCATACAGCGGCAGGATGTCCGTCTGCTTCGGGTGATGCTTGCGCAGCGCCTCGGCGGCTTCGCGGATGGCACGTTCGCCGTCGAGAAACACCAGAATGTCGCCCATGCCTTCCGCTGCCAGCTCGTCCACGGCATCGAGCAAGGCCTGCGGCAGGTCACGGTCACGGTCATCCTCATCCCCCTGCACCGGGCGGTAGCGAATCTCCACCGGGTAGGTGCGCCCTTCCACGGAGAGCAGCGCCGCCTGTGGAAAATGCGCGGTAAAGCGCTCCACATCCAGCGTGGCGGAGGTGACGATCAGCTTGAGATCCGGACGTTTGGGCAGCAGGCGCTTGAGGTAGCCGAGCAGAAAGTCGATGTTCAGACTGCGCTCGTGCGCCTCGTCGATGATCAGGGTGTCGTAGCGCGCAAGCAGCGGATCCGTGTGAATCTCGGCGAGCAGGAGGCCGTCGGTCATCACCTTGATGAGCGTGTTGTCACTGACCTGCGCAGAAAAGCGCACCTGGAAACCGACCGCCTCGCCCATGGGTGCGGCCAACTCCTCGGCAATGCGGTTGGCCACGGCACGCGCAGCGATGCGCCGAGGCTGGGTATGACCAATCAGACCACGCACGCCACGCCCGGCCTCTAAGGCGATCTTGGGTAACTGCGTGGTTTTGCCCGAGCCGGTCTCGCCGCTGAGGATCAGCACTTGATGGTTGTGCAGCGCGGCGAGAATCTCCTCGCGGCGCGCCACCACGGGCAGTTCCGTGGGGTAGGTGATCGGTGGCACGCTCGCCTTGCGCGCCTGCACGGCGCCACAGGATGCCTCGATCTGCGCCGTCAGCGCGGCCGTGCCTTGATCGATGGGCAAGCCTTTGGCCGCGCGTTTTTTCAGCCCGTGCAGGCGTGCGCGCAGGGCGTGCGCATCACGGCTCAGGCAATCATCAAGGCGCGCGGCGAGGGCGGAAAGATCGGTGGCGGTCATGCACAGGACGAGGGCGGGAACGAGCTTCAGGAATGGGCAACATACCCTCAGCCTCGGCAAAACGCCATTGTCCCGAGGCAAGATCGTGCAGCGTCCAGTCACCCACCGCCCAGCGAATCAAGCGCAGGGTGGGGAAACCCACCGCCGCCGTCATGCGCCGCACCTGACGGTTGCGGCCTTCATGCAGGGTCAGGGCGAGCCACGAGGTCGGAATGGACTGCCGCACACGGATCGGCGGTGTGCGCGGCCAGAGCAGCGCCGGTTCATCCATGCGCTGCGCCTGTGCGGGCAGGGTGAGGCCATCATTGAGCGACACACCGCGTTGCAGCTGATCGAGCGCGTCGTCGCTCACAAGTCCCTCCACCTGCACCCAGTAGGTTTTCGGCAGCTTGTGGCGCGGATCGGCAATCAGGCTTTGTAGCCTGCCCTGGTTGGTGAGCACCACCAGCCCTTCGCTGTCACGATCCAGCCGCCCGGCCGGGTAGTAGCGCGGGTAAGGCACGAAATCCGCCAGCGTGGCACGACCCTCGGCGTCGGTGAACTGACAGAGCACGTCGAACGGCTTGTTGAGCAGAATGATGGGCGGGCTCATCCTGCGTCCGGGGTTTTCGGCGGTCGCGCCGCGCGGCCAAAGTACCAGCCTTGCATGTAGGCAATGCCCAGGCGGGCGAAGTCACGCTGCTGATGTTCGTTGGCAATCCCCTCGGCCACCACGTCAAAACCGCAGTCGGTGAGCATTTCAACCACATGCAGCACCATATTGGTGGACGAAGGCGTGGTGTTGTACACCTCGACCAGACTGCGGTCGAGCTTGACGATGTCCACCGGCATGCGCGCCAAATAACGCAAGGAAGAATAGCCGCTGCCGAAGTCATCCAGTGCCACGCGCAGCCCCAATTCGCGGTAGCGCGCCAGTGCGGTGTTGAGAAACTCGAAGCGGGAGATCAACGAAGTCTCCGTAATTTCCAGCACGATTTTATAGCGTGCGACATACGGCACCAGCGCGTCGATGGCGCGCACCACTTCGGGATCGGCGATGGACGCACCGTCGAAATTGATCGCCACGCCAGTGCCTTCGGGAATCAATCCGGAGGCCAGATCGGCGAGCACGCTTTTCAGAATGGCCAGATCCAGCGGTGTGGCCAACTGCCTCCGCTGGGCAATGAGAAAAATCTCCTCTGGCTCGATACTGCCCTCGTCATCGATGATGCGCACCAGCGCCTCATAGTAAGCAATCCGCCCGCTTTCGCTGCTCACCACCGGCTGGTAGTGCATGCTCAAACCCTGCCCGCTGGCGGCAGCCTCCATCACCGCATAGGCCACGCGACTCGACCAGCGACTCTGTTCACGGCCGAGCTTTTCGTCGAACAGCACCACTTTGCGGTCGCCAATGCCGCGCTTGGCCTCGTACATGGCCACATCCACCCGGCGCAACAGCTCGGGCAATTCGTCACAGGGCGCCTCGCTGGCCACCACGCCAATGCTCACGCGCAACGGCTCCTTGATACCCAAAGGCGCCACCGGCGCACTACGCACCGCCTGGCGGATGCGCTCAGCCACCGACATGGCTTGTGCCTGATGCACGCCCCACAGCATGACCAGAAACTCATCGCCGCCGAGGCGATACACCCGCTCGTCATGGCGCAGCTCGTGCGCAATGCGTTGCGCAATCTCCTTGAGCACCGCATCCCCTGCGGCATGGCCGTAGCTGTCATTGATCGACTTGAAGAAATCGCAGTCGATGAGCAATAACGCCAGCGCACCGTCCATCTCACAATGCTCCAGCTTGCGCCAGGCATCTTCGAAGGCACGGCGGTTGAATACCCCGGTCAGGGCATCGATGTGTGCCTCTCGCCATAGACGCGCATTGGTCTGATCCAGCTCATCGTGCGCCTGTTCCAGCGAGCGGCGATAGTCATGCAACGCGCTGCGCACCTCGTTGAGTTCATGCACCGGCAGCCATTCATGTTCGTCCACATGCTCCGCACCGTGCTCGCGCAGTGACTCCAGCTCGTCGCGCAACACGCGCAGCGGGCGAGCGAAGAGGTGAATGACCAGCATGTACAGCGCGGCCATCATCACGGCGAAAAGCAGCAGAAACTGCACCAGCGTCTGACGCACCAGTTGCGGCATGGCCGAGCGCCAGGTGGTGTCACGCATGTGGTACTCGATCAGCTCGGTCGCCATGCTCGCCGGATACACACCCTCGTAGCCCGGCTTGAGGTGCAGACTTTCCGGATCGATGTAAGCAAAGCGATGCAGGTTGCGCATGGCGGAGAGAAAATCCACACGTAACCCGACGCTGCCCAGCGCGGTGGGAATATCGCCCCCCGGCTCGCGCACCTCGGCGAAACGCAAAAAGCACAACTGACCGTCGCGCAGCGCCATGAACTGCGCGTCTTGCTCCTTGGGCAAGCGCTCAGGCAACTTGGCGTTATGCGTTGACAGCAACAGCCCTTGCCGGTCGTACAGCTCCAGCCCGCGCAAATAGCCCGGCCATAGCCCCTGTGCCGTGGCGCGGTTGTCGCGCCAGTAGGAATAATAGGTTGGCGTGGCAAACTGCTGAGTCACCTCGTCCCAACTGGTGATCTGCTCGGCCAGGGTGGAAATCTGCGCTAGCGTATTCTCCACCGCGCGCTCAAACTCCAGTTGCGCCGCAGCGCTTTCCTCCTGCACCTGGGTTTTTTCGATGACTTGCAGGCGATCGAGCATGCGCCAGCTCAGCGCGACGAGAACCAGCACGCTGATGCCGAGCATCAGCAGGGTATAGGTACGCAGGCGGTAGGCACGATGAATCAAATCCGACTCCTGCACACCAAGCCCACAGCACTCACGGCCGCACCTTCAGCGCCTGCAAACTGTTCAGTACGGCATCCTGCAAATCGAACTCGAAACTGCCGTCAAAAAAATGACTTGCACCGGGCACCACCGTCACCACCACGCCTGCCTGCTGCATCTCATTCACCCAGTCTGCTCCAAAGCGTTGATCCGCTCCGCCCATGATAGCCACTCGTGGCCGTTTTGCATCACGCGCCAACTGCAGCACGCGGCTGCGCTGCAACGCCGCGTAAGACAGGTAACTCTCCGCCGTGGAGGTGTAATTACCGCGGCAATAGATCAGCTTGTAACGTGCAAGTGAGGCATCACCGCTATCCACCCGCTGCTGCGCCCGTTTCAGCTCGGCCGGTTGCAACTCCTCGCTCACGGCCCCCACATAACTCAGGCTCATGCCAATCAGCCCGACCACCTGCGGTGCCGGGTCGCGACTGAGGTAGTCCAAGAGTTGCGTGCTGCCAAACGAATGCCCGACCAGCACGATCTGCTGCGCGCCACGCTTGACCAGCCAGTTCACCCAGAAGGCGATTTCCGCCTGATCCTGCGTCTGGGTGTGGGTGTGAATTGCATCACAGGCCAGCCCCGCACGGCGGTGATTCAGTCCAAGGCTGAGGGTCGGCGCAAGCACCGCATAGCCCTTGCCCGCAAGGAACTCCGCCAGCGATTGCACCACGGGGAATTGCTCGGTCACCAGAAAACCATGCAGCAGGAGCAGGGCAGGCGCACCCGGCGCGGCAGGCAGGTAGCTCGCGCTGACCTTCGTGCCATTGGGCAGCGTCTCGTTGACTTCCTGCGCCCACGCCGCCCCGCAAAGGCTCAAGCACAGCACCAAGGCCATCCATCCGCGTTGCATTGTGTGCCTCCCGACGCTGCGCGCGCTCCCCTGTGCGCTGAATGTAGCCAACGGCGAGCGCTTACGCCATGCCCGTGATGACAAGGCTGCGCTGGACTGCACCATGACCGTCGTACCGTGCAGTCGATGCGCAGCAAGCATGAAACAACACTTTTTCAGGCCCCCTGCTCGGCCGTCATGGAGGGCAAAACCGCATTTAGACCTCGTCTGTTCGATAGATTAAGGCGTTTTTTGGCCTTGATTGATCGAATTTTTCGATAGGTTGCCTGGCAACGCTCAAAACCTGGGCAATCTGCACGGCTTTTTCCACGGCCTCACCTGCTAGGCTGATCAAAGATTTCCTGGCGTGGGGTTCTGCATGTCGTCCATCGTTCACCGCGAGTTGCATCTGTCCGAACTGATCGGCGCACTGAGTCACGCACTCGATCTCACCGAAGGTTTACCCCCAGGTCATGCCTTGCGTTGCTGCTGGCTGGGCATGCACATCGGCCGCGAGGCGCGGATGGACGATGCCGCGCTGCACACGCTCTACTACACCCTGTTGCTCAAAGATGCCGGGTGCAGCTCGAACGCCGCGCGTTTGTTCGCCCTCTATCGCTGCGACGATTTGATCGTCAAGCGCGACTTCAAAACCGTGGACAGCCAGAGCCTGCTCGAACTGGGGCGTTTCATGCTGGGCCACGCCGGATTGGGTGAGCCGCTGCGCCAGCGCTTGCGCTTGATGTTTGAACTGAGCACCCAGGGCAACGAGGTCGGTGAAGATCTCTTTCGCACCCGCTGCGAGCGTGGCGCCGACATCGCGCTCAAACTCGGCTTCGATCACGAGGTCGCCGACGGTGTGCGCTGCCTGGATGAACACTGGAATGGCGAAGGCAAACCCCAGGGGCTGCGCGGCGAGGCCATTCCACTGCAAGCGCGCATCGCCTTGCTGGCACAGGTCATCGAGGTCTTCCACCGCGCTGCCGGTGCGCAGGCCGCGCTGCGCGAAGTGCGCGCGCGTGCCGGTCGTTGGTTCGACCCCTCACTCGTCGCCATCGTGGAAAAACTCGCCGTCGCACCGGAGTGGTGGGACGGGTTGGCCGATGAGGGGCTGATGGCACGGGTGCGCGATCTCGAACCGCAAGGGTGCGTGCAGCTTGCCGATGACGCACGCATGGACGCGATTGCCGAAGCCTTCGCCCAGGTGATCGACGCCAAATCCCCCTTCACCTTCGGCCACAGCTCGCGTGTGGCGGTGTACACCGACGCCCTCGCCGAAGCGATCGGCCTGAGCGACGCACGTCGCCGCTGGCTGCGCCGCGCGGCCCTGCTGCACGACATCGGCAAGCTGGGCGTGAGCAATGCCGTGCTCGACAAACCGGGAAAACTGAACGATGCGGAATGGGCCGCCATGCGCATGCACCCGGTGCACACGGAAACCATCCTCAGCAAGCTGCCGATCTTTGCCGATCTTGCCAGCGTTGCTGCTGCGCATCATGAACGCCCCGACGGCCGCGGTTATCCCAAATGTTTGGGTGACGCCGAGATTACGCTGGAAACCCGTTTGATCACCCTGGCGGATGTCTTTGATGCGCTGACCGCCCAACGCCCCTACCGTGAAGCCATGCCCATCGCGCAGGCACTGGAGATCATGCAAAGCGAGTGCGGCAGCGCGCTGGATGGCGACCTGTTCCCCCATGTGCGCTGTTTTTGCGCCGCAAACTGAGGGAAGGTCCGTTTAATCAGCGCGTCCCAGCGATGCTTTGCCCCGCGTCGCCTTGAACCACAGCGCATACAACGCCGGCAGTGAAAGCAAAGTCAGCGCGGTGGCAATCAACAAGCCGCCCATGATCGCCACCGCCATCGGGCCGAAGAAAACGCTTTTAGACAGCGGAATCATCGCCAGAATCGCGGTCAGCGCGGTGAGCATGATCGGGCGAAAGCGCAGCACTGCCGATTCGATGATCGCCTGTGCCGCGCTCAAGCCCTCGGCGATATGCCGTTCGATCTGATCCACCAGAATCACCGAGTTACGCATGATCATGCCGGAGAGCGCAATCGTGCCGAGCAGCGCCACAAAGCCAAAGGGCTTGTGGAAGACGAACAGAAACAGCGCCACGCCGATGATGCCCAAGGGCGCGGTGAACACCACCAACAGCACGCGCTGAAAGCTCTGCAACTGGATCATCAGCAGGGTGAACACCACCACGAAAAACAACGGCGCGCTGGCGGCCAGCGAGTCATTGCCCTTGGCGCTTTCTTCCACCGCGCCGCCGGTGTCCAGCCGATAACCCAGAGGCAGTTGCGCGCGCAGCGCATCCAGCTGCGCCTCGATTTGCGCCGTGACTGTCGGTGCCTGCGTGCCATCGTAAATATCGCCACGCACGGTGATCGTCGGCGTGCGATTGCGATGCCAGATGATGCCGTCCTCCAGCGCGTACTCCACGCGCACCAGCTGCGCCAAGGTCACGCGCTGCCCGCTTTGCGTCGGCACGCTGATCTCGCCCAAGCGCGCCACCAGGCTGCGCTCCGTCTCATTGCCGCGCAGCACGATGGGGATGGTTTGATCGTTGAGGCGAAACTCACTGATCGCCTGCCCCTGCAAGGCGCGTTGCAAACTCTCGGCCAACACCTGCTGCGTCACGCCGAGTGCCATCGCCTGCGGCGTATCCACACGCAGACGAATCACCTTGGACAACTCATTCCAGTCCAGATGCACGTTCACCAAGTGCGGATTCTGCCGCATCAGCTGGGCGAGTTTTTCCGCCTCGGCACGCAAGGTCATGAAACCATCCTCTGCCGCACCCTCGCCGGAAATGCGAAACTGCACCGGATAACCCACCGGCGGGCCGTTTTCCAGACGAATCACCCGGCCGCGCACGGCGGCAAATTCCCCGCTCTCATCAAGCAGCTCGCGCAGCTTGGCACGCAATGCCTCGCGGTCGGCAATGCTCTTGGTGGTGATCACAAACTGGCTGAAATTGGCCGCGCGCAGCTGCTGATCCAACGGCAGGTAGAAACGTGGCGAGCCTTCGCCCACATAGGCCACATAGTTATCAATGTGCGCCCCCTGCTGCGCGAGAAACGCCTCCAGCCGCTTGGCCTCGCGCAGGCTGGCCTCGATCGACGCTCCCTCGGGTAGGCGCAGATCCACCAGCAGCTCCAGCCGCGTGGCGTCCGGGAAGAACTGCTTTTCCACCCCCTTGGCAAACAGGGCGAGCGAACCGACCCACACCGCCAAGGTGAGCAGCACCACCTTGCCGGGATGACGCACACACAACGCCACCAGGCGACGAAAACCGGCGTAAAACCCGCCTGTCAGGCGATGCAACAGCGCGCGCAGGCGTCCCGGCGCCTTTTCCTCGGCGCGCTCGCTGAGCAAGATATAGCCTAGATAAGGAATGACGATCACCGCCGCCAGCCAGGAGAGTAGCAGGGCAATGCCCACCACCTGAAAAATCGAGCGGGTGAACTCGCCCACCGAGGATTGGGCAAAGGCCAGCGGCAAAAAGCCGGCAATGGTGATCAGTGTACCGGTGAGCATGGGCAGCGCCATATGGCTGTAGGTGTAGGTCGCCGCCTCGCGCCGCGCCATGCCCTGATGCAACTTCACCGCCATCATCTCGATGGCGATGATCGCATCGTCCACCAACAGCCCGAGCGCCAGAATCAGTGCGCCGAGCGACACCTTGTGCAGTCCGATGTCGAGCAGGTACATGACCAAAAACGTACCCGCCATGACCAGCGGAATCGACAGCGCGACCACCGCGCCGGCGCGCATGCCCAGGCTCAAAAAGCTCACACCGATGACGATCACCAACGCCTCGACCACCGCCATCATGAACTCGTGGATGCCGCGCTTGACCGCCTGCGGCTGATCATTGACGCGGTGCAGCGTCATCCCCGCCGGCAGCTGCGCCTGAATGCGCGCCAGCGCCTGATCGAGGTTCTGCCCCAACGCCAGCACATCACCATGCGGGCGCATCGACACGCCGATGCCCAACGCCGGTTGGCCAGCAAAACGGAACAGCATGTTCGGCGGATCGACATAACCACGCCGCACCTCGGCCAGCTCGCCCAGGCGCAAGGTAGCATCGCCGATGCGCAGCGGCAGATCGCGCAGCATCTGCACCTGCTCGAACGCCCCGTCTGGACGGATCTCGATGCGCTCAAACGGCGTGTTGTAGATGCCACTCTGCACCACCGCGTTCTGCGCCTGCACGCTGCGCACCACATCCTCCAGCGCCAGCCCAAGCTGGGTGAGTTTGTCCTGCGCAAACTCGATGAACACGCGCTCATCCTGCTCACCGATGAGCAGAATCTTGGCCACATCCGGCACGCGCAACAGCTCCTTACGGATGCGATCGGCGGCATCACGCAACTGGGCAAAGCTGAAACCCTCGCCCGTCAGGGCGAAAATATTGCCGTAAGTCTCGCCAAACTCATCGTTGAAATACGGCCCCTGCACCCCCTGCGGCAGGTTGCTCTTGATGTCGCCTACGCGCTTGCGGATGTCGTAAAACATGCCGGGCATGGCGCTCGATGGCGCGCTGTCCTTGGCCATGACGATGATGTTCGCCTCGCCTGGGCGAGTGAAACTGCGCACCACATCCACATGCGGCGTTTCCAGAATCACCTTCTCGATGCGGTTGACCACCTGCAACTCGACATCGCGCGCCGTCGCTCCGGGCCAATACGCCTGCACCAGCATGACCTTGAAGGTGAACGGCGGGTCTTCGGACAAACTCAACTTGCCGTAGGCATACACCCCCAGCACCAGGGTGAGCACCATCAAATAACGCACAAAGGCGCGGTGATTCAGCGCCCAGGCGGAAAGATTGAAGCCGCTCATACCCCGCCCCGCGCCGCTGCCCCATCATAGGCTTGCGGGCGCACCACCTGCCCCTCATGCAAGGCATGCACCCCGGCAGCCACCACGCGCATCCCCGCGCTCAAACCGCGCACACGTACCCCGTCATGGGTGTACGCCTGCACCATCACCGGCTGCAAGCGCAGCGTATCCTTGCCCTCCACCACCCACACTGCCGGCTGATCGCCCTGCTGGAACAACGCCGTCGTCGGCAGCCAAAGCGTATCGGGTGGTGCGGGCTGCGCCAGCGCCACCTGCGCCGTGGCGCCCAGCGGCACATCGCTCGGCAGCTCAGGCACGCGCACCTTCACCCACTGCGCACGCGCCGCATCCAGCGCCGGCGCGATCTCACGCACCGTCCCTGTCCACGCCATACCGGGGCGCGCCCACAGCGTCACCTGCAACGCCTGCCCGTCCTGCTGTGCGCGGCGCAGGGCATCCCCGGCCACCTCGCCTACGCGCACATGCACCTCGCGCTCGCCGTCATAGGCCATGCGCAACACCGGCGCACCCGCCGCCACCACCTGCCCCAGCTCCAGATTCAGCGCAGTAATGATGCCGTCCTTGCTCGCCAGCAAGGCGCTGTACTGCGCCTGATTACCGCTTTGCCGGGATTGCGCACGCAGGGCATTCACCCGCGCCTCGGCCGCATCTTTTGCCGCCACCGCCGCATCCAGCGCCGACTGACCGACAAACTTCTGCGTATACAAGCCCTGCACGCGCGTAAGCTCCTGCCGTGCCTTAAGCGCATCCGCCTCCGCGCCGGAGAGCTCGGCACGCGCCGCAGATAGCGCCAGATCCAGATCCGCCGCATCCAGCCGCGCCAGCACCTCCCCCGCCGCCACCTCCTGCCCCAATTCCACGCGCCGCTCGATCACCTTGCCGCCGACGCGAAACGCCAGATCGGCCTCATACCGCGCGCGCACCTGCCCGGCGAAGGTTTGCTCCAGCGGCGCAGGCTCACTGCCGAGCGTCCAAACCTGCACCGGGCGGGGCAAGGCGGCCGCAGGCTCACTTTCCTTGCAGGCTGTGATGGTGAGAGACACCAGCACAACCCATGTCAGCAATGCAAAACGCATGCGAATCACCCCATCAGAATCTTGACGCAGCAGATTAGCAGAATGTGCGCTGGCACCCTTTGAAATCCGCCAATCCACACCATAATCAGAGCATACATCACTCCCACTGAGGAATGCTCTCATGCGTATGGACAAACTCACTGCCAAATTCCAACAAGCCCTGGCCGATGCACAGTCGTTGGCCGTGGGGCGCGATCATCAATTCATCGAGCCCATTCACCTGCTCGCCGCCCTGCTCGATCAGGACGGCGGGGCGGTACGCTCTTTGCTGCAATTTTCCGAGGTCAACGTCAATCAACTGCGCACCCAGCTCAATCAGGCACTGGATGCCCTGCCGAGCGTCACTGGCGGCGAGGCGGGCGAGGTACATGTCTCCAATGATCTGGGTCGCCTGCTGAATGTCACCGACAAACTCGCTCAGCAGCGCAAGGATGCCTACATCTCCAGCGAGTTGTTCCTGCTTGCCGCTGTTGAGGACAAAGGCCAGGTGGGCGAGTTGTTGCGCACCGCCGGGGCGACCAAGGGCATGTTGGAAAAGGCCATCGACAAGCTGCGCGGCGGGCAGGCGGTGAACGATGCCAATGCCGAGGATGCGCGGCAGGCGTTGGATAAATACACGCTGGATCTGACCGCGCGCGCCGAGAGCGGCAAGCTCGACCCGGTGATCGGCCGCGATGAAGAAATCCGCCGCTGCGTGCAGATTCTGCAACGCCGCACCAAGAACAACCCGGTGTTGATCGGTGAGCCCGGCGTGGGCAAAACGGCGATTGTCGAAGGTCTGGCGCAGCGCATCGTCAACGGCGAGGTACCGGAGGGCTTGAAGAACAAGCGCCTGCTCTCGCTGGATATGGGTGCACTGCTGGCCGGTGCCAAGTTCCGCGGTGAGTTCGAGGAGCGCCTCAAGGCGGTGCTCAATGACGTGGCCAAGGCCGAGGGGCAGATCATCCTCTTTATCGACGAGATTCACACCATGGTCGGCGCGGGCAAGGCCGAAGGGGCGATGGATGCGGGCAATATGCTCAAGCCGGCGCTCGCGCGCGGTGAACTGCATTGCATCGGGGCCACCACCCTGGATGAGTACCGCCAGTACATCGAAAAGGACGCCGCGCTGGAGCGTCGCTTCCAGCAGGTGCTTGTGGATGAGCCCTCGGTGGAGGATACCATCGCCATTCTGCGCGGCCTGAAGGAGCGCTATGAAGTGCATCACGGCGTGGACATCACGGACCCGGCGATTGTCGCTGCGGCTACGCTGTCACACCGCTACATCACCAGCCGCCAGTTGCCGGACAAGGCGATCGACCTGATCGATGAGGCCGCGAGCCGCATCCGCATGGAAATCGACTCCAAGCCTGAGGAGATGGATCGCCTGGAGCGCCGTCTGATTCAGTTGCGCATGGAGCAGGTGGCTCTGAAAAAAGAAACCGACGAGGCAAGCAAGAAGCGCTTGGCATTGTTGGAAGAGGAAATCGCCCGTCTGGAAAAAGAATTCGGCGCGCTGGATGAAGAGTGGCGTCGCGAAAAGTTCGCACTGGAAGGCGCCTCGAAGATCAAGGAGGAACTGGATCGCATTCGCGTCGAGTTCGAGGCCGCGCGTCGTGCCGGTGATCTGGCGCGCATGTCCGAGTTGCAGTACGGGCGCATCCCTGAACTGGAAAAACGCCTGACCGAGGCGCAAAACGTCGATCAAACCGCATTCAAGCTGCTGCGCACTGAAGTGGGCGAGGAGGAAATCGCTGAGGTGGTGGCACGCTGGACCGGCATTCCGGTAAGCAAGATGCTGGAAGGCGAGCGCGAAAAGCTATTGCGCATGGAAGAGGAGCTGGGCAAGCGCGTGGTCGGGCAAAAGGAGGCTGTCAAGGCCGTGGCCGATGCCATCCGCCGCGCGCGTGCCGGGTTGTCCGATCCCAATCGCCCGAATGGTTCGTTCCTGTTCCTGGGGCCGACCGGCGTGGGTAAGACCGAGCTGACCAAGGCGCTGGCCGGCTTCCTGTTCGACACCGAAGAAGCCATGGTGCGCATTGATATGTCCGAGTTCATGGAGAAGCATTCCGTGGCACGCCTCATCGGCGCGCCTCCGGGGTATGTCGGCTACGAAGAGGGCGGCTATCTCACCGAAGCAGTGCGGCGCAAACCCTACTCGGTGGTGCTGATGGACGAGGTGGAAAAAGCGCACCCGGACGTGTTCAACGTGCTGCTGCAAGTGCTGGATGATGGTCGTTTGACCGATGGCCAAGGGCGCACGGTGGACTTCCGCAATACGGTGATTGTCATGACCTCCAACCTGGGCAGCCATCGCATCCAAGAGTTGGCCGGTGAAGCGAATTACGAGCAGATGAAGGCTGAGGTGATGGAGATCGTGGGTGGTCACTTCCGCCCCGAATTCATCAACCGCATCGACGAAGCCGTGGTGTTCCACCCGCTTGGTCGCGAGCAGATTCGCAGTATCGTCGAAATTCAGACCGCCAATCTGCGCAAGCGGCTGGAGAGCCGCGACATGCAACTGGCGCTCAGCGAAGCTGCGCTGGATCTTCTCGGCGAAGCGGGCTTCGACCCGGTGTATGGCGCACGCCCGCTCAAGCGCGCCATTCAGCAGAAGCTTGAAAATCTGCTGGCGCAGGTCATCCTCAAGGGCGAGTTCGGCCCGGGCGATACCATCCGAGTCGACGCAGATGGCGACATGCTCTCACTGAGCCGAGCGTAAGCCTGCTTCTTAACGACTTGACCGCGCCGTGCTTCTTGCATCGCGCGGTTTTTTATCGCCGTCGATTTGTCATCCGTTTTACACATCGTATTCACGATCGCTTCAAACAGGGTTGGTCTGATTTCGGCCTATTTCCTCAACCCATGGAGTGATCATGTCAACGCTCTTTGCCAAGACGCGCAATGCGTTTGCGCTTGGACTCATTCTTTCAGCCGGTGCACTTCTCTACGGCTGCGGCGGTGATGATGCTGTCGTCATGCCGTCCACCCCATCTCCCGCGGTCGGCACCAAAGTCGCTATTGCGTTGGCTGAAACCACCGACCTGCATACCAACGTCCTCAGCTACGACTATTTCAAGACTGGCGAAGATAAAACGATTGGCCTTGAGCGTACTGCCAGCGTGATCGCGCAAATCCGCAAGGACAACCCGAATACCGTCCTGCTGGACAATGGCGACACCCTGCAAGGCACTGCACTCAGCGACTATCAGGCCGTGGTCAACCCCATCCGCTGCGATCAAACCTTGGCACAGTTCAAGGTGATGAATTACCTCAAATACGACGCGATGGCTGTGGGTAATCACGAGTTCAACTACGGCCTGGACTTCCTCAGCCAGGTCACCCACAACGGCAACTGGGATGCGAAATACGCCAACTGCAAGGGGCAGGACTTCCCGATTGTCAGTGCCAATGTGTACAAAGTCGCCGACAAAAAGCCGCTCTATGCGCCTTACGTCATTCTTGAACGCACGTTCAACGACCAGAAAATTAAGGTTGGCGTCATCGGCTTCACCCCGCCGCCCATCGTCATGTGGGACAAAAAGTGGCTGGACGGCAAAATCTATGTCGAGGGCGTGAAAGAGTCGGCTGAAAAATACGTGCCCGAAATGCGCGCCAAGGGTGCCGACATTGTCGTTGCCATGGTGCATGGTGGCATCGACACCCGACCCTACTCACCCACCATGGAAAATGCTGCTTATTTCGTGGCCGATGTACCGGGCATTGATGCCATGTTCATGGGACATTCGCACAGCTATTTCCCCAACGGCACGGCCTACGCCAACATCCCGGGTGTGGATAACGTCAAGGGCACCATCAAGGGCGTTCCTGCCGTCATGGGCGGTTTCTGGGGCAACAATGTCGGCCTGATCAAGCTGACCCTGGAGTGGGATGGCAAGCAATGGAAACGCTCGGCCTTCAGCGCCGAGCTCAAGCCGATCGTGACCACGGACGCAAGCAATAACAAAGTCTATGCGCCCGTCGATCCCGAGATCGCCAAGCTGGTCAAGCAAGAGCACGATATGACCATTCAATACGTGCAGACACCGGTAGGCAAAACGGACTACCGCATTGCCAGCCAGTTCACGCCGGTGGGCGATGTTGCGGTCGTGCAGCTGATCAACGACGCGCAACTGGCGCACATGAAAGAGGTGATTGCCAAGAGCTATCCGCAGTTTGCCGCGCTGCCCTTGCTTTCAGCCGCCGCACCGTTCAAGATGAACTTTAACAACACCGGATACACCGACATTCCGGTGGGCGGCGTGGCCATCAAGAACGTCGCTGACCTGTACATCTACCCCAACACCCTGCAAGCGGTGAAGATCAAGGGCGCGGATGTCAAGGCATGGCTGGAGAAGTCGGCGGAATATTTCAACCAAATCGACCCGAGCAAAACCGCCGATCAGGAACTGATCAACTCCAGCTTCCCGTCCTATAACTTTGATGTTTTGCAAGGCAGTGGACTGACTTACCAGATCGACATTACCCAGCCCCAAGGAAGCCGCATCGTCAACCTGCAACTCAATGGCGCGCCGCTGAAAACCGACCAGGATGTGATTGTGGTGACCAATAACTACCGCGCCAGCGGTGGTGGCAGCTTCGCCGGACTCAACGGTAGCCAGATCGTCTATGAAGATCCGGATACCAACCGCGACATCATCGTCAACTACATCAAGGCCAAGCAACAGCTCACCCGCCAGAACAATGCGTCCAACCGCAATTGGAGCTTTGTGAAGAAGAGCACCGCAGGCAAGATCCTCTTCCAGTCTAGCTACGACAGCTTGCAGCTGGCCAAAGATGCAGGGCTGACCAATATCACCAAGGATTCGGATAAAGCGGATAAGTCGGCGTCCATCTACCGTCTGAACCTGGATATGTAAACTTCGGTTTTGGGTACTTCGGTACACTGAAACGACAAAGCCCGACCGCAAGGTCGGGCTTTTTTATGGCTTATTCGCTCAAACACGCATCAATTTAGCGACCTCCACCCTTGGAACCGCTTGTCGTACCATCGCCACACATCTCATTGGGGCTATTGATAATGGCATCGACCGTGGCTTGCGGCAGAAGCTGCGCTTTGTAGCTGCCTGTGGTCTTGATGATTTCACCAGCAAACGCACGCAAGTGGTTACGTGAGCCACACATCAATGCGGCATAAACTTGGTCGGTGTACTGCTGCTGACTGATGTCGATTGAGGCTTGCAGATCCTCAATATCGACTTCTTCGATCAAAGCGCCCACCTTGAGCGCATCCAGCGTGCTGCTTTGCCCTTGAGTCATCAATTTGTTGTAGAGGGCAGCCAGCTCAGGGTTAAGAAACATACCGTGCGTTTCGGCAGCATCCACCGGGTCAGGCAGACCGTAGCAGCTGAGCACTGCTTTCATGCTGTCCATATGTTGCTGTTCAGACTTGGCGATGTTACGCAGAATATTCACCACCGGAACGATGCCTGCTTGCGCCTGCCAATATGCCGCAAGATCCAAGTAAACATCGCGCGCAAGCTTTTCTTCCTCACGCATGAACAGCGCCTCATCCACTTCGGCCTGCTTGAGCGGGGTAAGATTCGCCGGACAGACGGTGGCCTTTGGGGTAGGTGAGGGTGTCGTTGGTGCCACCGAACCAAGGTTGTTCGCACCACTCCCCCCACCACATGCTGCAAGCAGTGCCGCGCCAAGTGCCAGTAGCGTTGTTTTGAATGAATGTTGCTTGATTTGCATCATTAACCTCCTGTACTCATCGCTGCAAGTTAGACGTTCACGCGTGTCGAGGGTAATTACCCAAGCTTAACCACAGCTTAAAAAGACATTTATGGGCCAATAAAAAAGGAGGGTAAACCCCTCCTTGTATCAGCGCCGTCCGCGATCAAGGCTTGGGCATTGCCGCGTAGTAATGCGCCAACTGCACGATCTCCTCGTCGCTCAGCGGTTTGGCGAAGGCGCGCATGGCTTGCTGTGCATCGTTGTGGCGACTGCCATGTTTGTAGTGCTGCATGGTGCGTACGAAGTACGTCACCGGCAGGCCCGCCAATGCCGGTGTCTCATTGATGCCGCCTTGTCCACCCAGACCGTGACACGAGGCGCAGGGCGTGGCCAGACGCTGCGGGTCGCCTTTGCGCACCATCTTTAACGTGGCGGCATTGCCCTCGCGTGAGGCGGGCGTCAGGGGCTGCGCAGCATAAAACGCAGCCAAGTCAGCCATGTCTTGCTGGCTCAACAGCTCGGCCACGGCGTTCATCACGCCAGCGCGATGGTCTTCGCGACGCAGACCGGATTGGTAATCGAGCAGCATCTTGTAGGTGTAGTCCGCGCGCTGGCCATTGAGTGAAGGCCAGTTGGGCGAGACCGATTCACCGGCCGCACCGTGGCAGGATGAACACAACATGCTGCTGTGCAGCGCTTTGCCACGGCTGACACCCCCCTTTGGCATGGCCTTGAGCGCAGCCTGTAAGCGGTCAGGTGTCCAAGGCTGTGCGCTGCGCGTATGCAACTCGCCGCTGACTGCCCGCACGGTGGTGTGGCCATCGCTGTTCTGCATCAATACCACTTCACCCTGCGATCCGGACACCGGAGCCGCCTGTACGGCCACCATCAGGCTGGCGGCAACACCTGCGCCTGTCAGCCATCCTTTGAGCATCGTCTTCATGTTCTTCCTCATACAAAGCAATCCAAGGTGAAGGTGCGCAGCCAGGCCTGCTGATACACCGCGCCGAGGCGGTGTTTGGCGCGGCTGGCATCCAATTGCAGGTAGCGAT
>CAYOCG010000010.1:16209-52025 GCA_964402435.1 uncultured Halothiobacillus sp. | reverse complement strand
CGGGAATTGAACCCGCGTCCGCAAGCCCTCCATCCTCGGCGCTACATGCTTAGTCGTGTCGTTTGGATTTAACCCGTAAGACTCCGGCAGACAGGATGCTTTTGGGCGAGTCCATAAGTTTTAGCCGCGCGCTGTCGGACAAAGCGCTGGGCGATTCTGTAATGGATGACCCCTGAGTGGTCTTGCGACCGCCGGACTTACAGACAAGAACCGGTCAGGAGGCTAGGCCTTAAGCGGCCAGAGCGTATACGTCGTCGTTGGCGTATATAGTTTTACGGCCAGTTTTACGAGGTCAACCGCACCTCGGCATGCTCCTCAGACTTTGCAACCCACGTCGAAGCCAGGTCGCCCCCAAGTGCGGCGTACTATGGGGCTTGTGTGAAAAATTGCAAGTGATTAAACGCTTGCTAGGCGCTGCGGAACATGAAGTAGGCGGCACCGACCAGGCATAGCCCTGCCCAAAGGTAGTCCAGCTTGACCGGCTGCTGCATGTAGAACACGGCGAAGGGCACAAACACGGCCAAGGTGATGACTTCTTGCATCACTTTGAGTTGCGCCAAAGTCAGCTCGGTGTGGCCGATGCGGTTGGCCGGAACTTGCAATAAGTATTCGAATAATGCGATACCCCAACTGGCGAGTGCTGCAATCCACCACGGCTTGTCGTTCATGTTCTTCAGATGAGCGTACCAAGCAAAGGTCATGAAGACGTTGGAGAGGATCAAAAGACCCGCTGTTTGCACCATCACTGGAAGGTTGGTCAGACTCATGCTTGCCAGCACACCGAGTATTCAATCAGTTGCTCACGGCTGAGCATAAATACGCCATCTTCGCCTTGAGTAAAGTGCAACCAGGTAAAAGGCACCTGCGGCCAGGTCTCATGCACATGCGCTTCACTGTTACCGACCTCAACGATCAATAGCCCCTCAGGTTCGAGATACGCAGATGCCTCACGCAAAATGCGGCGCACGATGTCGAGCCCGTCTTCGCCGGCAGCCAGTGCCATGCGCGGCTCATGCTGATACTCGGCAGGAAGTTCGCGTATGTCGCGCGCATCCACGTAGGGCGGATTGCTGATGATCAGGTCATAACGGCGGCCAAGCACGGGCGCAAAAAGATCGCCTTGGAAAAATTGCACCTGCTCGCCCAGATGCAACGCGTGGCAATTTTCCTGCGCCAATGCCAGTGCCTCGGGTGAAAGATCGACGGCATCGACCTGCACATGGGGTAAGTAATGTGCGCAGGCAAGCGCGATGCTCCCCCCACCGGTGCAAAGATCAAGCAGTGAATGCAGGCGCTCGGCATCCACCCAAGGTGCAAACGCGTTTTGGATCAGTTCCGCCAAGGGTGAGCGCGGCACCAAGGCGCGGGCATCCGCTTTGAACTCCAGCCCGGCAAACCAGGCGCGCTGCACGAGGTAGGCTGTCGGAATTTTTTCGAGGCAACGTTGGCGCAGCAAGCCGACAAGGTGCTGGCGCTCAGCCTGACAAAGGCGCGCGTCCAGCCAAGTAGCATCCAGGTCAGGCGGCAAATCCATTGCTTGCAAGACCAAGTACGCCGCTTCATCCAGCGGATTGTCCGTGCCATGTCCCAAGTGCACGCCATGCCGAGCGAACTGACTCATGGCAAAGCGCATGAAATCACGCAGTGTGCGCAGTTCGTCCATGGCCTGGTCGAAAAGCTGAGAATCTTGTTGGGGCGGGTGCATGCAAACTCCTGGGTGACTTCGGCCTTGGGTGTATTATGCCGCGGATTCTTGCTTCTGGATTTGACCGATGTCCACGCCGTTACGCGATGCTTTGTTTGTCTCGTTGCAATATGTTCTGCCCCATCATTTCATTTCGCGCGTGGTGTATGCGCTCACCCGCTGGCGCTCACCGTTGGTTGCCCCTGCGATTCGTGCCTTTGTGCGCCATTTCAAGGTGAACATGGATGAGGCCATTTCGCCCTCGCCTGAGGATTACCCCAGCTTCAATGCCTTCTTTACACGCGCACTCAAGCCGGGCATGCGCCCTTGGGTAGAAGATGAGTCAGTGGTTGCCTCGCCGGTCGATGGCACCATTAGTCAGCTGGGCAAAATCGATGATGGCAGAATTTTCCAGGCCAAAGGGCACAGCTATTCCCTGGTCGAGCTGCTCGGCGGTGACCTAGCGCGAACCGATGCCTTCCGCCAAGGCATGTTTGCAACGATTTATCTCTCGCCACGCGACTATCACCGCATTCACATGCCGCTTGCAGGTCAACTCAAGCAAATGGTGCATGTTCCGGGGCGACTGTTTTCCGTCAACCCCGCCACAGTGGCGCGTGTGCCCCGTCTTTTTACACGCAATGAACGCGTCGCCGCGCTGTTTGAAACCAGCCAAGGCACCATCGGCCTTGTGCTCGTGGGCGCGATGAATGTCGCAGCCATCGAGACCGTATGGTCAGGCTTGGTCACCCCACCGCACGGTCATGACATCGGCGTTTGGGACTACGGTGAGCATGTGCAGGTCAGTCTGCCGCGCGGGGCTGAGATGGGACGTTTCAATATGGGTTCGACCGTGATCTTGTTACTCCCTGAGGGGATGCAGTTTCGGCCTGATCTTGTCCCCGGCGCAACAGTACGACTCGGTGAAGCCTTGGCGCAGGTGAATACTTGGCCTATAAATGATCATGCGCCTGAACAGGATGTATAGGACTGCGTGTGCAGCATTGATTATCCAGGTAAAGAGCGCGTCGCTCGTTTACTTAATTAAAGTCAAACAACACGCAACCATCATCGTCGAACCATTAAGCCTTGCAGTGACAACAGAGAAGATTGCATGACCGGATCAATATTGAAAACGCCGCGTGAAATGCGCGCCTTTTTGGCGCAGCGTGCCGTGCTTGATCCGGCAGATGAGTTACGCATGTTGTTGCAATATCTCGATGCACCCGAGCTTTCACGGCTTCAGGGGCGCGCCCAGGTGGACATGCTCGAAGCCATGTGGCCAAGCATTGACGGTCTACTCGGCGTGTTTGAAAGGCAGCTTGCTGGCAGCTTAGCGCGCTCAAATTTTGAGGAGAACGCGAGTTTCACGGGTTTTGAACAACTTGCCCGCCGTACAACGCAGCTTTACATTCAGGCAGCTATCTCACTTCACCGCCAAACCCGGCCCTGGTGGGGGGAATACCCACGTGAAATCGCTTTGGTTCGCGGCGTTGATTTGTCGGTTCGCCTCGCCCTGACTCGGCTCGCACTCTACCTCCCCTTTGAGGCGGGGTTTTGGCATGGTTTTTATACGCTTTGGCGTGAGGCAGCTCATGCCAAAGTGCTCAGTACACCCGCAGTTTCCCATTCACGCTCGATTTCACAGCGCAGCTTAGGGCAGGTGTTGATCGGTCTGGCCGTGCTCGCCACGCTACCAACCAACGCATTGCCCGCACAAGAAATCCGCCCACTGCTGGCGTGTTTCGTGCATTTTTCATCCACAGAGCAACTCAGCACAACACCGCCGCGCGATGAAGCTGAGTGGATTGCCGTTTATTTTGAACACGACCTGCCCCCCCGCCGCCTGAAGACCACCAACCACGAGGACGCGGCCGGCAACAACACCGCCTCGCTCTACATCCATGTGGAGCCGCTGGTACGCTCGGTCGAAACCATGTTGAGCGAGTTCAGCGGTGATTTTATTTACATCAACGAATGTGCCGTACTGATTTCACGCGCCACCCTCGAACGGGTGGTCCACCAGCTCAAGCATCCAGTCAGACAGCGACGTGAACGTCCCAAGGCCAGTGGCGAGTGCCATGTATTTTGTGGACTGTCCACAGTGCATCATCTTCTGCGCGAAGGCATTCAACTTGGTCACTTTGCCAGCTTTGATGAACCGGAATGGCCGAAATTGATTCAAGAGGGCATAGATACGCTGCCCGATGAAACCAACTTGCTGCAGAACATCGTCGCGCCTGAGCAGGTTGAAAAGACTTGGGAGCAAGTCGGTCGCGGGCACCTCATCATTGACCTGCCAACACAAGAAGAGGCTACTCAGGCGGCATCTGTCTCCGCACCGCCACCGAGCGCAGCCAGTACAGCACATCAATCTGCCAAGCCGTGGAAAATGATGGATGTGTCCATGGATGGTATTCGCCTGCGCAGTGAGCAGGCGTCGGATAATGCCTCGATCAGTGTAGGTGACATCGTTTTGGTCGAGTTTTCCAGCGCGATCTCAATGGACTATATGATTGGCATTTTGCGCTGGGAAAAGCGTCTGGACGCCCTCAGCCGTGAGATCGGGATTGAAACCCTGGCGCATCAAGCTCACCCCCTGCGCATTTCGGGCAACCATCAAAATACCGCTGAATGGCATGAAGCTTTGGTGTTACCTACCTCGCGCACGTCGAGTCAGCCCGTGCTGATTTTGCCCAACCAGAACTATCGCACAGGCGCTTCAGTCATGGTTTTGCTGCCGCATGCTGCGCATGCAGACGGCACGCAACGCGACGACACCATGCGCGAATACATTCTTGGACATAAAATCCTGCAAACCGCCTCCGTCTGTGGGTTTCAGTTCCGCGATGCGCTTGAACAAGCAGCACTCGACACACCAATTGACGACAACTTGGACGTTACCGCATGAAAAAAGCCGCCCCCACGTTGAATCTTGCTGCCTTTCATGACTCGATCAATGACACGTTGGAGCTTGCCAGTCAGCTGCGCAATGCAGGCATCCCCGCCCAAGCCAAGCACCTTGAAGACCTGCCACACCTCTTTGAGTGTTTACGCAGCGAGCCCATCGACATCGTGCTGCATCTTCAGGAAATCACCGACCCCTCGCTTGATCAGGTGGTCAAGGCCGCACACACCCATCGTGTGGATTTGCCCGTGCTGGCCATGACCCATGCTTACAGTGTCGAGGCACTCAACCAGGCCATTGCTCAAGGCGCGTGTGATTTGATCAACCTGGACAATCCTGCGCATGTGCTGCATGTATTCAAACGTGAGCGCGAACGCATTTTTGCCTCGCGGCGACTCGGTTTTCTGGAGTCGGTGCAACAAGAATCCGAACGCCGTTGCAAAACCCTGATGCAAAGCTCACGCGACGCCATCGCTTACATTCATGGCGGCATGCACATCGATGCCAACGATGTTTATCTGCAAACCCTCGGTTTCCAATCATTGGACGAGATGGAAGGCGTGCCTCTGCTTGATCTGGTGGAGGCGGAAGACCATGCCGAAGTACGTGAAGTCCTGCGCGGTGGCAACGCCAAAAGCGATGAGCCGCTGGTGCTGGAAGGTATCCACTTCAAGCACCAACAGGGCGATCCGATCGTCGCTCGGGTTGAATTTTCACCGGCCACCATCGACGGCGAGGCTTGCACTCAGGTGTTGATCCGTCTGACCAGCGATGCCGACACCAAAGCGCTGGAAGAAAAGATTGCCCAGCTCAGTCAGCGCGACCCACAAACCGGTCTGCTCAACCGCCAGTTTTATCTCGAACAACTGGGTAACAAACTTGGCAGCGCGCTTGAAGGGCGAGCTACTTTTACATTGATCCATGTCCAGGTGAGCTATCCACTGGCCATACGCAACAAAATTGGCGTTCTCGGTCGCGATGCCATCATTCGCGAAGCCGGACGCTTGCTGGAAAAACATGCCGGTAGCAATACACTGATCTCGCTCTATAGTTCCAACGTTTTTGCCGTGCTCGCTCCCTGCCCCGACCAAGCCCACCAGGCTGCTCAGGCACATGCCCAATCGCTTGCTCAGAACTTGATCGAAGCACTAAGCCGACATGTTTTCGAAGCCGGCGGGCAGTCGGTCACGGTCGAAGCCACCGCGGGCATCGTACTCTTGGACGAACACAGCCCGAAACTCGACGAATTACTGCGCCGAGCCGAACGCGTCAGTGCCGAAGCGGGTGAAAACCCGGGTGGTACGGTGTTGGTTTACAAACCCAAGCAGAAAGATGCTTCGCAAGTGGAGCAGGACGAACACTGGAATCGCCTGCTGCGCGATGCGCTGCGCAACCATCAATTCCGTCTGTTGTTCCAACCCATTCTCAGCCTGAACGGCGACTTGCGCCGCCAGCGCTATGAACTGTTCCTTCGCCTGCTGGATGATGAACGGCAAATGGTCGAACCTGCTGCGTTCATTGAGTCTGCCGAGCGTTCGGGCATCAGCATCGATATTGATCGTTATGTTATTCAGGGTGCCATTGGCCAGGTCGTCGATGCGCGCAAACGCGGACTGAATCTTCAGCTGTTCGTGCGTATCTCCACGCCCACCTTGCTTAGCGCAGATTTCTTCCCGTGGTTCAGCGCGCAAATCATGAACGCGCAGATCTATGACGGCGCCATCGTGCTGCAGATCAACGAATCCATCGCGCTGGAGCAACTCAAGCAGGTACAGCAGCTTGTCGAAAGCTTGCAACGCATCCACTGTAGCCTGTTGATCGACGGCGTGGGACTGAACGAGGTGGTTGACCAGCTTTTTACCCGTGTTGCCATTCCCTGGGCAAAACTGGATCGCAGCTTACTGAGCAGCCTGAGCGTACAAAAAGCCAATCAGGCGCGTGTGTTCGACATTGTCAAAACGTTAAAGCAACACGAAGGCTTGGAGGTTATTTTGCCGCAGATCGAAAACGCGGCAACACTTCAGATCGCCTACACCAGCGGCGCGGACTTCCTGCAGGGTAACTTCATCCAAGGCTTATCGGATCGCTTGGACTTTGATTTCAGCAGTTTTTAAGTAAGCGTGCGCCGCGGGAATCAAATCAACTTTGCAGTAGCGTGCGGGCTGTGTCGTACAGCGTTTGTGATGACGCCGCCAGAACGCTGCATGTATCCAAGCCGAGGGCGTGACCGTCAAGATCGGTAAACACGCCGCCCGCTTCGCACACGATAACGCTCAATGCTGCGATATCGAGAATATTCACATCGGACTCGATCACCAAATCAATCCGCCCAGAAGCGAGCAAGTGATAATGCAGAAAATCACCATAGCCGCGGGTACGGTTCACCGTCTGGCAAATCTTGCCAAAACCAGACCACTGCGTGGATTGGGCCAGGCTCTTGATGTTGCCCGCTGATAGCGCGGCCTGTTCGAGCTGCTGCATGCCACTGACCCGAATCTTCTGACCATTCAGATAGGCGCCCTGCCCCTTTGCTGCCCAAGCCATTTCACCGCCGTTGTACATCGGCGCATTGGACACGCCAACGATCAGCTCACCCGCACACATCAGGGCAATTTGCGTGGAGAACATCGGGTACTGGCGCACGAAAGCCTTGGTACCGTCGATCGGATCGACCAACCAGGTGTATGGCGATTCTTTGTCGCTTTTGCCGGTCTCTTCGCCATAAAAGCCGTGCTCGGGGAAGGCCGATTGCAGCACTGCTTTGATCGCTTTCTCGGTTTCAACATCGGCCACAGTCACGGGTGTTAGATCTTCCTTGATCTGCACCTGAATATTTTTTTCGTAATAGTGACGGATCACAGCCTCGCCGGCTTTGGCAGCTTGGATGGCAGTTTCGAGGGTGTGTTGCAGAAAAGCAGAGTCGTGCATGATGGCGTTACAAAGCATGGGTTGGGAAATTGAACAGGCGACGGGCGTTTTCGCAGGTGCGCTCAGCCGTTTCATCGAGGCTCCAGCCGCGCAGCTCCGCCAGTTGTTGAGCCACATGCCGTACATACAACGGCACGTTGGGTTTGCCACGATGCGGCACGGGGGCAAGATAAGGCGAGTCGGTTTCGATCAAAATGCGATCCTGCGGCACTTTACGCGCCACCTCACGCAATTCACCCGCACTTTTGTACGTCAGCACGCCGGAAAACGAGATATAAAACCCCAAATCAAGCGCCCGTTTGGCCGTTGCCCAATCTTCGACAAAGCAGTGCATCACACCGCCGCAGTCGCGCGCGTGATGGGTTTCGAGCACACTCAAGGTGTCGTCCTTCGCCTCGCGGGTGTGGATGATCAGCGGTTTACCCACCTGCCGCGCCACGTCGATATGCGTGATAAAACGCTCATGCTGCCAAGCAGCACCGGGTTCGGTACGGAAATAATCCAGCCCCGTTTCGCCCACCGCCACAACCCGTGCATCCTGCGCCAGATCAACAAGCGCCTCGGCGGTTGGCGAACACCCAGGCGGCTCATTGGGATGCACGCCCACACTGAGCGCAATCTGCGGATAGGGCAAAACCAACTGGCGCATGGCAGGATAGCTTGCCAGATCAATCGCCACGCAAAGCATCCACGCCATGTCCGCCGCCGCACTGGCCTGCATGAAGGCAGCGAAATCGCCCCCCCAAGGGGCAAGATCCAGTCGATCGAGATGGCAATGGGTATCAACAAACGGCATCGTTCAGAGATCAGATGGTGTAGGTGCGACGATCGGAATGCAGGCTTCCGGCAAGGTGGTTCTCAATCTTGGCGCGTGTCATGCCGTTGTCCGCCTCAAGAAACTGCACACCCACGCCCGCGGGGCGACCACCCTGCGCCCCGGGTGGGTTGACCCACACCACCCGCGCGGCCACACGGATCTTCTCCGGACTATTCATCATGCTCAGCACGAGGAAAATCTCGTCGCCCATGCGCAAGCGGGTTTGTCCGGGCAAAAACAGACCACCATTTTTCAAAAACGGCATGTACGAAGCGTAGAGCGTTTCCTTATCGGGAATGTTGTGCTGCACAATGCCGGATGTGGTGCTCATGCGTGTCCTCCAAGGCGCTGAAATCGGATCAAAAACTCTTCAAGCTGAAGTTCGCGGCTAAGCGAATGTCCCAGTAAGCGGTGGGCTTCGATGAGCTCATCATACAAGCCAAACAGCGCAGACGCATCCAAGCGTCGAGCAAGCGGAAGCAGCACATCGGCCAGATCGCGGTTGACCAGGGCGATGTGTGCAGGCAAGGCATCCATCTGCGCCACAGGGTGCAAGCGAATCAAGTCCACTAACAATAAACGCCCCCAGTGCAGCAACTGTGGCCATGCTTCACGATCCGCAGCCGCCGCCAGCGCCACTGGATTGGCGCCACTGCGTAGCACATGCAACAAGGTTTCCAGCCAGCGGCTGCGTGCTGCCAGCACCTCAGGCTCGGCCAGTGCCAGCGCTGCCAGAGGCTGGCCTTCTGCAAGATCAAGCAACAGTTGAGGGTCTTCCGCGGCAAGTTGTGGCTGGCGCTTGAGCCAATCCACGGCCAGATCGCGTGTTGGCAGGGGGATGTTCCATTGCTGGCAGCGACTACGAATCGTCACCGGCAAACGCGCCGGATGCGCCGTGACAAGAATCATCAATGTGCCTGGCGGCGGCTCTTCCAAGGTTTTGAGCAGACTGTTGGCGGCTTGCACCGTCATCGCATCCGCCTGCATGATCACGCCCACCTTGCCATGTGCAAAACTGCTGGAAAGCTGCAGCCGGCCACAAAACGCGCGCACATCATCCACCGCAATCACGGTGCTACGTTTTTCTTTGGGGGTGGTTTTGCTGCTTTTTTTCTTCACCTCAGCATTCGCATCCGCAAAGGATTCTTTGCCCCCAGGCTCCAGCAGACTGAAATCCGGATGCGCCCCAGCCAAGAACGGACGACAGGCTGCACACTGCCCACACGCATGCCCTTGCGCGTCGGGTTGGTGACAGAGCTTGGTCTGCGCCAGATGCATGGCGAGCGGCTGCACACCCACCCCCAGCTCGCCATTGAGCAACAAAGCTTGAGGTGTGCGACCTTGCGCACGCATTTGCACAAAACGTGCAAAAACATCGTGCAACCAAGGATAAAGCGCAGCACTCATCCAGCAGAGCCCCAGACCTTGGCAAAGAATTGATCAACAGCAGCACACAGCGCGTGCTGCACGTTGGCAAGCGGCTGGTTGGCATCAATCACCGCAAAACGCTCCGGTGCCGCAGCAGCTTGCGCCAAAAAGCTGGCACGCACGCGTTCGAAAAATGCACGGCCTTCGTGCTCGATGCGGTCTTCCGGTTGGCCACGGCTGTGCATCCTCGCCAAGCCCACGTCCACAGGGGTATCCAGCACCAAGGTCAGATCGGGGCGTAAATCGTCCTGCACGAAATGCTCCAGCCAGGCGATGCTATCCACTGCGAGCCCGCGTCCGCCGCCTTGATAGGCATACGATGAGCTGGTGAAGCGATCGGAAATCACCCATGTCCCCTGTGCCAGCGCGGGACGGATGACTTGTGCAACGTGCTGCGCGCGCATGGCAAACATCATCAACAATTCGGCCTTGAGCTCCATGCCGGCATACACCGGATCGAGCAGCAGGTGGCGCAATGCCTCGCCCAGTGGCGTGCCTCCAGGTTCACGCGTGCGCAGAACATTGAGGCCGCGCGCTTCCAGCATGTGTTGCAGGGCTTGCAGATTGCTTGATTTACCCGCGCCCTCACCCCCTTCCAGCACAATCAAACGTCCACGCTGCATGGTTAGTTCTTTCCTGAAATTAACTGGATGTTGAAAAAGGACTTCCTGCCCTTTTTCAACGTGTCTTATCGCGGCGCATGTCAACATCGTCGCTTGGAGCAACAATTGAACGCTTTGCGTTCCCCGAAGGGCAGGGCACATGGATGCACCCTGTCGCGAACGCCACCGAACATCAAACACTTACAGTGTTTGATGTTCGTGCAAGCCATCCATGGCTTGCGTTCATAGGCCGTTGAAAAACTTTTCAACGGCCTGTTAAACGCCTTACCGCGCGATTATGCTCGTCCAGCGTGGTAGAAAACACATGCCCACCCTTACCATCGGCGACAAAATACAACGCATCTGTTTTTTGCGGGTGCAGCACAGCATGCAGTGCCGCTTTGGAGGGCAGCGCAATCGGTGTCGGCGGCAGGCCGCTGCGCGTGTAGGTATTCCACGGTGTGTCGCGCTCAAGGTCTTTACGCCGCAGGTCACCGTCAAAAGCGTGCCCCAAACCATAGATGACTGTAGGATCGGTTTGCAGGCGCATACCTTTGCGCAAGCGGTTGTAAAACACACCGGCGATCTTGCCACGTTCAGCGGCCACACCGGTTTCTTTTTCCACCAAAGAGGCAAGAATCAAAGCCTGCTGTGGATTTTGCAAAGGAATATCGGGATCACGCTGTGCCCACATGCTGTGCAACAACGCCTGCATGTCGTTATAGGCGCGGCGCAGGACATCCAGATCGGAATCACCGCGCGTAAACACAAATGTCTCCGGCATCCATTGCCCCTCGGCGGGGAGGTCCGCCGCGCCCAGAGCACGCATCAATTCATCCGCACGCAGCGCAAATCCTTCGGGTCGTAACGCGGGGTGCTGGGCCAACACATCCCGCACCTGCTCAAGGGTCATGCCTTCAACCAAGGTAACCTTGTGCTGAATGCCCTGCCCAGCGGCAAGCATTGTCAAAAGCGCGGCAGGGGTGATGCCGGGCTTAAGCTCGTATTCCCCCGCACGCAAACGCCCCGCGTTGTCATCCATCCGCGCAAGAATGCGCCAGCGCCAGCGATCCAAGGCACTCAGCGCCGCCGGCTCGGCCAAGGCATCCACCACCGCCTGCAAGCGCATACCGCGCTCCAGCGTCAGACACATGGGCGCCTGCAAGGACAACGGGCGCTGCGCATAGCGCTGCACATCCATCCACACGCCCCATGCGCCCAACGCAAGCACGATAAGCAGGATGAGTAAGACCAACAATGTGCGCTTGATCAGTTGCATAGGCTTTGCCACACCGCCTGGATGAGCCTGTGCGTCACAGGCCAATCCGACCACTGGCGCACGCCCAGCAAAGCGCGCACCGGGCGAATGACATGCAGGCTATTGCTCAAAAACACTTCATCTGCACGCAGAAGATCGTCCAGCTCAAGCCGTTGTTCACACACCTCAAGCCCCAACTTCTTTGCCGTAGCCATCACTGCGCCGCGCATCACGCCCTCCACGCCGCATTGATCGAGGCGCGGCGTGGATAGACGTCCGTCTTGTAGCAGAAAGACATTGCTCGCCACCGCTTCAATCAATGCCCCATCCACATCGAAAAGCAAACCCTCATCGATTGCCTCATCGTCCCACTCAGCACGCGCCAGAACCTGCTCCAGCCGGTTGAGATGTTTGATGCCCGCCAGGACGGGCTGATGCGCAAGGCGCAAGGTACATAACCGAAGCGTGATGCCAGCACGTGCATCTTCCATACGTGGTAGCGCTTGCGCATACGGCAACAACAAAAGCGTCGGCTGCGTTTCTGGCGGCGGCCGATAACCCCGCCCGCCGCAACCGCGGGTGAGGATCAGCTTCAGCACACCTTCACCCAAGGCTTGCGCGGCTTGCATCACCTGCGCCTGCAACGCGTTTTTTTCTGGCATGGGGATGCGCAGACGAAGCGCGCCATGCTCAAGGCGTTCAAAATGGCGTGCAAGCAAACGCACGCGCCCTTGGCATACCGCCATGGTTTCGAACACACCATCGCCGTAATGCAGGCCGCGATCCAATGCACTCAATTGCATCAAGCCGCATCCAGACCCAGTGCACGCAACAGACCACGCGCCTTGGCACGGGTTTCAGCCAGCTCGGCCTCGGCTTCGGAATCCGCAACGATGCCCGCGCCGGCACGTAACACGAAATCCTGACCGTGCAATTGCAAGGTACGTATGAGGATATTGCTATCCAGCGATCCATCGCGATTCAAATAACCCAAACTACCGGTGTACGCCTCGCGCGGGCTCTGCTCCAACTCAGCCAGAATCTGCATGCAGCGCACCTTGGGGCAACCGGTGATGGTGCCGCCCGGGAATAGTGCAGCAAGAATGCGTCCCGGCGTGGCATCCGCATGACGCTCTGCACGCACATTCGAGACGATGTGGTGCACATGGCGGTAGCTTTCAATCACCATGCACTCATCCACCTGCACGCTGCCTACGGCGGCAACGCGCCCCAGATCGTTGCGTTCAAGATCAAGCAACATGATGTGCTCGGCGCGTTCTTTGGGATGAAGGATCAACTCGGCCTTGAGCGAAGCATCCTCCACATCATTGACACCCCGACGGCGGGTACCGGCAATCGGTCGCGTCTGGATGATGCCATGCCGCGACTGCACCAAACGTTCCGGCGAACTGGAAATGATGGCGTGACCATCGATGTGCGCCAAGGCAGCGAACGGTCCCGGATTGTGCTCCGCAAGGCGTTTGAATAACGCCGTGGGCTCTACCCGCGCGGCAAAGCGCCCATGCCAGGCGCGGGACAAATTGGCCTGAAAAATATCTCCGGCAAAGACATACTCACGCACCTTGTCCACGCCGTGTAAAAACCACTCAGCAGTATCTTCGTCACAGGTGAACGCCGGCAAAGGCGCATCGGGCAGCGTCTCCAACCGCCGCAAATCTTCGGCACACTGCGTCCAAAGTTCGGGGGCATCGCCCTCCTCTACCCACCATGCTGCTTGCGTGTGGTGATCCACGATCAGCGCTGCCGGGCAACGCTCGGCATAAGCCACGGGTAAGGATGAAGGCGTGCCCGTGCGCGCCGCCACACTCGGCTCCAGCGTGTGCGCGTATTCGTAGCCAAGATAAAAAAACCAGCCACCGTGAAATGGCAGTCCGTGTGTGATTTCATCATCTAAAGGTGCGATGCGCTCGCTTTGCCACCAAGCATCCAGCGCTTGTAGGAAGCTACCCGCGCAGTGCGCACCGTCTCTGCTGCATTGCCGCCCATCAAAACGCAGCCGCGACGTAGGAAACGCCAGAAGAATGTCATAACGCCCTTGTGCAGTCTCATGCACCGAAGAAGCAAACAGATGCGGGTAACGTTCAGGATGGGCGCGCTGGAGGGCAAGCAGTGGAGGCATGGCATCCAGGCGTCGAATCACCACACCTGGAGACGCCGTGACTGACACGTTCCCAACCGCCGAGGCGTTTGACATCAAACGCGGCGGAACACCAACGTGCCGTTGGTACCGCCGAAACCAAACGAGTTGGACATCACACTGTCCATACGCATTTCGCGCGCCGTATGTGGGACATAGTCTAGGTCGCACCCCTCGCCGGCTTCATCCAGATTGATGGTCGGCGGTGCCACCTGATCACGCAGGGCAAGAATGCTGAACACCGCTTCCACGCCACCCGCGGCACCGAGCAAATGTCCGGTCATCGACTTGGTCGAACTCATCGCCAGACGATAAGCATGTTCACCAAATGCCTGCTTGACCGCATCACTCTCCGCACGATCACCGGCAGGCGTGGACGTGCCGTGCGCATTGATGTATTGCACTTCATCCGGGTTGAGCCGCGCATCGCGCAGCGCCGCCAGCATGCACCGGCGCGCGCCATCTCCGCCGGGCGCGGGCAGAGTCATGTGGTATGCATCCGCACTCATGCCAAAGCCTGCCAATTCGGCGTAGATCGTCGCCCCGCGTGCCTTGGCACGATCATAGGACTCAAGCACCAGCACGCCTGCCCCTTCGCCGAGAACAAAACCATCACGATCCTTATCCCAAGGGCGACTGGCTTGTTGCGGGGCGTCGTTGCGCGTAGATAGCGCCCGCGCTGCGGCGAAACCGCCAATGCCCAACTCAGAGGTCGCCATTTCTGCGCCGCCTGCGATCATCACGTCCGCATCGCCATAGGCGATCATGCGCGCTGCTTCGCCGATATTGTGGGTGGCCGAGGTGCAGGCGGTGACAATCGCTACATTTGGCCCCTGAAAGCCGTAGCGAATCGCTAAATTACCCGCCACCATGTTGGCAATGCAGCCCGGTACGAAAAACGGTGAAATCTTGCGTGCTCCGCCATCGAGGAAGGCGTCGCGCGTACGTTCGATGCCCGGCAGACCACCAATCCCCGAACCAATGGCGACCCCGATACGCTCAGCGTCCGCTTCATTCTCACCCAGACCAGCGTCTGCGATGGCTTGAATCGCCGCGGCCATGCCGTAATGGATGAAGGTATCCATTTTTTTCACGTCCTTGGCCGGCAGCCAATCCTCGGCACTAAAATCTTTGACCTCGGCGGCAATGCGCACGGGCAAATGCGTGGCATCCACATGCGTCACCCACCCCACCCCACTCTGGCCAGCGAGAATGGCGCGCCACGCCTCGACGACTGTGTTGCCCACGGGCGAAATCAAGCCCAGACCGGTTACTACGACACGACGTTTACTCACCGCCATACCTCAAGCCATGACATCAAGCCATTGATTGAATCGAATGATACACACGACAAAGCCCTGGCAAGATTGTCAGGGCTTTTACACGTTACTGTAGGGGCGCGGTGCACACGCCCCAGAAAAACCTAAACCCGAATCAGGCTTGGTGCGCCTTGATGAAATCAACAGCCTGCTGAACGGTAGTGATTTTTTCAGCATCCTCATCCGGAATTTCGCACTCGAATTCTTCTTCCAGCGCCATCACCAGTTCCACGGTGTCCAGCGAATCGGCGCCAAGATCATCGACAAATGACGCATCTACAGTGACGTCTTCTTCTTTAACGCCAAGCTGTTCAACAACAATCTTCTTGACGCGCTCTTCAATGCTACTCATCAGATAACCTCGTTTGAGATAGGGGTGGAGTTAAAACTCGGGGAGGGATTGTAGTGAAAACACCGGAACCAATCCAGCCTTCACGTGTCGTTTTGCGCAAAAAAGGCTTATGCCATATACATGCCGCCGTTGACATGCAGGGTCTCGCCTGTGATGTACCCGGCCAGCGGTGAAGCCAAAAAGCCCACAGCATGAGCGATTTCATCGACCTGCCCCAAGCGTGCACACGGAACCTGGGCAAGCATGGCTTGTTTGTGCTCTTCGCTCAGGCTGCGCGTCATGTCTGTGTCAATGAAACCCGGTGCAACCACATTGACGGTCACGCCACGGCTACCGACTTCACGCGCCAGCGATTTGGAAAAACCGATGATGCCCGCCTTGGCAGCCGCGTAATTGGTCTGGCCGGCGTTACCCATCACCCCGACCACTGACGCAACACTGATGATGCGCCCTGTGCGCGCTTTCATCATGCCACGCAACACCGCCTTGGAGAGACGATACACCGATGTGAGATTGGTCTGGATGATGGCATCCCAATCTTCATCCTTCATGCGCATCAACAAGGTATCCCGCGTAATGCCTGCGTTGTTGACCAAAATCGTTGGTACACCAAAGTCCGCTTCAATCGCCGCCAACAGCGCATCAACACTCGCCTGCTCGGTGACATTCAACACCATGCCCGCACCCTGCAAACTTTTGGCGGCCAGGCGCTCTTGAATGGCCGCTGCTCCCGCGGGCGATGTCGCCGTACCGATGACCCGCGCGCCGCGAGCGGCCAAGTGATGCAAAACTGCCTCACCAATCCCGCGTGATGCCCCGGTAACCAAGGCGATCTGGCCGTGCAAATCCGCATTCATGTCTCATTACTCCTCAACACTTAAACTTTGTTGTGCCGCCGCAAGGCTCGTCTCATCTAGCACAGGAAATGCCTCCAAACCACGATCGATGCGCTTGGCAAGCCCGGCAAGCACCTTACCCGGCCCGAACTCCAGCAAAGCACCCACCTCCAGCGCTTGCATGGCACGCACACTGTCCACCCAGAGTACGGGGCGGTAGAGTTGACTGACCAAAGCCTCACGCAAAGCAGCAGGATCATCGTGCTGCTTGGCATCCACGTTGTGCAATACCGGGATCGTTGGACGCCGAACCTCCACCCCCTGCAAAACCTCAGCCAGCTTGGCTGCCGCCTCGCGCATCAAGGATGAATGCGAAGGCACACTGACGGGCAGCGGCAACACCCGCTTGGCACCCTTCTCCTGTAAAAGCTGACTCACACGCGCAACCGCGGATGTGGTACCTGCAACCACCACCTGACCGGGGCTATTGAAATTCACCGCCTCGACCACGTCCTCGCCCTGCGTTGCAGCCGCGCAGGCTTGCACAACGACTGCATCATCCAAACCCAACACTGCGGCCATTGCCCCGCTGCCCAGGGGCACTGCCTGTTGCATCAAACGACCACGTTCCGCCACCACGCGCACCGCATCGGCAAAATCCAGTGCACCCGCACACACCAGCGCGGTGTACTCACCGAGACTGTGCCCCGCCATGCAGCAAGGCATGGCGCCACCGACCGCCTGCCAGACACGCCACGCAGCCACACCCGCCGCCAGCATGATCGGCTGGGTGATTTCCGTGCGGTTGATCTCGCTCGCCTCTCCCTGCGCACTGATGGCACGCAAATCCACGCCGTCGAGAAACGTGCCAGACAATGCCGCGCTTGCTTCGGCAAATGTTGCATCCACACATGATTGATGCGCCCCCCAAGCGGTCATCATCCCCACCGATTGAGAGCCTTGTCCTGGAAAAACCGCCGCAAACGCCACTGACATTCAACATCCTCAAAACGCAACAAAACTGCGGCATGGTAACACAGGGGCACCTCGAAAAACCGTCACGAGCGGGCGGAGTGCAAGGAGCCCCGCAACGAATCCCTTAGACATATCAAATAGATAGGCGAGGGGTGAGTGAGGAAGCGACGCAGCAATTCGCTCGCGCAGTAGGTTTTTCGAGGTACCCACGGGCAATAAATGCGCTTGCCGCTGCACAGGTCTTCAAGGATAATCCGCGCTCCCAAGAACCTAGCCAACATATTGAATGTCCAAAGAAGATTACATTGAGATGCAGGGCACGGTGCTCGACACCCTGCCCAACACCATGTTCCGTGTCGAACTTGAAAACGGCCATGTTGTGACCTGCCATATCTCCGGGCGCATGCGCAAAAACTACATCAAGATTCTCACCGGCGACAAAGTGACGGTGCAGCTCACCCCTTACGACCTGACCAAAGGTCGCATCTCCTTCCGCTCCAAATAACTCGACAAGCTCAAACCGGTTAACTAGATTCATTCCCGTGAAGTCGTTTCATGGGAGTAATCGCGTGCCTGCCTTACGTACAGCCTTTATCCTTGCCACCTCTTTCATACTTGTCGGCACTGCGCCAGCGGCGTTGGCCGAATGGGTGTTCTGCGCCCATGAAAATGAAGTCTGCCGCTTCGATGGACGCGCCGAGGTTCGTTACGGTGCCGATCGCCGCTGGGCCAGCCGCGATGCACGCAACAGCATCCGCTGCACCAATGCCAATTTCGGCGACCCGGCACCTGGCGTGGTCAAATCCTGTTTTGTCTGGGTCAACGACCAAGACTCCAGTGCTGCAACCCCCGAAGGCTGGCGTCGCTGTGCCCGCGAGGGAGAGTTCTGCTCATTTCGTGGGCGAGCAACCGTGCACTATGGCGCTGCGGGACGTTTTGAATCGCGCAGCGCGCGTAATGGCATCTTCTGCGGCAATCAAACCTTTGGCGATCCTGCTCCGGGTCGTGTGAAAGCGTGTTACATCGCAACCAGCGATGACAACGACGACGAAACACCCACAGGCTCGGGCTGGCGTCGTTGTGCATCAGAAGGAGATTTCTGCGCCTTTCGCGGCTGGCGCGAGGTGCGTTATGGCGTGGGTGCTCGCTGGACAACACTGACACGCAACGATGGCACACTTTGCAGTAATGAAGTCTTTAACGACCCTGCTCCAGGACGCGTCAAAGCCTGTTACGTCAGAGCGCGTGATTGACCCTCACACCACTGATGCAGCGCATTCAGTGGGTCTCTCATGTATGCGCAATTTCGCTCGCCTGCGACATCATCTCTAGATAGCTCTGATAACGCCGCGCACTGATCTCCCCCTGCTCCACCGCCGCTTTGACCGCGCACCCTGGTTCTGCACGGTGGGTACAGTTGGCAAAACGGCAATGCTGTGCTGTGAGTTCAATCTCGGCAAAACCTCGGCGCACCGCCTCAGGTGTCATCTGCCATACGCCAAAATCACGCACGCCGGGTGCATCGACCACATCGCCCCCGCTGGGCAAGTGATAGAGCGTGCTGGTGCGCGTGGTGTGGCGCCCTTCTTGACTGTGGGCGGAAATTTCGCCAACGGCAATGTTGGTCGCTGGTGGCATCAATGCTGCCACCAGCGAAGACTTGCCCACCCCGGACAGCCCCACAAACAAGCTTTGGTGATCGACGAGCCGCTCACGCAATCCGTCCAGCCCCTCACCGCTCCGTGCACTGACCTCAAGTACGTCGATACCCAAAACCTGCCACTCATGGGTGAAATCACGCAACGCTTGGCGCTGCGGCGCATCCAGCCGATCCACTTTGTTCAACAGCAGAATCGGCGTGGCCGGCAAATCCAGCGTCGCGACGATCGCCCGATCAATCACGCTGGCATTGGGCGCAGGCACAGGCGCAAGGGTGATCAACACCTGATCGATATTCGCCGCCATCAAACGCGGCTTGCCCAAGGTATCCGGGCGAATCAACAGCGATTGCCGCGGTTCGACAAACTCCACTGAGCCCGCACCATCGGCATTTTCACACCAACGGACACGATCCCCGGTGGCCACTGCGCCCAAGGTCTGTTTCACCATACAGGCATGGCGCTGGCCACTTGTCGCATCCTCAACCAACACCTGTTTGCCGTGATGGGCAACGACCAATCCTGGGCGCAAATCCTGACCCGCCGCATCCCGCGCCTGGCGCTGCTCGATATTGCGCCGCTGCTGCAAACTGAGACGACGCTTACTCATCCGCGCAACAGGAAAATACTGGCCAAGCCAAGGAAAATGAAAAACCCGCCCGAATCGGTGATGGCAGTAATCAGCACGCTGGAGCCCAAGGCCGGATCGCTGCCCAAACGATGACGCACCACCGGGATGGTGACCGCAAAAAACGCCGCCGCGAGGAAATTGAGCGTCACCGCCAACATCATCACGCCGCCAAGCGGGGCATCTTTGAACATGACAAACGTGATCAGCGCTAACAGCGCGCCGAAAATCAGCCCGTTGGCCAGCGCCAGGCTCATTTCCTTGAGGTAAAGGTTACGCACATCGCTGGAGGTCAGCGGATTGTTGGCCAAGGCACGCACGATCATGGTGATCGACTGGTTGCCCACATTACCCCCCATACCGGCCACGATCGGCATCAACGTCGCCAAAGCCACCAGTTTTTCGATCGACTCCTCAAACATGCCGATCACGCTGGACGCAATCAGCGCCGTCACCAGATTGATGCCCAGCCAAGGCGCACGATTTTTCAAGCTGTGTGTCAGGGGCGCGAAGATGTCCTCCTCCTCGCGCAGACCACCCTGACTGAGCTGTTCCTGTTCCTGGCGCTCCTTGATGAAGTCCACCACTGCATCAACAGTCAGACGCCCGATGAGACGATGGCGCGCATCCACCACCGGCGCGGTGACGAGATCATAACGCTCAAAGGCTTCTGCCGCCTCCGCCAACTTGCCATCCGCCGGAAAGCACTGCTTGACCGGCTGCATGATGCTGCCCACCTCATCCTCGGGCGAAGACACCAGCAGGGTTTTCAACGGCAATAAACCGCGTAACTTCTCATCACGATCCACCACGAACAGCTGGTCGGTCTGATCCGGCAACTCCTTGAGACGACGCAGATAACGCAGTACCACCTCGACGCTGACGTCTTCACGCACGTTGACCATGTCGAAGTCCATGCGCGCGCCCACAACGTTTTCCGGGTAGGACATAGCCAAGCGCAACTGCTCGCGTTCGGCGGGATCAAGCGTCTTGTAAATCCCCTGCACCACCTCGTCCGGCAGATCAGGGGCAAGGTCGGCGATTTCATCCGTATCCAGTTGCTCGGTGGCGGCGACCAGCTCGTCCGTGTCCATCGCCTCGATCAGCGACTCACGCACGGCATCGGTGGTTTCCAGAAGAACCTCGCCATCCAGATCGGACTTGACGCGGTTCCACACTGCCAGACGATCTTTCAACGGCAGCATTTCCAGGATGCGCGCAATATCGGCAGGATGAATGTCTGCCAGCCGCGCTTCCAAGGCTGCGTTGTGCTGCTTGATGACTACATTCTCGACCAGCAGTGCACGCGGGTCATTTCTTTCCTCGCGTTCGACCTGTTGCTCTACCAAGCGTTGACGCTCTAGCAGCTCGTGAATGTCTTCTACAATGTTGCGAAGCTCATCAAGACTGCGTTGGTTATCGCCCATGGCCAGTGTGTCCTGCTGGATTTTTCAATCTTCCGATAGTAACACCATCGGATGGGTGCGATAGTTAAACACCACCCGCCTAAATTCCTTTGAATGGCTCTAGAACCATCCCGTTCAAGATAAGCCGCCCTCCACTCGCCCCGTACAAAACCTGAAAACCCTGGAAAGCCACCATGCGCAACCATCTGATCTGGATTGATCTTGAAATGACCGGTCTTGAGCCGGATCGCGATGTGATCATCGAAATTGCCACCCTGGTCACCGACGAGGGTTTGAACATCCTGGCCGAAGGGCCCGTGTTAGCCATCCATCATCCTGTATCCGTGCTGGATGGCATGGATGAATGGAACCAAAAGCACCACAGCGCCTCGGGTCTGCTGGAGCGCGTGCGCAGCAGCTCGTGCGACACGGCCGCCGCGGAAGCGCAAACCTTGGCCTTTGTGCAGGAATGGAGCGAGCCGCGCACATCGCCCATCTGCGGCAACAGCATCTGCCAGGATCGCCGCTTCCTCGCACGCCACATGCCCAAGCTCGAAGCGTTTTTCCATTACCGCAATCTGGATGTGAGCACGCTCAAGGAACTTGCACGCCGCTGGTACCCCAACCTACCCAAATTTGAAAAAGCCGGCACCCACCGCGCGCTGGACGATATTCGTGCCTCTCTCGACGAATTGCGTTATTACCGTGAAACTCTTTTGCGTTAAACCATTCCAAACAGCGTCAAATCTGCACAAAGATTCATGAAACTTAAAATCATCCTGCCTCTGCTGATCCTGCTGCTCGCCGTAGGCGGGTTTCTCGCCCTCAAAGCCACACGCGACAAACCGGCACCGGTGGTGGTGCAGGAGCGGGTCTGGCATGTCGCCACTGCCCCTGTCGTCGTGCAGGATCTGCAACCGGAATTGGTGCTTTACGGGCGTGTTGAAACCCCGGATCGCGTGCGTGTCGCCGCACCGGTGGGTGGGCGCGTACTCAAGGTGCTGGTGCGTGATGGCGATCAGGTCAGCGCAGGTCAAGCACTGGCCGAGCTGGATGCGCGTGATCTGACGCCGCGCGTGACACAAATTCAGGCCGACATTGAGCGAGAAAAAATCAACCAACAGAATGACCGCATGGCGCTCAAACATGAGCAAGAAGTTGAACGCCTGGCGCAGCAAAATCTGCAACGCAACGAAACCATCCTCAAACAGAATCTCGGCTCAGCAGCGGCCACGGACGCAGCGCGTGAGCAAGTGGCGCGGGCACGTCTTGCCGTGCTGCAACGTGAACAGGCGATTGCCCAGGCGCCCGCGCGCCTTGCCCAGCTTGAATCCAAGCTCGCCGAAGCCAAACGCGACGCCGAGCGTGGGCAGATGACCGCGCCGTTTGCCGCGCGCGTCGGTGCGGTGGAGGTGGCGGCGGGCGATCAAGTCAGTCCTGGGCAAACACTGCTCACCCTGTATCCCTCCGATGCTCTGTTTCTGCGCACCAAATTACCCGCCGCCTACGCCGAACCCCTGCGCCTTGCCTTGAGCGAGGGCGCGACACTGCGCGCGCAGGTTCAAGTCGATGACAAACCCGTGCCCGCCACCCTCGAACGCCTGGCCGGTCAGGCCGACGCACGTGGCGTGGATGCGTTGCTGAAGCTGGAGACCCGCGATGCCGCGATCACCAGTGGCAGTTTGCTGCAAGCGCGCCTTGCCCTGCCGACGCAGACCCAGGTGGTTGCCCTGCCTCCGAGCGCGCTGCATGGCGAATCCACGGTGTATGCCATCAAGGATGGCCGCCTGCACGCTGTGCAGGTCGAACGCATCGGCGAGATGCGCCGTGCGGATAACGATCTCCTGCTGGTGCGCAGTCCCGAACTGAGGAACGGGGTTGAGATCATGCTCACCCACCTGCCCAATGCCATCGACGGACTGGCGGTCAAGCCGCTGCCGCAAACGGCCACGCCAAGCGCCCAAGCTTTATGAACGGCGTGCTCGCATTTTTCGTGCGCCACAAGGTGGCGGCGAACGTACTGGTGCTGATTGCGCTGCTTGCCGGATTTCTCGGCATTTCGCGCATGAACGTGCAGTTCTTCCCCAATTTCGCGCTGGATGTGCTCAGTGTGCGCGTGCTGTGGAGTGGCGCGTCGGCGGAAGATGTGGAAAACGGCATCGTCATCCCGCTGGAAGAACGCCTTAAAACCGTGGATGGCGTGAAAAAACTCGCCTCCACCGCCGCACAAGGCGTGGCCAGCATCACTCTCGAACTGCGTGAAGGCACCGACAGCCTCGCCGCGCTCGATCAGGTGCGCCAGCGTGTGGCCGAATTCATCAACCTGCCCAAGGATGCCGAAGCCCCGCAAATCAGCCGCGTGTCGCGCTACGACCCGGTGGCGCGCCTGCTGATTCGTGGCGCCAGCCTGCATGAGCTGCGCCCGTGGGTACGCCAATTTGAACGCGAGCTGCTTGCTGCGGGCATCGACCGCATCGACATTCAGGGTTTACCCAATGAACGCATCGCCATTCAGATTCCGGCCGCGCAGCTTGAGCAGCTTGATCTTTCCTTGGCCGATGCCGGCGAGCGTATCGCCCGCCTCTCGCGCGACCTGCCCTCCGGCATCGTCGGCCAACAGGACGGCGCACGCGAGGTGCGCAGCCTGGAGCAGCGACGCAATGCCGAGGATTTTGCCAGCCTGCCCTTGATCAGCGACGAAAAAGGCTTGGTCAAACTGGGCGATGTGGCCGTCATCGTGCGTGAGGCGCGCCCCAATGCCCTGACCCTGCGCGAAGACGACGAACCCGTCGTGGAAATGCTGTTGCAGCGCACCGAAACTGGCAATGCACTCAAAGCCGCCAAAGCCCTGCAAAGCTGGCTGGACACCACCCGCCCCACCTTGCCGCCTAGCATTCATCTTGAGGTTTACGACCAGCAGTGGGAGCTGATCCGCGACCGCATCGACCTGCTGCTCAGCAACGGCCTCTCTGGCCTCGCCCTGGTGGTGCTGATTCTCTACCTTTTCCTGCCTGGTCGCGTGGCCTTCTGGGTGGCGGCGGGTGTGCCCACCGCTTTCCTGCTCACCCTCGGCCTGCTTTACGTGTTGGGCGGTTCGATCAATATGCTTAGCCTGTTCGCCCTGATCATGGCGCTGGGCATCATCGTCGACGATGCCATCGTGGTCGGCGAAGACGCTGCCACCCACCGTGCCATGGGCGAATCCCCCGAGCGCGCCGCCATCGGTGGCGCACAACGCATGCTCTGGCCGGTGGTCGCTTCCTCACTGACCACCGTCGCCGCCTTCATTCCCCTGCTCATGGTGGGCGGCATTTTCGGCAAAATCATGTTCGACATCCCGCTGGTGATGATCGTGGTCATCATCGCCTCGCTGTTGGAGTGTTTCATCATCCTCCCCGCCCACCTGCGCAGCGCCTTTGTTGCCGACGCCCGTCGCCCTGTGTCACATCTGCGCCAACGTCTGGATGCGGCGTTTGACCATTTCCGCGAACACCGCTTCCGCCCCCTCGTGCAGCGCGCCCTCGACTACCGCGCCACTACCGTGAGCCTGACTTTTGGCCTGATGATCCTCGGTGTCGGTCTGCTGGTGGGCGGGCGCATTCCCTTCGTCTTCTTCCCCTCCCCCGAATCCTCGGTCATCTACGCCAACGCCACCTTCGTCGCCGGCACGCCCAAAGCACAGGTGGAAGCCTATCTGCGCACACTGGAGCATAGCCTGCATGCCACCGAACAGTCTTTCGGTGAGCCGTTGGTGAAGACCGCCGTCAGCCGCATGAGCGCCACCATCGGTGCCGCAGGCAGCGGCGCATCCGGCGATCAACTCGCCTCCATCATGCTCGAACTCGTGCCCTCCGAGCAGCGCAGCGTGCGCAATGAAGCCCTGATCGCCAAATGGCGCGAACTCACCCCGCCCGCTGCCGGGCTGGAAAACCTGAGCATCAGCGCGCGCCAGTCGGGCCCGCCGAATCGCGACCTCACCATCCGCCTCACCGGCAATGATGCGGAAAAACTGAAAAACGCCGCACTCAGCCTGCAAGAAACCCTGCGCAGCCTGCCCGGGGTGAGTGATGTGGCCGACGATTTACCTTACGGGCGCGAGCAGCTCATCTACCGCCTCATCCCTGCCGGTGAAGCCCTCGGGTTGACCACCGAAAGCCTCAGCCGTCAGTTGCGCGCCGCGTTTGACGGCCATCTGGCGCAGCGGGTGCAGATCGGGCAAGACGAGCTCGAAGTGCGCGTGCTCCTGCCGCGTGAAGAGCGCGAGCGCCTCGCCATCCTCAATCAGCTCAATATCCGCCTGCCCAACGGTCAGTTCATTCCGCTTTCCTCCGTGGTGCGCTGGGAAACCCGCCGCGGCTTTGAGGCCATACGCCATCAGCAGGGACAGCGCGCGGTCGAAGTCACCGCCGACATCGACAAGTCACAAAACAACAGCCGCCGCATTCTTGCCGAACTGGGCAAAAAAGCGCTGCCCGACCTGGCCGAGCGTTACGGCATCAGCTACAGCCTGGAAGGTAGCTCCGCAGATCAGCGCGAAACGCTGGCCGACATGAAAACCGGCCTGATGGTCGGTCTGCTATTGATCTACCTGGTGCTGGTATGGATTCTCGGCTCGTGGAGTTGGCCATTGGTGGTCATGACCGCCATACCCTTGGGCCTGACCGGTGCCCTGTTCGGTCACTGGCTGCTGGGCATCAACCTCACCCTGCTCTCCATGTTCGGCCTGTTTGGCCTTGCTGGCATCGTGGTCAACAATGCCATCATCCTCGTCAGCCTGTTCAGCGAACTGCGCGGCAAAGGTCTGGGATTGAACGAGGCGTTTGTCGAAGCCGCCGTGGGACGTCTGCGTGCCGTGATCCTCACCTCACTGACCACCATTGCCGGCCTGACGCCCCTGATGTTCGAAACCTCGCTGCAAGCCAAGTTTCTCATTCCCATGGCCGTCTCCATCGTCTTTGGCCTGGCCTTCTCCGCCTTGCTGGTGCTGTTCTTTATCCCCGCCCTGCTCTCCATGCTGGAGAGCGCCAAGGCGGGTGTGGCTAGACGCTGGGCGCGGGTATGATGGAACCTTCACGTCACAAGCTCGCAGCCGGTCATGCCCATTCCTGATTACCAAACCCTGATGTTGCCCCTGCTGCGTTATGTCGCAGACAAAAACGAACCCACTTTGCGCGAGGCAGTTGATGCGCTAGCCACTGAATTTGCGCTTACACAAGACGAGCGCAATATGCTTCTGCCCAGTGGCAGCCAAGCCATCATCAACAATCGGGTCGGATGGGCAGCTTCTTATCTGAAAAAAGCAGGTTTGCTGGAGGCACCACGCCGCGGGATCTTGCGTTTGACCTCTCGCGGTTTGCAAGTGTTAAACGAACAACCACCACGCATTGATGTGAAATACCTTGAACGCTTTGCCGAGTTCGTTGAATTTCGCAACGCCTCGCGCGTGAATCGCGCATACACAGAGGCAGATAAGCCCTTGAACGAGTCGACACAAACGCCGGAAGAATCGCTTGAGCTGGCGTACCAGAATTTGCGCGCCAATCTGGCGCAAGAGGTTCTGCAACGTGTGTTGTCTTGCTCGCCGGAATTCTTTGAGCGCTTGGTCATCGAATTGCTGGTCAAAATGGGCTACGGCGGCTCAAGGCAAGATGCCGGTGAACGCCTTGGCCAAAGCGGCGATGGCGGCATCGACGGCATCATCAAGGAAGATCGTTTAGGCTTGGATGTCATCTACCTTCAGGCCAAACGCTGGCAGGACAGCGTGGGACGCCCCGAAATCCAGAAGTTTGTCGGTGCGCTGCAAGGCCAACGCGCGAAGAAAGGTGTCTTTCTTACCACCTCAAGCTTTACCCAGGGCGCGATCGAGTACGCCTCACTGATCGACACCAAGGTTGTATTGATTGACGGCAAGCGCTTGGCCAACTTGATGATCGACTATGACGTTGGCGTGTCGGTCGCTGCCTCGTATCAAATCAAGCGCATCGATTCCGACTACTTTGAGGATGACGCCACCAGCCTTGCTTAGACTGCATGCACGTTATCAAGTCACCCACGGTTTATCTGCGAACGGTGGCGCCTACTCATTTGGCAGATAGAGCGGTGCCATGCGCCGCCATGCCCCACCTTGGTGTGCTCGACCATCCCACACATGCAGCGCAGACTGTCCGCCTTTAGCAAGCAGCGTGTCATGCAGCGCCTGATTCTGCGCGAGAAATGGATCATCTCGGCCAACGACGAGGCATACCTTCAATCCTCGCACAGCGTGCAAAAGGCGCTCATCGTCCAGATTGGGCAAAAAATGCAATGGGGTATTGAAATACACCGTATCGTCGTAGTGACCTTGCAAAAGATCGGTGAAGCTTTCCATCGCTTGCGTCAAATCAAACCGCCCCGAAAATGCCACCAGGCGATGGAAAAGATGGGGATGACGCAACGCCATATTGGTTGCCATAAAGGCACCCAGGCTCAAACCGTGCGCTACAAAACCAGGTGGAGACGGACTGACATCCTCCCACCACGGCATGACCTCATGCAGCACATAGCGCTCATAAGCAAGATAGCGCCGCAGACGATCCTCGGGACGACACCAAAAGCAGTACAAGGATTCGTGGGCAATGTTTTCCAAGCAAACCAACTGCATGTGTCCAGCTTCAATCCATGGACGCATGGCCTCGATGATGCGCAGGTCTTCGTATTCGTGAAAACTGCCATCGCGCGTGGGGAAAATCAGAACGCGTTGGCCGGCGTGCCCAAAGCGCAGCAAGCGCATGTTGCGCTCAAGATGAGGTGAATACCAGGAGTGATAAAGCCGCTGCATGAAAAAAACCTGATGTTTTGCGGCTCATTGGCGTCCACCCGCACGCCCTCATCCAGTCAAAAGACTTGCACTCCAGTGCTTGAAATGCCGATTAAGACGCAATTCATCCTTCAAACGGGCGGCATAGTCGAAATGTCCAGCCGTGAGAAGATGCAAGGTTTTGCGTCCACGCCAGGCAATGAAAATGGCAAATTGCCCCGGCGGTGCCACCGCAGGATCAAAGCACGCCAGTGCTGCGAAAAGCGGTTGTTGCGCAAAATGCGCCGCATGTGCAGCATCGTAGTAACTCAGCGTTTCAAGCACATGACGCCCGCTGTGATGCAGCGCCTGGACCGCTGAACCACTGCCCACCGTGGGTAATTGCAAACGCAATGGCCAATGCCCAAACGTAGGCACGTTCAGATAAACCGCACGGATTCTTGGATCCCAGGGTGCGGCCAGTGCACCTAAACCGCCGCCGAAACTTGTGCCGGCATACCCCAGCCAGTCGAGCTGCGGGAACAATTCACATGCTGCGCTCACACATGACCAAACATCGTTGACACACTGTCCGACGAGGTAAAGATCACGATCTTCAATGCCGTGCACCACGTGTTGTTGTGCATGCTCCGGAATGCCCGGCATTCGGCTGCGTTGAAACCCACGCGCACACGGAAAAAACACGACGGAATCGTGCAGAGGCCACGAACCGTCGGGCGCGCTGCGCCCGCCATAACCGTGACCTACAACCCAGAGTTGACGCGCCTTTACATAGCGCGGCACGAGCACCCAACCGCCCAACCAGGCTCCGTCAGCGGCGCAAAAGTGTAGATCAAACACCTGCCAACGGCGTAACGTTCCCGCAGATTCAATGTGCGCCCGTGGCATGGAGGACAATGCTTGGGCATAACGTTGCTGCCAAAAGCGCGCGAAATCATGCGGCGGTGGCGGTGTCTGCACACTAAGCAAACGCGACAGGTCATAACCATAGCCCGGGTCGAAGGGGTAATCATGCGGCAAAGGGGAACAAGTCAAGGCATCCACTCCGCGTAATCGCGCCGGCACGCTTTGCCCGCATGACAGAGCAATTCATAACCCAAGGTTCCTGCGGCGTGCGCCACGTCGTCCACACTGACCTGCTTGCCCCATAGCTCCACCGCATCGCCCGGCTGGGCGGTGACCCCGCGCAGATCCAGCGTGAGCAGATCCATCGACACACGCCCCGCCACGCGGGCGATCTGCCCATTCACCGCCACCGGCGTGCCGCTGGGCGTGAGCCTGGGATAACCGTCGGCATAACCCACCGAGACCACGCCTACCGGCATGGTTTCATCGCAGACAAAACGCCCTCCATAGCCCAGCGCCTCGCCACGTGCATGCTGTTTGACCGCCACAAGATGGGTGCTCAGATGCATCACCGCACGCAAATCCAACTCGGATGCTGAAGCATGCTCCAGCGGGCTGCTGCCATACAGCGCAATGCCGGGGCGCACGATGTCGCCCAAACGCCCATGCGCATGCTGGCTGAAAATCCCCGCCGAGTTGGCCACGCTGCGCTCGCCGGGCAAGCCTTGCGTGGCTGCTTCGAAGATGTCCAACTGTTGCACGGTGGGTTGTGCGTCCGCCTCATCTGCGCGGGCGAAATGGGTCATCAGCCCCGGCGGCTGGCGTAAGCGCCGACTGGCCAGCAGGCGCTGATGCAGCGCACGCACCTGCTCCGGCGGCACGCCCAAGCGATGCATGCCGCTGTCCACTTTGAGCCAAAGCTGAATTGGTAAACCAAGCGCATGTTTTTCAAGCAGCTCCACCTGCCAGGCTTGATGAATCACCGGCTCGACCATCAGCCGTGCAGCCAGCCGCGCCTCGGGCAGATTCATGAAGCCTTGCAGCACCATGATGCGCTGGGTGATGCCGCTTTTGCGTAATTGATCGGCCTCTCCTAGGGTGGAGACGACAAAGCCTGCGGCCTGGGTGCGCAGTGCCTGTGCGCACTCGATCATACCGTGGCCATAGGCATCGGCCTTGATGACGGCAAATAGCCGCGCCCCCTCGGCACGGCGTTGCACCTCTGCGGCATTGTGCTTGAGTGCGTCAAGGTCAATACGCGCCAGCGGTGCACGCAACGGGACGATGCTCAAGCCTCGTAACCCCCGCCATAGGTTGTTTCGGCGGTGTAATTGGCGAATTGGGTGTATTTGCCGAGGAAGGTCAGGCGTACCGTACCGATGGGTCCATTACGTTGCTTGCCAATGATGATTTCCGCGATGCCTTTATCAGGGCTGTCTGGGTTGTAGACTTCATCGCGGTAGATGAACACAATCAGGTCCGCATCCTGCTCGATGGCACCGGATTCGCGCAGATCGGACATCACCGGGCGCTTGTTGGGGCGCTGTTCCAATGAGCGGTTGAGCTGTGAGAGCGCGATCACTGGCACACCCAGTTCCTTGGCCAGCGCCTTGAGGCCACGCGAGATCTCGGAAATTTCTGTGGCGCGGTTTTCGCTGTTGCCGGGCACCTGCATGAGTTGCAGGTAGTCGATGACGATCAGCCCCAGGCCATGCTCGCGCTTGAGCCGCCGCGCGCGCGCACGCAACTCAGTGGGGGAAAGCGCCGGTGTGTCGTCGATGAAGATCGGCGCTTCGGAGAGCATGACCACCGCGGAGGTCAGCCGTGGCCAATCCTCGTCTTCCAGCTTACCGGTGCGCACGCGGTGCTGGTCGATGCGCCCCAAGGAGGACATCATGCGCAGCGCGAGCTGCTCGCCGGGCATTTCCATGGAAAACACCGCCACCGGCTTCTGCGTACGGATGGCAGCGTTTTCCGCGATATTCATGGCAAAGGTGGTCTTACCCATCGACGGACGGCCAGCGACGATGACCAGATCGCCCGGCTGCAAGCCGGAGGTCATGGTGTCGAAATCATCAAAGCCAGTGGGTAGGCCGGTGATCGGTTCATCCTGTTCATACAGGGTTTGAATGCGTTCAACCGCGAGGGTGAGCAGGTTTTTGATCGCGGCGAAGCCTTTGCGTTGGCGGTTGCCCATTTCAGCAATCTTGAACACTTCCTGCTCGGCCAGTTCGAGCAGTTGATGACTGCTGCGCCCCTCGGGCTGGTAGGCGCTTTGCGCAATCTTGGTACCGACGTCGATCAACTGCCGCTTGATCGAATGCTCGCGCACAATGTCGGCATAGGCAGTGATATTGGCCGCGGTGGGTGTGTCCGCTACCAGGCGACCGAGGTAGCTAAAGCCGCCCACCTCTTCGAGCTGGCCATGATTTTCCAGCCACTCGGCCAGCGTGACCACATCGCGCGGTTGGTCGGCATCGGCCAGACTTTGCAGGGCGCGGAAAATCAGGCGGTGATCGCGGCGATAAAAATCGTCCTCGCTCACCCGGTCAGCAATGCGCTCCCAGGCTTCCGGGTCGATCATCAATCCGCCGAGTACCGATGCCTCGCCCTCCATCGAATGAGGCGGGGCACGCAGCCCGCTGAGTTGCTGATCGTGCGCGCGCGGGTCAGCGTAAAAATCGTCCGCGAGATCGTGGGTGGGGATAGGGTCGATGTCATGCATGATTTGTTGATCCACAGCAGATCGCGCTCAGCGCACGGCGCGTACCATGCCGCCGATGTTGGCGCGGTTTTTCAGCGTGTTCAGCGCAGCCTCGGCTTCCGCACGGCTGGCATAGGTATTGGAGGTGACACGCCACACCGGGCTACCTTTGACCTCGATTTTTTCCACCCGCGCCGTTAGACCTGCACGCTGCACCTGGGCAAGCAAGCTCTGTGCGTTGCTTTCTGCGGTGAAGCTGCCCAGTTGAATGACCCACAGCTCTTTCGCTGGCACAGCGCTTGCTGCTTCGGCGGGCTTAGCATCTGCGGGTTTGGCTTCGGGTGTCTTGCTTTCGGTGGGGCGGATTTCAGGTGGTTTAGCGACCTGGGGTTTTTCCGCAGACTTGGCAGCTTCATTGGCCGGCGCAGCAGGTACGGGCTTGGCAGGCAATTTCTCTGCCGGCTTTTCCGACGAGCTATCCAGCGTTTTGACCTTAACCTCAGTGGCCGGCGCGGGCTTGGGTGGGGACACCGGCTTGGCCGACTCCACCGGTTGCGCTGTGGCGACGGGTTTATCGTTGTACTTCGGTTTGGGCAGATCTTCCGGTACGGTCATGGCCGCACGCACATCTTCCGGTGGCGGCGGGACTTGAGTGTCCAGCCGCTCGGGAAGCGGCGGCTTGGGTGGGATGCGCGTCCGTGCGTCCTCCAGACGCTGCTGGTTGGCTTTGTAGCCCTCACCTTGCATGAGAAACGGCAGAATCAAGGCCGCCAGCGCCACTACCACCCCGGCGCCGAGAAATCGCTTGCGTAACTGCTTATCCATGCCCTGCCCCACTACTTGCCTGATGCGCCAGAACGTCACTCACACACAGAAACGACCCCGCAACAAAAATACGATCACCCTCGCGCGCGTCTTGCAGTGCGCGAGTATACGCCAGGACGGGGTTGGCCTCGCAGGCGATGATCGGCAAACCTGTGTGGGTCTGTGACAACAACGCAGCCAGCGCGTCCGCCTGGCGCCCTCGCGCACCCTCCAGACCCGCGAGATACCAGGCGTCCACCTCGGGAGCGAGGATGTCGGCCATGCCCAGCGCATCTTTGTCGGCCAGCACGGCGAAAACCAGCAAGGTGCGACCCTGCTTGGGCAGGCTGCGCATGCTCTGCGCCAGCGCCTGCATACCTGCGGGGTTATGCGCCACATCCAGCCAGACATCCACTTTTGCTGGAATCTTTTGCAAACGCCCGGGATGACGCACCTGCTGCAACCCCGCACGGTAGTGCGCAGCGCACACCGGCTTGGGCAGCATTCCACGCTGTTGTAGTGCTTGAAGCAGCGCAATCACCCCTGCGGCATTGTCGATTTGATGGGCGCCCGGCAGTGCCGGCAGGGGCAAAGTGATATGAACATCGCCTGCCGACCATTGCCAACCCTCAGAAGCCGCATCAGCAACATCGAATTCGCTGCCACGCTGCCAGAGTTCAATACCCGGACGCAAGCCGCAGTGTGCCGCATGTTCCAATACGCTTTGCGGCGGCACGGCTTCCGCCATCACCACGGTTTGACCTGCGCGCATGATGCCCGCTTTCTCGCGCCCAATCGCCTCACGGTCGGCACCGAGCATAGCCATGTGATCGAGGGCGACATTGGTCAATAAAAAGGCTTGCGCATCCACCACATTGACCGCATCCAGCCGCCCACCCATACCCACTTCAAGCACCATCAATTCAGGCGCACTCTCCAGCATCAAAACAAGTGCCGCCAGCGTGCCATATTCAAAATAGGTTAGAGGCACCGTTCCACGCGCCTGCTCGACGCGGGCAAAGGCACGCACCCACGCGGCGTCCTCGGCATCCTCACCCTGCACGCGCACGCGCTCGTTGTAACGCAGCAAATGCGGCGAGGTAAACACGGCCACGCACAAACCCGCCGCAAGCGCAATGGCTTCCAGCATGGCCACGCAGGAACCTTTGCCATTGGTGCCACCCACGGTCACGGTCAGGCAGGCGGGCGACTTCTCCAAACCGAGCGCGGCAAACACCTGCTCAACACGGCCTAAGCCCATTTCAATCCCCGCTGCGCCCATGGGATGCAGGCTTTCGATATGCGCCAGCCAGTCTTCAAGCGTTTGCCTTGGGTTCATCAGCGCATCCGGCAGACGTGTGGAGGAGTGTTTGACAGGCGCTATCAGCCCTGCATGGCCGGTGCGGGACGCTTTTTCAGCATGCTGATCAGGCGCGCGATGGTTTCGCGCTGCTCAAGACGCGGCACGATCATGTCCACCATGCCGTGTGCGAGCAAGAACTCGCTGCGCTGGAAGCCTTCGGGCAGTTTTTCACGTACCGTTTGTTCAATCACCCGCGGGCCGGCGAAGCCAATCAATGCCTTGGGCTCGGCAATCTGCACATCACCCAACATGGCAAGGCTAGCGGAAACCCCACCCATGGTCGGGTCGGTCAACACCACGATATACGGTACGCCTTCATTGGACAGGCGCGTGAGTACCGCCGAGGTTTTGGCCATTTGCATCAAGGAAAACAGCGACTCCTGCATGCGGGCTCCACCCGAGGCGGTGAAGGTGAGCAGCGGGATTTTTTCATCCAGCGCACGATTGGCCGCGCGGACGAACTTCTCCCCCACCACCGAGCCCATCGACCCCCCCATGAAGGAAAAATCAAACCCGGTCGCAATCAGCGGCTCCCCCAACACACGTCCCTTGATGGCAACGAACGCATCTTTCTCGCCTGTGGCACGCTGCGCTAGCACGAGTCGATCTTTGTATTTTTTCTGGTCGCGGAACTTGAGCACATCCACCGGCTCGACGCCGGCGGCAATTTCTTCGCGCGGTTCGGCATCGAGAAAATGCTCCAGACGCTTGCGGATACCGATGCGCATATGGTGACCGCACTTCGGACAAACCTGCTGGTTGCGTTCCAGTTCCGAGCTGTAGAGCACCGATGAGCACTCGTCACACTTGATCCATAGCCCCTCGGGAATGGATTTTTTCACCAACCCCTCGGTGCGAATGCGCGAAGGCAGCAGTTTTTGCAACCAGCTCATGATCAGACTCCTTGCTTGGGCACGACATTCATGGCGGAGCGCATTTCAGCAAGCAATGCACCCACGCTCTGCTGCATGGCAGCAACGTCGTGCTCATGCGCCTCAACCAAGCGCACCAAAGCCGAGCCAACGACGACCGCATCGGCCACCTGCGCTACCTTGGCGGCGGACTGTGCATCGCGGATACCGAACCCGACGCCCAATGGCAGGTCAATGTGCTGCCTGAGTTGGGCGATGTGTTGTGCAACATCGTCGGTGTCCAGCGTGTTGGCACCGGTGACACCCTTGAGCGCTACATAATAAACGAATCCGCTACCAAGCTTGGCCACCGCCTGTAGGCGGCGCGCCGGCGTGGTCGGCGACACAAGGAACACGCATTCAAGACCTGCCGCACGCAGAATGCCGGCATACTCATCCGCTTCTTCCGGTGGCAAATCCACGGTGAGCACACCGTCCACACCTGCCGCAGCGGCTTCACGCGCAAACGCCGCGTAACCGAGCGCCTCAACGGGGTTGAGGTAACCCATGAGGATGATCGGCGTGTGAGCATCGTTTTCGCGGAAGCGGCGCACCATGCCAAGCACGTCATGCAGGGTGACATGGTGCGCCAGCGCACGTTCGGTGGCGCGCTGGATTACCGGGCCATCGGCCATCGGGTCAGAAAACGGCACACCGAGTTCAAGCAAATCGGCGCCCTGGCGCACCAGAAGATGCATCAAATCCACTGTCAATTCAGGGCGTGGATCACCGGCGGTGATGTAGGGAATCAGCGCCGTGCGTCCAGAAGCACGTAGGGCGGAAAAACGCTCAGGAATACGGTTATTCATCAGATTTCAAAGCCTTCGATGCGTGCAATGGTATTCATGTCTTTGTCGCCGCGACCGGAGAGGTTGACGATGATGACCTCGTCCTTGTGCATGGTCGGTGCAAGTTTCATGGCATAGGCGATGGCATGGCTACTCTCAAGCGCCGGGATGATGCCTTCGCAGCGGGTGAGCATGCGGAAGCCTTCCAGCGCCTCGTCATCAGTAATCGCCACGTACTGCGCACGACCGATGTCTTTGAGCCAGGCGTGCTCAGGGCCAACCCCCGGATAATCAAGACCCGCGGAGATGGAATGCGTGCCGATGATCTGCCCGGCATCGTCCTGCATCAGGTAGGTGCGGTTGCCATGCAGCACGCCCGGGCGACCTGCACACAGCGGCGCGGCGTGGTGGCCGGTTTCAATGCCTTCCCCCCCTGCCTCGACACCGTAGATTTTCACACCCTCATCGGCAAGGAACGGGTGGAACAGACCAATCGCATTCGAGCCGCCGCCCACGCAGGCAATCAGCGCATCCGGCAGACGACCTTCTTTTTGCAGGCACTGCTCGCGCGCTTCACGACCAATCACTGCCTGAAAATCACGCACCATCATCGGATAGGGATGAGGACCCGCGACGGTGCCGATGAT
>CAYOCG010000010.1:0-16199 GCA_964402435.1 uncultured Halothiobacillus sp. | reverse complement strand
CACCCAGTCGCGCATCGCCTCGTTGAGCGCATCCTTGAGGGTGCGCGTGCCCGAGGTGACCGGCACCACGGTGGCACCGAGCATTTTCATGCGCATGACATTGGGTGCCTGACGCACCACATCGTCAGCGCCCATGTACACCACGCACTCCAGACCCAAACGCGCCGCCACGGTGGCCGAGGCCACACCGTGCTGGCCGGCACCGGTTTCGGCGATGATGCGTGTTTTGCCCAGGCGCTTGGCAAGCAAAGCCTGACCAATGGTGTTGTTGATCTTGTGCGCGCCGGTATGGTTGAGATCCTCGCGCTTGAGGTAGATCTTGGCACCGCCGAGTTCGCGCGTCAGACGCTCGGCAAGATACAGGGGACTGGGGCGACCGACATAATCCTGAAAATCTTTATCCATGGCCGCGAGAAAATCGGCATCCGTACGCGCGGCGGCATAGGCTTGCGCCAAGTCTTCCAACGGTGCCATGAGTGTTTCCGGTGCAAAAATACCGCCATACACCCCGAAGTGCCCATGCGCATCAGGAAAATTGGCGTAATCAACCGCTGTGCAATCATCGACTGCCATCTGCATAACGCACCTCATCAACAAATTCGGCCATTTTAGAGAAATCTTTGCGCCCCGGCGCGGATTCGACGCCGGAGCTCACATCCACCGCCCACGGGCGCACCTGCCGGACTGCGGCAGCCACATTTTGCGGGTTCAACCCGCCCGCCAGAATCAACGGACGACCCAGTGTGGGTATCGTTGACCAGTCAAAAACCTCGCCGGTTCCCCCCATGGCACCCGGCGCATGACTGTCGAGCAAAAAACCCGCGGCCTGCGGGTGCGTCTGCACGGCAGCCTGCACATCTGCCCGCACATCGACTTGGGTACCCGTTTTGCTCGCCCCCATAGGTAGTGCCTTGAGGTAGGGTCGGCCAAAACTGGCGCAAAATTCAGCAGATTCATCACCATGGAACTGCAACACCAACTCAGGCATGGCGCGCAGAATGCTCTCCACCTCATCGCGTGTCGGATCGACAAACAAGCCAACCAACTGCACGAACGCTGGCATGGCCTGGCGCACCCTCAAGGCACGCGCCACATCAATCGCCCGCTTGCTTGGTGGATAAAAAACTAGACCTAAGGCATCCACACCTAGACGCGCAGCTTCGACGGCGTCATGGGCGTCGGTAATGCCGCAAATCTTGATGCGAGTTCGACGAGGGGGGTGTGACATGGTGGGTATATGCTATCAGAGCCTGGCATCGCGCACAGTGGCAAAGCGGTTTGACGTGCGCGAACGGCTCAAAAAAATTGCGGCAAACGCTCACGCAAAGGTAATGAAAAATGTGCCGGATACTGCACATGCGTGAGATACAAACCATCCGCAGGTGCCGTTATACCGCCAGCCTCGCGCCGCCGTGCAGACAAGACATCAAGCACCCACTCTACCGGTCGCTTGCCCATCCCAACCTGAAACAAGGTGCCAACGATATTGCGTACCATGTGGTGTAAAAACGCATTCGCGACCAGGTCAAAGTAAATGTACACACCGGATTGAGTGATGCGTATCGATTGCACGTGGCGCATCGGCGTGAGCGCCTGACAATCACGTCCACGAAAGCTGGAGAAATCATGCTCGCCGATGAGGTGCATGGCCGCGTCCTGCATGCGAGCCACATCCAGCGGCCGTGGGAACCAACTCACCCGCCCGTGCAGCAAGGCCGGGCGGTATTCGGCGTTGAACAACACATAGCGATACCCTCGGCTTTGTGCGGAAAAGCGGGCATGAAACGTTGAATCCACTTCATGCGACCAAATCACGCCTATATCGGAAGGCAACAGGCTCAATACACCCTGCTGCCAGGTACGCACACTGCGTTTGGCGGTGGTATCAAAATGTACCACCTGCTGCGTAGCGTGCACGCCGCGATCAGTTCGCCCGGCGCAAACAACCTCAATCGGGTGGTTGGCAATTCGACTCAGCGCGTCTTGCAAACAGCCCTGCACACTTGGCACCGCTGGCTGCACCTGCCAGCCGTGGTAATGCGCACCAAGGTACTCCACACCGAGGGCGACACGCTGCACTTGGGTTATTTCTTGCACCGAACATCCCTGCAAATAAAGCAAACGCCGGAAAACCGGCGTTTTGTCATTCACTGACCGTCAAGCATCACAAGCTGCCAAGTTTGAGAGACTTTTTCAACGACCTGCAAACCTGGTCGCGAGGCATTAGCCAGCCATTTGATCAAGCATGCTGCGCGCACGCGCCTTGAGTAGCTCGTCACAATGACTGTCGAGCACTTCATGCAGCATTTCACGCGCCCCTTGCGGATCACCCATATCGATATAAGCCGCAGCGATATCGAGTTTAACCTCGTGCTCACTGACTACACCGCTGGGCGGATTCGCCGCTGGCGCACTCTCTGCAAAATTCGCCGGCAGAGCCACCGTGGACGGCTGCACATCTGCGGGCGGCGCTGCGGGCATATCCAGACTCAGCGGAGCAAGATCAAGCGATAGGGCATCATTTTGCTGCGCTACAGGCTCGAACGCAGGGGCATTCAGATCAAGCGGCTGCACGCTTTCCAACGGTATGAAGGCTTCTTCCGTAGCAGGCTCTTGCGCCAAAGGCGTGGGAATAAAATCCAGATCCAGCGCGGCAAGCTCATCTTTCTGCGCTGCCTGGGGTGTGTCTTCGACAAACTCAGGCTCGTTAAACACGCTGACTGGCGTATCTACTGCATTCTGCTCGACCTGTGGCAGGTCAATGCCCAAGGTTGCAAGATCTTCCGCCGAAACTTCCGCCACATCCGCAGGCGGAACTTCTGCAGTGGCTGGCGCTGGACTCCAGTTGGCAAACGCATCTTCAGCCACAGGCAGCTCAAGCGGCGCCCAAGTGTCTGCTTCCGCCGGGGTCGTCGCCGCTGACTGCGCACTCAAGTCCGTCACCGCGGGCATATCAAGCTCAAGCGGCGGCATGTCAAACTCAAGCGGTGGCACATCTTCAGCACGTGTAGCCGTATCCACCGTCTGCGGCTGCGCAATGTTCAAACCGTCCAGCGGTTGCAACAATGCCGCCTGATCTTCGACCGAGGCTGCAAAGCTCGTCTCATCACCTCCCTGCTCGGAGGTCAGCGAGAATAACGGAGACGATGGGTAATGCTGCTCACCCAATGCACGAATTTCAGGCCAATATGCGCTTTCCGTAGATTGCGCGCGGCGGAATGCTTCTGCCTCACGCAAGAAACCATCTGCATCCCCGGATTCATGGAAGGCACGTACACGGCGCGCCATGAGCATGGCGTTATCCGGATGCGCACGCAGAGCCTCATCCAGCACAGCAATCGCACGATCATGCAAGCCATAGGCCTGCATGACTTCCACCTCTTCCAGAGCCGCCTTGATCGGATCCTCCACATCAGCGACCACATCCGCCGCAGGCTCGGCTGCGGCGGTGACAGTGGCCGCAGCAGCGGCGCCGGTGGTTTTGGCCAGAGCCGCAGGCGAAACAACCGCCGACTCCGCAACGGCCGCTTCACTCGGCACAGGCGCTGCGTAAGACAACGTTGATGCCTGCTCCGATTGTTCGTTTTGTGCAGAACGGCGACGACTGCCAAAAAGATAGGCGGCCACGGCGGCGAGCAAGCCGCCAAGCCCCATCAACCAGAACGTCCATGCCGGCGCTGAAGACTCCGCGGGCGCCGCGACGGGCACCGCCGGTGCTGGCGCAGACGGCTGATCCTTGAGCTTCTGCTCCAGCTCCTTGACTAGGGTTTCGTTCAGGCGCAGCAGCTCTTCCATTTTGCGCAGACGCTCGTCTTGCGAGGCGAGAAGCCCGGTCAAACGCTCGTTCTCCACCTTGGAGGCTTCGATTTGCTCCTGCACCTCGACCGGAATGGCGCTGGTGACGGGCGTTGCCGCAGACGGTGCCGGTGCCTGCGACTGTGCCGCCACACCCGCTGCATTACCCACAACCTCACCCACCACGGGAGCAACTACTGCCGGGGCAACCGGCGCAGCCGGTGCACTCGGTTGAACGATGTCCAGACGTGGTTGCGCAGCCGACGGTGCTGCAACTGTCGTGGTCGCTGCTTTGTCTGCAGTGCGTGGCGCCGAGGTGCGCGCCTCACGCATGGCTTGTGCGTTGGGAATTTTGAGTGTCTTGCCGGCGAGTAACGTCCCTGCGTTTTGCGGGTTGGCAAACGCATGCGGATTCGCTTGCAGGATCATATCGATGGTCTGCTGCACGCTCACACCCTGAGGGCGCACGCGCTGCGCAATGCCATAGGCCGTGTCACCACTGACCACGGTGTAATCCCCGCCATCAGGCATGGCCATGGGCGGCGGTGTGACACGCGCCTGCGATGCAGGTGCCGAAGGCTCCGCACGACGGATACCCTCAGCAGGCGCAACGGGTTGCGCTGACGCGGGCTTGACCACTGCCAGAGGACGGTAACCTTCAGGATCGAGCAGCACCGAAACCGCGCGCTCGAACACACCATCCTTGCTCTCGACCTGGAACACCAACCCCAGCGCCGGGTCACGTACGGGCGCGTCCGAGGTGATCAGCACGTGCGGACGTGCCCCACCGACCACTTGTAGCTTGACGCGACCGTAGATCGACATCAGCGAGTAGCCATGACGCGCAAATTGCGCCTCATCGCCCAGCTTGATCGACAGCGTTTCCAACTCGCCTGGGCGCAGATCGAGCAGAGGAATGCTGGCACGTAAGGGTTGGTTCAGATAAGACTGGGTTTGCAACTCCCCAAGCCCCATCGCAAACGCGCCTGGTGCCCCCAGAACCCAAGCACACGCCAATGCCAAAGGCAATTTCCGCATTTCCTAATCCCCGTGAATGCTGATTCCGTTTTATTCGAGCCGCGCACTGGGCGGACATTTCCCCGCTGACGTTAACCCATTCTGCCCCCGTATGGGTAGCCTGAACGGGCAATAAACGTCGTTTTCATCCCACAATGTCAGCTCCTAAGCTCTATAGATAGTCACGAATCAGGATTTCCGCAATCTGCACACTGTTAAGCGCCGCACCTTTGCGTACATTGTCCGAGACCACCCACAGATTCAGGCCACGCGGATGAGAGACGTCCTCACGAATGCGCCCCACGTAGCTGGCATCATGATTAGCTGCTTCGGTCACCGCAGTGGGGTAACCACCGGCAACGTGCTCATCCAGCACGATCACACCCGGCGCCTTGCGCAGCAGTTCACGTGCCTGTTCAGCGGTGATCTTGTCGCGCGTTTCGATATGCACCGCTTCGGAATGACCGTAAAACACCGGCACGCGCACGCAGGTCGGATTCACGCGGATGCTGTCATCACCCATGATTTTCTTGGTCTCCCACACCATTTTCATTTCTTCTTTGGTGTAACCGTTGTCCATGAACACGTCGATCTGCGGGATGACATTGAAGGCGATCTGCTTGGGATACACCTTGGCCTCGATGGGCTGGGCATTGAGCAGGTGCGCAGTCTGTGTGGCCAGTTCCTCGATCGCCTCCTTGCCGGTTCCAGACACGGCCTGATAGGTGGCGACGTTGATGCGTTCGATACCCACCGCGTCATGGATGGGCTTGAGCGCCACCAGCATCTGGATGGTGGAGCAGTTGGGGTTGGCGATGATGCCGCGGTTCGTGTACTGCGCCACGGCGTGCGGGTTGACCTCTGGCACCACCAGCGGGATGTCGTCGTCGTAGCGGAACTGGGAGGTGTTATCGATCACAACACAGCCTGCCGCCGCAGCCTTGGGTGCGTACTCGGCGGACACGGAGGCGCCGGGAGAGAACAAACCGATCTGCACCTTGGAAAAGTCGAAATCCGCGAGGTTTTCGACCTGAATATAGCTGTCACCAAACGGAACACGCTTACCGACCGAACGCTCGGAGGCCAGGGCATACACCTTACCGACCGGAAACTTGCGCTCATGCAGGATGGCCAGCATGGTCTCGCCGACCGCACCGGTTGCCCCGACCACGGCCACATCATAGGTTTTGCTCATGATTTTCAATTCCTTGAAGGGGTTAAGAAGCACGCAACGCGGCCACAATGGCATCGCCCATGGCGGAGGTGGAAACTTCCGTCATCCCCGGCTGCATGATGTCGCGCGTACGCAAGCCCTGATCCAGCACCACCGATACGGCACGCTCGATGCGCTCGGCAAGGTCCGCGCGCTCCAGGCTGTAGCGCAGCATCATGGCGGCGGAAAGAATCGTCGCCAATGGGTTGGCAATGCCCTTGCCGGCGATATCCGGCGCGGAACCGTGGCTTGGCTCGTACAGCCCCTGGTTGGAGCCGTTGAGCGAGGCGGACGGCAGCATGCCGATCGAGCCGGTGAGCATGGAAGCCTCATCGGAGAGGATGTCGCCAAACATGTTCTCGGTGACCATCACATCGAACTGCTTGGGTGCGCGCACCAGCTGCATCGCCGCATTATCGACGTACATGTGGCTCAGCTCGACCTCGGGGTAGTCCTTGGCCACACGCTCCATCACCTCGCGCCACAGCTCGGAAGTCTCCAGCACGTTGGCCTTGTCCACCGAGCAGACCTTCTTGTTGCGCTTCATCGCTGCCTCGAAGGCCACCCGGCCGATGCGTTCGATCTCGGACTCCGCGTAGCGCATGGTGTTGAAACCCTCGCGCTCACCCTGGTCATTGACCTGGATACCGCGCGGCTGGCCGAAGTAGATGCTGCCAGTCAGTTCGCGCACGATCAGAATATTCAGCCCGGCCACCACTTCCGGCTTGAGACTAGAGGCATCAGCAAGCTGCGGGTAGAGGATGGCCGGACGCAGATTGGCGAACAGACCAAGAGCCGAGCGGATGCCGAGCAGGCCGCGTTCCGGGCGCAGCGGACGATCGAGCGCGTCATACTGCGGGCCACCGACGGCGCCGAGCAGAATGGCATCAGCCTCCAGCGCCATGTCGCGGGTAGCATCCGGGAAGGGGTGACCCGCCGCATCATAGCCCGCGCCGCCAATCAAACCTTCATCCATTTCGATGTCCAGATCGAATTCACCGACCAGTACATCCAACACCTTCACCGCCTCATCGACGATTTCCGGACCAATACCATCGCCCGGGAGAACCAGAATACGTTTTGTCATTGCAATGCCTTGTTTGAATTAATGTAGTCAGAGGATCAGAACAGCCAGGGTGCCTCGACCTTACGCCGCGCCTCATACACACGGATGTCATCTGCATGGCGCAGGGTCAGGCCAATGTCATCCAGGCCATTGAGCAGGCAGTAGCGACGGAAGTCATCCACCTCGAAAGGAATGACCTCATCACCCAAGCCCTTGATCGTCTTGCTTTGCAGATCAATCGTCAGCTCAAGCCCAGGCTGCGCCGCCACGGCGTTGAAAAGACGATCAACGGTTTCTACGGCAAGCGCGATGGGCAGCAGCCCACTCTTGAAACTGTTGTTGAAAAAAATATCGGCGAAACTCGGCGCAATCACCGCACGGAAGCCGAACTGATCCAACGCCCACACCGCGTGCTCGCGCGAAGAACCGCAGCCAAAGTTTTCCCGCGCAAGCAGGATGGTCGCGCGATCAAACGGCGACTGATTGAGCACAAAGTCCGGATTCTTCTTGCGCTTGGAGTGATCCATGCCCGGCTCACCCGGCTCAAGATAACGCCAGTCGTCAAACGCATTCGGGCCGAAGCCGGTGCGGTGGATGGACTTCAAATACTGCTTGGGAATGATGGCGTCGGTATCGACGTTTGGACGATCCAGCGGTGCAACGATGCCGGTGTGTTGGGTAAAAGCCTGCATAATGAAAACCTTCTGTGTAGGTGCGAATTCATTCGCACAATCCGGCCAGTATGTGCGAATGAATTCGCACCTACCACACGCGGAAAATCAAAAACTCCGCACATCGACAAAATGGCCGGCAATCGCCGCCGCCGCCGCCATCGCCGGGCTGACCAGATGCGTGCGCCCGCCCTGCCCCTGCCGCCCCTCGAAGTTACGATTGGAGGTGGAGGCACAACGCTCACCCGGTTCCAGACGGTCGGCGTTCATGGCCAGACACATGGAGCAGCCCGGCTCACGCCATTCAAAACCAGCCTCGACAAAAATCTTGTCCAATCCTTCTTTCTCGGCCTGCTGCTTCACCAGCCCCGACCCCGGCACCACCATGGCGAGCTTGACCGAAGCGGCCTTCTTGCGCCCCTTGATCACCGCCGCAGCGGCGCGCATGTCTTCGATGCGCGAGTTGGTGCACGAGCCGATGAACACCTTGTCCACGGCAATCGATTCGATCGGCTGGCCGGCCTCAAGACCCATATAGGCCAGTGCCTTGCGCATGCCGTTGGCCTTGACCGCATCGCTTTCGCTCTCCGGATTTGGCACAGCGGCGGACACCGGCACGACCATCTCCGGCGAAGTACCCCAACTGACCTGCGGCAGAATGTCGGCGGCATTCAACTCGACCACGCGGTCGAAATGCGCCCCCTCGTCAGAACGCAAATCGCGCCACGCGGCGGTGGCACGTTCAAACAACTCGCCCTGCGGCGCAAACGGACGGCCTTTGACGTACTCGATGGTCTTGTCATCCACCGCGACGATGCCTGCCCGCGCCCCGGCTTCGATCGCCATATTGCACACCGTCATGCGCCCTTCGATGGACAAATCTTCGATCGCCTCACCGGCAAACTCGATGGTATAACCCGTGCCACCTGCGGTGCCGATGGTGCCGATAATGGCGAGCACGATGTCCTTGGCGGTCACGCCCGCGCCGACATGCCCTTTGACGCGCACCAGCATGTTCTTGGCTTTTTTCTGAATCAGCGTTTGCGTCGCCATCACATGCTCGACCTCGGAGGTACCGATGCCAAACGCCAGCGCACCGAACGCGCCGTGGGTGGAGGTGTGCGAATCTCCGCAGACAATCGTCATGCCGGGCAGGGTGAAGCCCTCCTCCGGGCCGATGACATGCACGATGCCCTGACGCACGTCGTTCATCTTGAACTCGACGATCTTGAACTCGGCGCAGTTGTTATCCAGCGTACTGACCTGCTCACGCGACACCGGATCGGCAATGCCGGCCACACCCGCCGCACGATCACCCAAGGTGGGCACGTTGTGATCCGGCACAGCAAGCATCGCCTCACGCCGCCAAGGCTGCCGCTTGGCCATACGCAGCCCCTCGAAGGCTTGCGGTGATGTCACCTCGTGCACCAACTGGCGATCAATGTAGAGCAGCGCGGTGCCGTCCTCTTCCTGACGCACCACGTGCATATCCCAAAGCTTGTCGTAAAGCGTTTTGGCGCTCATCGCTCCTCTCCCAGTACTTGTTATCGTGCGTATTTGGCCTTGAGCGTCGCTTTGGCCAGTTGATTGGCGTGAATCATGTAGCCAATCAGTGCCGCGCTCGCGTCCGCAGGCACATCGAGTTTCTCGGTTTTCAAGGCATAAACGGTGAAAATGTAGCGATGCGGCTTGTCGCCCACGGGCGGGCACGCACCACCAAAGCCGGGTGTACCGTAATCCGTGCGCCCCTGCACGGCGCCCTGCGGCAGCTTCGCACCGGACACATCACCCGCTCCGGTGGCAAGTTCGGTCACCTCCGCGGGAATGTTGTACACCACCCAGTGCCACCAACCGGAACCCGTCGGCGCGTCTGGGTCGTACATGGTCACAGCATAGCTGCGGGTACCCGCCGGCCCCGGTGTCCAGGTCAGTGCGGGCGATTGATTGCCGCCTTCACAACCAAAGCCGTTGAAGACCTGAGCCATGCTCAGCGTCTGTCCTGGCTTGATCTCGCTACTGCTCAACACAAAGCGCTCAGCCGCCTGAACCGGCATGCTGAAGCAAGCCATCAGACCCAGTGCTGCGCATGATGATAAAACCCGCTTCATCGCTCACCCCCGCCATCTAACTGTTGCGTGCTGACATTGTAGGAATCCGCTTTTCATAACTCCAATGTATTCTTTTCATGGAATCCATTCCGATGAGGAATACATCATGGAGCTGCAAAGCTATGCTGCGTTTCTTGCTGTGGCCGAGCTGGAGTCCTTCTCGCAAGCCGCGGAAAAGCTGCATCTGACCCAACCCGCGATCAGCAAACGCATCGCCCAACTTGAAGCCAGTCTGGGTACGCGCTTGTTCGATCGCCTCGGGCGGCGCGTGATCCTCAACGAAGCCGGCCTGGCCCTGCGCCCGATTGCCGAACGCATTCTGCGCGATGTGCGTGAAACACGGCAGGTGATCGACAACCTCTCCAGCACCATCGGCGGCACGTTGTCGATTGTCACCTCGCACCATATTGGCCTGCGCCGCCTGCCACCTTTGCTCAAAACCTACCGCCGGCGCTTTCCCAATGTGCGCCTTGATCTAGCCTTCATGGACTCGGAGCAGGCGTGCCAGAGCATTGAGCGTGGAGAATTCGAGTTAGGCATCGTCACCCTGCCCCTGCGCCCGGCCGCTGTGCTGAACATGACCGCATTGTGGGACGACCCGCTGGTCATCGTCATTGCACGCGATCACCCGCTGGCCACACACAACACCCTGACACTGGAAACCCTGAGCCAGCACCCGGCGATTTTGCCCGCCGTGGGCACCTACACCCGCACCATCATCGAGGCCGCCATCCTGCAACGCCATGGCGCGCTGGATGTGATTCTGGAAACCAACTATCTGGAAACCCTGCGCGCCATGGTGGCGATCGGCCTGGGCTGGAGCGCCCTGCCGCGCAACATGACCGGCGAAGATGTGATCGAACTGCCGGTGGACGGCTTGACCATGCAGCGCACCTTAGGCGCCGTCCACCACGCGCAACGCAGCCTGTCGCATGCCGCTCATGCGCTTTTGGATCTGTTGCAGGCTTCGACCGACAGCAGCGCAGGCAAACACTAGGGCACCTCGAAAAACCTACTACGCGAGCGAATTACTGCGTCGCTTCCTCACTCACCCCTCGCCTATCGACTTGATATGTCTCGGGGATTCGCTGCGGGGCTCCTTGCCCTCCGCCCGCTCGTGAAGGTTTTTCGACGTACCCACTAAAAATTCGATAGATTCAGGCCAAAAACAGGCCGAATTGATCGAAAAATTCGATAGATTCGCCCCTCGGCAACCGAGCTGGGCGCCTTGAAGGCTTTTTCTGGGCACGAAAAAGCCGTTGAAAACCACTTTCGAGGTGTTCTTTCAACGGCCTGTAAAAACTCAATCAATCGTTCTTGATGACAATCGTCGGAAACTTGCTGCTGTAGTCCTTGGCGCGCTGTGCCAGCTTGGCTGCGAGACGCCGCGCGATGGCGCGATAGCGCAGGGCGGTGGCGCTGTGCGCATCGGCGGCCACGGTGGGCGTGCCGCCATCGACCTGTTCACGAATGGCGCGCTCCAAGGGCAACTGCCCCAAAAGCTCCACACCGTATTCCTCCGCCATGCGCGCACCGCCGCCCTCGCCAAAAATCGGCTCCACATGTCCGCATTGCGAACACACATGCAGGCTCATGTTCTCGATAATCCCGAGCACCGGCACGTCCACCCGCTCAAACATTTTCAGACCCTTTTTCGCATCCAGCAGGGCGATGTCCTGCGGCGTGGTGACAATCACCGCGCCCGCCACCGGCACCTTCTGCGCAAGGGTGAGCTGAATGTCGCCGGTGCCCGGTGGCATATCCACAATCAGGTAATCCAGATCCTGCCAGCGGGTTTCGTTCAACAATTGCTGCAAGGCGGAGGTAACCATCGGCCCGCGCCAGATCATCGGATTGTCCTCATCCACCAGAAAACCGATCGACATGCACTGCACGCCATGCGCCAGCTTCGGCTCCAGCGACTTGCCGTCCACACTGGTCGGCTTCTCGCCTTGCACACCGAGCATGCGCGGAATGCTCGGCCCATAAATATCCGCATCGAGCACGCCCACCCGCGCCCCTTCCGCCTGCAAGGCCAGCGCCAGATTCACCGCCGTAGTGGATTTGCCCACCCCGCCCTTGCCAGACGCCACGGCGACGATATTGCGCACCTCGGGCAAGCGTTTGAGCGTCTTTTGCACCGCATGCGGCTCGATCGACCAATCCAGCGTGACCTGCACCGCCTGCACACCGGCCACGGCGCGCAAAGCTTCCTCCACCTGTTTGCAAAACATCTCTTTCAACCCCGCCGCGGGATAACCCAGACGCAGGTGCACGCTGACTACGCCAGCGCGAATCTCCAACGCATGCACCACGCGCCCGGTCAGCGCTTGACCAAGTTCCGGATCATGCAGCTTGGCCAGCGCATCGCGCACCGCCTGTTCATCCACCTTTACCTCGTCCTTCTTGCCCCATGCAAACAGACCCATCAACCTCGCCCTCTGCGCTGAAATGTGCAACTTATGATAGGGTCAGCGCCCAAAAGAAAAACCTTTTGTTTTGGGATAGTCCATGAACGCCAAGCGCCGCATCCTCGTCACCTCCGCCCTGCCCTATGCCAATGGCCCGATCCACCTCGGCCACATGGTCGAATACATCCAGACCGATGTCTGGGCGCGCTTCCAAAAAATGCGCGGGCATGAGGTGTACTACGTCTGCGCCGACGATGCGCACGGCACGCCGATCATGCTGCGCGCACAAAACGAAGGCATCACCCCCGAGGCATTGATCGCGCGCATTGGCGCCGAGCATCAAGCCGATTTTGCCGATTTTCACATCCAGTTCGACCATTTTCACAGCACACACTCCGATGAAAACCGCTTTTTCGCCGAGCTGATCTACAAAAAACTGCGCGACCAAGGCCACATCAGCACGCGCACCATCCGCCAGGCGTATGACCCGGTGAAGGACATGTTCCTGCCGGATCGCTTCATCAAAGGCGAATGCCCCAAATGCGGCGCGGCGGATCAATACGGCGATTCCTGCGAAGCCTGCGGCGCCACCTACAGCCCCACCGACCTGAAAAACCCCAAGTCGGCCATTTCGGGCGCCACGCCGATTGAAAAAGACTCCGAACATTACTTCTTCAAGCTCGGTGACTTTGCAAGCATCTTGCGCGAATGGCTGCAAAGTGGTGCAGTGCAGAGCGAAATTGCGGCGAAAATGAACGAATGGTTCGAATCCGGCCTGAATGACTGGGACATCTCGCGCGACGCGCCCTACTTCGGCTTCGCCATTCCCGATGCCCCCGGCAAATACTTCTACGTCTGGCTGGATGCGCCGATTGGCTACATGGCTAGCTTCCAGGCGTTGTGCACCATTCGCGGCCTGAACGTGTTTGATGATTTCTGGAGCGCGGGTAACGACACCGAGCTCTGGCACTTCATCGGCAAAGACATTGCTTATTTCCACACCCTGTTCTGGCCAGCCATGCTTGCGGGTGCCGGTCTGCGCCTGCCAAGCACCGTGCGCGCCCATGGCTTTTTGACCGTCAACGGGCAGAAAATGAGCAAATCGCGCGGCACCTTCATCATGGCGCGCAGCTTCCTCAACCACCTCAATCCGGACGCGCTGCGCTACTACTTTGCTGCCAAGCTCAACGGCAGCACGGAAGACATCGACCTCAACCTTGAAGACTTCATGCAACGGGTGAATGCCGATCTGGTCGGCAAGGTGGTCAATCTGGCCTCACGCACCGCGGGCTTCATCGGCAAATTGTTCGATGGGCGCCTGGCCAATGCGCTGCACGCACCGGCACTGCATGAAGAGTTCATTGCCGCCGGCGACTCGATTGCCGCCGCGTTCGAAGCCTCGGACACGGCACGCGCCATGCGCGAGATCATGGCGCTGGCCGACAAAGCCAACCAGTACATCGACCAACACAAACCGTGGGCGCTGGCCAAAACCCCGGGTAACGAGGCCGAGGTGCAGGCCATTTGCACCCAGGGCTTGAACCTGTTCCGCATCCTCATCACCTACCTCAAGCCGGTGCTGCCCGAGATGGCGCGCAAGGCCGAGCACTTCCTGCACTTTGGTGAACTGAGCTGGCACAATCGCCATGAATTGATGCTCGATCACATCATCCAGCCGTTCGAGCCGTTGATGACGCGCATCGAGCAGGCGCAGATCGACGCCATGCTGGAAGAAAACCGCGCCACACTGCCGGCTGCACCTGCCGCCGCAGCTGTTGAGGCCAAGCCGGAGATCGAACCGATCGCACCGACCATCAGCATTGATGATTTCAGCAAAATCGACCTGCGCATTGCGCGCATCGTCAAAGCGCAGCATGTCGAAGGCGCAGAAAAGCTACTGCAACTGACCTTGGACATTGGCAGCGAGACGCGCAACGTGTTTGCCGGCATCAAGTCGGCCTACCAACCCGAAGAACTTGAGGGAAAGCTCACCGTCATGGTAGCCAACCTCGCGCCGCGCAAAATGAAATTTGGCCTGTCGGAGGGCATGGTGCTGGCTGCATCCGGTGCCGGAGCGCCCGGCTTGTTCATCCTTAGCCCCGATGAAGGTGCCCAACCGGGCATGCGCGTGAAATGAACGCACGTGGCCTGATCCTTGCCGCCATGCTGGGCTTGACCGCCTGCGGCGACCCCACGCCCAAGCACGTGGACAATCTGCCGTGGCAGATTGAGATTCTTCCCACGGGCGAAAGTCGCGTGTTTAACATCACGCCGGGCAAAACCACCCTACTCGAAGCCAAACGCACACTGGATAAAAAAGCAGACTTCAGCCTGTTCAAATCGCCCGATGGCAGCTATGCGCTGGAAGGCTATTACGGCACGATCAAACTCGGCGTGTTTGATGCCAAACTGATCGCCGAGGTTGAAGCCACGCAAGAGCAACTCAAACAACTGGCCGAACATGCTGCCAACCTGCGCGCCCAGCCCAGCGGCGCATGGAAGGCGGATTTACGGGATGAGGATTACCTCACCATCCAAAACTGGCCGATACGCTCGCTCACCTACATCCCCACCGCCGTGCAACTGGATGCCGAACTGTTGCAGAAGCGCTTTGGCGAGCCGGCAGAACGCAAGCCCATCGACGAAGGGCGCGAATATTTGCTCTACCCGGACAAAGGACTGGCCATCGTGCTGGATGCCAAGGGCCGCGAGATTCTGCAATACGTCGCCCCCAGCGATTTCGCCCGCCTCAAGGAAAAAATCAGCCGGGAATTACCGCGCTCGGTGGTGGATTGATGACGCAGAAAATCAAAGTTCGAATTCTGCTTGCGCTCCCGGATCAATCTGCCTGGCTGCTCGCAACCCCGATTCAATCGCGCCTTCAACCCACCCTGACTTAAGAGTGGTGAAATCCCCAGCAAAATGCAGCCGCCCCTCTGGAATTTGCCATTCCTGAATCATCCAGCCACCACCCAAGGGCAAGTTGGCAAATGCAGCCTTGATCCAAGGCTGATCCGGCCATGAAAACTCTCCGGCAGTAATCACTTCATCAAACACGCCGGGGAAATCGTTCATAAATTGCGCAATCAGGTCGTTCATGCGCGTTGCTTTAGGTCGCGCCAAATACGCCTCGGCATTTTTTCCAGTCAAATAAAAGAAAACATTTCCTCGGCCGCCAGGCTCATTACCCGTAATGTCAACGACTCGCTCCCATGGACGATCCGAAGCTGACATGGGCCATCCGCGAATTCCCTGAGCTACCCACGGGGCTGACTTCGTCTGCACATAAACTTTGACCACTGGCACCCACTCCAGCTCTTCGACCAGACGCTGCTTGCGTGGCATCAATTTCGGTGAAATATCCAGTTCTCGCAGCACTGGAAAGGGGATGGTGGACACGACTGCGTCGGCAGTTCGGGTTTTTCCATCTTTGGTTTTGACCATGATCTGCTCTGCGGTCTGCTGAATAGCAACCACAGGCGACCCAAGATGTACACGATGTCCCAGAATCTCGGCCATGGCTCGTGGTAAACGATCATTACCGCCGGCGATACGGAACAAATTGCGATCCGCAAAGTGATAGGCGAAATCAGGAAGCAGAGCCAGAACGCCCGTATCAACTGTCGCCTCGGACGCGTGCACATCAACCAACTTGATAAAGGCATCGGACGCGCCAGTTGATTTAAGAAGCTGCTTGAGTGTGATGCGATCGAACGCCTCAAGCGTGACCGGATCGGGCCAATGCGGGCTCAATACAGTGTTGAGATTAATTCCTGCACGAACCAAGCGTGCAGCCAGCATGGAAGATAGCTCCACACCCCGCTCGTCTTCATTCATCGCCCATGGCCAAGGCTTCATCAAATTTCCTTCGCCGATCTTGCCGTCCATGCTGTAACGCGGACAGCCATCATTTAAGGA
>CAYOCG010000009.1:0-55107 GCA_964402435.1 uncultured Halothiobacillus sp. | reverse complement strand
TTGCGTCAGTGCCGAAGTGAGCTTTGCATCTTATCATGCTTTGATGCGGTGTCAACAAAATTGTTGTTTATTTCGTTTCCGCCGTGCATCGCTGCAATGTGGGGCGCATTATAGAGACGCCCTCCGAGCTGTCAACACTTTTGTCAAAAAACCTTCACGCGAGCGATCCGGCGTTTACCAACCTGGATGACGACATCCGCGCCTCGCGCAATCATCAGGCCGCGATCGGATACGCGCTCACCATCCAGGCGCACCGCTGCCTGCTGGATCATGCGGTATGCGTCGGAGGTGCTCGTCACCAACCCCGCGTCTTTTAAGACATGAGCAATTGCCAAGCCTTCATCACTTGCTGCGGTGAGGGTGAATTCCTCGATTTCCTCTGGCAGCTCGCCTTTCTGGAACTGTTCGATAAAGCCTTGGCGCGCTTGGTCGCCAGCACCGGCACCATGAAAGCGATCCACTAGCTCCACGCCCAACTCAAACTTGATATCGCGCGGATTGCGCCCCTCTGCGGCTTGTTGCTTGAGCAGTTGCACTTCCTGCAACGGGCGAAAGCTGAGTAGATCAAAATAACGCCACATCAGGTTATCGGAGATCGACATCAGCTTGCCGAACATTTCTTTAGGAGGATCATTCACACCGATGTAATTGCCGAGCGACTTGGACATTTTTTGCACACCATCCAGCCCCTCAAGAATCGGCATGGTGATGATGACTTGCTGTGACTTGCCATACTGGCGCTGCAGCTCGCGCCCAACCAGCAAGTTGAACTTCTGATCCGTACCACCGAGCTCAATATCCGCTTCAAGCACCACCGAGTCGTAGCCCTGCACCAGGGGATACATAAATTCGTGCACCGCGATGGGCTGCTGGGCTGCATAGCGCTTGCTGAAATCATCGCGCTCCAGCATGCGCGCCACGGTATAGCGCGACGCCAGGCGGATCATGTCCGTGGAATCCATGCCCCCCATCCAGCGCGAATTGAATTCGATACGGGTTTTTTCAGGATCGAGGATTTTGAACACCTGCGCCTCGTAACTCCGTGCATTCTCCAAGACCTCTTCGCGTGTAAGCGGCTTGCGCGTTGCGCTTTTGCCGGTGGGGTCGCCGATCATGCCGGTGAAATCACCAATGAGGAAAATCACTTCGTGCCCTAGTTGCTGAAACGCGCGCAGCTTGTTAATCAGCACGGTATGGCCAAGATGCAGATCAGGTGCAGTTGGATCAAAACCCGCCTTAACCCGCAAAGGGCGACCAAGCTTGAGTTTTTCCACCAACTCCGCTTCGATAAGTATCTCTTCCGTTCCGCGGCGAATCTCGCGCAAAGCGCCCTCAATTGTGTCCATGTCAAACCTCACTGTGTTGACCATCCATTAAGTGGGCGGTATTTTAGCCCGATTATTTCGCAGCTTTGAGAATCGTGCATGCAGCGTCCGATGGCCATCAAGAACCGAAGCCGCCTTTCCTTTAGAAAACGCTCGTCTCATCCTCTGCTGCGCTTTGCCATTCTGACTGTCGGCTTATTCAGCCTTGGTGCCGTCATCGGCAAGGTCAGTGAACAACCCTTTGGCAGTAAAGATGACCCGCTCTCGCCTGCCAATCAGCTTAATGCCCTGCTGCTACCCGCTGGCGAAGCAACAAGCGCACCGCACGTATTGCCGCCCGCTGTCGCCACGCCAAGCTCTGAAGCAGCATGGCCTGTGGTCACCACTGAAACATCCGCGCTCAGTGAACAGACAAGCACAAATATCAGCTCTGACACGACAGAACATAAAGTGGTCGACGTCACCATTGAAAAGGGCACGAGCCTGTCGAAAATCTTCAGTCAGCTTGATCTGCCATCCAGCCAGCTGGATCAAATCCTGAAACTGGGTAAAGAGACCAGCCCCCTGAGCCGTCTGCGCGCGGGAGACTCCATCAGTTTTGAACTCTCCACAGAGTCCGCCGGGCAAACTCAACTTCAACGCTTAAGCCTCGCACTGGGTGCTGACCGCACGTTGCACGTCGTACGCACTGAAGAAGGTGCATTTCGCAGTGAGATCGAACAACACCCACTGGAATATCGCCAGACCCTTGGTCGTGGCGTCATTCATGATTCCTTCTACAATGCAGCCGTGGATGCGGGCATCGCGCCGAGCATCGTGATGGAGCTTGCCGAGATCTTTGGCTGGAAGATCAACTTCCTCACCGACATTCAAGACGGTGATAGCTTCAGCATCCTCTACGAATCGGTTTACAAGGATGGCAAAGCCATTACCACCGGCGACATCCTTGCCGCATCGTTCACTAATAACGGAAAAACCTACCAGGCGGTACGGTACACCGACCCATCAGGTGCCACAGCCTACTACACACCGGATGGCAAGAGCCTGCAACGTGGATTTTTACGCTATCCCGTGGAGTTCTCGCGCATCAGCTCAGGCTTTACGCATGCCCGCCTGCACCCGGTGCTCAATGTGGTACGTGAACATAAGGGCGTCGATTTTGCCGCGCCGACCGGCACACCCATCCGCGCCACTGCCGACGGCAAAATCACTTTTCAAGGCTGGAAAGGTGGCTATGGCAAGGTGGTCATGCTGCAACATGATGGCGTTTACAGCAGTGTATATGGGCACATGTCGCGCTTTGAGCCCAGCTTGAGCGAGGGTGCAAGCGTCAAGCAAGGTCAGGTGATTGGCTATGTGGGTGCCACAGGCTATGCCACCGGGCCGCATCTGCATTATGAATTCCGTATCAACGGTGTTCATCAAGACCCCCTCACCGCAAAGCTTCCGGAAGCTTTGCCCATTGCCGCCAACCAACGCGCCCGCTTCCTTGCTGAAAGCGCGCCATTGATGGCACAACTCGCCCGTATGGAGCAGGACGCCCAAACCGCAAGCCTTGAAGACGCTGCGCCGAGCAGGAATTGACGCGCAGCGCCCATCCGCATGGCGATTTTCATAGGCCTACTCTCCGGCACTAGCATGGATGGCGTGGATGCCTGCATGGTGGATTTTTCGCCTACCGCTGGCGTCAAACTTCTTGCCCAACACACCACCCCCTACCCTGACGATTTGCTGCACGAACTGCGCGAGCTGATGCAGGGTGATGCAGCCGGCGCCATGCAACGTACCGCGCGCTTGGATGCATGGCTCGGCGAATTTTTTGCCGCCTGCGCCAACAGATTGATCGAACAAAGCGGCGTCGATCGCGGCCAGGTTCGCGCCATCGGCTCACATGGCCAAACCTTGCACCATGCGCCGAACATCGATTACCCCTACAGCCTGCAATTGGGCGACCCGCACCGTATTGCCGAGCGCTGTGGGCTGACGGTGGTGGCTGACTTTCGCCGCCGCGACATTGCCGCCGGCGGGCAAGGTGCACCGCTCGTTCCGCCCGTGCATGCAGCACTGTTTGCAGAGGAGTTTGAACACCGCGTCGTCGCCAATATTGGCGGCATTGCCAACATCACATTGCTACCGGCCAGACATGCGATCGATACGCGCATTCGCGGCTTTGATACCGGCCCCGGCAACACGCTGATGGATGCCTGGATTCAACGCCATCAAGGCTTGCGTTATGACCACGACGGGGCATGGGCGGCTCTGGGTACGCCGGATGAGGAGTTACTCAACACCTTACTGGCGGATGATTTCTTTGCACAACCCGCTCCCAAAAGTACAGGGCCTGAGCTGTTCAATCTCGACTGGCTGGAAAAGCGCGCCGCTGAGCGCCTCAAGCAACTTCCCGCGGCGGACGTCCAAGCCACGCTGCTTGAGCTGACCGCGCGCAGCCTGTTGTGGGCAATACGCGAACATGCTCCTTACACCGAGCGGGTGTTGGTATGTGGCGGTGGCGCGTGCAACACTCACCTGATGGCACGCCTGAGCCAGCTTGCTTATCCCATCATCGTCGAAAACACCGCAAGCTACGGCATCGCCCCAGCATGGGTCGAGGCGGTTGCCTTTGCCTGGCTGGCACGACAAACCCTGAACCATCAACCGGGCAACTTACCTGATGTCACCGGCGCACGTGGCCTGCGTGTGCTTGGCGCCATTTACCCTCCGACACCACCAATGACGACTTGAGGTTAAGTCACCGAGCTCATTAACCGACAACCACTCACCACAATCAATCTGGCGTGGTGGGTGACATTCATGTCGGTGCGCTGAATTCAGTGTTTCCATCAACGCTGCCCCAGTGGGGCGTAACTTCGCGGTTCGGCGCCGATGTATTCCTGCGTAGGACGATAAATACGATTCTGCTGAATCTGCTCCTTCCAGTGCGCCAGCCAACCCGCGGTGCGGGCAATCGCGAAAATCGGCGTGAACTGATCTTCGGGAATCCCCATCGCGTCGTAGAGTACTCCTGAGTAGAAATCGACGTTCGGATGCACGCCTTTGTGCGCCAAACGCTCCTGCGCAGCCACCTCAAGCGCTTTGGCGATGTCGTACAACGGGCTGACTTCACCGCCCCGGTGCGCCCGCAAATCCTCCAACATACCTTGCAGGATGTCGGCGCGCGGGTCTTTCACCTTGTACTCACGGTGACCAAAGCCCCACACTACCTGCTTGTTGGCCAAGCGCTGATCCAGCCAATCGGCGGCACGCTCTGCACTACCAATCTGGCGCAACATCTCCAACACGCGCTGATTGGCGCCGCCATGCAAGGGGCCTGCCAGCGTGCCGATGGCTGAGGCCACCACCAGATTGGGTGCCGCCAACGTAGAGCTGCACACCAGTGCAGCAAAGGTCGAGGCATTGATGGTGTGCTCCGCGTGCAGCACCAAGCAGGCGTCCATGATGCGTGTTTCCACCGGATCAGGCTCGCGCTCGTGCATCATGTAAAGAAAATTCGCCGCATAGCTCAAATCTTCGCGCGGCGGCACCGGATCATCGCCTTCACGGATGTGATTCCACGTCGCCACCAACGTCGCCATAGTGGCCAGAATCTTGATCGCCGTGCTCTGCACGAACTCTTCACTCGGGCCATTCCCCTCGGCGGTCATGCGCTCACTGCCTGGGTAGAACATGCCGAGGCTTGCCACGCACGTTTGCAGCATCTCCATCGGGTGCCCGTCGGTGGGCAAAAATTTCATGATCTCGCGCACGTTGTATTTCACCCGCCGGTTGCGCTGCAACTCGCGGGTGAAGCTCGCCAACTCATCTGCTGTAGGCAATTCACCGTTGAGCAGGAGAAAGCAGGTTTCCTCAAAACTGCTGAAGCGTGCCAGCTCAACAATGGGATAACCGCGATAGGTCAGGATGCCTTGTTGACCGTCAAGAAAGGAGATCGCCGAACGGGTGGCGGGCACGCCTTGCAGACCTGGAATGAAGGCGGGGCTAGCATTGCTCATGACGCGAGTTCCTGAGGTTCAAACCGAGAATGACGAGCCGCAACCACAGGTGGTGGTGGCGTTCGGGTTGCGGATGACGAATTGCGCGCCTTCCAGCCCCTCGGTGTAGTCGATGGTGGCACCCATGAGATATTGCAGGCTCATTGGATCGATCAGCAGGGCGACGCCATTTTTTTCCATACGCGTGTCACCTTCCTGCTCGTTTTCATCGAAGGTAAAGCCGTACTGAAAACCGGAGCACCCACCGCCGGTAATGAAAACACGCAGTTTGAGGGATTCATTCCCCTCCTCATCGATCAACTGACGCACTTTACTCGCGGCGCTGTCGGTAAAAATGAGTGGTTCTTCGCTTTCGCTAGACATGGTTTTTCTCCAAATCAAAAGTTAAGGAAGCAAGCCGACCAGATGAAGACCGGTCGTCTCTGGCAGGCCAAACATCAGATTCATGTTCTGCACCGCCTGCCCGGACGCCCCCTTGACCAGATTATCGATCACCGAGGACACCACCACGGTGTCGCCCCCTTGCGGCCGATACACGGCAATGCGGCACATATTGTTGCCGCGCACGCTGCGCGTTTCCGGATGACTGCCCGCGGGCATGACATCCACGAAGGGTTCGTCGGCATATGCCTGCTCGAATAATGCTTGCACATCCCCTGCATCGACATGTAAGCGTGCATACAGCGTTGCCTCGATGCCACGCACCATCGGCACCAAGTGCGGCACAAAGGTCAGGCCCACCTTACCACCACTCACCTGCTCAAGGGTTTGGCAAATTTCCGGCTGGTGCCGATGCCCATTGACGGCATAGGCACGGAAACTTTCCCCTGCCTCGGCCATCAAGGTGTGCACTTCCGCCTTGCGGCCGGCGCCACTCACCCCTGATTTGGAGTCAGCAATCAAGGTGTTCACATCCACCCAGCCCGCTTTGACCAGGGGCAAGAAGCCCAGGGTCACCGCAGTCACATGGCAACCCGGGTTGGCCACCAGACGCGCACCACGGATCGCCTCGCGGTTCAGTTCGGGCAGGCCATAGACCGCCTCGGCAACCAACTCGGGGCTGGCATGGGTCATGCCGTACCACTTCGACCACACGTCCAGATTTTTGATGCGAAAGTCAGCAGCCAGATCGATCACACGCACACCCGCATCAAGCAACTCAAGCGCCTGGCTCATCGCAATGCCATTGGGCGTGGCAAAAAACACCACGTCGCAATCCTGCAACTGCGCTTTGGCAGGGTCGCTGAAACACAAATCGACGTGACCGCGCAGATTGGGGAACATGGCATCCACGCGTTCACCTTCATTACCTCGTGAAGTAATGGCCGACAACGTCACCTGCGGGTGCAGCGCCAACAGACGCAACAACTCCACGCCGGTGTAGCCCGTGCCGCCAACGATACCCACGCGAATCATAAGCAAGCTCCTATTGCCAGAGGGGATGATTGCAGTGAATCATACTTGCAACCGAGGCCATTCGACGCAAACCCATGCAAAAAAGCTGCACACGCCGCCGTTTTCTTCATCTTGCCCTGTTCAGCCCACTGGCGCTTGCGGCCTGTAGCCAGCAAAGTGCTGCGCTCGACGCTCCTCTGTACCTGCTCGATGCTGCGCCGAGTAGCCTTGCTGCACTACGCGGCAAACCGGTGCTGCTCACGTTCTGGGCGACCACCTGCCCTGGCTGCATTGAAGAAATCCCCCTGCTGATGGAGCTTCACAAAACCTATGCCGCGCGCGGTCTCAACGTCATCGGCGTGGCGATGAGCTATGACCCGGAGGCACAAGTACGCGCCCTGCGCGATCGTATGGCCATCCCCTACCCCATCGCCCTGGATCGTGATGGCGCCGTGAGCGAGGCCATGGGCAAGGTACGCCTCACGCCCACCACCTTCCTCATCGACCCGCAGGGCAAGGTGGTTTACCAGAAGATCGGTATTTTTGACCCAGCCAAAGTAAAAGGGCTGATTGAGGGCATGTTGACCGGCTAAAAGCCCAACCAGCGTGCCGTCTGGTAGAACGCCAAACTCACCAGATAGGCAAGCCCCAGTGACCAAGCCACGCTGGTGAGCGTCAAGCGCCAACTACGGCTTTCCGCACGGATCACCGCCAGGGTGGACACGCACGGCGTGTAAAGCAGGGTAAACAGCATGAAGCTATACGCCTGCACCGCATCCATGTGCAGGCGCACGGCGTCCGTCAGCCCGACCTCAGGCACGTTGTACAGCACTGCAAGGCCGCCGAGCACGATTTCCTTGGCGATAAAACCAAACAGCAGCGCCACGCCGAGCAGCGCATCAAAGCCCAACGGGGCGAAGATGGGGCCCACCGCAGCACTCAACTGCCCGGCATAACTTTGCGCACTGGATGGTTCCACACCCCAGGGCAAATGGGTCAGCAACCAGATTGCCACGACACCGAGCACGATAAACGAGGTAGCACGGCGTAAAAAACTGCCGATCTCCCCCCACGCCGCCTTGAGCATGCTGCTCCACTGCGGCAAGCGGTAGGGTGGCAACTCAAGAATCACCGGCTCCTGCGCAACAAAACGACGCTTGAAAAGCCAGGCGGTCGCCATTGCCGCGAGCAGGCTCAAAACGTACAGACTAAACAGCACCAGCGCCGCCTGTTCTGGTGCAAAGAGCGCTGCAATCAGGAACAAAAACACCTGCAAACGCGCTGCACACAGGGCAAAGGGCAAAACCAACATGGTCAGCGCGCGCTGCGCCGGCGAGCGCATCACCCGCGTACCCATCACCGCCGGCACATTGCAACCCATACCAAACAGATGCAGCACAAATCCACGTCCATCCAGACCGATGCGCGCCATCAGCCCGTCCATCAAAAACGCGGCGCGCGCGAGATACCCCGAGTCCTCCACCGCCGACATGACAATGAAAAACAGCGCAATGATCGGCAGGAAGCTGGCCACCGTCGCCAAGCCGTCATACACCCCACCGATGAGCAAACCCTCGCCAAATGCAGGCAAAATCGCCTGCGCCGCCGGCTGAAGCATGTGGTCGCGCAACTGATCCAGCGCGAAGGCGACACCATCCTGCAAGGGCGCTCCGGCGGTGAAAATCAGCTGAAAGAGCAGCAGCAAGCAAAGGAAGAAAATGGGCATGCCCCAGATCGGGTGCAGTAGCCAGCGATCAAGCCTTGCGCTGGTTTGATCCGAAAGCTCAAGCGGCGCCTTCACCGCTAGGCGCAGCAAAGCGTGCGCCTTTTCCTCGACAGCCTCATCCGGCGTCAGCCGCATGGCCAAGTCACTGAGCGAAGGTTTATGGGGGGACTGCAAAACCTGCTGCAAAGCCTGGCGCAATGCCTCCAGCCCCTCGGCACGGCGCGCACTGACCTCTACCACGGGCAGATTGAGCGCTGCGGCCAAGCGCGGCACATCGATACTCACGCCAAAACGCTTGGCCTCATCACGCATATTGAGCACAAGCATGAGCGGCACGCCTACAGCCTGCGCCTGCAATAGCAACGGAAGCTGGCGGTCGATCTGTGCCGCATTGAGCACCACGATGAGCGCATCCACTTCCACGCGTTCCAGGAAACGCCGTACCACATGCTCGTCTTCCGACATACCATACAAATCATAGACGCCGGGCAAATCGACCAGCTCAAGCATGTGCGCACCCAGGGGCAACTTGGCCGCGAGCAACTCGACCGTCAGCCCAGGCCAATTTCCCGTGCGTGCCGACGCACCCGTCAAGCGATTGAATAGGGTGGATTTTCCGGTATTGGGCATGCCCAGCAGGGCAACGCGCTTGGTCACGATCCGTAACTCAAACCTGGGCTTGCGCGCTCACCGAAATCAAGCCAGCGTCACGCTTGCGTAAAAAAAACTCTGTGCCGCCCACGCGCACATGCATCGGGCCATTGAATGCTGCACAGCGCAACACGCTGAGCGCCCTCCCAGGCTTGACACCAAGCGCCCGCAGGCGGCGCACCATGCACGCGTCACCCTCGATGCATTCCACACATGCTGTTTGCCCGCCGCGCAGAGAAGAGAGTTTCATCATGACGCCCGATTTGTTTGTATGCGCGAATGATAATGATTCCCATGCAGATGAGCAAATCAATGTACTTGCCCAGCACCAGCCCAGCAGCAACGATTGAGCAAAAGCGGATTACGGCGCAAGATTCAACGAAAGATCAGGAGAGACACCATGCTGGACAACATCATTCTTGGACGCCACGTCAGCAAAGACGATTACAAAAAGGAATTGCCCGAGCTGCGCGAACGCCTACTGGTTGCTCAGCGCGCCTTGCGTCAGCAGGGTGTTGCGGTGTTGATCCTGATCGAAGGCATGGACGGCTCGGGGCGCGCCGAGGTGGTCAACCGCTTGCAGGAGTGGTTGGATCCGCGCGGCATTCAGACCCACACCTTCTGGCAACCTTCGGATGAGGAACGTGAACGCCCCGCCTATTGGCGCTACTGGCGCGCTTTGCCCGCCACGGGGGAGATGGCGATTTTCATGGGGGGGTGGTACCGCGAGCTGCTGACCGATGCAGTGAAAGGGCAATTTGACGAGGCCGGCCTGGACGCACGTATCACCCCCATCAACGATATCGAACAGATGCTGGCGGCAGATCGCACCCTGATTCTCAAGTTTTGGTACCACCTGCCCAAAGAGGCACAGGAAAGTCGCCTTAAACACGAAAACGCCACGCCGGATGACCGCTACGCCAATCCCAAGGATGCGCTCCAGGGGCGGGAGGTATTGATCAAGTGGGCCGAGCGCATTCTGCGCCGCAGCGACATGGCGCACGCGCCGTGGTTTGGCATCGAGGCCGAAGACGAGCGCTATCGCGATCTTGCCACCGGCTATAGCCTATTGGCTGCGATGGAAAAACGCCTGAGTGAACAGGAAAACAAGCGCAGCGCACAACTTCCGCCGATAGAACCCGTGCTCCCACATGCGAGCAGTGCACGCATCACCTTGCTCGACCAAGTCGATCTCACCCGCCGGGTTGATAAGGCCGACTACACTGTCCGCCTGGAAAAATGTCAGGAGCAGTTGCGCAAACTGACCTGGAAAGCCTATGAACTCGGCATCACTACCTATCTAGTATTCGAAGGATGGGACGCTGCAGGCAAGGGCGGAACCATCCGCCGTCTCACCTCCGGCATGGATGCCCGCCTCTACCGTGCCATACCTTACGGCGCACCAAGCTCGCATGAGTTGCAGCACCATTATCTGTGGCGTTTCTGGCGTCAGTTGCCGCGCAAGGGGCGCGTCGCCATCTTTGACCGATCATGGTATGGCCGCGTGCTGGTCGAGCGCATCGAAGGCTTCTGTACGCCTGCCGAATGGCGCCGTGCGTACCACGAAATCAACGACTTCGAACAACAGTTGATCAATGGCAAAAACCTGCTGCTCAAGTTCTGGTTGCACATTTCCGATGCCGAGCAACTGCGCCGTTTTGAAGATCGGCAAAACACACCATGGAAGAACTACAAAATCACCGACGAAGATTGGCGCAACCGTGAAAAGCGCGCGGATTATGAGCTTGCGGTGAATGAAATGATTCTGCGTACCGGCACGGAGTATGCGCCTTGGCACGTCATTGCCAATGAGGACAAATATTTCGGTCGTATCCAAGTGCTGGAAACGGTCTGCCACGCACTGGACGAGCGGATCAAGGCGCAGAAATAAAAACCCCGCACGAGTCGTGTCGTTCGGGGTGGTTGATCAGGATGCTTAAAAAGGGCTTCGCAGCCCTTTGCACGAAGGAAGCTTACTTGCCGAGGCTCTTGTTCACCGCAAAGAAGAAGGTTTCAGGCGAAACGATACCGAAATCATTATCCGTGGTGAGCACAAAATTGCTGCCGTCCATAAGCGCCAGACCTTCAACCTTGCCCGGCGTCATGGCCGCAGGTAGATCGGTTTCGGTGTTGAATGCAAGCGTCTTGCCAGCGGGCACGATGCCAGCCTGAGCGAGATCGGCTTGTTGCTCCAATGAAGGCTGGGTGGCCAGAGCATCCCACTTGCTGCCAAGAATATTGGTCGCCTTGCTCAAATCCACCTGATACAGCTTGGTGACTTTGTCGATCCGCTCCAACTGAATCAAGGTGCCACCCTGTGTCATGCTCATTTCGGAGAGCTTGACATCGTTTTGCTTGGTGGACTTGTCGGCAGGGAAGGTTTCCGGCTTGTCCAGGACGTACACATACTCGCCCATCATTTTGTCAAAGCTGCCGTCCGCCTTGAGTGTGGCCGTGAACACACGGGCATTGCGCGAGGCTTGATAAGCCGCTTTGGTCGGAGTGGCCAAAGGACTCTGCATGGAGAAGTAAAGGGTCTTGCCATCCGTGGAAACGGCGAGGTTCTCCAAGCCGCGATTGAGCGCACGCATGGCGGTGATCGCTGGCAGTGCACAGGTGATGGTGTAGTTGGCAGGCTTGGTTTTCTCCGTGCCGTTTTTCAGCGCATCGCACACACTCATGCTCTTGCCGGTAATGGGATTTTTCGCACCACTGTCTGCTGGCACCACGCGCTCAAGCACACGACCATCGGAGGCTACGTGGACGATGCTCGGCGCGTACTCTTCGGCAAGCCAGAAGGTGCCGTCCGGCAAGCGCACCATGGCTTCGACATCCAAACCGTTCTGATCGAACGCCAGCGCTTTGAGGTTGCGATCATAAGCCACCTCGGTATTGGTCACAGACTTATCCGCCGATGTCAGCTTGGTCCAGTCTGTCGGCCGATCAGGGAAATCATTGGAGATCCCCGTGATGGTCTTGCCCGCCTTATCCGCCAGAGGAATGGTTTTCAGGACACGCGCAACATTTTTGCCACCATTTTGCTCCAGAACCACTTGGTAGATGGAAGGCACGAAGGCAGGGTCAGGGAAAATCTTGCCGGCCAACGATCCACAGAAGCCGGTAATTTCGATCGGAAACTTGGCCGTGTCCTCGCAATCAATGTTTGGCCCGCGATCCGATGCAGTGAAAAGCACGTTGGCATCATCTTTCACATCATGAAACGCCGCACTGCCATAGCCCACATACATTGGAAACGGCTTGGAAGCCTGCGTGCCGTTGTTAAACACCACCGGCTGCCCCAGTGCCGTGGTGATGGTGTACGTTCCCGCCACCGGCGCCGGCACTGAAGGCATGGTTTTGACATCATCACCGCCACAACCTGCCAGCAGGACACCGAGGGTCAAAGGCAACAGGGCAATACGCGTTGCAGAAGATGCAAAAGGCATGTCGTCAGGCTCCAAAGTGAGTACAAGAGCCGCGAAGTTATCCCGACTACTGTGACAGGATGATTAAATCTTCATCTTCCGCGCGTACCAGTCCGCCGAGACCATAGTCACGCAATGCAGCGCGCAACAGGCTACGTACCTCAGCGCCTCGTTCGCACGACAATGCCGCGTGCGCCAATTCACGTGCGTGATATTGCGGCACGCTGCGCACCACACGTTTGACGCGCGGCAGGCTGCCTGCGCTCATGCTGAGCGAGTCAATACCAAGCCCAAGCAGCACCAAGGCACCCAGCGGATCGCCCGCCAGTTCGCCGCAAACACTCACCGGACACGCCGTCCGCCGTCCGCCGGCAATGGTTTCGGCAATTGCGCGTAACACGGCAGGATGCAGGCTGTCATACAGCGGGGCTACACGCGCATTGTTACGATCAACGGCCAGCAGGTACTGCGTCAGATCGTTGGTACCCACGGAAAGAAAATCTACCCGCCGCGCCAGCGCATCGACTTGATACACCGCTGCGGGCACTTCAATCATCAGCCCGACGGGTACTTTGTTGATGGCCAAGCCTTCTTCACGCAGCTCGGCGCTGGCGCGCTCGATCAAAGCCAGTGCCTCATCAAGCTCACCCACACCGCTGATCATCGGCAGCAGAATGTGCAAATTGTTCAAACCCACATTGGCGGTAAGCATGGCACGCACCTGGGTGAGAAAAATATCCGGGTGATCCAGCGTCAAGCGCATACCGCGCCAGCCGAGGAAGGGGTTGTCCTCTTCGATCGGAAAATAATTCAGCGGCTTGTCGCCGCCCACATCCAGCGTGCGCAATACGGCAGGCCGCGGAGCGTAGGCACTGAGCAGCTCGCGATAAACCCGTGTCTGATCTTCCTCGCCCGGGAAGTTGTCGCGCACCTGAAAAGGAATTTCTGTGCGATACAGCCCCACGCCCTCCGCACCCACTTTGTCCGCCGGCGCCATGTCTGCCAGAAGACCGACGTTGACATAGAGATGAACCCGCGCACCATCGGGCGTCAGAGCCGGCAGATCTCGCAAATTGGCCAATTCGGCAGAAAGCTCGGCCTCCTCGCCCTCTCGCCGCTGCAATGCCTCACGCAATACACCGCGTGGCTCAACATACACCACGCCACGATAGCCATCGAGAAACAGCTCGCGCCCTTCGAGACGTTCGATGGGAAGATCGCTCGCCCCCATGACCGCCGGTACGCCCATTGCCCGCGCCAGCAGGGCGACATGCGATGAACTGGAACCACGCGCCGAGACGATGCCTGCCAAACGCCCTTCGGGCACGCTGGCCAGATGGGTGACGGTGATTTCCCGCCCCACCAGGATGGTGCGCGGGGGAAAGTCCACGACATCCCCTTCCACCTCAAGCAAGTGCTCCAAAATGCGACTGCCTAGGTCGCGTACATCATCACCACGCTGCCGCAGGTAGTCATCTTCCATGCCCGCAAAGAGCGCTGCATACTCACGCACCGTGTCACGCAATGCAGCGGGTGCCCATTGACCTGCACGGATACGTTTTTCCATGCCTTGCGACAGACTTTCACTGTCAAGCATCATGGCAAAGGCGTCGAACAGCGCGCACTCCTCTTCGCTGACCCTTGATGCCATACCCTGACGTAACAACGCAAAATCAGCGCGCACCGCCTCGCGCGCCGCACGCAAGCGCTCAAGCTCAATCAGAGGATCATCACAATAGCGATCCGGCACCGCCTCAAGCTGGGTTTGCGGATAAACCACCCTTGCCGTGCCAAAGGCGACGCCGCTGGCACCGGGCACGCCACGCAAAGGCTCGTCTGCCGCCAAAAGCTTTGGCGCGTTTTGCGCCGGTGAGATCGACATCGCCTCACTCAATTCAGCCTGAATGATGCTGCTGGCCAACTGAGCAGCCAGAGTGACGAGAAACGACTCTTGCTCGGCAGAAAAACGGCGCGGTTCACGATCCTGCACCACCAGCACACCAAGCACTTCACCGCGCAACAAAATCGGCGCCGCGAGAAAGGCGTGGTAAGCCTCCTCGCCAATATCGGCGATATGCTTGTAGCGCGGGTGCAGCGGTGCGTGATCAAGATTCAGCGGCTCAGCACGCTGCGCCACCAAGCCCACCAGTCCTTCCTGCAAAGACATGGACACGCGCCCCACGGCACCCGGTGCCAAACCTTGGTTGGCCATCAACACCAAACGTGCGTCGCTTTGCCCGCGATGCGCGCGAGGCAACAAATACACCGAACAAACCGCTACGTCCAACGCATCGCGCACACCATGCACGATCGCGCCCAGAGCGGCATCCAGGTCACGCGCCCGCGCGACTTGACCGACGATATGACGCAGTGTTTCGAGAATCATGAGCCCTTCCGCAGCAGATCATCCGCAGGCTCAGCGTGCAGCGCGTCTGGAACATCGAAGCGCTGAGTTGCCCGCCGCTCGGCATGCGTCAGCAAAGGTGCCAACTCCTGCATGGCGCGGCGATAGACATCACGCTTGAATGACACCACCTCGCGCAGGGGGTGCCAAAACTCCACCCACTGCCAATCCTCAAATTCAGGATGTGCAGTGGCATTCAAGTGCACGGAAGCATCATCGGCGAGCATGCGCAGCAAAAACCATTTCTGCTTCTGCCCGATGCATACCGGAAATGCCCGCTTGCGCACCAAGTTGCCCGGCAAGCGATAACGCAACCAGTCGCGTGTGCAGCCAAGAATACGTACATGCTCAGGCAGAAGGCCGGTTTCTTCACGCAGCTCACGAAACATCGCCTCCATCGGCGACTCCTCACAGTGAATGCCCCCCTGGGGAAACTGCCACGAGTCATGCCCCATGCGCCGCGCCCAAAAAACCCGACCTTCGGCATTCACCAGTATGATCCCCACATTGGGGCGGTAACCTTCCGAGTCGATCATGGTGAAACACAAGAATTGCTTAATGGGAAGGGATTGTTCCACAAGCGTTGCGCGCGCGCAAAAATAAAGCACAGCGAGGACACTCGCCGTACAATCCTCGCATCCACTCAATAACAACAACGACCATGAATCTCGCCATTTTTGATCTGGACAACACCCTACTTGCCGGCGACTCCGACTACCTCTGGGGACGTTTCCTGTGCGATCGCGGCCTAGTGGATGCTGCCGCTTACGAGGCGGCCAATCAGCAGTTCTATGAGGATTACAAGCAAGGCACGCTGGACATCGATGCTTTCCTGCGCTTTTCCCTCGCTCCGTTAGCCGCGCACGCGATGGAGGATTTATTGGCCATGCACCAAGAATTCATGCGCGCGTGCATCGAGCCCATCATCTTGCCCCAAGCGCTTGCGTTGATTGATCAACACCGCGCCCAAGGCGATCACCCGCTGATCATTACCGCCACCAATGCCTTTGTGACCACGCCGATCGCCCAGCGCCTCGGCGTACCGGACATTCTCGCCACCCAACCCGAAGTGCGCGATGGGCGTTATACCGGGCAGTATGTTGGCACCCCGACCTTCCAGCAGGGCAAAATCCAGGCACTCAACGACTGGCTCCAGACCCGCGACAAACCCTTTGATAAAACCTGGTTCTACAGCGACTCGCGCAACGACATCCCCTTGCTGGAGCAAGTGACCCACCCGGTGGCGGTGGATGCCGACCCCGTGCTCAGCGAGGTCGCGCAACAACGCGGCTGGCCGCAGATTTCACTGCGTTCTTGACCCTAGGCTTTGGGCAACGTCACCCCCGTCTGCCCCATATACTTGCCGCCGCGATCCTTGTACGACACGTCGCATACCTCATCGGACTCAAAAAACAGCATCTGCGCCACACCTTCGTTAGCGTAGATTTTTGCCGGCAGCGGCGTGGTGTTGGAGAACTCCAGCGTCACATGCCCCTCCCACTCCGGTTCCAATGGCGTGACATTGACGATGATGCCGCAACGCGCGTAGGTACTCTTACCGAGGCAAATGGTGAGCACGGAGCGCGGAATGCGGAAGTACTCCACCGTGCGTGCCAGGGCAAACGAATTGGGCGGGATGATGCACACATCGGACTGGATCTCGACCAGACTTTTTTCATCAAAGTTTTTCGGATCGACGATGGTGCTGTTGATGTTCGTGAACACGCGAAACTCATCCGCGCAGCGCACGTCGTAGCCATAGCTCGATGTGCCATAGGAGATGATGCGCTGCCCCTCGGCTTGGCGCACCTGCCCCGGGGCAAACGGCTCGATCATGCCGTGCTCTTCGGCCATGCGCCGTATCCAGTGATCTGATTTGATGCTCATGTCCTATCCACCCGCTGCTTGAGTACGCACAAATATGCCATTTTGCCGATCTTTGATGATTTGTGCATGGGGCAGCACCAGACCGTGCATGCCAATACGCACCTCAGCCTCATCCCCGGCCAGTAGCCAGCCCATGCTCAAGGCAAGATTCATCGCCGCTTCCTGGGCATAAAACGCGTAAGGTTGCATGGCACCGGTGAGAACAATCCGCCGCCCCGGACAAGCCTGCGCAAGGTAAGCTGCCGTCAGGTGCATGGTATCGGTGCCATGTACCACGAGCACATGCCGCTCCTCTGCAACGTGAATCGCATCCGCCAGCGCGGCGCGATCCTGATCGTTCATCGCAAGGCTGTCCTTGTAGATCATGCCCTGCACACGCACCCGAAGGTTGGCGTGAAAATCCCCCAAGATCGCCGCAATCGCCCGATCATCCTGCGGCACATACAACTCACCGCGCAGCGGGTCATAGCGTTTGTTGAACGTACCTCCGGTATTGATCAACAACACCGGTCGATCAAGCTGCGCAGTCTCTTGTTCCATTCGCCACACTCCAAGTGCCAGAACGCACCGTTTGCCGTAGAATACGGCGCAATTTTCAGCAAAACCGTGAGCTTAGCGTATGACCCAGGAACAGGCACAGCCCTTCCGCTACATCATCGAAAGCGTGACCCTCGATGGCAAACGCTTCCGCCCCAGTGACTGGATTGATCGTTTATCAAGCTGGGATGCAACTTTCGCCCAGCATCGCCTGGTGTTTTCCGAGCGCCTGCACCCGGTGAACATCAAGGGTGAGAAGTGTCTTGCCATCGAGCCGATTCTCAAAGAGCAAGCACCGGCGATGTATGAGCAAATCCTCGGCTTTGCGCGTGCCAACAACCTGAAAGCACACCGCCAAACCCCCGACGGCACACTGACCGAAGTACCGCTGAATGAACTCTAAAGCTGCCGCGCCCAAAGTGGGCTTCGTCAGCCTTGGCTGCCCCAAGGCACTGGTCGATTCCGAGCGTATCCTCACCCAATTGCGTGCGGAGGGCTACACCATTTCGCCAAGCTACGACGATGCCGATCTCGTGGTAGTCAACACCTGCGGCTTTATCGACGCCGCCACGGAAGAGTCCCTAGAAACCCTCGGCGAAGCGCTGGCGGAAAACGGCAAAGTCATCGTCACCGGCTGCCTTGGTGCGCGCGACGACGGTGCCTTGATTCGCCAAGCACACCCCAGCGTACTCGCCATCACCGGCCCACATGCCTATGAGGAAGTGATGCACGCGGTGCATGACCATTTGCCGCCGCTGCACGATCCGTTCATGGACTTGATCCCGCCGCAGGGTATCAAACTCACCCCCAAGCATTACGCCTACCTCAAGATTTCTGAGGGCTGCAACCACCGTTGCAGCTTCTGCATCATCCCACATTTGCGCGGCGACCTTGTCAGCCGACCGATTGGCGACGTCATGACCGAGGCAGAAAATCTGGTCAAGGCTGGCGTGAAAGAGCTGCTGGTGGTGTCGCAAGACACCAGCGCCTATGGCCTGGATTTGAAATACAAAACCGATTTCTGGGGCGGCCGCCCGCTGAAAACCCGTTTTTATGACCTGGCCAATGCCTTGGGTGATCTCGGCGTGTGGGTACGCATGCATTATGTCTACCCCTATCCGCATGTAGATGAGGTACTGCCACTGATGGCCGAGGGCAAGGTGCTACCCTACCTCGACGTTCCCTTCCAGCATGGTAGCCCGCACATCCTCAAGGCGATGAAGCGCCCGGCGAGCAGTGAAAATGCCCTTGCGCGGGTCAAGGCATGGCGCGAGGTTTGCCCGGAGCTTGCCCTTCGCTCCACCTTTATCGTCGGCTTTCCGGGCGAAACCGAAGACGACTTCCAGCAACTGCTCGCTTTCATCGAAGAAGCACAGATCGACCGTGCCGGTTGCTTCCAATACTCCCCGGTGGATGGCGCACCCGCCAACGACCTGCCGGGTGCCGTGCCCGAGGAGGTCAAAGAGGAGCGCTGGCATCGCTTCATGCAAAAACAGAGCGAAATCAGCGCGCAACGCCTGCAGTCACGCATCGGCCAACGCATGACGGTGCTGGTGGATGAGATTGACGACGAAGGCGCCGTGGCACGCTCCTATGCAGACGCCCCGGAAATCGACGGCAATGTGTTCATCGACGATACTCACGGCCTCAAGGTGGGAGATTTCGTCGAGGTGAGCATTGTCGATGCAGGCGACCACGACCTGTGGGGCGAAGTCACGCCATGAACGAACGCGCCTTTCTGCCCCTGAACATCGCCGTACTCACTGTCTCCGACACTCGCAGCCTGGATGACGACACCTCAGGAAAAACATTGGTGGCGCGCATTCAGGCGGCAGGACATGGCGTGTACGAACGCAAGCTGGTGCGTGATGACATCTATGCCATACGTGCCGTGGTGTCACACTGGATTGCGGATGGCGCCGTGCATGCCATCATCACCACTGGCGGCACGGGGTTTACCGGACGCGACGGCACACCTGAGGCGATCAAACCATTGTTGGACAAGGAAATGGATGGCTTTGGTGAGCTGTTTCGCGCCTTGTCCTACCAAGACATCGGCACATCGACCATCAACTCACGCGCCACCGCAGGCGTGGCCAATGCCACCTTTCTTTTCGTGCTTCCCGGCTCGTCCGGCGCCTGCCGCGATGCCTGGGATCAGATCATCCAGCCGCAACTGGATTACCGCACCCGCCCGTGCAATCTTGTCGAACTGATGCCACGCCTGTTGGAAAAGTAAGCCAAGTCACCAGGCAAAAAACACGCGCGCCTGCTTGCCATCCGTCAGCCAGACCTCACGCTGCTTGAGCGGGTAACGCTGCGCATCCACACCTTCGACCAGCACACGGTAGCGCCCCTCGGGCAACATGGCGAACAGCAGCGGCCCATCGGAGGACACATCGAGGATTTGGCCACCGTGCGAATCAAAAACACGTACGCGCATATTGGCCAAGTACGCGCCATCCTTGCCCGCCATGTCAACACGCAGCGTGTAGCTGCGCGCCCACTGCTCCAGTGCCTTGCGCTCAACCACACCCACGCCACCGGCAACATAACTGATGCCATGCTGCACCGAGGGAATGATGGTTAGCGCATCCACCTCCTCCAGCGTCACCTCGGGCGGATAGCGCTCTTGGCTGTTCAGAGTCTCTGCATGCGCGGCGCCAAACAAACACTGCCACGCCAACCACACCCCAATGACTTTCTGCATTCTCCCAACCCTAACAAAAAAGGCGACCGAAGCCGCCTCGCAACAAAATCAAAAGCAATCAACTTTGTTTGGAGCAAAATCCACGCGCAAAGGTGAGCAGCGCCTCCATCGCAGGCAAACGGAATTTGTGGCGCTGACGCACGAAGGAAAAGCCACGCAGCAACGGCGGATCAAGCGGCACACTGGTGAGCATACCTAGCTTCAGTTCCTTGGCAATGCCGGAACGCGACATCACCGACAAGCCCATGCCAGCCTCCACCGCCCCCTTGATCGCCTCGGGACTGCCCAGCTCCATGCACACCGTCCAGCCATCAGGGTAGCCCTGCTCGACCAGGTAATTGAAGATCGCCTCGCGCGTGCCCGAACCTTCCTCACGGCAAATGAACTGGTACGGCATGAGCTGATCGACGCTCACCGACTCGTTTTTTGCCAAGGGATGATCCGGCGGCATGATGACCACCAACTCATCATCGCGGCAGGGCTCGACGAGGAGGTTTTTGTTGCTCACCCCACCCTCGACAATGGCAAGATCGATGACGTTATGTTCGACCATGGAAACGATCGCTTCACTGTTGCCTACCTTGAGGCGCACATTCAGATCCGGATGCTTCTTTTTGAACTGGCCAAGCAGCGCCGGAAGCATGTTCTCTGCCACGGTCATGCTCGCGCCAATGTTGAGGGAGCCGCCCATTTCGCCAGTCATTTCACGCACCCGACGCTCCATCTCGTCGTAATGCTCGAAAATGCGCTCAGCCACCTCATACACCACCTGACCGACGTCGGTCAGGGTGACGCGGTTGTGCGTGCGATCAAACAAGCGGGTATCGAAGTGCTCCTCAAGCTGGCGCACCTGAAAGGTCACCGCAGGCTGCGTCATGTGCAACGCCTCTGCCGCCTTGGTGAAGCTGAGCAAGCGCGCCACCGTGTAAAAAACCTTGAGTCTGCGATCGGCCATGGTTCTAACCCTGCATTCCAATTTGCTTATATTCTATACCACATCCATAGGCTTTATGCATAAAACGTGGCATTTGACACACATATCAAGTCGATAGGCGAGGGGTGAGTGAGGAAGCGACGCAGCAGTTCGCTCGCGCAGTAGGTTTTCGATGTACCCATGCTACGTTCAGTGGGCTGCCTCCATACCACGCTGCCAACGCCAATAGACCAGCGGAATCACCACCAGGGTGAGTAAGGTCGAAGCCAGGGTACCGAAGATCAAGGAGACGGCCAGCCCGCCGAACACGGGGTCGGAAACCATTACCACCGAGCCGAGAATGATCGCTAACGCGGTGAGCAAAATGGGGCGGAAACGCACCGCACCCGCCTCGATCACCGCCTCGCGCAGTGAATACCCTTGCCGACGATAGTCGAGAATGAAGTCGATCAACAGCAAGGAATTACGCACCACTACACCGGCCAGCGCGATCACACCGATCATCGACGTGGCGGTAAACGCCTGCCCCACCGCCCAGTGACCGGGGAAAATTCCCACCAGAGTGAGCGGAATGGCACCCATGACGATCAAGGGCAGCATGAAGGATTTGTAATACGCCACCAGCATCAGATAGATGAGGATGATGGCGACGATGAAGGCCGAGCCCAGATCACGGAACACATCCAGCGTCAAACGCATTTCCCCGCCCCAGAGCAGGGTGTAGTCGACAATGTCACGCGGCTCGGCCTGCACAAAACCAAGATTGCCGGTGGTGAAACGCACGCCATTGGGTAGAACCTGACCATCCAGTGCCTTATCCAGCGCCAGCACGGCATACACCGGGCTGGAGCGCAGCAGCTCGCCGCCGACCATCACCATCGGGTGTTGGTCACGATCAAGGAAAGGCTTGTTGCCCGGCACCTGTTCAATGCGCGCAATGGAGGCCAGCGGCACAAACGCACCGTTAACGTTTTTTACACTCATCGCCAGCAGTTGCTGCGGCCAGGTACGTTCGCTTTGCGGCAGGCGCAGCAGAATCTCTACCGGCTCGCGCGGTTGAGGTGCGTGGGTCGCCAGGTGCAGCGTGCCCGCAGACACACCGGATACCCAGTCACGCAAAACCTGCGCCACCTGCCCTTCGGCAACACCGGAGAGCATGGCCTTGTCTTTGTCCACCACCACACGCCAGGTCTGCGTGTCCGCACCCACGGAATCATCCACATTGATCATGCCATAGGTCTTGGCAAACGCTTTGTCCACGTAACGCGCCGAAGCGCGCAGCACTTCGTAATCCGGCCCGTACAGTTCGGCAAGAATCTGCGCCTGCACCGGCGGGCCGGGCGGCGTTTCGTAGATTTTCAAGTTGGCCTGCGGGAACTGCGCACGCAGTGGTTGCAGCGCACGATCCAACGCTTCGGCAATGTCGTGTGAACTTGCATGCCGTGCGTGCTTGTCACGCAAATTGACGCGAATCTGCGCGATGTGTGCGCCGCGTTTGATCAAGTCCCCGCGCACCAGCGCGGCAAAATCGATCGGCGCGGTTTGACCGGTGTAAACGCTGTAATCCAGCACATGCTGCTGCGTCGCCAGCAACTGCCCCACCGCCTGCACGACACGGTCAGTTTCCGCCAGCGCCGTGCCCTCGGGCATGTCCACCTGCACGAGGAAAGTGTTGGTGTTGTCGTTGGGCAGCATTTTCAGCTCCACCCCCAACGGCGAGAGCGGGCCATCGATGCCTGACGGGCGGATGAACTGCCAGGCCGGCATGAGCATGGCCGCCATGAGCAGGCCAATGACCATGAACATGGTCATCCAACGCATCCAGCGCACGCGCAGCAAGGGCGCCATCACCGCGACATAGGCGCGATGCAAGATGTCTTTCTGGTCATGCCCCTGTTCTTCCAATGTGCTGGAGTTGATCAGCGCACGCTTGGCGGCTTTGTTCGACAACCAGATGCGCGCTGCCCAAGGCACGACAATGTAAGCAATCACCAGCGAGGCGGTCATCGCCACCGGCACATTGAGCGGGATGGGACGCATGAACGGCCCCATCATGCCGCTGACGAAGGCCATGGGAATGAACGCCAGAATCACGGCAATGGTGGCCACATTAGTCGGGTTGCCGATTTCATTGGTGGCATTGACCAGCATGGCGGAAAAGTCCCCGCCTTTATGGTGGTGCAAGTGGCGATGGATGTTCTCGATCACCACAATCGCCGCGTCCACCAGCAGACCGAGCGAGAGAATCAGCGCAAACAAAGTGATGCGGTTGATGGTCTGCCCCATCAACAGCCCGGTGGCCAGCACAACGAACAGAATCAGTGGCACGGTCAGGGTGACGATGCCCGCCTCACGCCAGCCGAGGAAGAAAATGAGAATCAGCACCACCGAGCCAATGGCGATGGCCAGGTGCTCGAACAGGGTGTTCACCGCTTCATTCGCCTTGGCGCCGTCATTGCGCGTGACCACCACCTCGACGCCCTGCGGCAAGGCCAGCGCCTTGAGCTCGTCCAGCTTGGCCAGCACCGCATTGGCCACCACCACCGCATTGGTGCCGGCCTGCTTGGCCAGCACCAGGGTCACGGCCGGTTCCTCGCCGCGGAAGGGAGCATCGGCCTTGGCCGCGCCGAACCCGAGGCGACTGACGCTTTCCACCTCACGCCCGCCATCCTCGACGGTAGCGACATCGCGTAAGCGGATTGGTCGCGGCTGCATGGCCTGTGCGCTGGGTGGCGACACGCCTATGATGACTTCGCCGACCTCGTGGGCATTGCCCAGCACCCCAGAAATGCGCAAAGGCTGGGCGCGATTGTCCGCCACCAGCTCACCCAAAGGCGCTGCGACATTTGCCGCGCGCAGCATGTGCACGATCTGCTCAGCGGTCACACCGCGTGACTGCATACGCATGGGATCCAGCCACACATTCACCGCACGCGCACGCCCGCCGACCACCTCGGTCAGCGACACGCCCGGCACATTGCGCAGATGTTCCATGAACAGCAGACCCAGATCACGCAGGCGGATCTCATCCACACCGGATTCGGGCTTGGCCACCAAGGCGAGGGTCATGATCGGCACATCATCCACATTGATCGGCTTGACCAAGGGCTGCATCGCCCCCGGCGGGATGCGATCCATGTTCTGCATCAACTGGTTGTAGAGCTTGACCAGGCTGTCTTCCTGATTCTGCCCCACCTTGAACTGCACAGTGACGATGCCGACATCATCCGCGGCATAACCGTAGGTGTGATCCACCCCGGACTGGGCGCGCATGATCGCCTCCAGCGGACGTACCACCAGCTCGCGCACCTCCGCCGCGCTCGCCCCCGGCTTGGCGACGATGATGTTCGCTGCCGGCACGACGATTTTTGGGTTGTACTCACGCGGCGTCATCACCAGTGCCAGCATGCCGACCAAGACGATGGCGATGATGATCAGCAGGGTGAGTTTGGAGTGGATGAATGCCTGCGCCAGTTTGCCGGCGATGTTCAGCTTGCTTGCAGAAGACGCGCTCATGCTTTCAATCCACGACCTTGTCGCCATTGCGGATCAGCGTGCCTGACGCGGGCACGGCAATGCGTTCCCCCGCCACCAACCCGGCAAGCACCTCGATGCTGCCATCTGCATGCACCTGACCGGTGCGCAGCATGCGGTAGTGCGCGAGGTTTTCACTATCTAGCACAAACACCCCGCGCACGCCGGCGCGATCCAGCACCGCAGCCTGTGGAATGCGCAGCACCTGCTGCTCACCTTGCGGGAAAAACACTTTGGCAAAAGCACCGCTGCGCAGCCCCGGAGCACGAACATCCAAGGTGACCGGATACGTGCGCGCCTGCGGATCCGCGGTGGGGGTGATATGCGCCACCGTACCCTGCACGCTTTGCCCATCCACCTCGATCTGCGCGGTGTCTCCCGGCTTCAAGTCCTGAAAAATCGCCTCCGGCACGGCCACTTTGACACGCATGCGGCTAGGGTCTTCCATCATCAACACGGGGTAGCCTGGCTTGGCCATGTCGCCTTCATTGGCCAGCTTGGCGGTGATGATGCCATCCATCGGCGCGCTGACGCGGGTATAGTCCAACTGACCGCGCGCCACGTTCAGCCCGGCTTTGGCCTGCGCCACACGGCTGAGACTCACCTCATAGTTCAAGCGCATTTTTTCCAGTTGCTGCTTGTTCACCGCTTCATCTTTGTAGAGGTTCTTGAAGCGCTCATAGTCCGCTTGAGCATCGCGCAAGGCCGCCTCGGCTTGCAGCAGATTCTGCTTGGCCAAGTCGATCGCACCCTGCGTATCCAGCGGGTCGATGACAAACAGCACCTGATCTTTTTTCACCGCTTGCCCCTGCACCACATGCAGCTCACGGATATAACCCATCATGCGCGAGGCCAACTGCACGCTCTCCACCGCCTCGACTTGTCCGGTGACCGGAAAGCTCTGCTCGGCACGTACCGGCTGCACGGTCAACACCTTGGCCTGCACGGTTTGCGACGCTGAATGCGCCTGGGCAGAGGGCTCTTCATGCGAACAGGCGGCCAGCAGCATGACCAGCGACAGCGCTGCGGCAGACGTTTTGTAAAGCGTTTTCATGCACTTCATTCTCCGATCATGACTTGGCAGGGGATGGCTCTTTCGCACCGCTCAACCCAAGACGTTCCTCGTTCAAGCGCCCCAGCAGGCGCAGCCACTCGGCACGCTGCACCACACGATCAAAACGTGTAGCAATCAACTCAGCCTGCGCCTTGTCCAGTTGCGCCTGGGCACTGAGCAGCTCCAGCATGGTAGCCAGTCCATTTTCGTATCGCTTGCGCATCAGGCGCACCGATTCCTCGACCTGCGCCAGACCGCGTTCGCGTGCCTGCATGCGCTCATCGATTTCGCGCGCCTTGCGCTCGGCATCACGCAGCTGCAAACGCACACCATCCTCGGCCTGACGCAGACGCGCATCCATTTCGATGCGTGCCGCTTGCGCACGATCCACTGCCGCGCGGCTTGCGCCGCCATCGAATGCGTTCCAGCTCACCACGCCGGCCACGGTGTAAGAATTGGCCGCAAAGGCCAGTCCGGGATCATTCCAGTCCTGACGCGCCATCAGGTTGACCTGCGGCATGCCGGCGGCACGCGCCGCATCCACCCCAGCATGCAGCCCGGCCAATTGCTGACGCGCCGCGAGAAGTTGCGGGTTGTTGGACAGCGCCTCATGCAGTTGAGCGTCCATTTTTTCCTCAACCGCCGGCAAAGCCACGGACTGTGCCACATTCAGCGGCGCATCCAGCGGCATGCCGAGCAGCAGGCGCAACTGATCCAGCGCTACCGCCTCCTGATTGCGCGCCTGCGCCAGCTGCACACGCACATCGTCCAGCCGCACCTGAGCAAGCAACAGATCGCTTTTTAATGCCACGCCCTGCGCCTGCATTTTCTCGGCGATGCGCACATACTCCTCCGCGGCCAAGCGCGCCTGCTCCCCCACCTTGACGTAAGCGCGCGCTGCAAGCACCCCCTCGTAGGCCATGCTCACCTGTTTGATGAGCATTTGTCGCGCAGCATCATCCCCTGCCTGCGCGGCACGTACCTGCGCGCGCGCCTGCTGCACGTAGCTCTCCACTATGCCACCGTTATATACCGGCACCAGCAGCTCGATGCGCGAATTGACGTTCCCCGTTGCCCCCGGATAGTTCAGATCACTGGGCGCAACATTGAGGATATTGGGATTTTGTGCATCAAACTGACCAAAGCCAAAATCACCAAATGTCGCCTGGCGTTGGCTGAGCTTCATGCCAAACACATTCAGTGCGTCGTTGGAGTACGTGCCAGTCATGGAAAGATTCAAACGCGGCATCCAGCCGGCCTCAGCCTGGCGCAGCGCAGCCGATGCCTGTTCGATTTGTGCGCGCGCCACATCCATTTCAGGGTTCTGCGCCAAAGCGCGTTTGACGCAGGCGGCAAAGTCCAAAGTTTCGGCATGCGCCACTGTGCCGCACAGCATGCCAAGCGCCAAAACCAGATGCCTTAGGTGAGCCGGTCGCCTACGGTTTTGTCTCATCCTCTCGCCTCGCAACAAAAACCCCGGGAAAAAGCCCGGGGTGCAAGTCATTCAATCACCATGTGCCGGTTGCCGATGCCTGCTGCGTCCAGCTTGGCCGCCAGCGCATCGGCATCATCCACGGATGCGAGCGGCCCGATGCGCACACGGAACAGGCCGTCGTCTTTTTGCACCACATTAACGCCACTTATATTAGACAACTCTAATTTACTACGCAATTGTTCGGCATTGGGTCGCAGACCGAAGGCACCGATTTGCACATAGATGTTACGCCCCCACTCCGGCGCAGGTCGCATGGGCTGAGCGACAAACGGCGCGGCTTGCGCGGAGGGCGCACGCACGGGTACCGTTGCCATACTGAGCTCAGTCGGCTGGTTCATCGCCGCCAACACACTCTCCAAGGACATATCCGGGGTGAACTCATCCAGATGGCGCACCTCGACCATGGCCGTACCCTTACCCATCACACCAAGTTTTTCGGCCGCTGCCTTGGAAAGATCGATGATCCGGTTCTCATGAAACGGACCGCGATCGTTCACGCGCAGCACGGCCTTGCGGCCATTTTCCAGGTTGGTGACCTCAACAAAACAAGGAATGCGCAGCGTCTTGTGCGCTGCGGTCATGGCGTTTTGATCGTAGGTTTCCCCCACTGAGGCGCGTTTGCCATGGAAGCCGGGGCCGTACCACGACGCGATGCCGGTTTCCTTGTAGCCGCGATTGTCGCGCAGCACCGCGTAGCGCTCGCCCAACACCTCGTAGTTATCTGGGTTGCCGTATTTACTGTAACCATCCTTTCCCTTGGGCGGCGGCTTGGGGGGCGCCGTCGAACAGCCGACGACGACCAGCGCCAGCCACGCGGCGAGCAACGACCAGGCCCAATCACGCCCGCTGAACATCACGCCACCTTGGCACGCAGGCGGATGGCCTGCGCCAGCTCCCACACTGCCAGCGCGTAATGCGCGCTGTGGTTGTAGCGCGTGATCACGTAGAAATTGGGCAGCCCCACCATGTAACGCACACTGTCTTCGTACTGCAGGGGCATGAGCATGGTCGGCAAACTGTCCTGAGCTTGGGTGATCGGCACCTCAATACCCAGCGCGCGAAGCTCACCCAAGGTGCTTTTCGCTGCCAGATCACGCCCGCGATTGAGCAAGGGTTCCAACTTAGCAGGGTCTTCAATCAGCCGTTCGGGTACGGTCGCCGGTACGACCACGCTCGCCCCACGTTGCCAGCCGTGCTGCACGAAATAATTGGCCACACTGGCAAGAACATCGTCCGTACTCATCCACAGGTTACGCCGACCATCGGCATCGCCATCCACCGCCCAGTTACGATAGCTGGAGGGCATGAACTGCGGCATGCCCATCGCACCGGCATAAGAGCCTTTGACCTCACTCATGACGATGCCCTCATCGCGCGCCAGCAAGAAAAACTGTTCCAGCTCCTTGCGAAAAAACGGCGCACGCGGCGGATATTCAAACGCGAGTGTTGCCAGCGCATCGAGTACGGCGTATTTGCCGGTGTTTCGCCCATACCCTGTTTCCACGCCGACGATGGCGACGAGCACCTCGGGCGGCACACCGTATTTCTTTTCCAGATCTGCCAATTTCGCCGCATGTTCACGCATGAACGCAGCACCATCGGCAATACGCTTTTCATTGAGAAAAATTGGCCGGTATTGATACCAGGCTTTGCTTTCCGCCGGACGCTTCATCGCCGCGATGATCGAATCCTGCACCTCAACCCGCGCCAGTACCGCCAGCACCTCACCTTCGTCCAGGCCGTTGCGCGCACTGATCTCGCGAGCGAACTCACGCACATCGGCGCGCTCGGCAAAATCCCCCGCCGTGGTCACCGCCATCAGCGAGGGGGACAGGCCAAGCGCCAATCCCAGCGCGACGGAACGTAAGGTCGCTCGTTTCATTTCGATGCCGCCATGAAAGGTCGATGAGTATGTATGGACATGAGCATACCGAAACCCGCCATCAGGGTCACCATGGCCGTACCGCCATAGCTCACCAGGGGCAACGGTACGCCGACCACCGGCAAGAGCCCTGTCACCATGCCGGTATTGACAAAAACATAGACAAAGAAACTCATGCTCAAACTCCCCGCCAGCAAGCGCCCATAAATACCGGGTGCCTGCGCCGCAATCATCAGCCCGCGTAGGATAATGAACAGATAAAGCAGAAGCAGCAGGATGACGCCGATCAAACCAAACTCCTCGGCAAAGACAGCAAAAATGAAATCGGTATGCCCCTCCGGTAAAAAATCCAGCCCGGACTGCGTACTGTTCAGCCACCCCTTGCCCGCCACCCCGCCTGAGCCAATCGCAATTTTCGACTGAATGATGTGATAGCCGGTACCCAGCGGATCCGCTTCCGGATCAAACAGGGTCATGACGCGCTGACGTTGATAGTCGTGCAGCACGTACTGCCACATCAACGGGATCGTGCCACCCAAAGCGAGCAAAAACCCGAGGATGTACTTCCACGACAGCCCGGCAAAAAACAGCACAAACAGACCGGCAGCGGCAACGAGAATCGATGTCCCTAGGTCAGGCTGCAGCATGATCAACACGACCGGCACGGCAATGATCAACAGTGCCACCAGTACGTCCAACGGACGTGGCGGCAAGGCTCGCTGCGCAAGATACCAAGCCGCCATCATCGGTACCGCCAGCTTGAGAATCTCTGAGGGCTGGAAGCGCATGAAGCCCAGATCAAGCCAGCGCTGCGCACCCTTACCCACATGGCCGAACAACTCTACCGCAAGCAATAAAAGCACGCCCACAGCAAATAGCCAAGGTGACCAGTACTGGTAAATACGTGGTGGAATGCGCGCCATGAGCAGCATCAGCAGCAAGCCCATACCGATGCGCACACCAAGATTGACCATCTGCGGCGTACTCTGATGCGAAGCGCTGTACACCGTGAGTACGCTCACGCCGAGCAATAGCAACAAACCAAACACCAGCCACGGATCCAGCCTCAGCCAGCGCAACAGGGCTGCCTCATCCACGCGCAATGCCGAGAGCGTGCCCCCCATGCGTTCTCGCCAGCCGCTCATTCCTGCCCTCCAGCATTGGCATCCACCTGAACCGCATCGCTGTCGGCAAAGTTACCCAACAGCCAGGCATCCATCACCTTGCGCACCATCGGCGCTGCCACACCCGAGCCACTGCTGCCATGTTCAACAAAGGCCGCCACGGCGATACGCGGTGATTCATAGGGGGCGAAGGCAACAAACACTGCATGGTCATGCAGCTTCTTGCTCAGATTTTTGGCGTTGTAGGTCTCGTTTTGCTTCACGGTAAACACCTGTGCCGTACCCGATTTACCCGCCAAGAGATAGGGCGCGTTCTTGCCGATGTACTTATGCGCCGTGCCATAGTCGGCATGCACCACATGCAGCATGCCGGCCAATGCGGAATTCCACCAGGCATCGCGCGCAAGCTTGATGGGCGGCAGCGCCTGCGGTTGGACATCACGCGACAAATGCGGACGGAATGCCTGACCGCGTTGCGCCAGCGTCGCCGTCATTTGCGCCAGCTGCAAGGGGGTGGACAGCATGTAGCCCTGCCCAATGCCGGCAATCAGCGTTTCTCCGGGAAACCAGGCTTGTTTTTTCACCCGGCGCTTCCACTCCTTGGAAGGCACAAGCCCCGATGCCTCACCGGGAAGGTCGATGCCTGTCACCCTGCCCAAGCCAAAGTCGGTGGCAAATTCATTCAGCCGATCAATGCCCATGCGGTAGGCAAGATCGTAGAAGTAAACGTCGCAGGACTGAGCAATCGCGCGATCAAGATCCACCCAGCCATGCCCGCCCTTGCGCCAGTCACGGTAGCGATGGTCATCATTGGGCAATTGATAATGCGGCCCGGCGAACATCCGCCACTCGGGGGTAATCAATCCATACTGCAAGCCTGCCAAGCCCATCACCGGCTTGACGGTGGAACCGGGCGGGTAGGCGGCGGTGAGTGCGCGGTTGAACAGCGGCCGATCCGGGTTATCCATCAGCGCGCGGTAATCCTTGCTGCGGATGCCATTGACGAACAGGTTCGGATCGAACGTCGGCTTGCTGACAAACGCCAACACCTCGCCATTGCGCGGATCGATGGCCACGATGGCGCCCAGATAATCGCCCAGCGCCTTTTCGGCCACCGCCTGCAGGCGCACATCCAGACTCAGATGCACATCCTCGCCGGCCACGGCGGGGACTTCTTCCAGCACGCGCAAGCTCCGTCCGTGCGCATCCACCTCCAGCTTGCGCACCCCTACACGGCCATGCAGCCGATCCTCGTAAAAGCGCTCCAGGCCGGTTTTGCCAATATGCGATGTGCCGGCATACGCCTCACGGTCGATGCTTTCAAGCTCTTTTTCGCTGATGCGCCCTACATAGCCCACCGCATGCGCGGTCAAACCGGCACGCGGGTAGATACGCGTCATGCGCGCCTGCACCTCCACCCCGGGTAGGCGTGGGCGTGCCACTGCAAGCTTGGCGATTTCTTCTTCCGTGAGGTTGAATTTGAGCGGGATACTGTCAAACGCGCGCCCGCTCTTGACCGCCTTACGAAAACGCTCGATGTCATCCTCGTCCAAGCCAAGAATGGGGCGCAGCTCCGCCAACACCGCCTCCATGTCTTTGACTTGCTCCGGCACCAGCTCCACCTGGAAGGAGGGGGTGTTGTCGGCCAACACCACGCCATTGCGGTCGTAGATCAGGCCGCGCGTCGGCGGAATGGGCTCGCTACGGGTGCGGTTTTTTTCTGCCAGCTCAGTGAAATGTTCGTGTGCACTGACTTGCAGCCAGACCACACGCGCCACCACACCCGCGAGCACAAAAAAACACACCACCCCGGCAAAAATGGCGCGTCGCAGGAGGATGTCGCGCACACGCACCTCATCCTCCACCGCACGCTCCGCGGTTTTAGGTTCTTTCCATATCCGCTTCATTCAATCGCCGGGGATAACGCTGCTTCAGTCCGTCATGCTTGCCTGCAAACGCTCCACGGAGGCGACGATTTCCGCCTGCGCCGCGCTGGCATCTGCCCAGCCATCCACTTTGACCCACTTGCCTTTTTCCAGCGCTTTATACTGCTCGAAAAAGTGTGCGATCTGGCCACGCAAAAGCTCGGGCAAATCAGTCACTTCTCGCACATGATCGTAAAGCGGGGTCAGCTTGCTGTGCGGTACAGCCACCAGCTTGGCATCCACACCCGCCTCGTCGCTCATCTTCAGCATACCGACCGGACGGCAACGAATCACCGAACCGGGCATCAGCGGGGTGGGCGTGACCACGAGCACATCCACCGGATCACCGTCATCGGACAAGGTGTGCGGAATGAAACCGTAGTTGCAGGGGTAAAACATGGCGGTGGCCATGAAGCGATCCACCAACAGCGCGCCACTTTCCTTGTCGATTTCATACTTGATCGGCGCGCCTTGTGCGGGAATCTCGATCACCACGTTGATGTCTTCAGGCAGGTTCTTACCGGCCGGGATATGCTCAAGCAGCATGTGCAAACCTCATTGGCATGAAAAGGAGCGTGTATCATAGCCGCTTTCGCGACTGACTCACTCAAGGACACCACCATGCGCATCGTTCTTCTTGGCGCCCCCGGCTCAGGCAAAGGCACCCAATCAAAGTTCCTCACCGAGCGTTATGGCATTCCGCAAATCTCCACCGGCGACCTGTTGCGCGCCCAGGTGGCTGCGGGCACACCACTTGGTCTGGAAGCCAAAAAAGCCATGGACGCCGGTCAACTGGTCTCCGATGACATCGTACTCGGCATGATCCGTGAACGCTTGAAGGAGGGCGACGCGCAGAACGGTTTCATTCTGGACGGTTTCCCGCGCAACATTCCCCAGGCCAAGGCGCTGGACGCGATGCTGGCCAGCATGGGGCGTCCGCTGCAAGCCGCTCTGCTTTTGGATGTGCCGTTTGATGATCTGATGCGCCGCCTGACCGGTCGCCGCACCGCCGTCAACAGCGGGCGCATCTACAACATCTACACCAACCCGCCCAAGGTCGCAGGGGTGTGTGATGTTTCCGGCGATCCGCTGATCCAGCGCGCCGATGACAACGAAGAAACCGTCAGCAAGCGGCTGAAAACCTTTGAGGAGCAGACTGCGCCGCTGATCGAGTTTTACCAGCAAGCCGGCAAGTTGCACCGCATCGATGGTCAACGCGCCATGGACGTGATTGCCAGCGACATGCAGCACATCCTCGACCCGCTGCGAGGTTAATCTGAGCGCAGCACAAGGCGAATCCCAATGTTGCAGCGCCATCCTGGAGCTCGCGCATCGACGCTTTGCGCCGCGCTCCTGCTCGTCTCAAACCCGGGGTTAGGCGCGGATCGCTTTGCCCTCTGCCCGCCATTTTTGCCTGAACTGCCCCCTCTGCCCGCCTTGGGTGAACACGCCCCGCCACAAACCGAAGCCGATCAGGCGCGTTTTGATGGACAAACCGTGCAGCTTCAAGGCAATGCGCAGCTGCGTCACGGCGAGCAGCGCCTGCTTGCCGAGCGCATCGACTATCGCCTCGGCGGCCCCACGGTTAGCGAACAGGTCGATGCCCAGGGCAATCTGCGCTACTGGGACAGCCAGCGCATCCTGTTTGCTGAGAAGGGGCGTTTCCAACCCCAACAGCAACAAGGCGAGGCCGAGGCCGTACGTTTTTGGTTGCCTGCGCCGCATTTTTCCGGTCAAAGCACACGTGTCGAACGCCTTGATGCCCAGCGCGACGTGCTGCACCAGGTCAGCCTGAGCAGCTGCCCCTTACCCAAGGACGATCGGCCACGCGACTGGGCACTGGATGCACGGCAAATCGACCTCAACCATGCCACCGGGCGCGGTGTGGCGCGCGATGCCTGGCTGCATTTCAAGGGCGTACCCCTCATGTATGCCCCCTATTTTGATTTCCCGCTGGATGAGCGTCGTGCCAGCGGTTTTCTTTACCCCACCTTCAATTACAACAGCAAGGTCGGCGCCAGCGTCACCGTGCCTTACTACTGGAACATTGCCCCCGAGCGCGATGCCACCCTCACCCTACGGCCGATGACTCAGCGCGGCATCATGCTCGGCGGCGAGTATCGTCAAATCTGGCAGGATGGCGGCGGTCAGGTGCGCGGCAACTGGCTACCCCACGACAACGACAGTGGCCAAGACAACCGCTACTTCTACGACGTACAGGCGCGCCAGCAGATCGACGCATGGAGCAGCTCGCTCGCCCTGCGCCGCGTGTCGGACTTCAACTACATGCGTGATTTCGGCACCTCCTTACTCACCAGCAACCTGGCCTATTTGGAATCACACGCCAGTCTCAGCCGCGGCTTTGCAACATCGATCAACGATCAATCCGGCGCATGGAATGTGCAATTGCTTGCCCAGCAATATCAAAACTTGAGCTATAGTGTGTATGGACAAAATCTGCCCTACCGTCGTTTGCCCCAGCTTTTACTCACGGGCCAGCAGGCACTGGGCGGCGGTTTACAGCTTGGTCTGCTCACCGAGGCAGTGCGCCTTCAGAGTGAGTATGCGGGCAACGCGCAGGGCGAGCGTTACAGTGTCCTGCCCACACTTTCCTTGCCGCTGGGGGAACGCTGGTACAGCATCACCCCCAGCCTTGGGCTCTACAGCGTGAGCTACCAGATCGACCAACCTGGCACGCGCAACACCAGCGTCGCGGTCAGTAGCCTTGACACGCGCTTTTTCTTTGAACGCTTTGGTGAAACCTTGCACCAACAGATTGAACCGCGCCTGTATTACCTTTACGTACCCTACACGGAACAAAACGCACCACTGTTCGACACTGCACAACCGCTGCCCAGTCTCGCGCGGCTCTTCAGCAGTAACCGCTTCATCGGCCGCGACCGGCAAGGCGACGCCAATAGCCTGAGTTATGCGCTGACTTGGCGTGCAATCGACGCCCAACAGGGGTTTGAGCGACTCAGCTTTGGTGTGGGGCAGCGCTATCGTTTTGCCGCCGAGCGCGTCACACTCAACCCTGGCGACCCGATCGAACCGCGCGGCGCAGGCGAAGCCATCGTGGAATTGGGTGCTGGTTTCAACCGTGAATGGAGCGCACGCCTCACTGCATCGGAAAGCCAGACCTACGCCACCTTAGGTTACCGCCCGCGCCCGACGGAGAACGACCTGCCGCATCAGCAGCGTGCAGTGAACCTTTACTATGGCAAGCAAACCAGCCAACCGGGGCTCACGGACTTGAATCAGGTGGGTGTTTCCTGGGTGTGGCCGCTGGATCGTCAGTGGCAGATGCTTGGCCATGTGGCGCAAGACCTGGATGCACGCAAACCGGTACAACTGCTCGCCGGCATCGGCTATGAGAGCTGCTGCTGGCGCATGCAGCTTGGCATGGAATACTACGCGATCAGCAACCCCAACCCCGACGCCGTCGCATACACCACCGCCGCGCTACTGCAATTTGAACTCAAAGGATTGGGCGCGCTGGGCTCGCAAGCTGATCGCCGCTTTGAACGTGCTATTCTTGGCTACCAAGCAATGACGCCCAGCAGGTAGCCTGAACGACCTGCACCATTTCTACCGATCCTTATTTTCCGCCGCTGATCAATCTGAACGGTCTTCACCATGCCACGTCAGTCTCTTCGCCTTACCGCGCTCGTCCTCAGCCTCAGCTGCACCTACGCCTTTGCCGCAGAACCCGCCAACAAAGCGCAGAACAAGCCCACAGCAGCATCAGCCAACAAGGCAGCGCTTGCTGCACCCAGCCCCGTAAGCAGCACCCCGCAGACCTTGGACAAGATCGTCGCCATCGTCAATGACGACGTGATCACGGAGCGCGAACTGCTCCGTCAGATGGCCATGGTGAGCAACCAGATCCGCAGCAACAATCGCCCCCTGCCGCCAACGGATGTCCTGCTGCCGCAAGTGCTGGAGCAGATGATCATGCAGAAGGCGCAACTGCAACTGGCGCGCCAACTGGGGATCACCGTGGATGATCTCACCCTGGACAACACCTTGCGCGGCATCGCCCAGGACAGCGGCATGAGTGTCGAACAATTCCGTGACGCCCTGGCGAAAGAAGGCACAAACTGGGCAGATTTCCGCGAACAGATCCGCAATGAAATCACCATCAGCCGCTTGCAACGCCGCGAAGTCATTGAACGCATCCAAATCTCCGACAAGGAAATCGACGATGCGCTGAACACCAAGCGCGGCCAGCAAAGCAGCGGTAAAGCCAATGTGCAGTACCACGTGCGTCAGATCCTCATTGCCCTGCCCGAAGCCGCCAGCCCGGACGATGTCGGCAAAGCACGCAGTAAGGCGGAAAGCACACTGCAGGCGCTGCGTTCGGGTGCCAATTTTGCCGCCACCGCGGCACAAGTTTCCAACGCGCGTGATGCACTCGATGGAGGCGATCTCGGCTGGCGCAGCGCAGACGACCTGCCAACCATCTACGTGGACAGCGTGCTCGCCATGCAACCCGGACAGATCTCAGATTTGATCCGCAGCCCTAGTGGGTTCCACATCATCCTGTTGGAAGAAACCCGCGGTGCTGCACCCGCCAGTGCAGGCGGCGACACAGGGAAAAACATCAAACTGACCGAAACCCACGCGCGCCACATCCTGATCCAGACCTCGGAAAGCATCAACGACGACGAGGCGCGCCGTCGCCTGGAAGACATCCGCCAACGCTTGGCCAAAGGCGAGGACTTCGCCACGCTGGCGAAAACCTACTCCAACGACAAAGGTTCCGCCGAGCGTGGCGGCGATCTTGGCTGGGCGCGGCCAGGCATGATGGTGGAGGAGTTCGAACGCGTGATGAACAACACACCGATTGGGCAGGTCAGCGCCCCCTTCCGCAGCCAGTTTGGCTGGCACATCCTGCAAGTGCTGGAAACGCGCGACGCCAGTGGCAATGTCGAATTCCTGCGTGAACAAACCCGCCAGACCCTGCTGCGTCGGCGCGCGGAAGAAGAACTGGAGCGCTGGCAGCGCCGTGTGCGTGATGAAGCCTACGTGGATGTATTGATCGGCGAGGGTCGCAAGCCCAAATCATGAGCGCACAGGCCATGTCTCCATCCCGCCTGAAGCTGGCGCTCACCCCGGGCGAACCGGCGGGCATCGGGGTGGATCTTGTGGTGCAGCTGGCACAGCATGCACATGACTGTGAACTGGTGGCGTTTGCCGACCCGGATTTACTCGCCGCGCGGGCTGATCAGCTTGGCTTGAAATTGCACCTGATCGCGCATGATCATCACCGCCCTGCACGTCTCCCCGCGGCAGGGGAACTCAGCGTATATCCCGTGCGGCTACGCGCACCGAGTCAAGCGGGCAAACTGGATGCAACCAACGCCGCGTATGTCCTGGATACCCTACGCACTGCCACGCGCGCATGCCTCAGCGGCGAAATGGCGGCTTTGGTCACAGGCCCGGTGCACAAGGGCATCATCAATCAGGCGGGCGTACCCTTCAGCGGCCACACGGAATTTCTTGCCGAGCTTAGCGGCGGCTTTCCGGTGATGATGCTTGCAGCTGGATCGCTGCGCGTTGCACTGGCCACCACCCACCTACCGTTGCGTGACGTGCCGGAGGCTATCAGCGCAGAGCGTTTGTTGCGTGTATGCCGCATTCTTGATCACGATCTGCGCACGCGCTTTGCCATCCCATCGCCGCGCATCCTGGTCGCCGGACTCAACCCCCACGCCGGTGAAGATGGCCACCTCGGCCGTGAAGAAATCGACGTAATCAACCCAGTGCTCGAACAGTTACGTGCCGAAGGGCTGAACCTGGTGGGTCCGCTCCCCGCCGACACCTTATTCACCCGCGACAGACTCCAGGCCGCAGATGCCGTACTCGCCATGTACCACGACCAAGGGTTGCCCGTGCTCAAATATGCTGGATTCGGCGAGGCGGTGAACGTCACCCTCGGCCTGCCGCTGATACGCACCTCGGTCGATCACGGCACGGCGCTTGATCTGGCGGGCAGTGGGCGGGCGCGTGTCGGCAGCCTGCAACACGCCGTCCACATGGCGCACCTCATGGCACGCCACGCATGAAACACATCCCGCGTAAACGCTTCGGCCAGCACTTTCTCACCGATCAGCGCGTGATTACCGACCTGGTCAATGCCATCGCACCAGCGCCCTTTGAACAATCCGGCGAGCGGCTGGTGGAAATTGGCCCAGGGCTTGGCGCACTGACAGTACCGGTGCTGCAGCGATGCCACTCATTGAATGTGGTAGAACTTGATCGTGACGTGATTCCGCATTTGCAACGCATCACGCAAGGACACGGCGAGCTGCGCATTCATCAGGCCGACGCCCTGCAGTTCGATTTTGGCACACTGTCGCAGCAGGGCGAGCGCTTGCGCGCCATCGGCAATCTGCCGTACAACATTTCTACACCGTTGATGTTTCATCTATTTGCCCAGCGTCTTGGCGATCAACCGCTGTTTGCTGACATGACCTTCATGTTGCAACTGGAGGTTTGCCAGCGCCTCGCCGCCGAACCCAATTCAGCGCACTACGGCAGGCTTTCGGTGATGGCGCAGTACCACGCACACATCGAACTGCTGTTTAGCGTACCACCAGAGGCTTTCGATCCTCCGCCCAAAGTGGACTCCGCCATCGTACAAATCACCCCCTACCTCACCCCGCCAGTGGAGGTGGGCGACAAGCAGGTGTTTGACCAGCTGGTGGCACTCGCCTTCAACGCACGGCGTAAAACCTTGCGTAACGGACTGAAAGGTATGCTCGCTGAGGCCGACTTCGCGCGTGCCGGGGTGGATGCGCAGCAGCGCGCCGAAACCCTGAGCCTGCACGCATTTGCGGCGCTCAGCCGCGTGGCCTCCGGCATGTAGGTTGAAGGACATGATGATGCAAAATCTCAACTTGCACGCGGATGTTGAACACCTCGCCAACGCCGTTGCCGAGCGTTGGTGCAGCCTCGCAGCGCATGCGATCGAGCACCGTGGCCGCTTTTGCGTCGCCCTTTCCGGCGGCCGTACGCCGCGCACCTTGTACACCCTGCTTGCCTGCCCTGCATGGCGAGATCGCCTGCCCTGGCAACACACGGAACTCTATCTCGGTGACGAGCGCTGCGTGCCAGCCGAGCATACAGACAGCAACGCGCGCATGATCCATGAAACCTTGCTGGATCACTTGCCCCACCCGCCTCGATTTTTCCCCATGGTGCATCATCCCGAGCACCCCACACAGGACGCAGAGTACTATGCCCGCCTGCTTAGGGAGCGGCTCTGTGATGATGAGTGCAACTTGCCACCGCGCTTTGATCTGGTTCTGCTCGGCATGGGTGCTGATGGTCATTATGCTTCGCTTTTCCCCGGCACACTCGCCGCGGAGGATCGTGAGCGCTTGGTGCTGCCGGTGTATGTCGAAAAGCTGCACAGCTGGCGCATCTCACTCGGGCAACGTGTGATTGCCCACGCACGTCAACGGATTGTACTGGTCAGCGGCGAGGACAAGCGCGACACCCTGCATTCCGTGTGGCATACCCCTGATTCCAACCTACCCATTGCCCGCTTGCAACGCATCGCCCCGCTGGAGTGGCATGTCGATCAGGCCGCGGGCAGTCGACTCGCCCCGCCATGAGCCAAACCTTTCCCAAAATCGAAGTCACGCCCGAGCCACGCTTTCTTGAGGAGCATTCGGATGCGGCTCAGCAGCGCTATGTGTTTGCTTACACCATCACCCTGCACAACCATGGGTCAGAAGCCGCTCGTCTGCTGGAACGGCACTGGATCATCACTCACGCCGACGGACAGACCGAGATCGTCCGTGGTCCTGGCGTGGTGGGTGATCAGCCCTTGATCGAACCCGGCGAAAGCTATACCTATTCCAGCGGGGCGGTGATCCCCACGCCGGTGGGCACCATGCAGGGTGATTATCTTTTTGTCAGCGCAAGCGGCGAACGTTTTATCGTCCCCATCCCTTGCTTCACCTTGTCGATACCGCGCGTATTACATTGAACACCACGCCACCATCAACGCGCGGTCTGCGCTACGCCTACACCCTCTGGGCACCCATTTACGACCATATACTGGGTCTAGGCGCCATGCAGCGCGCGCGCCAGCACAGCCTCAATCTGCTGGATGATTGGCAGGACAAGAAAACCCTGATTTGTGGCATTGGCAGCGGATTGGACATGCCCTATCTTCCATCCAACGCCTGCTACACGGGCGTTGACATCACGCCTGCCATGTTACGTCGTGCGCAATCACGTGGTGAACGTTTCCCGCTGCGGCTACAACTTGTCGAAGGAGATGTTATGCAGTTGCCCTTTGACCATGCCAGCTTCGACCGCGTCGTGATGCATTTGATTCTCGCCGTCGTCCCTGACCCACAGCGTGCACTGGGTGAAGCCTTGCGCGTACTCAAACCGGGTGGCGACATCCTCATTCTCGACAAATTTCTGCATCCAGGACAAAAAGCACCTTTGCGCAGGGCATTGAATCGATTGAGCCGTCACATCGCCACGCGCACCGACGTCGTGTTTGAAAGCATCCTCGCACCCTATACTCAAGCGAAAGTTGTGCATGATGAAGCGGCGCTATTTCGCGGCTGGTTTAGGCACATCATCCTCAGCAAGGTGGCATAAAGCATGGCCATCTATGTCATCGGGGATTTGCAGGGTTGCCTGACGCCACTGCAACAACTACTCGACAAACTTCAGTTTGATCCAGCACGCGATCAACTCTGGTTCGTAGGAGATATCGTCAATCGCGGCCCACAGTCGCTGGAAACCTTACGCTTTATCCGCGATCTCGGCACATCAGCCATCACACTTTTAGGCAACCACGATCTGCACCTACTGGCCGTTGCTTTTACGGGACGCAAAAGCAAGGGTAAGGATACGCTGGACGCGATTTTGCAGGCGCATGATCGCGACCTTTTGCTCCATTGGCTGCGTACCCGCCCGCTGTTGCACGTTGACCCTAAAATCCAATCGCTGATGGTGCATGCCGGCATTCCACCTCAATGGTCAATCGAAGACGCCGCACTCCGCGCGCGGGAAGTCGAAGACGAGCTGGCGGGTGAGAATTTCATCGGGCTACTTGAGGCCATGTATAGCGACCAGCCGGATCGCTGGAGCGATGATCTCACCCCACAACAGAGGATGATCTACACCATCAACGCGTTTACGCGCATGCGCTATCTCACTGCGGATGGGCGCATGGAGTTTAAGCACAAATGCTCACCTGCACGCGCCGGATCAGACCTAATCCCATGGTTTGCAGTGCCGCGTTCAACGCTTGGCGCTTGTGTCTATTTTGGCCATTGGTCAACGCTGGGTATCATTGAGCTAGACACCGCATATGTCCATGCTTATGCCATGGACACCGGATGCCTATGGGGCGGACAACTCACGGCCATTCGCGCCGACGGTGCGCATCGCCCAAAAGTGTCGGTAGGCTGCCCACAAACCATCAGACCGGGTAAAGAAGAATAATTGTTGCAAGACACCCGAGGCTCTCTTTGACCGGCCTTAAATAAGACTTTTTAAGAGTTTGCAAATGCAACAAAAAAGCCGGGAATTTCCCGGCTTTTGTCTGAGGCTAGTAAAAGATTAGGGCTTATTCGGCGTCTACTGCCTCAACGGCGTTTGCACGATCGACCAGTTCAACATAAGCCATCGGCGCATTGTCACCTGGACGGAATCCACAGCGCATGATGCGAATGTAACCACCTGGGCGGGTCTTGAAGCGCGGCCCCAAATCAGTAAACAACTTGGCGACAATTGCATCGTCACGTGTTTTAGCAAACGCACGACGACGAGCAGCAACGCTGTCGTTCTTACCCAAAGTGATCAGGGGCTCGGCCAAGCGACGAAGCTCCTTCGCCTTAGGCACGGTGGTGCGGATGATTTCATGCAAGAAGAGCGAGTTGGTCATGTTGCGCAACATAAGCTTGCGATGAGAACTATCGCGGCTCAGTTGGCGACCGATATTACGATGGCGCATAAATATGAATTCCTACAACGTGTCCACCCGATCAGGCGGACTTGTCAGACAAATTTTGAAGTTCGACCGGCGGCCAACTGTCGAGGGTAACACCAAGAGACAAGCCATGCTTGGCGAGTACATCTTTGATCTCGGTCAGTGATTTTTTGCCAAGATTTGGTGTCTTCAACAACTCCATTTCGGAGCGCTGCACAAGGTCACCGATAAAGTAGATGTTTTCAGCCTTGAGGCAGTTGGCGGAGCGGACAGTCAGCTCAAGATCATCCACAGGGCGCAAAAGAATCGGCGCAACACCGCTTTCTCGCACCACTGGACGATCCTGTGCCTCAGTGTTCAAATCCACAAAGACCGCAAGCTGATCGCGCAGGATGCCCGCTGCCTTGCGAATGGCGTTCTCCGGTGAAATCGAGCCGTCCGTTTCGATGTCCAGAACCAGCGAGTCCAAGTCCGTGCGCTGCTCAACACGCGCACGCTCTACGGCGTAGGCCACTTTGGTAACCGGCGAGAACGAAGCGTCCAGACGCAAGCGACCGACGGAGGACGTCTCCTCAGAGGCATCACGACGTGTTGCAGCAGGAACATAACCACGGCCAAGCTCGACCTTGAGCGTCATGTTCAACTCGCCTTCCTTGTTGAGGTGGGCAATGACATGTTCCGGATTCAACACTTCTACCGATGCATCACCACTCAAATCAGCAGCGGTAACGACACATGGACCCTTCTTGCGCAGGCTTAAGGTCGAAGATGCACGACCATGCAAAGCAAGGGAAAGGCCTTTGAGATTGAGCAAAATCTCAATCACATCTTCCTGCACCCCTTCAAGGGCGGTGTACTCATGCACCACACCCTCGATTTCTGCCTCGACCACTGCCGTACCTGGAATGGAAGACAAGAGAATCCGACGCAGCGCATTTCCTAAGGTGTGGCCAAAGCCACGCTCAAGCGGCTCGAGAACTACACGCGCTGAGCGCGTGTTGTGCGAACGAACCTGAATTGAGCGCGGGCTCAGCAGCTCATTGATATTGTCCTGCATCAAAAGGGAACCCCTGAATTACTTCGAGTAAAGTTCAACAACGAGAGACTCGTTGATGTCTGCCGGCAGATCCGCACGATCAGGCAGGCGCTTGAACACACCCTCAAACTTGCTGGTCTCAACACTGATCCAAGTGATTTCAGTGCGGCGGGAGGCAAGATCAAGTGCATCCTTGATGCGTTGCTGCTGACGCGAAGACTCACGCACAGCAACCACGTCTTCAGGTTGTACCTGATAGGACGGGATGTTCACCGCTTGACCATTAACTGTAATCGCTTTATGCGAAACAAGCTGACGCGCTTCAGCGCGGGTGGAGGCAAACCCCATACGGTAAACGACATTATCCAAGCGTGACTCAAGAAGGCGCAGCAGGTTCTCACCCGTGGAGCCCTTCAGCGAGCTTGCCTTGACGTAGTAGTTATGGAACTGACGCTCAAGAACACCGTAGATACGACGCAGCTTCTGCTTTTCGCGCAGCTGGATCGCATAATCGGAAATTTTTGGACGACGACCAGAAGCACCATGCTGCCCAGGTGCGCGATCGAGGTGACATTTGGAATCCAGTGCACGAGCACCCGACTTGAGGAACAAATCAGTGCCTTCGCGACGGCTCAGTTTGCATTTTGGACCAATATAACGTGCCATGATTTTCTATCCTCCGTCACACGCGACGACGCTTGGGCGGGCGGCAGCCATTGTGCGGAATCGGCGTCACGTCAACGATGTTGTTGACCTTGTAACCGATGTTATTCAACGCACGTACAGCCGACTCGCGACCCGGCCCCGGACCTTTGACAAGCACGTCAAGATTCTTCAGGCCGTAGGCCTTGGCTGCTTCACCGGCACGTTCAGCTGCAACCTGGGCAGCAAATGGCGTACTTTTACGCGAGCCACGGAAACCGGAACCACCCGACGTCGCCCACGCAAGGGCATTGCCCTGACGATCAGTGATGGTGACGATGGTGTTATTAAAGGACGCATGGATATGCGCAAGGCCGTCGGTGACGACCTTCTTCACTTTTTTGCGCACAGGCGCAGATGTTTTAGCCATTAAATCCTACTCTTGATGTTGAGCATTGAGCCCGAATCACTTCTTGATCGGGCGGCGCGGACCCTTGCGGGTACGTGCATTGGTTTTCGTACGTTGACCACGCACAGGCAGGCCACGACGATGACGCAGACCACGATAGCAAGCCATGTCCATCAAACGCTTGATGCTCATGGATACTTCGCGACGAAGATCACCTTCAACGGTGAATTTGGCGACCTCAGCGCGCAGCGCCTCGACTTCGCTTTCAACCAAATCTTTAACCTTGGCATCCGGACGAACATTGGCATGTGCACAAATCTGCTTCGCGCGGGTCGGCCCGATGCCATACACCGCGGTGAGCGCGATCACTACATGCTTGTTCACCGGAATGTTTACACCAGCAATACGAGCCATATTTAACCCCAACTAAAACGGAAAGCCGGGGATGATACATCCCGGCATAGTTCAAATCAACAGATCAATTACCGACCACCCAAGCCGCGCAAATGTGCTTTGCGCATGAGTCCATCATATTGATGCGACATGAGATGGGACTGCACCTGAGCGATAAAGTCCATGATGACAACAACGATAATCAACAAGGACGTACCACCAAAGTAGAACGGTACATTCCAGTAAAGAATCAAAAACTCTGGCAAGAGGCAGACCAGGGTGATGTAAATCGCCCCCCAGAATGTCAGGCGCGTCAAAACGCCATCGACATAACGTGCCGTATTTTCCCCGGGACGAATCCCAGGAATGAACGCACCCGAGCGCTTGAGGTTATCTGCTGTTTCTCGCGCGTTGAAAACCAATGCGGTATAGAAAAACGCAAAGAAAACAATCGCTGATGCATAGAGCAAGAGGTAAAGCGGCTGGCCAGGTGAAATTGTGGTCGCGATATCCTTCAGCCAAAGCATGTTCTCTGAGCGACCGAATACGTCAGCAATGGTGGCCGGGAACAAGATGATGCTCGAAGCAAAGATCGGCGGAACGACCCCCGACATATTCAGCTTGAGCGGCAGAAACGAAGACTGACCGCCCATCATCTGACCGCCATGTTGCTTCTTGGCATAGTTCACGGTGATGCGGCGCTGGCCACGCTCAACGAAAACAACGAATGCCACGACCGCGACGGCCAGCACCATCAACAACAGAAGCACAAGGATGCTCATCTGATCGGTGCGCACCAACTCAAATGTACCAGCGAACGCAGCAGGCAAACCCGCGACAATACCGGCGAAGATAATCAAGGAAATACCGTTGCCGATACCCCGCTCTGTAATTTGCTCACCAAGCCACACCAACAGCATGGTGCCCGTTACCAGAGACACAGTCGCGGTGAACAGGAACATCAAGCCAGGATTCATCACCAAGGGATTGGAGCCGACCTGCTGGCTTTGCAATGCAATGGCAATCCCCAGTGCCTGAAACAAAGCAAGTACCAAGGTGCCATAACGGGTGTATTGCGTGATCTTACGCTTGCCGGCATCGCCCTCTTTCTTCAACTGTTCAAACTGCGGCACCACGTGGGTGAGCAGCTGAACAATAATCGAAGCCGAAATGTAGGGCATGACGCCCAAGGCAAAAATCGACATGCGCGACAGCGCGCCACCTGAAAACATGTTGAACATTTCCAGGATTGAACCCCGCGACTGATCAAACAAAGCCTGCATAACAGCCAAGTCGATGCCCGGCAGAGAGATAAACGTGCCTATTCTGTAAATAATCAGCGCGCCAACAACGAACAAAAGGCGCTGGCGAAGTTCGGTGAACTTGCCGGAGCCCGCCAGGCCAGAAAGAGTTGTTTGCGTGGACACAGATTACTCCACACGTCCGCCAGCGTTGGCGATCGCCTCAGCCGCGCCCTTGGTGACGCGCAGACCGCGCACCACCACGGGTTTATTAACCGCACCGGAAAGAACGACTTTGACATGACGTACATCACGACGAATCAGTCCAGCGTCCTTAAGGCTTTGCAGGCTCACTTCGCCATCGACCTTGTTCAGCGCGGAAAGAGGAACTTCTGCACTGATGAGTGACTTCAAGGTAATAAAACCAAACTTCGGCAGACGACGCTGCATCGGCATTTGGCCGCCTTCAAAGCCGGTCTTGAAATGCCCAGCGCGTGAATGCTGACCTTTGTGGCCACGGCCGGAAGTTTTACCCAGACCCGAGCCAATACCACGCCCGACGCGACGGCGAGCAAATTTGCTACCTTCAGCGGGCTTCAAATCATTGAGTTTCATTATCAGGCACCTACAACTTTCAGAAGGTAATGCACCTTGTTAATCATGCCGCGGTTTTCCGGGGTATCGATCACTTCAACAGTATGGTTGATGCGACGCAGACCCAATCCACGCACGCAAGCCTTATGTGCTTGCAGGCGACCCGCCGGACTCTTCACCAGAGTGACTTTGATTTTCGCAACTTCTGACATGGCATTACCCCAGAATATCTTCAACGCGCTTGCCGCGTTTCGCAGCAACACGCTCAGGCGAATTCATGGTGCGCAGACCATTAATCGTGGCACGAATCATGTTCATTTGATTACGTGTACCTACGCACTTGGCTAACACATTACGCACACCCACTGCTTCGAAGACGGCACGCATCGCACCACCGGCGATCAGACCGGTACCTTCGCTGGCAGGCTTCATGAATACATGCGCAGCACCATGCACACCCTTCACGTCGTATTGCAATGTGCCGTTGCTTACCGCAACATCAAACATGTTACGACGTGCCTTTTCCATGGACTTCTGCACGGCAGCGGGCACTTCGCGCGCCTTGCCATAACCAAAGCCGACGCGGCCATTGCCATCACCCACGACGGTGAGCGCGGTGAAAGAAAAAATACGACCGCCTTTCACAGTCTTGGAAACACGGTTGACAGCAACCAGCTTCTCAATCATTCCATCGTTGACGATGTTGTTGGCTTCATTCTTCATCGTGACATCCTAATTAGAATTTAAGCCCATGCTCACGCGCCGAATCGGCCAACGCCTTGATTCGACCATGATACTTGAAGCCTGAACGGTCAAACGCAACAACTTCGACGCCGGCAGCCTTGGCACGCTCAGCGATCATGCGACCCACTGCTACGGCCGCGTCGGCGTTACCGGTGTATTTGACGCTTGACTTCACATCAGAAGCCACGGTTGAAGCACTGGCTACAACGTGCGCACCATCCGCGGAAATGATTTGTGCATAGATATGACGCGGTGTGCGATTGACACACAAACGCGGCATATTCAGCTCGCTCATTTTTGCGCGGCTTTTCAGCGCCCGACGAAGACGCTGTACTTTTTTCAGATTCATACGTTAAACCCTCACCTGGCCTTATTTCTTCTTGGCTTCCTTGCGGACGATGGTTTCGTCGGCATACTTCACGCCCTTGCCTTTGTAAGGCTCTGGCGGACGGTATCCGCGAATCTCCGCAGCCACTTGGCCAACCAACTGCTTATCAACACCCTTGATGATGATTTCAGTTTGCGAGGGGGTTTCTGCCGTCACGCCCGCAGGCAATGCGTAATTGATTGGATGAGAATAACCAAGAGACAGGTTGACCGTGGTGCCTTGCGCTTGCGCACGATAACCTACACCCACCAGTTGCAGGCGACGCTCAAAACCTGAAAGAACGCCGGTTACCATATTTTGTGCCACGGCACGCATGGTTCCAGCAAGCGCATCCGCAGATTGGGCAGCTTGCTGAGGCTCAAAGTGGATCACACCGTCTGTGATCTTCACAGCAACCTGCGGATGGATACGCAGTTCCTGTGCACCCTTCGGGCCCTTGACCCGAAGGAATTCGCCATCCAGTACCGCCTCGACACCCTTGGGTACTGTGATGGGTTGTTTAGCAACTCGAGACATTGTAAATACCTTAATTACGTTAACTGACCGTGCAGAGAACTTCTCCGCCCTGGCCTGCGGCGCGCGCTTGACGATCCGTCATCACGCCTTGCGATGTGGAAACAATCGCAACGCCCAAACCGCCCATCACCTTGGGCAGTTCGCTGGCACCACGGAAGATACGCAAGCCAGGACGGCTTACACGCTGAATTTTTTCAATGACCGGACGGCCTTCAAAATACTTCAACTTGACGGTCATGGTTGGACGCACATCCCCAACCACAACGAAATCACTGATGTAACCTTCGTCCTTCAAAACTTGGCAAATCGCCACCTTCAACTTGGAAGATGGCAGAGATACCTCACTTTTTCCCGCCAGTTGACCGTTACGAACACGGGTCAACATATCGGCGATTGGATCACTCATACTCATAAAATTACCTCGTGCTTACCAGCTGGCCTTGCGCAGACCGGGTACATCACCCTGCATGGTGTGCTGGCGCAGTTTGTTACGACCAAGGCCAAACTTGCTGTACACGCCTTTGGGACGACCAGTGATCGCGCAGCGATTGCGCAGACGACACTTGCTCGAATCGCGCGGCATACGACTCAGTTTGGCGTTGATGGCCAGCAGCTCTTCAAAGGAAATATCCGGAGCGAGCATGGCCTTTTTCAACTCAGCACGCTTGTTGGCGTACTTGGCAACGAGCTTTTCGCGCTTCAGTTCGCGCATCAACATGGATGTTTTTGCCATGGATATCTACCTCAGCGACGGAAAGGAAAATTAAAGGCATCGAGCAGCGCACGGGCATGTTCGTCCGAGCGTGCAGAGGTCGTGATGGTGATATCCATACCACGCAGCATATCGATCTTGTCGTAATCGATTTCCGGGAAGATGATCTGCTCACGCACACCCATGCTGTAATTGCCACGGCCATCGAATGACTTCGGATTCAGACCACGGAAGTCACGGATACGTGGTGTGGTGATGTTGATCAGACGGTCAAGGAATTCGTACATCTGCGCACGACGCAGTGTGACCTTGACGCCCAGAGGCATACCATCACGCAACTTGAAGCCCGCAATGGATTTGCGCGCATACGTCACGACCGGCTTCTGACCGGTAATCGCAGAAAGCTCAGCCACTGCGTTTTCGATCACCTTTTTGTCACGCGCGGAATCACCCAAGCCCATGTTCAGCGTGATCTTTTCCAAGCGGGGGACTGCCATCACATTGGTGATGCCGAGCTTGTCCTGCAATTGCTTGACAACGGTTTGACGATAGAAATCTTGTAGTCTCGACATGACTGCACCTTAAGCGTCAACGACTTCGCCATTGGATTTGAAGAAACGCACTTTGCGTCCATCTTCCAATACACGAAAGCCTACGCGATCGCCTTTCTGCGTCGCGGGGTTGAACAACATCACATTGGAAATATCCATGGGCATTTCCTTGGTGATGATACCGCCGGGCACGCCGACCATCGGATTGGGCTTCTGATGCTTTTTCACCAGATTCACGCCCTGCACGACGATACGGTTGTCTGCGCCGACTTTAAGGACAGAACCACGACGGCCTTTATCCTTTCCGGTAGTGACGATGACTTCATCGCCCTTACGAATTTTACGCATGAACTCGCACTCCCACTTAGAGCACTTCGGGCGCAAGTGACACGATCTTCATGAACTTCTCACCGCGCAGCTCACGGGTGACTGGTCCAAAGATGCGCGTGCCAATCGGCTCGAGCTTGTTATTCAGCAAAACTGCGGCATTGCCATCAAAACGGATGACCGATCCATCGGGACGGCGAATGCCTTTCGCAGTACGCACAACCACGGCGTTGTACACATCGCCTTTTTTGACTTTGCCACGCGGGATGGCATCTTTGATGCTCACCTTGATGACATCACCCACTGCGGCATAGCGACGATGCGAGCCGCCCAATACCTTGATACATTGAACTTTTTTGGCGCCGCTATTATCAGCAGCGTCAAGAACGGATTGCATCTGAATCATGGATCAACCCTCACTCAGCCGCAGCGCGTTCAACAACACGCAGCAGGTTCCACGCCTTGGTTTTGGACATCGGACGGCACTCGACGATCTCCACCTTGTCTCCGGCGCGGGATTCATTGTTTTCATCATGCACATGCAGCTTGGTGGAACGGGTCATGTATTTGCCGTACACCGGATGCTTGACACGACGCTCGATCAGCACGGTGATGGATTTATCCATCTTGTCGCTTACGACCGTACCCAGGAGGGTGCTCTTGGTCTTATCAGTCATGATCAACCCTCCGCCTTCTCGCCAAGAACCATCTTGATACGTGCAATCGCACGACGAACAAGACGGATCTGGTGGGGTTTAACAGGCTGAGAAAGACCCGCCTGCATACGCAAATTGAATTGCTCCTTGCGCAAAGCAAGCAGCTCTTGGTTCAGCTCGTCCACAGACTTGCCACGCATTTCACTTACTTTCATCACATGATCGTCCGGCTGACAAAGGTGGTCTTCACCGGAAGCTTGGCCGCGGCCAGGCTAAACGCCTCACGCGCGATCTCCTCAGAGACACCTTCAATTTCATACAGCATCTTGCCGGGTTGGATCTTGGCAACCCAGTACTCAACGCTACCCTTCCCTTTACCCATACGCACTTCAAGCGGCTTGGTGGTAATCGGCGTATCGGGGAACACACGAATCCACAACTTGCCACCGCGGCGAACTTTACGGGTGATCGCACGACGCGCTGATTCAATCTGACGTGAGGTCAGGTTGCCGCGCTCCAGCGATTTCAAACCAAACTCACCAAAGCTCACTTCGTTACCGACTTGAGCCAGGCCACGGTTTTTGCCTTTGAATTGCTTACGAAATTTCGTTCTTTTTGGCAACAGCATCGCTTAATCCTCAGCCCTTGGCTTTCTTCGCAGCGGCATCCTGCACGCCGAACACTTCGCCTTTGTACACCAGCACTTTCACGCCGATGATGCCGTAAGTGGTCGCCGCTTCAGCAAAGCCGAAGTCGATATCTGCACGCAGTGTGTGCAACGGTACGCGACCTTCACGCACCCACTCGACACGAGCAATTTCTGCACCGCCAAGACGACCTGACATGGTGATCTTTACGCCCTGCGCACCTGCTCGCATGGTGTTCTGCACCGAACGCTTCATCGCACGACGGAACATGATGCGCTTTTCGAGCTGCTGGGTGATGCTTTCAGCGATCAGCTGTGCGTCGGTTTCAGGCTTACGAATCTCTTCGACGTTGATCTTGATATTCGACACCTCAAGACCAAGCATCGGGGCGACTTCAGCGCGCAGACGCTCGATATCCTCACCCTTCTTGCCAATCACAATACCAGGACGCGCGGTATGGATGGTGATGAAGGCCGAGCGCGCCGGGCGCTCAATGCGAATCTTGCTGACTGAGGCGTGCGCCAGCTTCTTCTTCAGATAGTTACGCACCTGAATGTCATTATTCAGGTACTTGGCGTACGACTTGCTATCTGCAAACCAGGTGGAATTCCAGTCGGTTGAGATACCAAGACGGAAACCCGTTGGATGAACTTTATGACCCATGCGAATGTTCCCTTATTTCTCAGCGACAGTCACATTGATGTGACTGGTACGCTTCACGATGCGGTTTGCACGACCTTTAGCGCGCGCATGCAGACGCTTCATCATAGGACCCTCGTCCACCTGAATCACAGCGACGTGCAATGCGTCGATATCGGCACCTGCATTGTGTTCGGCATTGGCAATGGCCGACTGAATCACTTTGCTCACCAGGCCAGCGGCCTTTTTGTTGGTGAACTTGAGGATTTGAAGGGCATCAGCCACATGCTTACCACGAACAAGATCCGCCACCAGACGAACCTTTTGCGGTGAAATATGTGCATATTTATGAACAGCAACAGCTTGCATCACTTCCACTCCTTAACGCTTGGACTTCTTGTCCGCCACATGCCCCTTAAAGGTGCGCGTGGGGGAAAATTCGCCAAGCTTATGACCTACCATTTGCTCGGTGACCAGCACAGGCACGTGCTGCTTGCCGTTGTGTACGGCAAAAGTCAGTCCAACAAAGTTTGGCAGGATCATAGAGCGGCGTGACCAGGTTTTAATGGGACGCTTGTTGCCCGCCTGGAGCGCGTCCTCAACCTTCTTGAAAAGGTGATGATCCACGAATGGACCTTTTTTCAATGAACGTGGCACCTTGAATTACCTCAATTACTTCGTGCGACGACGCACGATGAACTTATCTGTACGCTTGTTATTGCGCGTCTTGTAACCCTTGGTCGGAATACCCCATGGCGTGACCGGATGACGACCACCTGAGGTACGACCTTCACCACCGCCGTGCGGGTGATCGACCGGGTTCATGACCACACCACGCACAGTTGGCCGAATACCCAACCAGCGCTTGGCACCCGCTTTACCGTAATTGCGCAGGTTGTGCTCGTGATTACTCACTTCACCCAAGGTGGCGCGGCACTCAACATGCACTTTGCGCATTTCACCCGAGCGCAGGCGCAGGGTGGCGTACACACCTTCACGCGCAACCAACTGAGCCGACGCACCAGCGCTACGTGCCATCTGCGCACCACGACCAGGCTTCAACTCGATGGCGTGAATGGTGGAACCCACAGGGATCAAACGCAGCGGCATGCAGTTGCCCGGCTTGATGGGGGTGTCCACACCTGAGAGCACTTCATCACCCACCTTGCTACCCTTGGGCGCCAGAATGTAGCGACGCTCACCATCTGCATACTTGAGCAGGGCAATGTGCGCAGTACGGTTGGGATCGTGCTCTACGCGCTCGATGACAGCAGGAATACCGTCCTTGTCGCGCTTGAAGTCGATCACACGGTATTGTTGCTTGTGCCCACCACCGATGTGACGGGTGGTGATACGACCGTAGTGGTTACGCCCACCACTTTTTGTTTTCTTTTCAACCAGAGCGGCAAACGGCGCACCTTTCCACAGGTGCGACTTGTCGATCATGATTGCGCCGCGACGCCCTGGCGAAGTCGGCTTAGCTTTAATAAGAGCCATAACGATTCAACCTCGCAGAATTAAGCGTTAACGCCGTAATCAATGGTCTGACCAGCTGCCAGCTTGACGTAAGCCTTTTTCCACGCCTTACGCGCACCTTCACGCGCGCGGAAACGCTTCAACTTCGGCTTGACGTTAAGCACTCGCACCTGCTCAACATTGACCTTGAACAAGGACTCAACAGCCAGCTTGATCTCATCCTTGGTTGCATCTGTTGCAACCTTGAACACGTGCTGACCGGCCTCGGCGTTCACCAATGAAGCCTTTTCTGTGACCTGCGGGGCTCGCAATACCTGCAAAATACGCTCTGCATTCATGACAGCCACTCCTCCACCATTTTCAGTGCTGCGGGGGTGATGACGACATGATCAGAACCCACCAGACTCACCGGATCCAACGACAGCGGATCAAGCACACCCACGTCACCCAGATTGCGTGCAGCAAGATACAGATTTTCACTCACAGCTTCGGGAACCAGCAGCGTCACGCCACTCAGACCCATGCCTGCAAGGAGACCCGCAACCAACTTGGTCTTCGGCGCTTCGACATCGATCGAATCCACCACCACCAAGCGATCTTGACGGATCAGCTCAGAGAAAATCGCACTCATCGCCACACGATAGGCTTTGCGGTTGATTTTTTGTTCAAAGTTGCGCGGTTGCGCAGCAAACGCACGACCACCCGTACGCCACAGCGGACCACGTGTAGTACCAGAACGCGCACGCCCAGTGCCTTTCTGCTTCCACGGTTTGATACCACCACCACTCACTTCGGAGCGTGTCTTCTGTGCCTTGGTACCTTGGCGCGCTGCAGCCATGTAGGCAACAACGGCTTGGTGAACCAGACCTTCATTGAAATCGCGCGCGAATACGGCATCCGAAAGCTGCAGCGTGCCACCCGCTTGAAGTTTCATTTCCATTACTTAGCCCCTCCCGCTTTAATCGAGGGGCGGACAATCAGATCGCCACCTTCAGAGCCAGGAACCGCACCCTTGACCAACAACAAGCCACGAGCGGCATCCACACGCACCACCTTGAGGTTCTGTGCAGTAACCTGCTCATCACCCATGTGACCTGACATGCGCTTACCCTTCCAGACACGTCCCGGGGTCTGACGCTGACCAATAGAACCGGGCACACGATGCGAACGCGAGTTACCGTGTGTTGCATCTTGCGTACGGAAGTTGTGGCGCTTGACCGTACCAGCAAAACCTTTACCAATGCTGACACCGGTCACATCAACGGCCGGGCAATCCGCCAACAATTCGACAGTAATCTCTGCACCGGGAGCGTATTGCCCCAAAGTCCCACCATCGACACGGAACTCCCAAAGACCGCGACCCGCCTCAACGCCAGCCTTGGCAAAATGCCCAGCAGCTGCTGACGTTACTCGGGATGCTCGACGCACACCCGTAGTCACCTGAAGCGCCTCATAACCATCGACATCCAGATTCTTCACCTGGGTGACTCGGTTGGGCAGGACTTCAATCACGGTGACCGCCACCGACGCGCCCGCATCATCAAAGATACGGGTCATGCCGACCTTACGACCCACTAAACCTAGTGACATGATTTTTCCTCGTTACAGCGCCAATTACGATTGACCAGCGCCTTCCTAATCCAATCAACATCAACCAAAAACACCGACCCGGAGGACTCAAAAGCACTCCGGGTCGAGCGAGTTTTGCACTATAACAGAGATTTTCTGTTTAGTTAAGCTTGATTTGCACGTCCACGCCTGCGGCGAGATCCAGCTTCATCAATGCATCAACGGTTTTATCCGTCGGATCAACAATTTCCAGCAAGCGCTTATGGGTCAGGAGCTCGTACTGATCACGCGCATCTTTATTAACATGCGGCGAGGTCAGCACAGTAAAGCGCTCGATCTTGGTGGGCAAAGGGATCGGACCCTTGACACGCGCACCACTGCGCTTGGCTGAATCAACAATCTCGCCAGCCGAACGATCAATCAAACGATGATCGAATGACTTGAGGCGGATACGGATAGTTTGCTTAGCCATTCATTTACACTCGAAACAGCGATAACGCCTTGTTTACACAAGGATCTTGGACACGACGCCCGCGCCGACGGTACGGCCGCCTTCGCGGATCGCGAAGCGCAGACCTTCTT
>CAYOCG010000008.1:51293-56398 GCA_964402435.1 uncultured Halothiobacillus sp. | reverse complement strand
GTTTGTCGAGCCATCGGCGGAGATGAGCGAACTGGTCACGGAAGAGGTGGTTGAACCGTGGCGCTCATGGAAGATTCTGGATTTACAAAAACTGCTTCACGGTGAGGCGATTCTGGCGGTTTCCGCATTGTCGTCGTAAAGACTTGGATTTGATTTTTTGCATTTGGGTACGCGCTGAGACGGGCGTTAAAGGGCACTAAAAGAGGAACGAGGCATGGCACAGGGCACGCAAGCACAGGCGAAAGGGCTAGGACGCTACATCATACCGTTGATGGTGGCCGCGGTTTTGATGCTGCTGGCGACGATCGCAACCTTCAGTTACGTGGCGTATGTCGATCACAACCGCCTGCAGTGGCGTTTGACCACGGCGCAGGCGGAGCGTCTCGTGCCGGACATGATGAACGATGCGGTACGTGCCATTCGTGGTAGTGCTGAAGCTGCAACATCATTGCAAGCCAAGATTTTGATTTTCGACGGGGTGCTCAAAAGTCTCAAAGAGGGTAACCCCACCACACGCATGCCGCCGCTCAAACCTAAGTTTCAAAGCCTGCTGACCCCGGTGTTTGATAACTGGGGTGATGTGCGCCCGAATTTGGAAAACGTCGCGCAGGCCGAATCTTCATATGTGGCGATTGCTGAAGCGGCCGACATGATCGATCAGCGTGTGCAGGAGATTTCGGGTTTGAGTGACGAAGTGGTGCAGGCGATGCTCAAGGCCGGTGCCAGTCCGACACAGATTTATTTGGCGCAGCGGCAGAGCTTCTTGATTGTGCGTATCAAGGCTGCCACCTTGCAACTCTTGCGTGGTAGCAGTTTCAGTACGGTAGCACTGGAGAAGCTAGGACGCGACGCGGCTTTGTTCGAGCGTTCTATGGAATCTATGCTCAGCGGCAAGGCCGGTACGGGGCTCGAAAAAGTTGAGGATCCTGCGGCCAAAGAGGCATTGCGCCAAGTGGCCGTGCAATACGCTGCGGTACGCGAGGCGGTGCAAGTCATCGTGGCCGATGGTCCGCGCTTGATTGATGCAGTGAATGCGTTTGAAAAGGCGGATCTGATCTCGACCAGCTTGATTGCCACCACAGGCACGCTGAATACTTCGGTCGTAGGTGAGCATGATAACCTGTCGCTTGTAACCATCGTCGGCTATGTTCTGGCGGCTGCCACGCTGGTGTTTGTCATGTTGCTGGGTGTGGTGCTGGTACGTGATGCACGCCGGCGTGAAGAGGCGACTCGCCTGCAGAATGAGCGTAACCAGCAGGCGATTCTGCGCCTGCTCGACGAGATGATGAACTTGGCGGAGGGTGATCTCTCGCAGCACACTACGGTGACCGAGGACATCACGGGTGCGATTGCTGACTCGGTGAACTACTCGATCGACGCACTGCGTGATCTGGTGACCACGATGAAGCGCACCTCGGTGCAGGTGTCCGAGGCGGCGAATGATTCACGGGAATCCTCGTTGCGCCTCTCTTCTACCGCACAGCAACAGGCCGAACGCATCGAGCAGGCCAGTGAGCTGGTCAGCGTGATTGCGACCAAAGTGGGCGAAGTGGCCGAAAACGCGCAGACGTCCTCCGAAGTGGCCTCATCCTCGGTGGAGGTGGCGCGTAAGGGTGGTGAAGCCGTGCGTCAGACGATTCAGGGCATGGAGGGCATTCGCGAGCAGATCCAGGATACCTCCAAGCGCCTCAAGCGTCTGGGTGAGTCCTCTCAGGAAGTTGGTGACATCGTGGGTCTGATTACCGACATTGCCGACCAAACCAACATTCTCGCTTTGAACGCGGCGATTCAGGCGGCGATGGCAGGTGATGCGGGTCGTGGCTTCGCCGTGGTTGCGGACGAAGTTCAGCGCCTGGCGGAGCGTGTAGGTAACGCGACCAAGCAGATCGAAAGTCTGGTTAAAACGATTCAATCCGATACCCAGGAAGCGATGCTCTCCATGGAGCAGACCACCGCCAACGTGGTGGAAGGTGCCCATATCGCTGAGAACGCCGGCCGCTCGCTGGAAGAAATCGAATCCGTATCCGCAAGCCTTGCGGAACAGATTCGGACGATTGCTGATGCGGCGCGTGAGCAGCTTGAAGAAGCGGCACGCATTCGTGAAGCGATGAGTCAGATCTCTGAAGAGACCAACGTCTCGGCGATGAATGCGCAGGTATCGGCCAACAAGGTAGGTCAGCTGACTGAGTTGTCGCAGGAACTGCAGAGCTCCGTAGCGGGCTTCAAACTGCCTGATGATCAATAACCCTTGGCAGGTCTGTTTGGTGCGGGGTTGGGGCGATGATCTGCACGTGATCGGAAAAGCTCCAAGTTTACGTCCGCACCCGAGGCACACCCGTGAATGGAGTCTGCTCGCATGAATGACGATGCGTTGAGTGAAGTCCAGTTTGACACTGCGCCACATGTGGTGCGCGACGAAGTGGCGTCAGAGCCTCTTGCGCTGCTTTGGTTGCATGCCCCTTTGGACATGGCATGGAAGCACATTGAGGCTTCGTTCGAGCAATTTGTCGCCAACCCTGAGGCGCAGGAGCCTTTACTCGCTGCGCAGGAACATTTGCGATCGCTGCAAGGTTTGTTTGTTTTGCTGGACGATGCCCCCGCGCGCTTGAGCTTGCTGGAGATTCTGTACGTCTTTGAGTTGTTGCAGCAAAAGCAGATCCAGCCTGATGCGGCTTGTGTCGAAGCGGTGATGTTGGCTCTGCTGCGGCTCAGGGTGTTCGTCGACATGCGGCGGCGTGATCGTGCGGTGACGGAGTTGGCATTGTTGGACGCCTTCAACCGCCTGCGTATCCTCGCAGGGCAGGATGTCGTCGATGCGCGCACGTTTCTGGAACACATCAGCTTGCTGGCAGCATCTCCCGCCGAAGTGCGCACCGTGCCGTTGTCGGCTTTTCTTGTCAAAGCGGGCGCGTTGCGTTTGGGGCTGGATCAGAATCTGGTGGCCTGGCTCAAGCGCAATCCCAAGGCGCATCTTGCCGTTGCCTCCGTGTTCCATCAGGCGATGTTGCTGTCGCCGACCCGTGAGGAAGCGCTGCTTTGGTGGTCGGCATGGCATCTGGCGCATGTCATCCATCATTCCAACGTGATGCACGCGCACGAGCTCAAGCCTTTGTTGGGCAGAATCAATCGCTTTCTCAAGCGCCGAGCAGAAAGCAGTGAGCAGCAGCTTGCCTTCGGCGAGCTGCTGGAAATTTTGGACATCATTCATAGCCTGACGCGCCTGTTGGTGGAGCAAGCGCGCAGCGTGCCCAGTGTGGCACAGATGTTGATCGATATTCGTTGGCCAAAGGAACTGCCAAGTGCGGAGAAAATAGCCGAGGCTGAAGGCTTGTTGTTGGTCGCGGATGGCGAGGTTTTTGTTCAGGCGGCCGATCAGGTGCAGGCATTTCTTGCACCGCTGCAAGATCGTTTCGATATGGCGTTACGCAGCAACGATGCTGCCGCCGTATGCGCCTTGGCGCCTGAGTTGGAGCAACTGGCTGCAACGCTCAATGTATTGCAACTTGGGGATGCCTCCGAGCCCTTGGCGCATGCTGTACTGCGGTTGCGCGGCGTGGAGGCGGGTGCGACCGCTTTAGCGGAAGCCGACTTTGAGGATATTGCGTCTGCGCTGATGCGGGTGGATATCGAGCTTGCCCGCTTGCGGCGCAATCTTGCAGACGAAGCATCCGATCAAACCGCGCTTTTGGGGGATGCGACGCGCGCCCTGATTGAACAGGCATTGGCGGATCTGCTGCGTGCCAAAGAGCGTCTGCTCAGTCAGGATGCGCAGCTCAATATTGACGACGTCACCGCCTTGCTCGGTGGCGTGGGTACCGGTTTTGCCATTCTTGGCCTGCCTGAATGGCATGCCATGCTCAGCGGTCTGCAACAAAGTATTGCTCATTTACCGACCTACTCGGGGGCATTCTCTGCCATCCAGGATGAGGTGGCGGATGTATTTGCCAGCTTGGAATACGGTCTGGAAAACTTCCGGGACTTCCAGCGCGCACCTCAGTCGGTGTTGGCCTCCGGTCAGCGCGCTTTAGCTGCACTGCAATCGGCCATGCATGGCCATGAAACCTTGCCGCCACTTCCCATGGCTGTGCCGAGCGCCATACCAGAAGTCGCTCCCTTGGCACCGATCGTGCCTACCACGGTGCAGGATGCTGCAATGGCTGCGCAAGTCCCCGGAGCAGATGAGTCTCAATCCGCTGCGCAGCCTGTTGCAGAGTCCATCGCAGCCGTCGATGTGCCGCGTCTCGTGCCCGAGGATGTCGATGCGGAAATCCTGGAAATCTTCGTGGAAGAAGGGCGTGAGATTCATGAAGCACTTCGCGCTCAATTGGCTGCCGTGCATGCTGACCCCGCAGATCGTGATGCATTAACCGACCTGCGGCGATCGTTCCACACCATCAAGGGCAGTGGGCGCATCATCGGCGCGACGTTCATCGGTGAGTTTGGCTGGGCGTTTGAACATATGCTCAACCGTGCCCTGGAAGGTGCGGTTGAGCTGAACCCCGCCGTGCTTGATCTCTTGATGCAGGCGGAGACGCATTTTGCTCATCTGCTTGATGCCCTCGAAGGCAAGCCGGGTGTGTCGATCAGCGCTGTTGAGACAATCATTGCTCAGGCGCATGCCGTGGCGGAAGGGCAGAGCGTGGTGGCCGAAGTGGTCACACAGGAAGCCTCCGCCGCTCCGGTGGAAGCAACGACAGTCATCCCGCGCATTGATCCGCAGCTGTATGAAATCTTCCGCAACGAGGTCAGCGAATACCTCGACTACTTGGAGGGTGTCGTTTCGCGCGGGCAGCAAGAGGGTGGGCTGTATGTCGATCATGAGGTACTGAGGGTGACCCATTCCCTGTTGGGTGGCTCGCGTACCGCGCAAGCGACGCAGATGATGGCGCTGGTGCAGCAGATCGAGCTCCTGATGCGTGCTGCGGATGAGGCGCACCGACCGGTGCAGGGGGCTGATCTGCAGCTTGTGGAGCAGGCTATCGGCGTGGTGCGTATGCTGGTGGATGAGTTGGGTGGCTTGCCTGTGAGCGTGCCAGATACACGTCTGCTTGAAGCTGGGCTTGCGACGGCCGTTGAAGCCATGCAGCATGCGTCGCCGTCCCGCG